>JBJMHS010000031.1:0-46012 GCA_045807245.1 Actinomycetales bacterium
CGGCCGGCCTCGGTGCCCTGCTTGCCGGAGATGAGCGTACGGATGTAGACGATCCGCTCGCCCTTCTTGCCGGAGATCCGGGCCCAGTCGTCCGGGTTGGTCGTGTTCGGCAGGTCCTCGTTCTCCTTGAACTCGTCCAGGCACGAGGTCAGCAGGTGCTCGACCCGGATGCCGCGCTGACCGGTAGTCAGGAGATCCTTGATCGCCATCTTCTTGGCCCGGTCCACGATGTTCTGGATCATCGCGCCCGAGTTGAAGTCCTTGAAGTAGAGCGTCTCCTTGTCACCGTTGGCGTACGTGACCTCCAGGAAGCGGTTCTCCTCGATCTCGGAGTACATCCGCTCGACAGCGGCCTGGATCATCGCCTCCACCGTGCTGTCCGGCGACCCGTCGTGCTGGGCCACGTCGTTCTCGTGCAACGGCAGGTCCGAGGTGAGGTACTTGCCGAAGATGTCCTTCGCGCTCTCCGCATCCGGGCGCTCGATCTTGATCTTCACGTCCAGCCGGCCCGGTCGCAGGATGGCCGGGTCGATCATGTCCTCGCGGTTCGAGGCACCGATGACGATGACGTTCTCCAGCCGCTCGACGCCGTCGATCTCGCTCAGGAGCTGAGGCACGATGGTGGTCTCCACGTCGGAGCTCACGCCGGATCCACGCGTCCGGAACAGCGACTCCATCTCGTCGAAGAACACGACGACGGGTGTGCCGTCACTGGCCTTCTCTCGGGCGCGCTGGAAGATCAGCCGGATGTGCCTCTCGGTCTCACCGACGTACTTGTTCAGCAGCTCGGGACCCTTGATGTTCAGGAAGTAGGACTTGCCGAGCGGTTGGCCGGTCAGCTCGGCCACCTTCGCCGCGAGCGAGGCCGCGACCGCCTTCGCGATCAGGGTCTTGCCACAGCCGGGCGGGCCGTAGAGCAGCACACCCTTCGGCGGGCGCAGCTGGTGCTCCTTGAACAGGTCGGGGTGCAGGTACGGCAGCTCGATCGCATCGCGGATCTGCTCGATCTGGCCGGCCAGGCCGCCGATGTCGGCGTAGTCGATGTCCGGCACCTCCTCGAGCACGAGGTCCTCGACCTCGGCCTTCGGAATGCGTTCGTACACAAAGGAGGCGCGGGGGTCGAGCAACAGGGCGTCGCCTGCGCGGACCGGCGTGTCGGCGAGCGACTCCGCGACCCGCGCCACTCGCTCCTCGTCCGCGTGCCCCACGACGAGCGCACGGTCGGGGCCGAGCAGCTCCTTGAGGGTGACGATCTCGCCGACCCGCTCGTAGCCGCGTGCCGCCACGACGTTCATGGCCTCGTTGAGCATGACCTCCTGGCCCGGGTGCAGTGCCTCGTCGCCGATGGAGGGGCTGACGGCCACGCGCATCTTGCGGCCGGCGGTCAGGACGTCGACCGTGCCGTCGTCGTACGCCTCCAGGACGGTGCCGTAGCCGGACGGCGGCTGGGCCAGCCGGTCGACCTCCGCCTTGAGCGTGACGATCTGTTCGCGGGCGTCCTTCAGCGTGCGGACGAGACGCTCGTTCTGGGCCGTGACCGATGCGAGTGACGACTGCAGATGCGAGAGTCGGTCCTCGAGGTTGCGCAGCCGGGCACCCTCCGCCTCGGCGCGTCGACCATCACTTTCCTGCGCCATGCCGGACACCTCCTCCACGGGCCATTTTCGACCCTAACCCGATCCGGTGGCCTGCGGGCGTCCCGCCGCGCGTACGACCCTCCGGAGTGATCGTTCTGAGACCTGGCGTTCCCCGTAGTCCTCGGGATCTGCCGCCCCCGGCTTAACCCCAATGGCGTAGTCGATGTCCGCGTTCTCGCCCGTGGCCGGCGAGTCCGGGGTACCGTCCACGGCGCTCTGAGCGCCTTTGGCCGGGCGTCGACGGCGCAGCGGAGGCTTGACATCGGGTGCCATCCGGCGCGCCGTGACCAGGAAGCCCGTGTGCCCCACCATGCGGTGCTGGGGCCGCACGGCCAGCCCCTCGAGATGCCAGCCACGGACCAGCGACTCCCAGGCCTGCGGCTCGGTGAAGGCGCCGTGCCCGCGAGCGGCCTCGGCGACCCGGGACAGCTGGGTCGCCGTCGCGACGTAACAGATCAGCACGCCACCGGGGGTGAGCGCGCGGGCCACCGCGTCCAGGCACTCCCACGGCGCCAGCATGTCGAGGACGACCCGGTCGACCGTGCCTTCCGGGACGTCCTGCTCGAGCACGTCCACGAGCTCGCCCACGGTCAGCGTCCAGGCCGGGTGAGGGCCGCCGAAGAACTCCTCGACGTTGGCCCGTGCGATCGTGGCGAACTCCGGCCGGCGCTCGACCGAGTGCAGGGTGCCCTGGTCACCTACGGCCCGGAGCAACGACATGGTGAGAGCACCGGACCCGACACCGGCCTCCACAACCACGGCGCCCGGGTAGATGTCGCCCATGGCGACGACCTGACCGGCGTCCTTGGGGTAGACGACGGCGGCCCCGCGCGGCATGGACAGCACGTAGTCGGCCAGCAGCGGCCGTAGGGCGAGGTACTCGATCCCACTCGTGGTCCGCACGACGGTCCCCTCGGCGGCCCCGATCAGCTCGTCGTGGTCGAAGATCCCGCGGTGGGTGTGGAACTGCTTGCCCGGCGCCAAGGTGATGGTGTGCATCCGGCCCTTCGGGTCGGTCAGCTGCACCCGGTCACCGGCCGCGAACGGCCCGCGCCGCCGTTCGGCCCCCGTCGGCTCACCCATGCCGGGAGTCTAGGAGCGCCCGCCCGCGCCCATGGCGGCCACCAGGTCACGCCCGGCCACGAGCCCGACCCGTCCCTGCTCGTCCACGAGCGCGTACGTCGGCGCGGCCGGCATCTGGGCCAACAGCTGGAGGAGCGCCTCACCGGTGGTGTCGGCCGGCAGCACGGCGTACGGCGGGAGGGCATGCATGAGGGACTGGATCTGTACGTCGGGCCGGCCGGTCGCGACCATGTGGTCGACCGCCTCGGTCGCCACCAGGCCGACCGGGATGCCGTGCTCGTCCAGGACGACGATGTCGGCGACCTGCTGGTCCGCCGCCAGCTGGCCGACCTCGCTGGTCGTCCACGTGGCATGGACCGGTACGGCGGGCCGGGCCAGCGCGCGGGCGTCCAGCCGGGTCGCGCGGCGGCGCATGCCACCCCAGCGCAGCGCCTGGGTGGCACCGGTCCAGAGCAGGCCGGAGATCAGGGCCGACCAGATCACGAGCGTCGGGTCGGGGTCACCGTCCCGGGCCAGCGGGAGCACGAAGCCCAGGAGCAGCACGGCGACGGCGACGCCGCGGCCCAGCCAGCCCGCGACCACCGTCCCGGTGGAGCGCTCACCCGACAGGCCCCAGAACAGCGACTCGACCACCCGGCCACCGTCCAGGGGGAGGCCAGGGAGGAGGTTGAAGATGGCCAGCAGGAGGTTGGCCACGAACAGCGCGTTGCCCAGCAGCGCCACGACCCCGTCGGGGCTCTCCCGGACGATGAGACCGACGCCCGCCAGCACCAGGTTCGCCGCCGGGCCGCCGCATGAGATCACGGCGCTGGCCGTCGGCCGGTTGGCCTCGGCCGCGAACTGGGTGTGGCCACCCCACAGGTCGGCCACGATCTGGGTCACGGGCAGGCGGTACGCCCGGGCCAGGACTGCGTGCGCCAGCTCGTGGACCAGCACGGACAGCAGGAGCAGGACGGCATAGGTGGCGGCCACGACGTAGTTGGCGCCTGGGCTCAGGTCCGGCAGGTAGTCGCGCACGGTGGGCGCGAACGTGAACACCACGAATGCGGCGATCAGGAACCACGACGGCGACAGGATGACCGGGGCGCCCACGAATGTCCCCAGCCTGATCCCGCCGCGCGGCGTGTCCATGGCTCAACCCTAGGGGCGATGTCGGAACCCCGGCCTACAGTGCGGCCATGGTGACGACGGCGGTCCGAGCGGCACTTTCGCCCAGCCGGGCGGCCGATTTCATGCAGTGCCCCCTCTTGTACCGGTTCCGTGTGGTTGACCGGCTGCCGCAGGCGCCGAGCTCCGCCGCTGCGCGAGGAACGTTGGTGCACGCCGTACTCGAGCGGTTGTTCGACCTGCCCGCCGACCAGCGCACGTACGACGCGGCTCGCGACCTCCTGCAGCCGCAGTGGGAGTCGCTGCTCGAGGCGGAGCCCGAGCTGGCCACGTTGTTTCCGGACGACAACGGTGCCGCCCTCGCGACCTGGCTCGAGAGTGCGCAGAGCCTCCTGACCACCTGGTTCGACCTCGAGGACCCGAGCCGGCTCGAGCCGGCCGAGCGAGAGCTGTACGTCGAGACCGAGCTCGAGGACGGCCTGGTCCTGCGCGGGTACGTCGACCGTCTCGACGTCGCGCCCGATGGTCGGCTACGGGTGGTGGACTACAAGACCGGTCGTTCACCCAGTGAGCTGTTCGAGACCAAGGCGCTGTTCCAGATGCGCTTCTACGCGCTGGTCCTGTGGCGACTGCGCGGCGTGGTGCCGTCCATGCTGCAGCTGGTCTACCTCGGCAACGGTGAAGTCGTCCGCTACAGCCCCGACGAGCGCGAGCTCGAGGCCACCGAGCGCAAGGTGCGCGCCTTGTGGACGGCGATCGCGCGGGCGGCGGACACCGGCGACTGGCGGCCCTCCAAGAGCCGCTTGTGCGGCTGGTGCGACTTCCAGGCCCTGTGCCCGGAGTGGGGCGGCACTCCCCCGCCGCTGCCGGAGCACGCCGCCGAGCTCGCCGTGGACCCGGCGGTCAGTGCCGCGGTCTTCCCGGCCGAGGAGTGAGGCCCGGCCTCAGCCAGCGGCGACCGCCGCCGCGATCTCGCGCGCATGCCGGATGTCCGTGCCGCAGCAGCCGCCGACCAGGTTGATGGACGGGTGCGCCCGGCGCAGGGCAGCCACCTGACGGCCCAGCTCGACGGGGTCACCGGCATCGAGGTCCGGCGCCTCGTCCAGTTCCGCGTGGCTGCGCCGAGACGCGTTGGGCCGGAAGCCGACCAACCGGTCCAGCCACGCGCCGCCGTCCTCGACCGCCGTCGCCACATGGTCGGGGTGGGCGCAGTTGACCACGAAACCGGCGCCCGACGAGCCGGTGCGCGCGTCGACCGCCGCGATGGCTTCGCCGAGCCGGGTCCCGTCCGGCAACGTCCCGTCCGTCTCGACGGTGAACCCCACGAGCAGTGGCAGCCCCAGGTGCGCGGCTGCCGCCGCCATGCCGACGGCCTCGTCGACGTAGCCGAGGGTCAGCGCCGTGGCTCGCTCGGCGCCCCCCTCCGCGAAGCTGCGCAGCTGGGGGGCGTGGTACTCCTCGGCCTCCTCGGCACTCATCACCAACGTGGGGTGGTATCCGTCGCTGCGCGGTCCGAGCGTCCCGCCGACCCGGACCGGGCTCGTGCCCGCGTCCAGACCGTCCCGGATCTCGTGGAGCATGGCGACGAGCTCGCGGTTGACCCGGTCGAGGGCGGCCGCGTCGTACCCGAGCAGGGCGCCCCAGTCACTGGACGCGCGCCAGGTGGCGGAGTCCAGGCTCACCCCGAGGCCCTGGGCGAGCGCCGCCTCGGCATGCTCCCGATGCCACGACGCGAGCAGGTCGCGTCCGCGCGCGTCGTCGGCGAGCACGAAGCTGGCGAACAGCGGCAGGTCGACGCCTTTGTTGAAGATGAGGTCCGTCTCGACCCCTGAGTCGGTGAGCAGGACCTGGCCGTCCAGCTCAGGGACGGCGGCTGTCGTCGGCATGAACCGGCTCCTTTGCTCTTGCTGTACCGGAGAGGTCCGCGAATGCGCTCATCCGGCCAATGTCCTTGCGCTTGCAACATTTCCACGCTTTGCCAACACAACGAGAACGGTGGACGACATCCGGGTAGCCCCCGTTCGCAATGGGGGAATACCTGGTTGACCGAGACCCTGGTCAACACTCAGGGTTACGAAGGAACGTTCAGGGTTCAGGTCAGGTGTCTCCCCGTGGACGGTGACGTCTGTCACCCGCTGTGATGGGGCCACCGTGATCGACTGAACTCCGCGACAAGCGCAGTCACGACCCCGAGCACGGCCCACCAGCGGACTCCTAAGGAATTGACACTGCCATGACCGACACTGGTTTCCAACCGATCACCGCGCCCTCCGCCAGCGACCCTGGCGCGACGCCCGACCGCCCGGAGATGCAGAACGGCATCGTCGCCAGCGCCCGGGACCTGGTTAAGACCTACGGCAAGGGTGACGCCGAGGTGCATGCGCTGGCCGGCGTGAGCGTCGACCTGGAGCGCGGCCGGCTGACCGCGATCATGGGCCCGTCCGGCTCCGGCAAGTCGACGCTCATGCACTGCATGGCCGGACTCGACTCGGCGACCTCCGGGACGGTCGTCGTCGACGGCATCGAGCTCGGTGGCCTCAGCGACAAGGCCCTGACCCAGCTGCGCCGGGACCGGCTCGGCTTCGTGTTCCAGGCCTACAACCTGGTCCCCACCCTGACGGCGGCGGAGAACATCACCCTGCCGCTGGACATCGCGGGCCGGGACGTCGACCAGGCCTGGTTCGACCAGGTCGTCGACACCGTCGGGCTGCGGGACCGGCTGAACCACCGGCCGAACGAGCTCTCCGGCGGTCAGCAGCAGCGCGTGGCGTGCGCCCGTGCCCTGGTCAGCCGGCCGTCCGTGGTCTTCGCCGACGAGCCGACGGGCAACCTGGACTCGCGGTCGAGCATCGAGGTGCTCAGCTTCCTCCGGAAGTCGGTCGACGAGTTCGGCCAGTCGATCGTGATCGTCACGCACGACCCCAGCTCCGCGGCGTACGCCGACCGTGTCCTGTTCCTCGCGGACGGGCTCATCGTCGACGAGATGCACCGCCCGACCGCCGACATGGTGCTCGAGCGGATGAAGAAGTTCGACGCGCAGGGCCGGTGACCTCGACATGTTGAGAGCAGCCACCCGCAACGTCCTGGGCCACAAGCTCAGGCTGGCGCTGACGGCACTGTCCATCGTGCTCGGTGTCGCCTTCGTGTCGGGGACCTTCATCCTGACCGACGCCATGAAGAGCACCTTCAACGCGCTGGCCGACTCCGGCAACAGCGACGTCTACGTGCGCGGCGTACAGGACAAGACCGCCGCACAGACCGACCAGGCGGGCGAGAGCCGGACGACCCTCCCGCTGTCCCTCGAGGACCAGATCAAGGCCGTGCCGGGCGTCGCCATGGTCGAGCCCACCCTGCAGGGGTCGGCGATCGTGATCGGCAAGAACGGCAAGGCCGCCGTCAACGGTGGCGCTCCGCCGTTGGGGTTCGGCTGGAGTAACGACCCGAAGTCGTGGCGGCTGGTGTCGGGCCGCGCGCCGACGTCCTCCTCGGAGGTGGCGGTGGAGCGGGACACGCTCTCGCTGGCCAAGCTCAAGGTGGGCGACCGGACGAGGGTCGTCGTCGGCGGCACGATCCTGCCGGTGACCATCGTGGGAAGCGTCCGTACGGCGAACGACGCGGGCCTGCTCGGCGCCACGGCGACGCTGTTCGACCGCTCGACCGCGCTGCAGCTGTACGCCGAGGACGGCAAGGTCCCCTCGTTCGGCATCACAGCGGCGCAGGGTGTCGCCCCGGACCAGCTGCGCGACCGCCTCGCCTCGGCGATGCCGAAGTCCACGAACGTGCTGACCGGCAAACAGCTGGCTGACGAGACGAAGAAGAACCTCGACAACGGGATCCTCAAGATCTTCACGACGTTCTTCCTGGTCTTCGCGTTCATCGCGGTCTTCGTCGGGGCGTTCGTCATCCTGAACACGTTCTCGATGCTGGTGGCCCAACGGACGCGGGAGCTGGCCCTGCTGCGCGCCCTGGGTGCCTCGCGCCGACAGGTGACCCGCTCGGTGCTCGTCGAGGCGTTCCTGGTCGGCACGGTGTCGAGCGCGATCGGCCTGGGTGTCGGCGCCCTGATCGCCACCGCGCTCAAGGCGCTGCTCGGCACCTTCGGGTTGAAGATCTCCGGCGGCTTGCCGATCGAGGCCCGCACGGTCGTGTGGTGCTTCGCGGTCGGCATCCTGGTCACGCTCGTCGCGGCGTACTTCCCCGCCCGCCGGGCAGCCAAGATCCCGCCGGTTGCCGCGATGCGGGACGACGTCGCCCTGCCCACCCGGTCGCTGACCCGCCGGCTCATCATCGGGCTGCTCCTGACCGTGGTCGGTGTGGCGGTGCTGATCCTCGGGCTGAGCGGCTCGACCGGCAAGGCCGGGCTACTGACCGGTGTCGGTGCCGGGCTCACCGTGCTGGGCGTCACCGTGCTGGCGCCGGTCATCGCTCCATCGGTGCTCCGGGTCATCGGCTGGCCCATCGCCAAGCTGTGGGGCACGAGCGGCCGGCTGGCCCGCGACAACGCGATCCGCAACCCGCGGCGCAGCGCGGCCACCGCGTCGGCGCTGATGATCGGCCTCGCGCTGGTCACCGGTGTCACGGTGCTGGCGCAGTCGACCAAGGCGAGCTTCGCCAAGGCGTTCAACAGCGACCTGACGGCGCAGTACGCCCTGACGGCCGCGTCCGGGCAGCCGGTACCGGCTGAGGCGGCCGCGAAGGCTCGGGCGATCGCGGGCGTGTCCAAGGTGGCCGAGTACACCGGCCTGCCCGTCCTGGTCAACAACGAACAGATGGACGCGACGATGGCTGTCGGTTCGGATCTCGTTGCGGCGCAACGCGTCGACATGTCGGCGGGGTCCGCCCAGGCGCTGGACCAGAACCAGATCCTGGTCTCGTCGAAGCTGGCCAAGTCCAAGCACTGGTCCGTGGGACAGACCCTGACCGGTCGCGTCGCTGCCGAGCCGGTGCAGCTCACCATCGGCGGCATCTACACCAACGACCAGCTCCTGGGTGGGCTGGTCATGCCGCGGGCCTGGTACGAGAAGGCCGTGCCGGCCAACCAGCGGATCGACTTCGCCATCGCGGTCGTCACGGCCGACGGCAAGACGTCCGACTCGGTGAAGGCCGGGCTGGAGCAGGCGATGAAGCCGTACGCGATCGTGAACGTCGCCACCAAGTCCGAGTACATCAAGGACCAGCAGGGTCAGCTGAACATCCTGCTGTACATCCTGTATGCGCTGCTCGGGCTGGCCGTGGTCATCGCGATCTTCGGCATCGTGAACACGCTCGCCCTCTCGGTGTTCGAACGGACCCGCGAGATCGGGTTGCTCCGAGCCGTCGGCATGGTGCGTTCTCAGCTGCGACGCGTCGTACGGCTCGAGTCGGTCGCGATCTCCCTGTTCGGCGCCGTCATGGGGCTGGTGCTGGGCCTGTTCTTCGGCATCGCCGTCCAGCAGGCGCTGAAGGACGACGGTCTGGACGTTCTGTCCATCCCCTACGTCTCGCTGGTGCTGTTCCTCGTGTTCGCCGCGCTGGCCGGGGTGTTCGCGGCCATCTGGCCGGCCCGCCGCGCGGCCCGGCTGGACGTGTTGCGGGCCATCACGACCGAATGACCAGCGGGCGGCGTCCGGACGGGTGACACTGGATGAGGGGCCGGGGCTCGGGGGCCCGGCCCCTCCCCCCCACTTGAGGTACCCCCCGAAAGCCGGTTTGCCCGTCGAATGCCGCCCGCGAGGCCGCATTTCGGCCTCCCGGGCGGCTTTCGAGGGGTAGAGCGGCTTTCAGAGGGCACCCAAGCTGGGGGTTAGGTGGCGTTGAAGTACTTGGCCTCGGGGTGGTGCACGACCAGCGCGTCGGTGGACTGCTCCGGATGCAGCTGCAGCTCCTCGGACAGCTCGACCCCGATCCGCTCCGGCCGGAGCAGCTCGACGAGGGTCCTCCGGTCACCCAGGTCCGGACAGGCCGGATACCCGAACGAGTAGCGCGAACCCCGGTACGCCTGGCGCAGGATCGCGTCCAGGTCGGGGTCGTCGTCGGCGCCGAAGCCGAGCTCCTCACGCACGCGGGCATGCCACATCTCGGCCAGTGCCTCGGTCAGCTGGACGGACAGGCCGTGCAGCTCGAGGTAGTCCCGGTAGGCGTTCGCGGCGTACAGCTTGCCCGTCTGTTCGGCCACCCGCGAGCCCATCGTGACCAGGTGGAAGGCGACCACATCGGTCTCCCCGGACTCGCGGGAGCGGAAGAAGTCGGCCAGGCACAGCCGCCGGTCACGGCTCTGGCGGGGAAAGCTGAACCGGGCCCGCTCCTCGCCGGCCTGAGCGCCCTCGTGGTGCAGCACCACCAGGTCGTTACCTTCGCTCACCGCCGGGAAGTAGCCGTAGACGACGGCCGCCTCCATCAGGCCCTCGGTGTGGATCCGGTCCAGCCACATCCGCAGCCGCGGCCGACCGTCCGACTCGACCAGGTCCTCGTACGACGGACCGTCACCGCGCGAGCCGCGCAGCCCCCACTGCCCCATGAAGGTCGCCCGCTCGTCCAGGTACGACGCGTAGTCGGCGAGCGCGACGCCCTTGACCACCCGGGTGCCCCAGAACGGGGGGTCGGGCACCCGGTTGTCCGTGGCCACGTCCGACCGCATGGTCGCACTGCCGTCCGCGGGCTCCTCGACGCGCTCGACTCGTCGGACCCGTCGCTTGCGCAGCTCCGGCAGCGCCTCGGCCAGCGTCGTGTGCTCGCTGCTCTTCGCCTGGGCGATCGCGTCCATGAGCCGCAGACCCTCGAAAGCGTCTCTGGCGTAACGGACTTCGCCCTCGTAGATCTCGGCCAGGTCCTCCTCGACGTACGCCCGGGTCAGCGCTGCCCCGCCCAGCAGGACGGGGAAGCGCGCGGAGATCCCGCGCGAGTTCATCTCCTGGAGGTTCTCCTTCATGACGACCGTGGACTTCACGAGCAGCCCGCTCATGCCGATCGCGTCCGCGCCCTGCTCCTCGGCCACCCGCACGATCTCCGAGATCGGCTGCTTGATGCCGATGTTCACGACGTCGTAGCCGTTGTTGGACAAGATGATGTCGACCAGGTTCTTGCCGATGTCATGCACGTCGCCCTTGACGGTGGCCAGGACGATCTTGGCCCGCGCGCCCTGCGAACCGTCGTCGCTGCCCTCGATGTGCGGTTCCAGATGCGCCACAGCGGCCTTCATCACCTCGGCCGACTGCAGCACGAACGGCAGCTGCATCTCGCCGCGCCCGAACAGGTCGCCGACGACCCGCATGCCGGCCAGCAGGTGCTCGTTGATGATGTCGAGCGCCGGCCAGCCGTTGCCGAGGGCCTCGTCCAGGTCGGCCTGCAGGCCCTGCCGCTCGCCGTCGATGATCCGGCGCTGGAGCCGCTCACCGAGCGGCAGGCCGGCGAGCTCCTCGGCCCGGGACGCCTTCATCGACGCGGTGTCGACGCCCGAGAAGACCTCGAGCAGCTTCGACAGCGGGTCGTACGTCGTGGTGCCGGTGGCCGGGTCGTCGTCCAGCCAGCGCCGCCGGTCGTACACCAGGTCCAGCGCGACCTGACGCTGTTCCTCGGGAATGCGGGCGACCGGGACGATCTTGGCCGCGTGCACGATCGCCGAGTCGAGCCCCGCCTTCACCGCCTCGTGCAGGAACACCGAGTTGAGCACGATGCGGGCCGCGGGCGACAGGCCGAACGAGACGTTCGAGACACCCAGCGTCGTCTGCACCGTCGGGTACAGCCGCTTCACCTCGCGGATCGCCTCGATGGTCTCCAGCGCGTCGCGCCGGGTCTCCTCCTGGCCGGTAGCAATGGGGAAGGTCAGGCAGTCGATGACGATGTCCTCGACGTCCAGGCCCCAGTCGGCGGTCAGGGTGTTGATGAGCCGCGTGGCGACCGCGACCTTGTGTTCCTTGGTGCGGGCCTGGCCCTGCTCGTCGATGGTCAGCGCGACGACGGCCGCGCCGTGCTCCTGCACGATCGGCTTCAGGCGCGCCCATCGGCTGCCCGGACCGTCGCCGTCCTCGAAGTTGACCGAGTTGATCATGGCCCGGCCGCCGAGCAGCTCGAGCCCGGCCTCGATCACGTGCGGTTCGGTGGAGTCCAGGACGAGCGGGAGGGTCGAGCTGGTCGCCAGCCGGCCGACGATGTCCTGCGCATCCTTGTCCCCGTCGCGCCCGACATAGTCCACGCAGACGTCGAGCAGGTGCGCTCCGTCGCGCGTCTGGTTGCGGGCGATCTCGATGCACTCGTCGAGACGTCCGGCCAGCATGGCATCGCGAAATGCCTTGGAACCATTGGCGTTCGTCCGCTCTCCGATGGAGAGGTACGACGTGTCCTGGCGGAACGGGACGTGCTGGTAGAGGCTGGCCAGGCCGGCCTCGTGCCGAGGGCGACGGGGCGTCACGGGCTGGCCGCCGACGGCGTCGACGACGTGCCGGAGGTGCTCGGGCGTCGTACCGCAGCAGCCACCCACCAGCCCGAGGCCGAACTCGCGGGTGAACTGCACGTGTGCGGCCGCCAGCTCCTCCGGGGTGAGCGGGTAGCGGGCGCCGTCGCGGGTGAGCTGGGGCAGCCCGGCGTTGGGCATGCAGCTGATCGGCACCCGGGCGTGCTTGGCCAGGTGCCGCAGGTGCTCGCTCATCTCGGAGGGGCCGGTTGCGCAGTTCAGCCCGATCGCGTCGACTCCGAGCGGCTCCAACGCCGTCAGGGCGGCACCGATCTCGCTGCCCAGGAGCATGGTCCCGGTCGTCTCGACGGTGACCTGCGCGAGCACCGGTGCGTCCAGACCCAGAGCGGTCAGCGCCCGACGGGCTCCGACGACGGCCGACTTGGCCTGCAGCAGGTCCTGGGCCGTCTCGATGAGGATCGCGTCGACTCCGCCGGCGAGCAGGCCCTCCGCTGCCTGCTGGTAGGCGTCGCGCAGGACGGCGTACGGCGCGTGCCCGAGCGAGGGGAGCTTGGTGCCGGGCCCCAGGGATCCGATGACGAACCGGGGCCGGTCCGCCGTGGACCAGCTGTCGGCGGACTCCCGCGCGATGCGAGCCCCGGCTTCGGCCAGCTCGTGGGTGCGCTCGGGGATGTCGTACTCCCCGAGGTTGCCCAGGTTGGCCCCGAACGTGTTGGTCTCGACCGCGTCGCAGCCCACCTCGAAGTACGCGTCGTGCACGCTCCGGACGATGTCCGGTCGCGTCACGTTGAGGATCTCGTTACAGCCCTCGAGGTTCTGGAAGTCCTCGAGGGTCGGGTTCGCGGCCTGCAGCATCGTGCCCATGGCACCGTCGGCCACGAGAACGCGTTCGTGCAGGAGTTGCCGGAACAGATCGGAGTAGGTGCTCAACTGCGGCCCTTTTGGTCGGTGGCCCACCAAGTCTAACGAGGACGGCCCTTAGGCTGTCGCAGGTGATCGAGCTCGGGGACGTACCGCCGCTGCGTCGTCCGGTCGTGATCGCCGCCTTCGAGGGGTGGAACGACGCCGGCGAAGCAGCCAGCGGGGCCGTCGAGCGCCTCGCCCGCGAGTGGGACGCCGAGCCGGTGGCCGCCCTGGACCCCGAGGACTACTACGACTTCCAGGTCAACCGCCCGACGGTCGAGATGGCCGATGACGGCAGCCGGCGGATCATCTGGCCGACGACGAGGCTGCTCGTCGCGCGCCGGCCCGGGCTGCTGCACGACATCGTCCTGGTGGACGGCATCGAACCCTCGATGCGTTGGCGGGGGTTCGTCGTCGAGCTGCTGAGCTTCGCCCAGGAGGTCGACGCGTCGATGCTGGTCAGCATCGGGGCCCTGCTGGCCGACGTGCCACACACCCGGCCCATCCCGGTGACGGCGTCGTCCCAGGACCGCGACCTGATGGCCCGGTTCGAGCTGGAGCCATCGAGGTACGAGGGGCCGACCGGCATCGTGGGCGTGCTGGCCGATGCGGCCGGACAGGCCGGGCTGCCCGCCCTGTCCCTGTGGGCCGCCGTCCCGCACTACGCCGGGGGCGTGCCGTCGCCGAAGGCGACCCTGTCGCTGCTGCGCCGGCTCGAGGAGCTGCTCGACGTCACCGTGCCGCTCGGCGACCTGCAGGAGGAGGCGCACGCCTGGGAGCGCGGCGTCGACGAGCTGGCCGAGAGTGACAGCGAGGTGGCCGACTACGTCAAGTCGCTCGAGCAGGCCAAAGACACGGCTGACCTGCCTGAGGCGACCGGCGAGGCGATCGCCCGCGAGTTCGAGCGCTACCTGCGCCGCCGGGACGACGAACCTCCCCGGGCGCAGGGCTAGGCAGGGCTAGGCGGGGCTAGGCAGGGCTAGGCGGGGCTAGGCGGGACTTGGCGGGTCAGGCCGAGAGGTCGACTCCCAGCAGGGCGTCCGCCGTACGACGAACCAGGTCCGGTGCACCCGGATCGCCACCCGGCACGTCCTCGCCCGAGTCCTGCTGTGCCGCAACCCATTGGTCGATCGCGTCGATGGCCGCAGGTGAGTCGAGGTCGTCGGCGAGCGCGGACCGTACGGCGGCCAACGTCGCGTCCGCAGGCGGACCGGCCGGCAGGGCGACCGCCGCGCGCCAACGAGCAAGCCGGGCCCGTTCGGCCACCAGCTCGTCCTGGCTCCAGAACCACTCGTCGGCGTGATGGTGCTGCAACAGGGCCAAGCGGATGGCCATCGGGTCCTCCCCCGCCTCGCGCAGCACCGAGACCTTGACCAGGTTGCCCTTGGACTTGCTCATCTTCTCGCCGTCCAGACCGACCATCGCCTGGTGCACGAAGGCTCGGGCGAACGGCCACTCCCCGGTCAGGGCGGCGGCCTGCACGGCGCTCATCTCGTGGTGGGGGAACACCAGGTCGGTGCCGCCACCCTGCACGTCGAACGACATGCCGAGGTGGTCCAGCGAGATGGACGTGCACTCGATGTGCCAACCAGGCCGGCCCGGACCCATGGACTGCCCGTCCCAGAAGGGCTCGCCCGGACGCGCCGCCCGCCACAGCAGGGGGTCGAGGGGGTCACGCTTGCCGGTCCGGTCGGGGTCGCCACCTCGCTCGGCGAAGACGGCCAGCATCTGCTCGCGGGTCCATCCGCTGACCTCCCCGAACCGCGACTGCGCCGACAGGTCGAGGTACACGTCCGCACCGTCGTCGGCGACGGCGTCCGGTGTCGCTACCGGGTACGCCAGTCCGGCGTCCGCCAGCTGCACGACCGCGGCCGCGATGTTGGGGATGCTCTCGACGACACCCACGTAGGCGTCCGCGGGCAGCACCCGCAGCGCCTCCATGTCCTGGCCGAACAGCCGGGTCTCCGTCGCCGCGAGCTCGCGCCAGTCGACACCGTCCCGCTCGGCCCGCTCCAGCAGAGGGTCGTCGATGTCCGTGACGTTCTGCACGTACGCGACGTCGTGTCCGCTGTCGCGCCAGGCCCGGTTGAGCAGGTCGAAGGTGAGGTACGTCGCCGCGTGACCCATGTGCGTGGCGTCGTACGGCGTGATGCCACAGACGTACAGCCGGGCCGGGTCGCTGTCCGCCGCCACCACCAGGTCCCGACTGGACGTATCGCGGACGCGCACGACCGGCCCGTGGCCGGGCAGGTGCGGGATCTCGGGCGCGGACCAGGACATCACGCGAGCATCACGGCGGCGAGCCTAAACGACGGGACGGGCGCTCCCTCCGCAGACGGACACCGCTCGGGCGGAACCGGCACCAGCGGCGCGCCGGCAGGTGACCTCGCTCAGAACGGCGGCCAGGGGATCGCGGGCCAGCCGTCCACCTGATGGGGGTAGTGGCCGCGCCGGGCCAGCACGCGAGCCCGCCGGGCCGTCGCCGCGATCTCGTCGGCGTCGATCAGGTCCGCCAGCTCGTCCACCCAGGAGCCGGCCCCGCCGTCGGAGGTGCGGGCGCGGCGCTCGCACCAGGCGGCCAGATCGTGAGCGAGCCGGCCGACGACCTCGCCGACCTCCTCGGCCAACGGTCCTCCGGCCCAGCCCCACAGCACCGTGCGCAGCTTCTCGTCCAGGTTGAAGGTCAGGCCGTGGTCCACGCCGTACAACCCGCCGGAGCCGTCAGCCAGGACGTGGCCGCCCTTGCGGTCCGCGTTGTTGATGACCACGTCGAGCGCCGCCATCCGGGCCAGGCTCGGGTCGTCGGCGTGCACCAGGCTCACCGGTTCGCCCGACCCGTCGTGGGCATCGAGCACCCGCAGCCATCCCGTCGGCACTCCGCCGCGCGGCACGATGTCGACGACCCCGGCGCCCAGGTCTTGGTCCTCCTGGTCGATCCACAGCTGAACGCTGCCCGGCCCGAACGGGCCGTCGCGGTACACCGTCGGCGGCACGATCCGCCAGCCACTCGCCCGCGACACGTGGAAGGCCGCGACCTCACGGCCGGCCAGCGTCCCGTCGGGGAAGTCCCACAGCTGCCGCTCCCCCGCGACCGGCTTGTAGACGCAGGCCTGCTCGACGCCGTCGAGCGCGACGCGGCAGTACAGCGTGGCGTTGGACGCGCCCACCAGTCGCCCCTGCACCTCGATCTCGCCCCGGCTCAGGAGCGTCAGTGCTTCGGCTTCAGCGGCGGTAGCCATTGGCTCTGGGGCAGATGTGACCCTGCGGGTCGAGCGGGTTGCCGCAGAACGGGCACGGCGGCCGGCCCTGAGCCACCACCGCGGCCGCCCGGTGCGCGAACACCCGGGCCTGCACCCCGGAGATGGAAACGCGAAGGATCGATCCGCTGGGCCCGTCCGCAGTGAGTTCCGGGCCGGCGTCCTCGTCGTCCTCGTCCGGCTCCGCCACCTCGTGGCACTCGATGATCACGACATCGCGTTCGCCGTCCCAGGTCAGGCTCATCGAGGCGACCCGGAAGTCCTCCTCGATCGGCGCGTCCAACGGCTCGTTGTCGATCTGGTCCGCGGGCGCGATCGCCGGCACCGCGGCCGTGCCGCCGGAGCGTCGGACGACCTCGTCGAGCAGCTCCTCGACGCGCTCGGCCAGCACCGCGACCTGCTGCTTCTCGAGCGCCACGCTGGTCACCTGACCGCCGCCGCGCGCCTGCAGGAAGAAGGTGCGCTGCCCGGGCTCGCCGACGGTGCCCGTGACGAACCGCTCGGGCGGGTCGTAGTCGAAGACCGGCATGCCTCGACCCTACGTCGGCTCTGCGCCCGTGGGCGCCGCGCCCGCAGGCGTCGCGTCCGCAGGCGTCGCGTCCGATGCTCCCGAGCCACCGCCGACGACGGCGTCGCTGCCGGCCCGCTTCGCCCGGGACCGCCGCCCTCGAGCCGGCGGCGCCAGCCCGGCCAGGTCTCCGCCGATGTCGTTGACGCGCAGCACGAACGGCCGCAGGTCGGTGTACCGCACCACCGACACTGACGCCGGGTCGACCACGATGCGCTGGAACTCGTCCAGGTGCATGCCCAAGGCGTCGGCGAGCAAGGCCTTGATGACATCGCCATGTGACACGGCGACCCACACCGCGCCGTCGCCGTGGTCCCGCGCGACCTCGGCATCCATCGAGCGCGCGGCGTCCACGGCGCGCGCCTGGACGGCGCGAAGCGACTCACCGCCCGGGAAGGTCACGGCACTCGCGTGCGCCTGCACGACCCTCCAGAGCGGGTCCCTGACCAGGGTGCTCAGGGAACGACCGGTCCACTCGCCGTACCGGCATTCTCCCCACCGCTCGTCGACCTCGGGCGCGGGCCGCGATGCAGCCGACCCGTTCCTGCGCGCCGGCGGGCCTGGTACGGCGGCGATCGCGGCGGCGGTCTCGGTGCAGCGTTCCAGGGGGCTGGTCACGATGCGCGCCAGCCCGACACCGGCCAGCCGCTGGGCTACGGCTGCCGCCTGTTCGTTGCCGCGTTCGTCGAGGTGGACGCCGGGCGTCCAGCCGGCCAGGGTGCCCGAGACGTTCGCGGTCGTCCGGCCGTGCCGGACGAGGACGAGGGTGGGCACCGCGCCAGGTTAGTGGTGCCATCCTTGACCCGTGATCATGGACCAGGCGGTCTACCGCGACGGGCGGCGCATGCCGTGCACCGACCTGTCCGACGAGCTCGCCGCGGTGCGCCATGCGGGTCACGGCTGGATCTGGATCGGCCTCAAGGACCCGACCGACGCAGAGTTCGACCTGGTCAAGGACGAGCTCCAGCTGCACCCGCTCGCCGTCGAGGACGCGGTGACCGGCCACCAGCGACCGAAGCTGGAGGTGTACGACGCGTCCCTGTTCGTCGTCGTGAAGCCGTTGCGCTACATCGAGGCCACGAGCGACATCGAGACCGGCGAGGTCATGGTGTTCCTCGGCGACCGGTTCGTCGTGACCGTCCGCCGCGGGGAGGCCGGGCCGCTGGCCGCGGTACGGCGCCAGATCGAGTCCGACCAGGTCAAGCTCAACCTCGGGCCGGTCGCCGTCCTGCACGGCGTGATGGACGCGGTCGTCGACAACTACGGCCTGATCGACCAGGAGATCCAGGAGGACATGGAGGGCCTGGAGGCCGGGGTCTTCGCCGACGAGCGAAGAAGCGACGCGGAGGAGATCTACGGCCTCAAGCGAGAGGTGCTCGAGTTCCGGCGGGCCGCGCTGCCGCTCATCGAACCGGTACGCCGGCTGTCCGAGGACTCCGTCCCGCACGTGCCCGACCCCGCGAAGCCGTTCTTCCGCGACATCGGAGACCACCTGCTGCGCAACGTGGACCACATCGAGTCCTACGACCGGCTGCTGTCGGACATCCTGAGCGCGCACCTGGCCCAGGTGTCGGTGCGGCAGAACGACGACATGCGCAAGATCTCGGCCTGGGTCGCCATCGCCGCCGTCCCGACCATGATCGCCGGCATCTACGGCATGAACTTCGAGCACATGCCCGAGCTCACCTGGACCTGGGGCTATCCCGCCGCGCTGGTGCTGATGGCCGTGGTCTGCGGAGGGCTGTTCCGCGCCTTCAAGCGCTCGGGCTGGCTCTAGGAAGCGTGGCCAATCCGGGGGTCATCCGGTCGCATCCAGGACGCTGGTGACCAGAAGCACGACCACGACCAGGCCCGCCCCGACCCGGTACGGCACGAAGCGGGCAATCGAGTGGTGGCTCACGAACCGGAGCAACCAGGCGATCGACACATAGGCGACGACGAACGACACCACGGTCGCGAGCACGGTCGGCCCGAGCGAACCGTGCGTCGACACGGCCTTCTTGAGCTCGAGCAGCCCCGCGGCGAACAGCGCCGGGATGCCGAGCAGGAAGGACAGGCGGGTCGCCGTCACCCGGTCGATGCCCCGCACCAACCCGGCGCTGATCGTGGCACCTGACCGCGAGACCCCGGGCACGAGCGCGAAGCACTGCGCGATGCCGATGAACACGGCGTCGCGGTAGGTGAGGTCCTGCTCGTGCCGCTGCTGCCGGGCACCGCGTTCGGCGTACACCAGCACCGCCGACCACAGGACGAGTCCGGCGGCCACGACCCAGAGGTTGCGAAGCGGCCCCTCGATCACGTCCCGCAGCGCGAGACCGGCGATCCCGATCGGGACCGAACCGATGATCACGCACAGGGCCAGCCGCCAGTCGAACTCGCGCCGCGCCTCGGCGCTGCCCACTCCGCGGACGAAAGCCGTGACGATGCGCACGATGTCCCGGCGGAAGAACAGGACGGCCGCCAGGATCGCGCCCATCTGGATCACGGCGGTGAACGCGGTGACCTGCGGGTCGTCCGTCTTGAGGTCGAGCAGCCCCTCGGCGATGGTCAGGTGTCCCGTGCTCGAGACGGGCAGGAACTCGGTGATCCCCTCGATGAGGCCGAGGAGGAGGCCGTCCCCGTACCCGATGCCGCTGCTCATGCGCTGTCCGCCAGTCCGGCCTCGTCGAGCAGCTCGGACATCGTGCGGAGTGTCGCGAGCCGGGTGGCCAGATCCCCCTGGAACGCCTGCACGCTCAGCGTCGTGACGCCCGCGTCCGCATAGGCGTGCAGCCGGTCCCGCACGCGGTCGCGTGGTCCGATCAATGAGGTCTGGTCGATGAAGCTCAGCGGCACCGCCATCGCGGCGTCCCGATGCTGCCGCCCAAGGAACAAGTCCTGCACCTGCGCTGCCTCCCGCTCATAGCCCATGCGCACCGCAAGGGCGTTGTAGAAGTTCTGTTCGCGGCTGCCCATGCCACCGATGTACAGCGCGGCATACGGCCGCACCGGCATCGCGGCCCGCTCCAAGTCGTCATCAAGAACCACGGGAACCGTTGGTACGACGTCGAACCCGTTCATCCGGCCGCCGTCCTGACCCGCGTTCGCCTTGACCCGCCCGGCCTGGACGTGACCGAGCGAGACCGCTGCCTGCTCGGGGCTGAAGAAGATCGCCAGCCAGCCGTCCGCGATCTCCCCCGTCAGCTCGAGGTTGCGTGGACCGATGGACGCGAGGTAGAGCGGCACGTGCTCGCGCACGGGATGAACCGTCATCCGCAGTGCCTTGCCCGCGCCGTCGGGCAGCGGCAGGGTCCAGTGCTCGCCGGCGTACTCGACCGTCTCCCGTCGCAACGCCTTCTGCACGATCTCGACGTACTCGCGAGTGCGGGCGAGCGGGCGGTCGAAGCGGACGCCGTGCCAGCCCTCGGAGACCTGCGGACCGGACACGCCCAGGCCGAGCCGAAACCGCCCGCCGGACAGGGTGTCCAGGGTCGCGGCGGTCATCGCGGTCATGGCCGGGGTGCGAGCCGGGATCTGGAAGACGGCACTGCCGATGTCGATGCGCTCGGTCTGGGCCGCGACCCAGGCCAAGATCGTGGCCGCATCCGTGCCGTACGCCTCGGCCGCCCACACGACCGCGTAACCGAGACGGTCGGCCTCCTGCGCCAGGGTGAGGTTGTCGGCCATGGTGTCGCCACCCCAGTAGCCGAGGTTCAGTCCGAGTCGCACGCGGCGGAGCCTAACGAGCCGGCGGCCCGGGCACTGCACTGCGGTGAAGTTTTCGCCACGGCATGGGTGGGTCGGCGGTGAGTCGGACCTCTGTAGTTTGTCGAACCATGGAGCAGCGGTACCTGGGCGCGTCCGGACTGCGGGTCAGCCGTCTCGGTCTCGGCACGATGACGTGGGGCCGGGACACGGACGAGCACGAGTCGCGCGAGCAGCTCTCGGCGTTCCTCGATGCCGGTGGCACGCTGCTGGACACCGCAGCGGGGTACGGCGACGGCGCGGCCGAGGAGCTCATCGGTTCGCTGCTGCGCGAACACGCCCGGCGTGACGACGTGGTGATCTGCACGAAGGCGGGGATCTCCCGGCGGACCGGCGCACGGGTCGTCGACACCTCTCGGCGCGCCCTGCTGGACTCGCTCGATGGCAGCCTGAACCGGCTGGGAGTCGACCACGTCGACCTCTGGCTCGCGCACACCTGGAGCGACGCCGTACCGCTCGAGGAGACGCTTTCCGCGCTCGATGCCGCCGTGCGCACCGGTCGCGCCCGGTATGTCGGGATCTCGAACTACTCGGGCTGGCAGAGCGCCCGCGCCGCGACGTGGCAACAGCTGCGCGGGTCCGTCCCCTTGGTCGCCACCCAGGTCGAGTACTCGCTGGTCAACCGCGAGGTGGAGGTCGAGGTGCTGCCGTCGGCGGTGGCCCACGGGCTGGGCGTCATGGCCTGGTCACCGCTCGGCCGGGGCGTCCTGACGGGCAAGTACCGACACGGCACGCCGGCCGACTCCCGCGCCGCCTCACCGCACTTCGCGGCCTTCGTCGAACGGTTCCTCGACCCCGCTTCCCGGCACGTGGTCGAAGCCTTGGTCACGGCCGCGGAAGGCCTGGAGTGCTCGCCGGCCGAGCTGGCGTTGGCCTGGGTGCGCGACCAGCCCGGCATCGTGTCGCCGATCCTGGGGGCGCGGACCGCGGCGCAGCTGCGCGGAGCGCTCAGCAGTGAGTCGGTCGAGGTGCCCGGTCCGATCCGCGCGGCCCTGGACGAGGTGTCGCTCGGCGTCTAGCGGGGCGGGCTGTCCTCGTCGTACTCCTCTTCGTCCAGCCCTTGGTAGCTGGTGCCGTCGTTGCGGTCCGCGTCGAGCTCGTCGAGCTCGTCGTCCTCTTCGGCGTCCTCGTCGTCCTCGTCGAGGTCGTCGGCGTCGTCCTCTTCGGCGTCCTCGTGGTAGACCTCGAGCGGAGTCACCTCGTCGTACGCGTCCAGCAGGGCATCGTCGTAGGCGTCGAAGGCTGCGGCGACATCCTGGTAGGCGGCGAACACCACCGGGTCGTTCTCACCGCGCTTGGACCCGGCCGCCTCGAGGTGCCGCTCGAGGGCGGAGACCAAGGTGGCCAGCGCGGCACGGGGATCGGCGGTCATGGCACGACCGTACCGGCTCCCGGGCCAGAATGAACCTGATGGCCGACTACGAGTACCGAGTGCTGAAGTTCCCGCGAACCGTCTCGCGGGCCGACGCGCGCCAGGTCTTGACCGAGCACGCGGAGTACGGTCGCTGGGAGCTGTCCAGGGTCCGCCTGTACGCCGGCGGTGCGCGCCAGGTGTGGCTGCGACGCCGGATCATCCGGATGCATCGCACGAGCTGAGGCTCGGCGGCGCCGTCAACAGGTCTGGATGAACCGGCGCAGAACCCTTGTGCCGAAACGCAATGCGTCCAGAGGCACCCGCTCGTTGATGCCGTGGAACATGCCGGCGAAGTCGAGATCTGGAGGCAGCTGCAGCGGAGCGAAACCGTAGCCGCGGATGCCGAGGAGGCTCAGCGCCTTGTTGTCCGTGCCGCCGGACAGGCAGTACGGCAGCACCTTGGCGTCGGGATCCTCGGATCGCAGGGCCGCCACCATGGTGTCCACGAGCCGGCCCTCGAAGGGCGTCTCCAGCGACACGTCGCGGTGGTAGGTCTCGACATCCACTTCACGCCGGGCCAGCTCGCGGATGGTCGACAGGACCAGCTCCTCATGGCCAGGGAGGAAACGCCCGTCGACGTACGCCTCCGCGGCCTGCGGGATCACGTTGTGCTTGTAGCCCGCCTTGAGGATCGTCGGGTTCGCGGTGTCGCGCAGCGTCGCTCCCACGAAGCGGGCCATGGTCCCGAGCCGTCCGATGAGCTGCTCGGGGTTGTCCGGGTCGAACGCGACGCCGGTGGCCTCGCTCAGCCCGTCGAGGAACTCCCGAACCGTCGGGGTGATCTCCAGCGGCCACTCGTGGCGGCCGATCCGGGCTACGGCCTCGGCCAGCCGGGTGATCGCGTTGTCGTCATTGACCTGCGAGCCGTGCCCCGCTCGCCCCTTGGCCACCAGGCGCAGCCAGCTGATCCCCTTCTCGGCCGTCTGCAACAGGTACAGCCGGACGGGGTCCCCGGAGATGTCGTGCACCGTGACCGAGAAGCCACCGACCTCGCTGACGGCCTCGGTGACGCCGTCGAGCAGGTCGCGACGGTTCTCGACGAGCCAATGGCTGCCGAGGACACCGCCTGCCTCCTCGTCGGCGAAGAAGGTGAAGACCAGGTCCCGCGGCGGACGCGTTCCGGACCGGGCCAGGTCGCGGACGACCGCCAGCATCATCGCGTCCATGTCTTTCATGTCCACGGCGCCACGACCCCACAGGCAGCCGTCGAAGATCTCTCCCGCGAACGGGTCGACCTTCCAGTCCGCGGCGCTGGCGGGCACCACGTCTAGATGGCCGTGGATCATGAGCGCGCCACGGTCGGCTGTGCCGGCGGGGTCGCCCTCGATCCGTACGACGACCGTCGAGCGGCGCGGCTCGCTCTCCATCAGCTCCGGATCCAGCCCGACCTCGGTGAGCAGCCCCATCACATGCTCGGCGGCGGCGCGCTCGCCCGGGCCGGCGCCGTCGCCGTAGTTGCTGGTGTCCATGCGCAGGAGGTCACGACAGATGTCGACGACCTCGTCCTCCGGTGTGAGCTGCCGTCCGGTCCTCTGGTTCACCGGCCAACCGTAACCGCGCGGGTGCTGAACGGGCGGTCGTAACCTCAGCCGGGATGAACCTGTTCGTCGCCGTCCGCCCCTCCTCGGCGGCTGTGCGAGATCTCGAGGGCGCGGTCGCGGCGGCTCGGGCCGGAGCGGGTGACGATCTGCGCTGGACCGCGAGCGACGGCTGGCACCTGACGCTGGCGTTCCTGGGTCGGGTCGACGAGGCGCACCGGGCCGAACTGCTGCCTCGTCTCGAGCGCGCCGCCCGCCGGCACGCGCCGATGACACTGTCGCTCGACGGCGCGGGCCACTTCGGGTCGCACGTCCTGTTCAGTCATGTCGCCGGAGACGTCGCTGCCCTGCGCGCACTGGCCGCCTCGGTGGTCGCAGCCGCCAGAAGAGCCGGCATCGCGGTGGACGAACTACCGTTCCGACCGCACCTCACGCTGGCCCGGTCGCGGGGCCGCGCCTCGCTCCGGCCCCTGGCAGCGCTGCTCGAAGGGCACACCGGACCGGCCTGGCCGGTGCCGGAGATGCTTCTCATGGAGAGCACGCCCAGCGGCCTCGGCGGCCGGCCGCCGACGTACACGGCCCTGGCCTCGTTCCCGCTCGGCGGGAGGCCGTCGTGAGCACGAACGGGCCGGGTCCGGCAACCCCACGGTGCTATCGTGAACCCCCGCGAGCGGCCTTCTGGGGCTGCCGCACGTCCGGGTGGCGGAATAGGCAGACGCGCTAGCTTGAGGTGCTAGTGCCCGAAAGGGCATGGGGGTTCAAGTCCCCCCTCGGACACCACTGTTTCGGATCGCTGACCTGCAGGAACGCCGAGGAGCTCGTCCAGCGGCGAGCCCATGGCTGGGCACGCCGGTCGGACCCCCGGTTCGGTCAAGGATGTGGCGAAGGGACGGCCCTAGATGAAGAGGAGCTGGGCGCCGTTGGTCTTCTCGATGAAGTCGCTGGCGCTGATGATGCCTTCGACGTCCTCGTAGAGGTCCGCGTCGGACAGGTGGTTCATGTCGGCGCTGAGCCGGCAGGCCCACAGATGCCCGCCGGCGGCGACGATCTGCTCCAAGAACTCCGGCACCTCTGGCACGCCCAGGTCGGCGATGGACCTCTTCAGCTGATGCGTCGCCACCCCGGTCATGCCGGGGAAGGGCGTGATGCCCATCGGCAGGTGGGTGGCCGTGTTGCCGACCGGGGTGAACTTCAGGTGGTGCATACGGGACTTGGTGATCATGTCGAAGCCCCAGAAGGTGAAGAACAGGTGGGTCTCGACCCCTTCTCCTAGAGCCGCGTTGGCCAGGATCAAACCCGGGTAGGCCATGTCCAGGTTGCCCTTGGAGCAGATGATGGCGAGCTTGCGACTTGAGTCGGCGTCGTCCTCGAACTTCGGGACGATGGCGTCCTGGGTGATCGTCATGACATTTCCTCTCGACTCGTCACACGCAGCCGTGTGGTTTGGGCAACCCCGCGACGTAGGCCATCTTCTTGGCCGGCTTCTTGGGGAAGAGGGCGAACTGCTCCTTCGTGGGGATGCCGCCGACCGTCTGCATGCGCCGCGTGGTCGCGGTCTCACCCGTGGTCTTGAAGTCCTCGCGCAGGAAGCGGATGGCCTTCCAGTGCGCGTCCGTCAGGTCGAGGTCGATGTTGTGCGCGAGCACCTTGGCTAGGTCCTCGTCCCACTCGTCGTACTCGGTGAGGAAGCCCTCGTCGTTGACGTGGATGAGGCGTCCGTTCAAGCTCGTGACAGGCATCTCAGTGCGTCCTTTCGGGAGTTCGTGGTTTGGTCTGGGAGGACTCGGTGTGCTTGCCCAGCATGGACATCCGGTCCGGGAGTGGAAGGCGTCGACCAGGGAGCAGCACGTGCCAGTAGAGCCAGCGGAACGCGAGCTTGCCCCAGTGGTTCACCCTGGACTCGACCAGCAGTCGGAACGGACCGATGACGGGCAGCGGGTATGAACCAGGCAACGGCTCCGTGTCGTAGTTGAAGTCGATCAGCAGGCCCTTGCCCCGGCCGGTCTCGACAAAGCAGTTCGCATGCCCATCGAACAGCTCGGTCATCGGACGACCGGCCACATGCTCGATGAAGTTGTCAGCGAAGAGATCAACCGAGAAGTGCGCGACCGAGCCGGCCTTCGAGGCCGGGATGTTCGACGCGTCGCCGATCGCGAAGATCGACTCGTACGCCGTACAAAGCAACGTGCCCCGGTCGACCGGTACGAAGTTCAGCTCGTCGCCCAGGCCCGAGCGCTGGACGAAGTCGGCCCCCGTGTTCACCGGAACCGTCACCAACAAGTCGTAGTCGATAACGCGCTCGTCGAAGGACCGCAGTTGGTGCGCCTGCCCGTCGATCGACTCCACCATGAAGTCCGGCTCAAGCGCGATCCCCCGCTCCTCGAGCAGCCGACCCAAACGCCGGCTCGCCACCGGCTTGGTGAAGGCGCCTTCAAGCGGCGTCACGTAGGTGAGCTCCACCCGATCTCGAATCCCCTTCTCGGCCATGAACGCCTCGGCGAGGAAGGTGAACTCCAGGGGCGCGACCGGGCATTTGATCGGCATCTCGGCCACATGGACGACGAGACGTCCACCAGCCCAGCCCCGCAGTCGCTCGGCCAACCGACGAGCACCGTCGAGGGTGTAGAACTCATGGACGTCACCAGCCGCACCGTCGCGCATCGCCTCGGCCATCCCGGGCGTCAGATCGGGCCGCGGCGTCGCACCAGTCGCAATGACCAGGTTGTCGTAGGCCAGCACATCGCCACTGGTGAGAACCACTTGCCGCTCATCAGGCCGGACCAGGTCCACCTCACCCTGGAAGAACTCGACCCCAGCCGCCAGAAACCGCCGGCGCGGCCGGACCAGTTGCTGCGCTCGATACCGGCCGAAGGGCACAAACAGCTGTCCCGGCTGATAGACGTGGTCAAGGGTCTTGTCGAGCACCACGACCCGCCACTGGGACAGTGGCAGCCGACGTCGCAACTTGTTGGCGACCATCGTGCCGGCGGTGCCCGATCCGATGACGATCACGGTGCTCATACCTCACGGTATGAGCCGCCCGGTCAGTCCCCACAGAGCCGAAGGTCCCTGTCTGCTATGGGTTTCCGCGGCCGAGACACCGCGCGAGACGATACGGCTGTGGCCAGGAGGCGACCGATCACGGTGAGCGACTGGCAGCCGTGGCACGAACAACTCAGGTCAGCCGATCCGCTCCCAGCCGCGCCTGGGCGCGCGACTGCCGAGCTGGCCGTCTCGGCTGCGGTAGACGATGTAGGGCCTGGTCAGATAGCCGAGCGGCGCGGAGAAGACATGGACGAGCCGGCTAAACGGCCAAAACGCGAACAAGACCCACGCCGCAAGTACGTGCAGCCGGAAACCAAGGGGGGCCTTGAGGATGAGGCTCGTATCAGGGTGGAAGTAGAAGATCGACCGGAACCACGGCGACACCGTCTGGCGGTAGTCGTGCGGATGGCCGGTCAGGTTGCCCAGCACCGTGGTCCCCAGGCCGAGGATGAGGGTCCCGATCAGCAGCACGTACATCGCCTTGTCGTTCCGGGTGGTCGCAGAGAAGACCGGGCCTACCGTGCGGCGGCGGTAGATAAGGATCGCCGCGCCGCTCAGAGTGCAGAAGCCAGCCACGATGCCCAGGCTGGCAGCGGCTGCGTGGTACATCGTCTCGGTGACTCCGACCGCGTTGGTCCAGGACTCGGGGATGAGTAGCCCGCCGACGTGGCCGAGGAAGACGAACAGGATGCCGAAGTGGAACAGGGGGCTCCCCCAGCGCAGCAGTCTGCGCTCGTAGAGCTGGGACGAACGGGTTGTCCAGCCGAACTTGTCGTACCGGTAGCGCCAGTAGTGCCCGACCACGAACACCGTGATCGCGATGTAGGGCACAGCCACGTACAGGATGCTGTCGGTGGCGCTCATCGGGGCCTTCCGGCCGGTTCCGGCATGTACTCGGGCGGGGAGAAGGGCGCGAGGCCGACCTCCTCCTCCGGCGGGCCTTGGGCAGCGAGTCGGGCCACTGCCTGGTGTTCTTCACCCCGCAGTGGCGGAAGGCCGGCGCAGACAGATTCCAGGACCGCCTGCCATGGTGACTGGAGCTCGGTGAGTGCCAGCCGCAGCAGCTCCACCCCGGCCCGGTGCTCGAACAGGAGTGCGCGGCCGTTCTCGATCTCGCCGTGCGCGATGAACTCGAGAACCACCGCTAGGTGGTCCGGCAGCTCGTCTTCGCCGAGCGTCAGACCGGCGCGTCGGTACGCCTGCTTCAGTTTCAACAGGGCGACGCCACGATTGCGGGTGTCCCCGTGTTGGTAGTACGTCAGGTAGAGGCAGCATCGTTTGCGGTGGTCGAACGTCGCGACGTAGTCGACCGCCAGGTCAGACAGGGGCGTGTCAGTGGCGTGGTCGACGAACCGTTGCAAGGGTGCGGCGGCCTCCGGGGCGATGCTGGGCAGCCGTTCGCGCACCGCGCGGACGGCGTCCGGAAACGACGCGTCAGGGTAGGCCAGCATCATCGACTGGAGCTGCCAGGCGGTCCGGTCGCTCGGCGTAGTCATGAGTGCGCCTCGCGGTCGGGGAAGAGTCCTTCAGGGGTGCCTTTGCCGTCCCAGTTCAGCAGGTTGACTCGCCTCGGTCGCTCTGCCACCGGAGTCACGGTGTCGCTGGTCTGGCGTTCGCGCAGCATCTGGAAGTTCTCGACGGCGACTGGTTGGAGAGCCCCGGAGGACTCCCCGAACGGCCCCGATCCGCCCATGCCGGGACCGCCGTCGTAGTCCAGGCTGCACTCGGTGGCCAGCTCTTCCAGTGCGTGGGCCTGTTCGGCGTGCGCGGCCGGGATGACGTACCGCTCTTCGTACTTGGCGATGGCCAGGAGGCGGTACATGTCGTACATCTGTTGGCCGGTCATCCCGACAGCGGCCGGTATGCGCTCTTGTGGGTCTCGTCCCAGGTTGATGTCTCGCATATACGAGCGCATCGCGGCGAGCCGGTGCAGCACTGCATCCACCGGGGCGACGTCGCCGGCAGTGAAGAGCTCAGCGAGGTACTCGATGGGGATGCGTAGGGCCTCGATGGCCGCGAACAGGTTGCCGGTGTCTTCGGCGTCGAACCCCGTGTCTCGCACCACATCCACCACGGGAGACAGCGGCGGGATGTACCAGACCATCGGCATCGTCAGATACTCCGGGTGAAGCGGAAGGGCGACGCGATACGTGTTGATCAGTGCGTAGACCGGCGAGCGCTGAGCGGCCTGGATCCAGTCCCGGGCGATGCCGGCCTTCTCGGCCTCCGCAATGACGGTCCGGTCGTTGGGATCGAGGAAGACGTTTCGCTGAGCCTCATAGAGATCGTGGTCGTTCTCGGTGGAGGCGGCTTCGAGGACGGCGTCCGCGTCGTACAGCATCAGGCCGATGTAGCGCAGCCGCCCGACGCATGTCTCGGAGCAGACGGTGGGGATGCCCACCTCGATCCGGGGGAAGCAGAACGTGCACTTCTCGGCCTTGCCGGTGTTGTGGTTGAAGTAGATCTTCTTGTACGGGCAGCCGGAAACACACATCCGCCAACCGCGACAGCGGTCCTGGTCGACCAGGACGATGCCGTCCTCCTCGCGCTTGTAGATCGCGCCGGAAGGGCAGGAGGCAGCGCAGGAGGGGTTGAGGCAGTGCTCGCAGATGCGCGGCAGATAGAACATAAACGTCTGCTCGAACTCGAACTTCACCTTGTCGGCGATGCCCTTGAGCAGCACGTCCTTGTGGCCGTGGTCGGGGGAACCGCCGAGGTCGTCGTCCCAGTTGGCCGACCAGGTGATCTTCATGTCCTTGCCGCTGATCAGTGACTTCGGCCGGGCCACTGGCGTGTGCTCCTGCGCAGGCGCGTTGGTCAGTGTCTCGTAGTCGTAGGTCCAGGGCTCGTAGTAGTCCTGGATCGAGGGCAGCTTGGGGTTGGCGAAGATGCTGGCCAGCTTCTTGAACCGGCCGCCGCCCTTGAGCACCAGCCGCCGCCTGCGGTTGAGCGTCCACCCGCCCTTCCATGTCTCCTGGTCCTCGTAACGACGCGGATAGCCTTGCCCGGGACGGGTTTCCACGTTGTTGAACCACACGTACTCGACGCCGGTCCGGTTGGTCCAAGCCTGTTTGCACGTGACCGAGCAGGTGTGACAGCCGATGCACTTGTCGAGGTTCATCACCATCGCCATCTGGGCCATGACCTTCATCAGTAGGTCACCTCCTGCGACCGGCGCCGGATGACGGTCACTTCGTCACGTTGGTTGCCGGTCGGCCCGAGATAGTTGAACGCGAAGGAGAGCTGGGCGTAGCCGCCGATCAGATGGCTCGGCTTGATCAACAACCGGGTCAGTGAGTTGTGGATGCCGCCCCGACGCCCGTTCGTCTCCGTCCGCGGTACGTCGATCAGTCGGTCTTGGGCGTGATGCATGTAGACCGTGCCCTCGGGCATCCGGTGGGAGACGATCGCGCGGGCCACGACCACGCCGTTGCGGTTGACCGCCTCGATCCAGTCGTTGTCGTGTACGCCGATCTTGGCGGCGTCCTCCTGGCTCATCCAGATGGTCTGACCGCCGCGCGAGAGGGACAGCATGAACAGGTTGTCCTGGTACTCCGAGTGGATGGACCATTTGTTGTGCGGCGTGAGGTAGCGCACCGTGATGCCGAGCTCGCCGTTGTTGCCGACCTCCGGCTCGCCGAACAGGGCCTGCATGTTGAGGGGTGGGCGGTAGACCGGGAGACCTTCACCCAGTTCGGTCATCCAGTCATGGTCCAGGTAGAAGTGTTGTCGTCCGGTAAGGGTGTGCCACGGCTTGAGCCGCTCGACGTTGATGGTGAACGGCGAGTATCGCCGCCCTCCGGACTCCGAGCCCGACCACTCCGGTGAGGTGATGACAGGAACGGGCCGCGCCTGGGTGTCCGCGAAGGTGACCTGCTTGCCCTCGTGCTCGGCACTGAGATCCGCCAGCTTGACCCCCGTGCGAACCTCCAGCTGCTCGAAGCCCTGGGTCGCCAGGTGCCCGTTGGTCGTCCCGGACAGAGCGAGGATCGCCTCACAGGCGTGCACGTCCCGCGCGATCGACGGACGCCCGTCGGCGACACCGCCGCGCACCTGGCCGTTCTTCTGCCGCAGGTAGTCGAGCTCCTTGGCCACCTCGAAGGTGACGCCCTTGGTGGTTGCGCCCAACGTGTCCAGCAGCGGACCGAGTGCCATCATCTTCTGCGCAACGGCTGGGTAGTCGCGTTCCACGACGATCAACTTGGGCATCGTGACGCCGGGGATCGGCTCGCACTCGCCGAACTTCCAGTCCCGGACCCGCCCGTGAGGGGTCGCCATCGCGTCCGGGGTGTCGTGCAGCAGCGGCGCCGCCACCAGGTCCTTCCGGACGCCGAGGTGGGTCTGCGCCAGCCGACTGAACTCCTGGCCGATCGTCATGAACGTGTCCCAGTCGGTGCGGGTCTGCCACGGCGGCGCGATGGCTGGGTTGAACGAGTGCACGAACGGATGCATGTCCGTCGTGTTGAGGTCGTGCTTCTCGTACCAGGTCGCCGCCGGCAGGACGACGTCCGAGAAGATCGTCGTGCTCGTCATCCGGAAGTCCATCGTGAAGAGCAGGTCGAGCTTGCCCTCGGGTGCCTGCTCACGCCAGACCAGGTCACGGGGACGCTCGTCCGGCGCCGCCTCCGACGCTCGCACGGCCGAGTCGGCCCCGAGCAGGTGCTTGAGGAAGTACTCGTTGCCCTTGGCCGAAGAACCGAGCAGGTTGGCCCTCCAGATGCCCAGGACGCGAGGGAAGTTCTCCGGGTTGTCCGGGTCCTCGGACGCGAACCGCAGGTCGCCGCTCTTGAGCTGATCCACCACGTAGTCGGCCGGCGTGACCCCACGCTGCTCAGCCTCGCCAACCAGGCTGAGCGGGTTGCGGTCGAACGTCGGGTACGACGGCATCCAACCCAGCCGGGCCGACTGGGCCAGGACGTCGGCGGTGGTCATGCCGGCGAACACCCCGCCCGCCGAGGCCGCGGCGAGCGTGTCCGCGCTGAACGGGTCGTAGCGGAACTGGTCGGTGTGCAGGTACCAGTACGCGGTCTGGATCATCTGCCGACCAGGCCGGCTCCAGTCCGATGCCGTTGCCAGGACGGAGTATCCGGTGATCGGCCGGACCTTCTCCTGACCGACATAGTGGGCCCAGCCGCCCCCGTTGACCCCTTGGCAGCCGGTGATAGTCGTCAGCGTCAGGAAGGAGCGGTAGATCGTGTCGGAGTGGAACCAGTGGTTGGTCCCCGCGCCCATGATGATCATCGACCGGCCGCGCGACTCTTCCGCGTTGCGAGCGAACTCCCGCGCGATTCGCGCCGCCGTGGGTGCGGCCACTGCGGTGATCGGCGCCTGCCAGGCCGGCGTGTAGGGCTCGGACGGGTCGTCGTAGCCGGTAGGCCACACGCCCGGCAGCCCCGGACGCGCCACGCCGTACTGCGCCAGCAGGAGGTCGAAGACCGTCGTGACCAGACGCCCTCCTATCCGGCGCACGGGCACCCCGCGGATCGAGGCGGCGGCGACGCCGTCTGCGGCGTCGAACCGAGGCAGCTCAACCGTGACCGGCTCCTCCGGCCCACCTGCGGCCGAAAGCATGGGATCGACGCCGCCGAGGTCCAGGTTCCACTTGCCGACTCCGGCGTCGCCGTACCGATGGCCCAGAGAGCCGTTGGGCACGAACGGCCGCCCGGTGGCGGCGTCCAACAACACGGTCTTGAACTCGGCATTCTCACTCTTGGAGAGGGCACCATCGAGGTCAGCCGCGGTCAAGAACTTGCCTGGTACATAACGGGTCTCTTCACGGACCGACCGCTCGTCCAAACTCACGAGGAACGGCAGGTCGGTGTACCTCTTGACATAGCCGGTGAAGTACTCCACCTCCCGGTCGACGAAGAACTCCTTCAGGATCACGTGCCCCATGGCCATCGCCAGTGCCCCGTCCGTGCCCGGCTGGGCCGGCAACCACTCGTCGGCGAACTTGACGTTGTCGGCGTAGTCCGGCGCCACCGCGATGACCTTCTGTCCCCGGTAGCGCGCCTCAGCCATCCAATGCGCGTCAGGAGTGCGGGTCACGGGAAGGTTCGAGCCCCACATGATCAGGTAGCCCGCGTCCCACCAGTCGCCCGACTCGGGCACGTCTGTCTGGTCGCCGAACACCTGCGGCGAGGCGACCGGAAGATCGGCGTACCAGTCGTAGAACGACAGCATTGAGCCGCCGATCAGGTTGTAGAACCGCGCTCCGGCCGCGTGCGAGACCATCGACATGGCCGGGATGGGCGAGAAGCCCGCGACCCGGTCCGGCCCGAATCGCTCGATCGTATGAACGTGCGCGGCGGCCACGATCTCCACGGCCTCATCCCAGCTGGCCCGGACCAGCCCTCCCTTGCCGCGGGCCGACTTGTAGCGGGCGGCCCGTTCCGGGTCTTCGACGATCTCGGCCCAGGCCAGGACCGGATCTCCCAGTCGGGCCTTCGCCTCACGGAACATCTCCAAGAGCACGCCCCGCACGTACGGGTACCGGACTCGCGTCGGCGAGTACGTGTACCAGGAGAACGCAGCCCCGCGTGGGCAACCCCGCGGCTCATACTCCGGCCGGTCAGGACCGACTGTCGGGTAGTCGGTCTGCTGCGACTCCCACGTGATGATGCCGTCCTTGACGTACACCTTCCACGAGCAGGAGCCGGTGCAGTTCACACCGTGGGTGGACCGGACCACCTTGTCGTGGCTCCAGCGATCCCGGTAGAACGAGTCGGCCTGTCGGCCGCCGATCTTGTACAGGGTCCGTCGGTCGTCCGAGACCTCGGAGCGGGTGAAGAACCGCCGCGCGCGAACCAGGACGTCGTCCAGATCCTGCCCCATGACAGGCCCCGCGCCCGAGGACGTCGGGGCGGGGCCAGTCGCCGGCTCGTCTTGTCGTGGTGTCAAGGGTCGTCTCCGCTGGGATGGAGGGAGGTCACCGGGCTTGTCTGTCGAACCTACTCACATCTCGGTTCCTCACGAGCGTCCGCTCGCCACAGATGTGGGCCGACGAACCAACGTCGCGCTGAGCAGCAGCACAGCTGCCGCCACCACGGACAGGGCCACCAATCCCACGGCATAGCTGCCCAGCCGCCCGTACACCGAGCCCATGACCAGCGGCGGGACGAAGCCGCCCAGGCCGCCGGCCGCACCCACGACGCCGGTCACCGAGCCCACCTTGCCTGCCGGCGCCCGCTGGGCCACGAGCGCGAACACTGCCCCCGATGCCGCACCGAGCGCTGCCGCCATCAGGAGGAAGGCGATCGTGCCGAAGGGCCTGAGCGAAGGCGTGGCAGATTGCACAAGTGCTGCGGCGGCGACGACACCGAACGCCGTGGTGAGGACCGGGATCGGCCCGATGTGATCGGAGAGCCAACCGCCGACCGGACGCATGATGACCGCCAGGAGCACGAACCCAGCCATCTTGTTCGCCGCGTCGGTCTGAGCCAGGGAGTACGCGCTCTTGAGGTAAGTCGGCAGGTACACGCTGAAGGCCACGTAGCCACCGAAGCCGACCGCGTAGAGCGCGGACGCCTGCCAGGTGATTCGCAGCCGCACCGTGGCGTCCAGGCGGGCTAACAGTTTCTCGCTGGGAGCCTGCCGTCCCGGTGCATCGCGCAGAACGACGGCCGCGAGGACGCCGTAGGCGGCCAGCACCATCGCCGTGATCACGAACGGTGTGGCCATGCCGTGGCCTTTCACCAGTTTCACGGTGGTGAGTGCGCTGATCGCCGTGCCGCCCATGCCTGCGCCGAACACGCCGACCGCGAAACCACGCCGCTCAGGCGGGAACCAGGCACTGACGAACGGCACACCGACGGCGAAGGCCGTGCCCGCGATGCCCAGGAAGAAGCCGCCGACCAGGAGTGAGCCCAGGCTGGAGTGACCCGCCAGACCAAGGAACAGCACCGGGACGATGGTCACGAACGACACGATCGGGAACATCACACGACCGCCGTAACGGTCGGTCAGTGCACCAACGGGAATCCGCCCCAAGGCACCGACAACGACGGGCACAGCGACCAGCAGCGCCTGTTCGAACGCGGTGAGATGCAGGGCAATCTTGAAGCTCGGCCCGAGCGGGCTCAGCAACGCCCACGCCCAGAAGTTGACGGCAAACCCGACCGTGGCCATCACCAGCATCGCGTTGGCGATCCTGTTCTGAGGGACCGAATCGGGCAGCGCAGTGTTTGCCGAAGTGCGGGTGTCGGTCATCGTCGCTCCAGGGTCAGTGGCTGCTCCGCTCTGGAGTGGCGCGGCCTTACCCCAAGTCTCGGATCCCCCCCGGACGCCAGGACAGGGACTTAGGTCCTCCGCGGGGCGACCAACGCCTCACCCGGTCTGACGTCTCCTCAGTGAACCGCGAGCCGGACGGTCACGACGGTCCGGCCGGGCTCGGACGCGATGTCGATGCTGCCGCCGTGCCGCTCCACGACGATCCGGCGCGCGATGTCGAGCCCGAGCCCGGTGCCCTTGCCGACGTCCTTGGTCGTGTAGAAGGCGTCGAACGCGTGCTCTGCGACATCAGGTGTCATCCCGGTGCCCGTGTCCGCGACGAGGACCACGACGTGGTCTGCGTCGACGCGCGTCGCAATGGTCAACGTGCCGGAACCCTCCATGGCGTCCACCGCGTTGTCGACCAGGTTCGTCCACACCTGGTTGAGCTCACCCGGCGAGGCTTGGATCCGGGGCAAGGCCGCGTCGTACTCACGCACGACGGTGACGCCGCCGCGAAGCTTGTGCCCGAGCATCACCAGCGTGTTCTCGATGCCTTCGGTCACGTCCGTGCTCTGCCGCGACGCCCGATCCATCTGCGAGTAGGAGCGCATCGCGCCGACCAGCTCGCTGATGCGCCGGGTCGACTCCTTGACCTCGCCGAGTAGCCCGTCGACCGACAGCGAGCTGGCCACCCACTCCAGACCGGCCTGCAACGCCGGCCCGCTGAACACCTGACCGGCGCGCTCGCACCACGCGAGGTCCGCACCGGCGCCGACGAGAGCCGGGACCATCGTCCACTCGCCCTCGATGCCATGACGGGCCAGCCACGAGGACACCGCTTGCTCAGCATCCGCGCGGGCCAGTGGATCGGCCTCCCCGCCGGCCGGACGCAGCTCCAGGCGCAGGAGGTCCAGCGCGACGAACTGCGCCGCCGAGACGTTCTCGTCCGCGAGCCGACGCAGGGAGCTCACGAGGGCCAGCGAACAGCTCTCCAACCCGTCCACAGCCCGGGTGGCCGCCGCCGCCGGGTTGTTCAGCTCGTGGGCCAGACCCGCAGCGAGCGTGCCGAGGGTAACGAGCGAACTGCGCTGTCGCGCCGTCGACTCGATGGAACGGGCTGTCCGGTAGAGGCCCTCGATCAGACGGCCGCCGAACGGGAACCACGCGCTGGCTCGCTCCCGGAGCAACGCGGAAGGCACCCGGAGCACGTGACCCGGTGTCGCGGAGCGACCGGTCGCCAGGTAGGTTCCCTCGGCGTCCCAGGCCTGGAACCCGCCGGCCCACCGGCCCGGCACGTTCATCTGCGCGACGACCACCGACTCCCGTCCGACCCGCCGGACCAGCTCGATCGAGCCGTCCACCAACACCCACCAGGCCTCTGCCGGATGGCCCTCGACGAAGAGCTCCTGGCCCGGCTGCACGGCCACCAGCTCGCCACCGTCCACCAGCTCGGCCAGCTGCGCGTCACTCAACCCGTCGAAGATCTCGAGCGCGCGAATCGCGTGGTCCACCATCAGATGGTCGCGAGGTACTGGTGCACGAGCGACACCGACAGCGCGCCCTCGCCAACGGCTGAGGCGACGCGCTTCATCGAGTCGAGCCGCACATCACCGGCGGCGAAGACCCCAGGGACACTGGTCTCCAGCGAGTACGGCGCGCGCGCCAGCAGCCACTGCCGGGGACTCATCCGCTCGGCCAGGTCGCGTCCGGTGACGACGAAGCCACGCTCGTCGCGGACCACCTCGGGACCGAGCCAGTCCGTCCGAGGTGAGGCGCCGATGAACACGAAGAGCCAGTTCGCCGACAGCTCCTGGCTTGTCCCGGTGGCACGGTCGGACAGTGTCAGCGACTCGAGGTGACCCTCTCCACCGACCGCGACGACCTCGCTGCCGTAGCGCACGTCGACGTTCGGCGTCGTGGTGATACGGGCCACGAGGTACTGGGACATCGTCTCGGTCAACGACGGGCCGCGGACGACCAAGGTGACGCGCTTGGCGTACCGCGCGAGGTTCAGCGCCGCCTGCCCCGCCGAGTTGGCACCCCCGACGATGAACACCTCGTCTCCGTCACACTGGCTCGCCTCCCCCGCGTTGACGCCGTAGTAGACGCCTCGCCCAGTCAGACCGGCCAGCCCGGCTGCATCCAGGCGTCGGTAGGAGACCCCGGTCGCGGCCACGACTGCCCTGGCCTCGACGTCACCCCCACCGGCGAACTGCACGGCCCGGGCCGGTCCACGGCACTCCATCCCGACGACGTCGCGCGCCAGCACCAGCTCGGCGCCGAAGCGGCTCACCTGCGCCAGCGCCCGCTGGGCCAGGTCACTGCCGCTCAGCCCCCGGGGGAAGCCGAGGTAGTTCTCGATGGCCGCACTCATCCCCGCCTGACCGCCGGGAGCCTCACGCTCGACGACCACGGTCCGCAGGCCTTCGGACGCGGCGTACACGGCGGCGGCCAGACCGGCCGGTCCGCCGCCGACGATGCACACGTCGTACAGCTGTTGCGCCGCGGTGGTGTGCAGGCCGAGCGCACCGGCGAGGTCGACGGTCGTCGGGGCCCTCAGTGTCGCGCCGTCCGGGACCAGGACGAGCGGCAGATCCGTGGGCCCCGCCTCGGCCAGGTCACGCAGCCGGCGTCCCTCAGCGTCGCGCTCGACGTCGTACCAGCGGTAAGGCACGTGGTTGCGGGCCAGGAACGTCTTGACGTCATGGCTGCGGTCGGACCACCGGTCCCCCACGATGCGCAGGTCGGACGTGCGCTCGGGATGCGCTCGGCCCCAGTCGTCCAGCAGGTCGTCCACCACGGGGTAGAGGCGCTCGGCCGGGGGGTCCCACGGTTTGAGCAGGTAGTAGTCGAGGCCGATCTCGTTGATCGCGGAGATGGCGACGTCGGTGTCCGCGTAGGCGGTGAGCAGCAGGGTCTTCGCGTCCGGCGCATGCACCCGGGCCGCCGTCAGCAGCTCGGTGCCGGTCATCTGCGGCATCCGCTGGTCGGCCAGCAGCAAGGCCACCGGCTCGTCGCGCAACGCCAGCCGAGTCAGGACGTCCAGCGCCTCGACGCCGGACCCAGTCCGCACGACGCGGTACTCCTCGCCGTACCGCAGCGTCAGGTCTCGCGTGATCGCGGCGGAAACCTGCGGGTCGTCGTCGACCGACAGGATCGTCGCTTTGCTCATCTGACCAGCCTCTGCACCGACGCGAACACTGTCGGCATCCTATGGTCCGGCCTGGCCCAAATCGTTCGACTCGGCCGCCTGCCGCCGACAAGGTGGACGCATGACGAGCGGTGATGTCTGGGACGCAACGACCGCAGAGGCGTACGACGAGTCGTCGTCCGAGATGTTCTCACCGGAGGTCCTCGACCCCACCGTCGACTTCCTCGCTCGCCTGGCCGGGTCCGGGCCCGCCCTGGAGCTCGCCGTGGGCACCGGACGCGTCGCGATCCCACTGACCGCCCGGGGCATCAACGTCACTGGCATCGAGCTGTCGGAGCCGATGGTGGGACAGCTGCGGAGCAAGGTCGACGCCCTGACTGTCCCCGTCGTGGTCGGCGACATGGCCCAGACCCGCGTCCCAGGTGACTTCGCGCTGGTCTATCTCGTGTGGAACAGCATCTCCAACCTGGAGACGCAGCAGGAGCAGGTCGAGTGCTTCCGCAACGCCGCGCGCCACCTGCGCAGCGGTGGCCACTTCGTCATCGAGCTCTGGGTGCCGTCGCTACGACGCCTCCCGCCGGGGGCGCTCGGCGTCCCGTCGATCTTCACCGACTCGCACCTCTGCCTGGACACGTACGACGTGGTGACCCAGCGATGTACGTCGCACCACTACACCCGTGACCCGGACGGCAGCACGACGTACAGCTCGGGTCACTTCCGGTACATCTGGCCCGCCGAGTGCGACCTCATGGCCGAGCTGGCCGGCCTCGAGCTCGAGGGCCGGTACGCCGACTGGGACCGCAGCCCGTTCACCGCCGACAGCCGAAGCCACGTCTCCGTGTGGCGCAAACCCTAGGCGGCCGGCCCGGGGCCCACCACAACTAGAAGGCCGGCGGCCCGGCCTCGACCCGGCGCCGAACGGCGGACAACCGGTAGAGGTCCTCACTCCACTGCAGCTGCCGCTCGTCCCACCACGTGCAGCCGGCGTCCAGCAGCGGCCCGAGCACATCCCGGGCGCGCGCCGGGTCGGGCGGAGTGACGCCCCCGAGAACCACCTCGAACGGCCCCACCGCGTCAGGGCCACGCTGGCGACCGACGTAGCCCACCAGGTCGCGCACATCGTCGGCGGATGGGACCTCACCGTGACGCGCCCGCTCGAACAGCGGCACGACACCGTCCCAGCGCGCGGCGCGCCGCATCGGGCGCAGCCTTGGCCAGAACCCGCCGATCCAGACCGGCGGTCGCGGCCGCTGGACCGTCGCCGGCAGCAGAGTGACGTCGCGGACCGTGTAATGGCGGCCCTGATGGTTGACCGGCTCACCCGACCAGTAGCGCGCCCAGGCCGGCGCTGAAGATCATCCTGCCGCCGCTGAGCTGGTCCAGCGTGGCGACCTGGCGGGCCAGCTGTTCCGGTCGCCGTCGCGGCACGGGCGTGACCAGCGGGCCCAGTCGCAGCGTCGACGTGGCCAGAGAAGCCACCGTCAACAGGATCCACGGGTCGGCGAACGGCTGACCACGACGTCGTACCTTGTCGTGCACGACGTGGTCCCAGACGAACAGGCCGTCCCAACCGGCCTGCTCAGCGGTTGCGGCCAGATCGGCGACCGCGCGCGGGTCGGCGAAGTCGCCGATGTTGGGGACGTTGACCGAGAAGCGCACTCTTCAGCCTAGAAGAGTCGGCTCGCCGCGAGCTCGGCCGGCGCCTCCAGGTCGAGCAGGAACGCCTTGCGCCGCAACCCTCCGGCGTACCCGGTGAGCGCCCCCTTGGCCCCCACGACCCGGTGGCAAGGGATGACGATCGAGAGGGGGTTGTGCCCCACGGCCTGGCCGACCCGCTGCGCGAGCGCGATGTCGCCCATTGCCTGGGCGAGCTCGCCGTACGTCGTCGTCGCGCCGTACGGAATGTCGCTCAGCCGGCGCCACACATCCTCCGAGAACGCGTCGCCGCTCGTCCTGGTCGGCACCGAGAAGGAGCTGCGCAGTCCCGCGATGTAGTCGCGCAGCTCGGTGGCCGCGCAAGCCAGCGTCTCGTCGTCCGACGCGTTCACGTACGAGCCCAGCTGGTCGTCAGTGGGCGGGTACCAGTGGCCTTCGAAGTAGACGCCCGTGAGGTACTCGCCCTCCGCCGTCAGCGTCAGCCGGCCCAGATCGGTGTCGGTTCGCGTGTGTCGCGCGCTCATGCTCGTTGTCCTCTCCGCGCTCTCTCCACCTACTCAACGCGCGAACCCGCGGTGCTGTGAGCCGGCGGCACGTCCCGACACATCACTCCTCGTATACGCCGAATGAGCGAAAAGTAAACGCGTGCAGGCCATACTCGTTGATGCTGGGACGTCCCGACTCGCGGGGAGGTCGCGTGGCCCGACCGACGCAGCCCGCCACGCTGCCCTCCGGACCCGACAGCCCGCTCAGTAGTCCCCCCGCGTCGGTCGAGGACCCCGCCGGTGTCGACCGGCTCCTGCGTGGGGTCCGGTGGATCGCGGCCGTCTTGTGCGTCGTCCAGTTCAGCCTGTACTCGGCACCGCCGGGCGTCGACATCCCGTTCTCGCGCTGGTGGGGTGCCGTGCCGTCCGCCATGGTGGTCGCGGCCAACGTCGCCGGTCTGGTGCGCGCCCGCCGTGGAGTCCCGCAGACCAACCGGTGGTTCATGACGCAGCTGGTCTGGGACAGCCTGATCACCGCCGTCATCATCGGGATGTTCACCTTCGACGACACGAGCGCCTTGTGGGCGTTGCTCATCATCCCGGTGCTGGAGGCGGCGACCAGGGGTTGGCGCCGCCGGGCTCTCGTGACGTTCGGCGTCCTCTGTCTCGGCTACATCGCGCGGGAAGTCGTTGCCGCACAAGACTATTCGTACAACAACGTGACGATCGACTCGGTCACCTACCGACTTGGTGTTCTTGGTCTGGTCGCGGTCACCGTGGCCGGCCTGGCCGGCCGGCTGACCCGTCAGATCCGCTCGACCGGCCAGGCCGAGCAGCTGGCCGAGCAGCTGCGTGGCGTTGCGGTCGCGGCCCGTCGGATGTCGAGCCTGGACCTTCCGACCGTCGTCGGTGAGGTCACCCACGCTGCCGAGCAGCTGGGGTTCACCGAGGTGGTTCTGGTGTCCCGCGACGGGTCCGTGCCCTCGTCCACCGCCGCGGACTCCTCGACAACGGGCCGCGGCAGCAAGTGGTTCGACCGCGTGGTCTCAGCAGGTGACCGCACCGGCTACTCGATCCTCACAACGGCCGAGGCGGAGGAAGCCGGCGTCACTCTCCAGCCGCGTGAGGTGCTGGTCGCGGCCCCCGTGGCCAGCGCGGGTGCCGCCGACGCCGTTCTGCTGGGCCGCCACGACGGACCCGTGCCGTCGACCCAAGGTGAGGGGCTGGCGCTGCTGGCCACGCAGGCCAACGCTGCGATCGCCAACGCTCGGCGGTTCGAGGACGGGCGGGCCTTCGAGGCTCGTCTGGCGCACGAGGCGACGCACGACCCCCTCACCGGGCTCCCCAACCGGGCGCTCCTGACCGACCGCGCGCACTCCGCCCTGGCCCGCAGCAAACGTCACGGCACGGTCGTCTCGGTGATCTTCATCGACCTCGACGGCTTCAAGGAGATCAACGACGTGCTCGGCCACGCGATGGGTGACGAGCTGCTGCGGGCCGTGGCCGCACGCCTGGTGATGCACCTGCGTCCTGAGGACACGTGCGCCCGTCTGGGCGGCGACGAGTTCGTCGTCCTCGCCGGCGACCAACCGGACGAGTCGTCAGCTTTGGCCCTGGCATCCCGGCTGCACGGCGCGCTCCACGAACCATTCGCGATCGGCGATCTCACGGTTGACGTCGAGGCCAGCATGGGAGTCTCCTGGGCGCCGCACCATGCCAGGCAGGTCGAGTCGCTGCTCCACCGGGCGGACGTCGCGATGTACGCCGCCAAGGCGAACCGCGAGGGCGTCGCCGTCTATCACTCCGGGCAGGAACGGCACATCCCCACGCAGCTGAGCATGCTGGGCGACCTCCGCCGCGCCCTCGACGAACCGGGCCAGCTGTTCATCTGCTTCCAGCCGATGGTCACCCTGTCGACGGGACGCCTGCACAGTGTGGAAGCACTGCTGCGCTGGAAGCACCCGAGACGCGGCCTGGTGCCACCGGACGAGTTCATCCCGATCGCGGAGGGAACGACCCTCATCCGTGACCTGACCGACCGCGTTCTGAGCGAGGCACTGGTGGGCTTGCAGCGCCTGCACAAGGAGGGCAGCGAGGTCGACCTGGCGGTCAACCTCGCGCCGCGCACCCTGCTCGACCCGACGTTGCCCAACCGGGTGACCCGGCTGCTGGCGCAGCACCGGATCCCGCCGCAGTTCCTGCGACTAGAGCTCACGGAGCGCACCCTGCTGGCAGACCCGTCCCGGGCCATCGGCACGATGCAACGGCTGACCCATGCCGGTGTGCGGCTCTCGATCGACGACTTCGGCACCGGCTACTTCTCCATGAGCCACATCAAGCAGCTGCCGGTCGACCAGATCAAGATCGACCGGTCCTTCGTCACCGACATGCTCGAGTCGCGGCATGACAACGTCATGGTCCGGTCGCTGATCGAGCTGGCGCACTCGCTCGGCCTGCGCGTCGTCGCCGAGGGCGTGGAGGATGCGAAGACGCTGCAGGCGCTGTCCGATCTGGGGGCCGACCAGGCGCAGGGCTTCGTCATCGCCCGCCCGATGCCACTCGACGACCTGCTCACCTGGGCGGCCGAGCAACGACCGCGACCGACGTACCGGGCCTCGATGACGCCCCGGCACTGAACGCGTCGGTCAGGCCAGCAACGCCGCAGCCAGCTCCGCCAGCTCGTCACCCGGAAAGCGGCCGTCGGCCCTCAGCGGCTGTACGGCGACGTGGTCCGCACCCGCCGCGAGATGCTCCTCGACCCGCGACCGCACCCGTTCCACATCGCCCCACGCGACCAGCGCATCGACCAGCCGGTCACTGCCTCCCCCGCCGAAGTCCGCGTCCCCGAAACCGAGGCCCCGCCAGCTGTTCACGTAGTTCTCCAGTGCGAGGTACTCCTGGAGGTGCGCGCGAGCAGTCGCGCGGGCGGTCACGGCGTCGCTGTCCAGGACGACGCCGAGCTCGGGCGCGACAAGGGGCCGCGGTCCCAGGGCCTGGCGCACCGCGGCTGTGTGCTCCGGCGGCACCAAGTACGGGTGCACACCCTCGGCGTACTCCGCCGCCAACGCGACCATCGCCGGCCGGAGGGCGGCGACCAGCCAAGGCACGGGCGTGACGGGTGCCGGACCTTCGTCCGCCGAGCGGACCATGCCCTCGAGGTACGCCCGCATGGTCGCCAACGGCCGCTCGTACGACGCGTCGAACCGCGCGTGGCCGATCCCGACACCTAGGACGAACCGGCCGTCGTACGCCTCAGCCAACGTGTTGGCGCCGCGCACCGCCGTATCCGGTTCGCGCCGCCACACGTTCGCAATGCCGGTCGCGACGGTCATGGTCGTGGTCACCGACAGGACGAGAGCGGCGTGCGCGAACGCTTCCTTCCGCGTCTCGTTCACCCACAGAGTCGAATACCCGAGCGCCTCCATCTGCTGGACCCGCTCGCGTTCCCGCGCCGCCGGCAGTGCTCCCAGGGCGCTCGACCAGACTCCGACCCGTCCCAGCCTGCGCCGGGCCAGGTCCAGGTCGACGATCGGCTCGGCTCGAGCCCCCGGTGGCCTGCCCCGATGCTCCATTCCCACCATTCTCGACATGCGCCGTCAGGCCACCTCACCTAGCGTCTGAATCGGAGGTAGCCACTCATGAAGACCGCAATCATCGTCGTGATCATCGCCGTTGTCGTGATCGCCGTGCTGTTGGCCTTGCTCCTTCCGGCGTCCCGCCGCCGGAAGGCGGAGCGCCGCCAGGCGCAGGCCGAGGAGCACCTGCGCGAGTCCGAACGGCGGAACCTGTCTTCGCAGCAGGCCCAAGCCGCGGCTGACGTCCAGGAGGCGCAGGCGCGCCAGGAGCAGATCGACGCGCAGCTGACTGCGACGCGCAACGCTCAGAACGCGCGCGACCTGCGCGCAGAGGCCGAGAAGGAGCAGTCCGCCGCGGCCGAGCACCGGGAGAAAGCCGCCAAGCTCGACCCTGACGTCCGCGACGTCGACCGCGGGGGCGATGCAGGCACCGACCCCGCCCTCGACGGCCGCGACGAGCGCACGACCGACCTGCGCGACGAGCCCACCAGCGACCTGCGCGGCGAGCGCACCAGCGACGTGCGCGACGAGCGCATCAGCGACCAAGCGTCGGCCAGCCGCACGGAGCGGTAGGCGACGACCGGACGCTAGCCGCGCTCGACGCCCGACGCCCGACCAGCGCCGTCACCCGGGCATCCTGACTCACGAGTCAGGATGGTCGGCAGCTGAGATTCGCCGTACCGCTCTGGGCGGCCCTCCTTACGAGCTTGCCCAGACCACGGTGACCACGATGGCGCCGAGCAGAGCCAAAGCCATCGCGAACCACCCCGCTGCGCGCAGCAGCTTGCCCTGCACCAGACGCTCAGCCCCTTGGAACAGCCCGGAGATGATCGCGATGGCGATCGTGATGTGGAAGAGCAGGGCCAGACACAGCCCGGTGATGATTCCAGCGCGCCACCATCGGCCCCAGAACAAGCACAGCACTGCCGGCACGACGACTGCGAAGACGCTGCCCGTCACCAGCTCCACCCAGAAGCCGCGGTGCCCCATCCAGGGCAGCATCGCCTTCTGCGACAGGAGGTCGACGCTGGCCATCGCGCCCAGGACCACGATGAGGCCGATCTCGACGGAGATGACGGGCCGGAACCACCACTTGTGCGGGCAGCGCCACAGGCTGGCCAACGTGACCGCCGTCCACATGAGCCAACGCCGTACGACGGTCGTGCCGAGGTCCCGCATCCCGTCACGGAAGATCTGGTCGGCCTTCTCCCGAGAGATGTCGTGGTCGGCGATGTACGTCTTGGCCTCGCCCGGTGCCAGGACCAGGCCGTCGTGGACCAGCGCGGCCGGCAGGTGCAGCCCCGACTTCGGGATCAGCCAGGTGAACCAGGAGGGCACCGATGTCAGGTCGGTGCGGAACTTGGCCAGGTTGGCCGGGACGATGATGCCGCCCTCTTCGTTGTGCCAGTAGCCGATCGGCTTGAGCAGCTCGAACTCCTCGCGCCCGTTGTCCACCAGACGACGCAGCAGGACCTCGGCATCCCGATCCGGATCTGCTGGGTCGAAGAAGCCGCTCCGGCCGATGTGCGCCGGCTTGGTCATCGGAGGGACCAGTACGACGCCCTCGGTGTCGACCGGGTCATGCACGACAGCGGACGCGACGACCTCCTGGGGGGTCACCGTCGGACGCGCGTCGCTCCCGGGTTCGCTCGTCGTCCTCGCCATCACAGCCTCCTGGCCGGCGCTCAGCCCCCCGTCGGACAAGAGCGTGACACGAGGGTGGCGATACCTGTTAGCCCTCGGTCCCGACACTCACCGGTTCGCCTGTGGCAGCGGCCGGTCTGGCGCCACGCGGCTTCGTGTGCCGGTCGGTGAGCACGCACAGCAGGGAGCCGACGGCCATCGCGACGACCGGCAGGACCAAGGTCGGATGCATCGCGCGGACGTAGCCGTGCTGGAAGACCTGGGTGGCGATCTGCTGGATCCGAGCCGCGAGCTCGGCCGGCACACCCGTCGGGACCGCGGTCTGATGGGCTCCGACGTCGACGCCACCCTGAGCGGCCTTCGCGAACCCCGCGACGAAGCCGTCCCGCACGCTGGTCGGTAGCCCGGCCGAGCGCTTGACCGCCTCCTCGTGCAGGGTCGTCGACAGGCGAGCCTGGAGCAGAGCGCCCACGGCCGCGCTGCCGACCACCGAGCCGACCTGGCGGATCGTGTTGTTCACCCCGGACGCAGCCCCGGCCAGCATCGGCGGAACTCCACGCATGGCCTCCGTCGCCATCGGCGCCCAGATGCCACCCATCCCCACC
>JBJMHS010000032.1:0-99561 GCA_045807245.1 Actinomycetales bacterium
CACAATATCCCAAAACTACGAAATACCCATCTAAGGCGACTTGTGGGAACACGCCTGCGAGTTCTTCAAAGAGTAGGAGGAGGGAAAATGTCGGCAGAGCTTACGCCATACGTCGGCGGAGCCTTGATGCGCGATGCCCGTCGTGCCGGCCGGGAGATATCTCGTGGCCGTCTGGGCGCGCAAATTCGCACCAGTCAGGTAGACAACGCGACAGACGTCGCTGTGGCGAAGATCGAGAATCTGACGATGGCCACCGGTAACGCCATGCAGCAGGTCACGCGGGTCGCGCAGGCACAGCGGCAGCTGGAGCAGCTTGCTCCGGAGGCAACTGGCCGGTTGACCTACCTGGCCGACGACCACGTCCTCGGCTGCGCCGAACTCGTGGCCGATCTGCGACGCGATCTGCGCAGGGTGCGATGACGGCGCTACTGGCCCTCGTCATCGCGGTCCTGGCGCTCGGCCTATCGGCGATCGGGGTCTGGGCGTGGGTCGGGTGGCGGCAGGGCCGCGGGGCTCTGGACGTCCTTGCGGAGCGCCTGTACGTCGACAGCCGTCTCGAGGCACTGACGGCTCAGACGTTGAGCGCCATGCGTGAGGCGGCGCGGCGAGCGGGTGGTCCATCGTGACCGAGCACGCAGGCTCAAGCCGATGAAGGATCGAGGCGTCAGCCCACCGGATGAGCTCGGGATTCGGCTCGTGCTCGCGCTGATGAACGGCACGGTCTCCAGCCTGCTGCGAATTGCGCGAGCGCGGGAGGCCGATTTGCCAAAGGTTGCGGCACATCTGCGGTGTCTGAGCGCGCGGGTGGCTGGCGTGACGCTTGACGCCCTGCGGAGCTGGCCGACGGAATAACCAGGCCATGCTCGATCGACTGATGGGGATCTGCCTCACGATGCTGGCTGGCGCGGTGGCGATCTATGTCGCGGTCCGGCTGATCGAGTCGGTCGCGACAGCGTTGCTAGTCATCGTCGCCGCGACCGGCGGATTGGTGATCGCTATAGGCATCGTGAGCCTCGCTTGGCGGCGTCATCGCGTGAATCGTTGGTAGCTCGGCGGTCATGTTGACTATTCCACAACACAATTCTTCACGTACACGCAGCGACCGCTTGGGGGCTGTTTTCAAGATGAGCGCGGTGTCGCGTCGCCCGTCTCATCGGTCGTCGCATCGCTGACCGCTGATATTGCAAATAATCCCGGGATGGCTTTTAAGTAGTAATCACCCCGGGAGCGCTCCTTGCAGTTTTCTCGGTGGACTATCTCAATCAACCTCAAATGAAAAGACCCACGTCTCGACGGCCATCGAGGACGGGGCAAGCAAAGAAAGGAGCGTGTTTAAATGATAGCACAAAATAGCACGCGGTCCAGCCCCAGGGTTGAACGGCAGCGATTTCAAACCGTTCTGGCGGACCCACCGTGGGACGTGCAACAACGAGGAACGCTGGGTGCGGCGTCGCACTATGACTTGATGTCGGTGGAGGCCATCAAGGCGATGCCCGTGACCGCGCTCACGGCCCCGGACTCGCACTGCTGGCTCTGGGTCACCAACGCCACCTTGCGGGCCGGCTACGACGTCATGGAGGCCTGGGGCTTCACGCCCCGCTCACCGTTGACCTGGATCAAGCCCCGCTTCACCCTCGGGAACTACCTGCGCAACGCCACCGAGCACCTGATCCTCGGCACACGGGGCAACGCCCCCGTCAGGTTCCGCTCCCAGCCGACGTGGATGTTCGCGCCCCTCCAGGAGCACTCCCACAAGCCCGAGGAGCAGTACGCCGTGATCGAGCGGGTCAGCGACGGCCCGTATCTGGAGTTGTTCGCCCGCCGGCGTCCGCCGTCCAACGCCGACTGGAGCGTCTGGGGCAACGAGGTCGAGGCCGACATCGTCATCCCCGGGTATCCATTGCCCTCGGACCTGCGCCACAAGCGAGGAGGCGGTCGTGCCTCGGCGTAGGAAGCGGAAGACGAACCGCAAGCCGCAGGACGAGCGGTCACTGCGCGTACGTGCGATTCGCCTTCAGTCACCGGACACCCGCAAGCTGGCCCGCGCCTACATCGGGCTGGCCCTCGCTCGGGCCGAGGCGGAAGCCCAGACGCAGGCCCGTCACGACCCGCACCCGGAGGACGGCGATGCGACTGACTAGGGCACGCTCCATCGACCCGGGCTCGGGATGGGTGTTCTCCCACTTGCACCTGCCCCGTCCGCTGGAGGCCGAGCAGGTCGACGCAATGCTGCTGCGCCTGGCCGCCGACCGAGCCGCGCCACCGCTCGTCTTCGAGGCCAGGGCAGAACACGGCCAGCTCGTGCAGCATCTCGTCGGCACCCCGGCCGAACACGTCCTCTGGGTCCAACGCACCCTCCGCCACCTGTTGCCCGGCCTCGACGTGGACGCCCTCACCCGGGCGAGAGCGCCGGTTCAGCGGTCGGTGCGGCTGCGTATGCGACCGCGGGCGCTCGGGCTCTCCACAGAACGGGCCGAGGTGACGAGTCTGAGCCTTCTCTCCGCACTGGATGCCCGACTCAAACCCAACGAGCGGCTCGTCGTGCAGGTGGTCCTCGGCCATCGTCTACTCCCAAAGCACCTGCCGACCGACCTCCCCGATCCAGACCAGCCATGGTGGCAACTCCTCTCGCACGGCCTTGAACGGGCGGCCAAGCCGGTGCGCGACCAGATCGATGTCCGATCCGGGCAGCACGGCTTCGCTGCCACCGTCCGCATCGGGGTCGCGGCTGAAAGTGCCGAGCGACGGCAGCAGCTTGTCATCGGCGTGATCGGCGCCCTATCAACAGCGGGCGACCGCGGGACCTACCTGGACCTGACCTTCGAACGGGCCTCGCGTCTGAATCACCCGAGTCTGCCCTGGCGCTGGCCATTGCGACTCGGAGCCACCGAGCTGACCGGGTTGCTCGGTTGGCCGCTCGGCGAGCGCGACCTCCCCGGCGTGGCGCCGCAGCATCCACGACCACTGCGAGTGCCGGCTGGCGTCAGCAGGACCGAGCGGATCTTCGCAATCCCCGGCGCGCCGGGGCCGGACGCCCCGGTCGGAATCGCTGCTGAGGACATCACGGCACACCTGGTGGCCCTCGGGCCCACCGGTGTAGGCAAGTCGACCGCGCTGCTACACCTGATCAAGGCAGACATCGCGGCCGGACGACCAGTGCTGGTCATCGACCCCAAGTGGCAGCTCATCCGCGACATCATCGAACGGGCCATCCCCAGCGACCGGATCGACGACGTGGTGGTTATCGACCCCGCCGAAGCTGCCAGTGGCAGCGTGGTCGGCTTCAACCCGCTTAACGTCGGCGACCGCGACCCCGACGTCGTCGTAGACGGCCTCGTCGCCGTGCTAAAGGCGGTCTTCCGCGATGGCTGGGGACCGCGCACCGAGGACGTCGTCCACTCAGGACTGCTCACCCTGGCCCGCGTCGGCGCCAGCAGGAAGACGCCGTTCACCCTTGTCGACCTCCCCCGGCTCCTCACCGACGAGCACTTCCGGTCTTCGGTCATCGGCCACGTGCTCAACGACCCGGGACTCGGATCTTTCTGGGCCTGGTACCTCGCCCTCTCGCCCGGCGCCCAAGCCCAAGCCATCGCAGCCCCGCTGAATAAGCTGCGCCAGTACCTACTGCGGCCAAGCCTGCGCGCCATCCTCGGTCAGCCCGATCCGGCCTTCCGGCTCCGCGACCTATTCACCAGCAACAAGATCGTGCTCGTCCCGCTCAACGAGGCGCTCATCGGGCCGATCACGGCTCAGCTGCTCGGCTCCCTCATCGTGGCCGAGACCTGGTCGGCGACTCTCGAGCGCGCCAAAGAGCCCGACCCGACCGCGCACCCGGCGACCGTGGTCATCGATGAGGTGCAGCAGTACCTGAATCTGCCGACCTCCATCGACGACGCCCTCAACCGCTCGCGCTCGCTCGGCGTCGGCTGGCACCTGGCTCACCAGTTCCGCGCCCAACTGCCCGCACCCGTGCGAGCGGCAGTCGACTCGAACGCCAAGTCCAAGATTGTCTTCCAGCCGCTGGATCCCGACGACGCCGCCGCCATGGCAAAGCAGGCCCCCGACCTGCAAGCCGTCGACTTCCTCTCGCTCGGCAAGTTCCAGGCCTACGCCAACCTCACCGCCGACGGAGCGCCCGCCGGCTGGGCGCTACTGCGAACGCTGCCACCACCCGAGCCAACCGGCCTCGGCGAGCAGGTTCGAGCCGTCAGCCGCGGACAGTACGCCACCAGCGTTGCCCGCGCCGCCGAGGCGACCCATCCGCCGGAGCCGCCGCAGCGTGACAGCGGCCCGGTTGGGCGTAAGCGGAGGCAAGCATGACCACTGTCTCGACTCACCCACTCCCAAGGTGCTGGCATCAAGGACCCACTGGATGCTTGAGCGCCACCATCGCTCCGACCATCCTGTCGGGACCCTTAACGGCGGCGAGTATTGGCCGGTCGTCGGCCGTGACCCGCCTGCGGCGGGAGGGGACTGACCCCGCTTCGCGGGGTCGCGGAGCGACGCGACGTCCATGCAGGTATCCGCTATGAGTCGCTCCGACATCAAGGTCATGATCGAGCGACTCAGTGAGCGGGACATCCTGCTGCTGCGGGACGTCGACAAGTTCAGGCTGCTGAACACCAAGCAGGTACAGCGCTTGCACTTCGACCACCGCCACATGACGCGGCTGGCGGCAGCCCGTGCCTGCAACCGGGTTCTCGCCCGGCTCCGGGACGTCAACGTCCTGCGGGCACTGGAGCGGCGCATCGGCGGCGTCCGAGCGGGCTCGGCTGGCTTCGTCTGGTACGTCGGGCCCGCCGGAGAACGAGTTCTGCGTGAACTGTCCGAGTCAAGGCCAGGCGGCCGTCGCAACTTCCGAGAGCCCACCCGCCTCTTCGTCGATCACACCCTCGCGGTCGCCGAGCTCGCCATCCAAGCCATCGAGGCCAGCCGAACCGGGGAGATCGAAGTCGTGGCCGTGCAGACCGAACCCGCCAACTGGCAACAGTCCCTGTCGGCGCACGGCACGGTCCAAACACTCAAACCCGACCTGCGGCTCGTGACAGCTGACGACGACTACGAGAACCACTGGTTCATCGAGGTCGACCTGGCCACCGAGCACCTCCCGGTAATTCTGCGCCAGTGCGCCGCCTACCAGGCCTTTCGGGCCACGGGCCGATACCAGGCTGCACACGGCGTCTTTCCCGAAGTCCTCTGGGTGACGCCCACTCCTGCCCGCAAAGCCGCCCTGACGGCCGCTGTGGCGGCCACAAAGGCCCTAGACCCGGCCCTGTTCCGGCTCTGCACCACGGCCGAGTACGGAACAGCCGTGACAGGCCAGCCAGACGAGCCCGTGCCAGCAGGGCCAGTGCCCCCGTAACCGGTGTCTGCGCAGGTCAACGCCATTTCGGACTGGACTTCTCGGCCAAAGAGAGGGTCACTGTCCAGACGGCCCCAGGACGGACTCCACCCGGGGTTGTCACCCAGCAATTAATCGAAAGGAGGCATACAAGCCTATGCAAGAACACCAACTACCCCAACAAACTCCGGAACCCGCCTCGGGAGCGCAGGAACGCGTCGAGCAGCACCAGAAGACGTTGGCGATCCGCATCGAGGAGGGCCTGCACGCCCAGCTCCGCTTCATCGCCCAGCTGTCCGGTAGCAGCATCAGCGACGAGATCCGCACAGCCATACAGAACCGGATCACCGCCGCCCAAGAGGATCCTGAACTGATCGCCAAAGCCCAGGCGACGCGTGATGACATCGAACGCGAGGCCGCCGCCCGTAGCGCAGCGATCGCCGGGTTCATCGGCACCACCGCCGGAGGCGCGGCGGCAAGCCGCACCGCCAGGGCACGCCGCGGCCGCAACCCCGCCGACGCCTAGAAAGGGAGCCGCCGTCGTGAACACGCCGTCGAAGACCGCGATCACCTACCTCCGCGTCTCAACCGCGGACCAAGCCACCCGCGGCGGACGCGAGGAGGGCTTCTCGATCCCAGCCCAACGCGAAGCGAACGCCCGCAAGGCCTCGTCACTTGAGGCGGTCGTGGTCGAGGAGTTCGTCGACGCCGGGGAGTCAGGGACTTCGGCGGCGCGGCGGCCCGAGCTGCAGCGCATGCTCGCGTTCGTCCGCGAGCACCCGGTCGACTATTGCATCGTGCACAAGCTCGACCGGCTCGCCCGCTCCCGGGCCGACGACGTGGCGATCCACTTCGCCCTCACGCAGGCCGGTGTCACCTTGGTGTCGACCAGCGAAAACATCGACGAGACACCATCGGGCATGCTCATGCACGGGATCATGTCCAGCATCGCGGAGTTCTACTCGCGCAACCTGGCCAACGAGGTCACCAAAGGGCTTGTTCAGAAGGCCAGCCTTGGCGGCACCGTCTCCCGTGCTCCTCTGGGCTACAAGAACGTCCACCTCACCGGCGAGCTCGGCCGGATCAACCGCACCGTGGCGATCGACCCCGAACGAGCCCACCTCGTCACCTGGGCGTTCTACCGGTACATCGAGGGCGACGTCACGCTGCGGAGCCTGCTCGAGGAGCTGACCGACCGCGGCCTGACCACCAGGGCCACACCGAAGTGGCCCAGCAAGCCCCTCACCGTAATGAGCCTGCACAAGATGCTCCGAAACCCGTACTACAAGGGTGAGGTCCGCTACCGAGGCGTCAGCTACCCCGGCGCGCACGAGCCGCTGGTCGACCCGGCCACATGGCAGCGAGTTCAGGACCTGCTCGCCGCTCACAACGTCGCCGGCACCCACCAGCGGACTAACCAGCATTACTTGCGGGGCAGCGTCTACTGCGGCGGCTGCGAGTCACGCCTCATGGTCACAACCGCCCGCAACAAGTGGGGCACCGAGTACCTCTATCTCATCTGCTCCGGACGGACCCGCCGGATCACCGACTGCGAGCGGCAGGCCATGCCGATGCAACTCGTCGAGGAGCTCCTTGAGGACGAGTACCGCACCATCGCGCTCTCTCCTGACCTCAGGGACAGCATCGAGGAACTGGTTCTCCAGGACTTCGAGGTACTCCAAGCCGCCGCAGCAGCCGAAGGGAGCCGGATGGAGCAGCAGAGGGTCATCCTCACCGCTCAGCGGCAAAAGTTGCTCGACGCACACTACGCCGGCGCCATCCCCATTGATATACTCAAGAACGAGCAAGAACGCATCGCCACGCAGCTCGCACGCATCCAGGAACACCTCGCATCTGCCGACGCCGACTACGAACAAGCCCGCGCCAACCTGGCCGAGACCCTCGATCTCACCCGCGACTGCCACGCCGCCTACCTCGAAGCCAACAACGACACCAGACGGCTCTTCAACCAGGCCTTCTTCGCCAGGATCTACATCGATGAGGACGATGAAACACGCGAGCGCTCAGTCCGGGTCGACTACAACCCGCCGTTCGACGACCTGCTCTCACGCCTCGTCCCAGCACAAATCCACCGTCAACACCTGGCCAGTAAGCAAACCGCCCACCAGACGAATCCGGTGGGCTGTGCGACCTCCGACCCCCAGTGCGACGCCGAGGTACAGAGTTCTCATACGAGTACTTTGGTGGAGCTGAGGGGACTCGAACCCCTGACCCCCTCGTTGCGAACGAGGTGCGCTACCAGCTGCGCCACAGCCCCTTGGAACGCAGCAAGGTTACATCAGCACGACCGCGAGGCAGATCGCGTTGGACGGCGTCGCCGCAGGTGGCCGCAGGTGCTTGGCCTCCCCCCGACTACTCCCCCGCAGCCCTGCGGCGCTCCAGGACGGTGTCGAGATCGAGCTCGTCGATTGCGATAGCCGGCTGGATCGGCTCCCGCGAAGGCGCCGAGTCCGAGTCGGCCTCCAGCGTGACCGGCGCGTCGGCCGGACGGTCGGCCTTGGCTTTCATCGTGTAGGTGGGTCGCGGCACGGCGACTGGTTCCCAGGCGCCTTCGAGGACGATGACCTCGGTGATCGCGTCCTGGCTGTGGACCGGCGCAGCAACGACCGCCGCATCCGACCGTTCGACCACGGCGGTCGTAACCACGGCGGTTGCGACGGACGACGCAACAGACGACGAGGACGACGCCCGCGACGGCCTCCCGGTGGCCGCCCGCTGCGGGTGCCCGCGCCGAGGGTTGCCGCGCCGAAGGTTGCCGCGCCGCGGGGCCGGCCGACGCCGGGCGGTCGTCCGACGGCGCGCTGCCGCCCGTCGGGCAACGGAGCGGACGAACAGCAGGTCAAGCAGCAGCAGCGCGGTCACCGTGACGGTCGGCCAGAGCAGCAAGGTGCCCCAGGTGTGGGCGGCCCAGCAGGCCGGGGTCGCGACCAGGAGAGTGAGCAGGATCAGCGCGCGGAGCCGATGGGTACGGCGGCCGGCAGCACGCCCCATTTCCGGCTGGGCTCTGGCCGACGGTGGCCGGCCCGCCAGCCCCCGAGCGGCGGCGGGCCGGTCGTTTCGGGTCATCGGGGCCTGCTTCATGGCGACCTCCGGACTGCCCTTGGACTGCCCGGACCCAAGGGGCCGGGCAGACGCGGGCGCGACGACGTACGGACGGTTCTGGCTGGTCGGCAGGGCCACCGGAATCGGGGCCCGACGCTCCAGCACGCGCATCGCCTCGGAGAAGCGATCGATGGAACGTGAGGTCGCCAGCTGCTCACGCCGGCGGACCCAGTGCTGCACCAGGTAGACAGCCCAGATCCCGACGATCACGACGAAGATCAGGCTGCTGGGGTCCACGCCACCCGACGGTATGCGTGGACCAGCTGACCAGCACGGACCCACTGCGGTGTGTCGCTGAAGTGACTGCTGTGACTGCTGTGATCCGGCTATTCATGAGCGCGCACGCCACCCTCAGAATGGCGGGTCCCGTCCGTCGGAGGGGCGCTCGGCCTCGGCGTGCCGCGGCTCCAGATACGGAAACGGCTCGGACAGGTGGGCCTGACCGGTCCTCCCTCGGTAGGTCAGCTGGCTGTTCGCGTCGCCGGTCACCACCAGCGCGCCGTCGGTCTTGAGGTGGTGGTCGGGCAGCCCCGCCGTCGCCAGGTTCGCGGCGGTGGTCTGGCCGCCGCACCTACGATCGGCGTGGTCGAACCGCTCGACATGGTCCAGCTCCGCCGGGGTGCTCCCGCCGGCGACTGGGAACCGAGAACGGTACCCATCGCGCAACCGGACGAAGTCCGCGATCCGCGGGGCCGGCCGGTACCCGGCTGACACGTCCACCGCCGTACCGGTCGCCGGGTCGCACAGGATCCGACGCCAGGTGGCCAGCTCCGGCCGATGAGCGAGCTCACGCGCGAGGTCCGCCGGGATCTCGGTCGGACCCGCCGGCCCGTGCAGCGTCGCCGGTGTCTCGTCGAGCCCGAGCAGTGTTGTCGCTGCGACCGTCACGTTCACCACGGCGCGCCACCCGCCCGGCGCGGGACCGGAGCCGAGCGCTGAACCGGGGCCCGAACCGGAGCTCGTCAACCAGTCGGCGGCGATGTCGTGCCGGAGCTGGTCGAGGGTCAGCCCATCCGCACCGGCCCGCAACCGCTCGCGGGCCACGGCATCGATGGTCCGATGTGCGGCAGCCAGCACCTCAGTCGGTCCGTGAACGACCAGCTCAGCCATCCCGTCGCGCAGCTGGTGATAGCGCACATGGCGCCCCGCTCGCGCGGCCTCCGCGCGGAGTCGCGCCATCTCGGGATCCAACAGCGCCACCTCCCGCCGGATGATCCGCCGCAGCTCGCCGGGCGGTAGGTCCCACACCGTCTTGCGCCCGTTGCGGAGCTCGCGCACCAGCGTCAGCGCGGCCTGTGGCGCGTCCGGCGGCGTCACCAGCGAGCGCACGACGGCCTCACCGACGAGCGGATCGGCAACATGTCCCAGCTCGTCCACGACCGCCATCGCCTGGTCAGCGTCGATCCGGCCGATGGCCAGGGCCTGCCAGAGCTCAGGCCGCCGACACAGCGCGAGCGCGAATACGACCAGACGCTCCGCAGCCGGCAGGGTCACGCCGAGCTCGAGGGAGAGGTTGGCCGCGGTCTCGGCGCGGGTGTAAGCCTCGTCGTCGTACCGGTGCGAAGGCCCGGCCGCGCTCTGGCCCCGACCGTCCCGCTGCACCAGCCCGAACGCCCGGTGCTCGGCGAGCGCCCGCTCGTACAGCGTCGCCACGAGACGGGCCTGCGTCGCCGCTTGGGACCCAGCCACTCGCCGGCTCGCGCGCACCATCGCAAAGATCTCGGCGTCGCCGTCCGGGGTGTCCGGGATATCCGGGACGCTCGCCATGCGGTCCGCCAGCATCTTCGCCAGCACCGCAGCGGAGCACTCACCCCACTCGAACATATGTCCGAATCTAATGCAAGGGTCCGACAAGCGCCACATGTCCGTTCCCCCTTGTGGACAACGGCCGAGCAGGCAAGAGCGCCGCCGAGAGCCACCCCTTGGGGCTTCGACGCGCGGACTAGGTCAGATGTCGACTGGCCCGCCATCGCGACATCAGGGACGTGCCGAGGTCCTCACGGGTGAGCGCGAACGTCCGGTGGTCGCGCCACGCCCCGTCGATGTGCAGGTACTTCAGCCGTACGCCTTCGTCCCGGAAGCCGAGCTTCTCGACCACCCGGAGGCTCGCGACGTTCTCCGGCCGGATGTTGATCTCCATCCGGTGCAGCCCCAGTGTCGCGAGGCAGTAGTCCGTCGCCATGGCGACCGCCGTCGGGACGATCCCGCGCCCCGCATGCGACTGCCCGATCCAGTAGCCCATCTGCGCGCAGCGCAACGAGCCCCACTGGATCGACCCGACCGTCAGCTGCCCGACCAGCTCGCCGTCGTACGTGATGACCCAGGGCAGCATCCGACCGGCTCGCCCCTCCGCGCGGTAGTGACGCACCAGCTGGCCGAAGCGCAGCGGAGCACCGGCGATGTCCGGCGCTGTTGCCTCCCACCGCTGCAGCCACCCGACGTTGCGCGCGCGCAGGTCGTGCCACGCTCCCTCGTCGCGGTGACGCAGCGGGCGGAGCGCCACCCGCCCCTCGACGATCGTGACCGGCCATCCGTACGTCATGTCAGCCGCCGGACCTCGGGTGGTCACCGCCGCGGATCTGGTCCACGGCGTGCCCGAGCAACGGGCGCAGGACGGCGACGCCGTCGCGGCATCCGCCACTCGAACCCGGGAGGTTCACGACCAACGAACGGCCGACGACCCCGGCCAACCCGCGAGAGAAGACCGCGGTCGAAACCCCCTGTGCCGCACCGAAACTGCGCAATGCCTCCGCGATCCCCGGCACCTCGAACTCGAGCAACGGACGGGTCATCTCGGGCGTCCGGTCTGTCGGGCTCAGGCCGGTACCGCCCGTGGTGAGGATGACGTCGTACGACGCGTCGACCCCGTCCCGCAACGCGGCCTCCACCGGCTCACCGTCCGGCACCACCACCGGGCCGTGCACGTCAAAGCCCATGTCTCGCAAGCCATCCACGAGGATCGGACCGCCGGTGTCGGCGTACACCCCCGCCGACGCGCGGCCACTGACGGTGATCACGAGCGCCCGCAACCCAGTCACTCGAAGACCCAGTCACCGGAACGGCCGCCCGACTTCGCGACAACCCGTACGTCGGTGATCCGCGCCCTCCGGTCGACCGCCTTCACCATGTCGATCAGCGCGAGGGCGGACACCGCGACACATGTCAACGCCTCCATCTCCACCCCGGTGCGATCCGCCGTCCGGACCGTCGCAGAGATTTCGACGCCGTCGTCCACGACGTTCAGCTCGACGGCCACACCGTGTACGGCGATCGGGTGCGCGAGCGGCACCAGGTCCGGTGTCCGCTTCGCCGCCTGCAGCCCGGCGATGCGGGCCACGGCGAGCGCGTCGCCCTTGGGCACGGTTCCGTCCCGCAGGGCCGCTACTGCCGGTGCACTCAGCACGACCTTGCCCCGCGCCTGGGCCGACCGCACGGTGACGTCCTTCGCCGAGACGTCGACCATCCGCGCCTGCCCGCGCTCGTCCAGGTGGGTCAAGCCGGCCGCCTCGTTCAAGTTCGGACCGGAGTCGTCGGTCATCGCCGCCCCCGCTCCAGCAGGATGCAGCGCAGCAGGGCACCCTGCTGCACCTCCGTGACCTCCTCCGGCACGACGGCCAGGCAGTTGGCCCGGGCCAGACCGCCCATGACATGCGACCCCTGCGAACCCACCAGCTCTACGGTCCGCCGACCCTCACCGTCGGTGCCGATCACCGCGCGGGCGAACTGGACCTTGCCGGCCGGTGCCTTCCAGCCCTTGGTCACGATGGCGTGCTCCGAACGCCGGAACAGGCCGACGTGCCCGGCCAGCTTGCGCAGCGCCGGCCGGACGAACACCTCGAAGGAGACGAACGAGCTCACCGGGTTGCCAGGCAGGGTGAAGATGGGCGTCGCGTCCTCGCCGATCGTCCCGAAGCCCTGCGGCATCCCCGGCTGCATCGCGACCTTGCCGAACTTCACCGTGCCGAGCCGCGACAGCACCTCCTTGACGGTGTCGTACGCACCCGCGCTCACGCCGCCGCTGGTGATGACCGCGTCCGCCCGCACCAGCTGGTCGGTCAGCGCCTCCATGAGCGTGTGCGGGTCGTCCGCCAGGGGACCGACGCGATAGCCGACCGCGCCGGCGTCCACGACGCAGGCCGTCAGCATCGGGCCGTTGCTGTCGACGATCTCGCCGTACCCCGGCAGCCGGTCTGTGACCAGCTCGGTGCCGGTCGAGATCACGACGATGCGCGGCTTCGGATGCACGCGCACTCGCCGCCGGCCGACGGCAGCGAGCAGACCGACCTGGGCCGGACCGATGACGGTGTCCGCCTCGAGCACTGTCTCGCCCTTGGTGATGTCGCCGCCGGCCCGCCGCACGTGCTGTCCGGGCTTCGCGCCGGCCCGCAAGGACACCCGGACGATGCCGTGATCGCTGGCCTCGACCGGGACGACGGCGTCGGCGCCGTCCGGCATCGGCGCTCCGGTCATGATCCGGATGGACTGCCCGGCAACGAGACTCGCGCGTTCGGTGCTACCCGCCGGGAGGTCACCGACGACCGGCAGGACGACCGGAGAGTCCTCACTCGCGCCAGACACGTCCGCCGCGACCACTGCGTACCCGTCCATCGCCGAGTTGTCGAAGCCGGGCAGGTCGAGCGGGCTCACGACGTCCTCGGCCAGGACGCAGTCCTGCGCCTGCTCCAGCGTGACGTCCGACGGCGCGAGGGCCTGCACCGTGTCGAGGATCCGGCGCAGGTGCTCCTCGACGGAGATCACCCCGGTGCCCCCGGCTCGTCGGCCGACTCCCCCTGCCCGGCGAACTCGCCCAGCCACGACCGGAAGCCCTCGCCGAGCTCCGGGTGCTCGCTGGCCAACCGCACGACGGCCTTGAGGTACTCCATCCGGTCGCCGGTGTCATACCGGCGACCACGGAACACCACGCCCCGGACCCCGGCTCCCGCGCCGCGAGCCACGGCGAGATGCTGCAGAGCGTCGGTGAGCTGGATCTCGCCACCGCGCCCCGGCTCCGTCGTCCGCAGCACGCCGAACACGGACGGGTCGAGCAGGTAGCGGCCGATCACCGCCAGGTTGCTCGGCGCCTCGTCGACGGGCGGCTTCTCGACCAGACCGGTGACGAGTACGACGTCCGGCTCACCCTCGACCTCGAGGACGGCCGCGCACCCGTAGAGGTCGACCTGGTCGGGCGGGACCTCCATCAAGGCGATGACACTGCCGCCGTACTGCTCGCGCACCTGGATCATCCGGGCCAGCAACGGGTCTCGCGGGTCGATGAGGTCGTCGCCGAGCAGGACCGCGAACGGTTGGTCGCCCACGTGCTCGGCGGCACAGAGCACGGCATGGCCCAGACCGAGCGGGTCGCCCTGCCGGACGTAGTGGATCTTCGCCAGGTCGGTCGAACGGCGCACCCGCTCCAGTCGAGCCGTGTCGCCCTTCTCCTCGAGGGCGCGTTCCAGCTCGGCGTTGCGGTCGAAGTGCTCCTCGAGCGCGGCCTTGCCGCGACCGGTGACCATGAGGACGTCGGTGGCGCCGACCGACGCGGCCTCGGCGACGACGTACTCGATCGCCGGGGTGTCGACGATGGGCAGCAGCTCCTTGGGCACCGCCTTGCTGGCCGGCAGGAAGCGCGTCCCCATGCCGGCAGCCGGGATCACGGCCTTGGTGATCATGCGCGCAGGCTACCGGCCCGAGGGCGGCGGTTCACTGCGACGGTCAGCGGGCTGCGGGCAGGTCGCTGGCGATCCGGTACTGGTCGCGTCCCCCGTGCTTCGCGGCGTACAACGCGTCGTCCGCCGCGCGGACCAGGTCGCCGCTGGCGATGCCGTTGATGGGCAGCGACGCGACGCCGACCGACACCGTGACAGCGACGGCGTCGTCGCCCACGATGAAGTCGCTCTCGCGGACCACCTCGCAGACCCGGTCGGCCAGGCTGGCGGCGCCCTCGGCATCGGTCTCAGGGCAGATCACCACGAACTCCTCGCCGCCGTACCGGGCAACCGTGTCCACCTCGCGGACCGCCTCGTGCAACCGCCGGGCCAGCTCGCGCAGCACCGCGTCGCCGACCGTGTGGCCGAAGGTGTCGTTGACCCGCTTGAAATGGTCCAGGTCGAGCAGCAGCAACGCGAGCGGCCGCTCGAACCGGGTCGCGCGCTCGACCTCGCGGGCCAGGGTCGTCGTCATGTGCCGCAGGTTGCCGGCGCCGGTCAACGGGTCGGTGACCGAGAGCCGCTGTGCCTCCCGGTGCAGCAGGACGTTGTCGACGGCGATGCCGGCCGGACCGGCCAGCGACACCAGCGTCTCCTCGTCCTCGTCGTCGTACTCGGGGGCGCTGAGGTCACGCTCGACGACCAGGACGCCGACAGTCGACGTGCCGCGCTTGAGCGGAGCGGCCATCGCGGCACCACCCAGGGACGTGCTGGCGTCCTCGCCTCCTCCCGCCGTTCGACGGGAGCGACCGTCGCCGGCGACCTCACCGGCGAGCGCCGTACCGATCGGGAGCCGAGGGACCGGGCCGCGCGTCGTCGTCAACGGGTACGGGACGCGCGCGACCACCGAGTTGCCCTCGACCAGCCATGCCGTCGCCCGGGTCGACTGGGTCGCGTCGACGGCGGCGGCCAGCACCGTCGTGAGCAGCCCGTCCAGGTCGTGGGTGCGCTGCAGCGCGTCGCCGAGCCGGTGCACGTTCTCCCGCAGCAGGTCGCGCGAACGCGACAGCGCGGTCATCTGGCTCTCGAGCTCGGAGGTCATCCGGTTGAACGACCCGGACAACCGGCCCAGCTCGTCGCGGCCGACGACCGGCAGCCGGATCGCCAGGTCGCCGTCGGCGACCCGCTCGGCAGCGTCGGTCAGTGCGAGCACCGGGTCGGTGATGGTCCGGGCCAGCCAGACGACCAGACCGATGCCGATGAGGACCGCGACGAGCACGAGCAGGAGCAGGCCGTTCTGCACGTTGGCCAGCCCGCTCAGAGCCGTCGCAGCCGCGAACGCGCACGGCTGACCGCTCGGCACCGTCGGTGCGACGGCGACGACGTACGGGCCGAAGCGGTCCTGGTTGCCGGTCCGGGCCGCGGCGATGAGCTTGTCGCGGTTGGAGCCCTTCATGGTCGAGTCGTTGCCGCCGCCCGGGCAGGAGATCGCGACCTGCACCGTGTCGCGCAAGCCGATCCGCTCGCGCAGTGCCGTCAGCTGGGCGGCGTTGAGGACCACACCGACGACAGCGGTGGCGGAGGCCTGACCGGCAATCGCCGGGACGCCGACCGTCTCGCCGAGCACCGGCAGCTGACCCGACAGGACGCGGCCGGCGGCACACGACAGGCGGCTCAGGGCGTTCGCGGAGATCGGCGTCCCGCTGGCGTCGGTCGGCATGACGCCGCCCTGCGCGACGATCGCGCCGTTGCGCACGACGGCGACGAAGCTGCCCGGCCGGCGCTTGTGCGCGTCCTGCACAGCCATGTCGACATCACCGGCCCGCACGTCGAGCCCCAGGGCGGTCGCCCCGTCACCCAGTCCACGGCAGATCTCGGTCTCGATCGAGCCGAGGCTGGTGGCGGCCTGGGTGACCAGGTCGCGCGCGCCCTGGTACTGCTGGTGGGGCGCGATCAGACCGGCGATGGCACCAGCGACCAGGACCGGCAGCAGCATGACCGCGGCGAGGATCCCGGACAGCCTGGTCCGTACAGACACCGGCGCGCCCTCCTCTCAGGCCGGGGCCACGGCCCGGAGACTCCGCTTGGCACTACGCGCTGCACAGATGCTGTCATGAATGGGTCACCATGTGATGTGACCACGACGGCGCGCCCGGACAAGGCAGAGCTGCGCCGGCAGGCGCTGGCCCGGCGTGCGACGGCGGATCTGAGCACAGGCGCGGCCCTGCGGGACGCCGTACTCGCCCTGCCCGAGCTATCGACCGCTACCTGTGTCACGGCGTATGTCGCCCGAATGGCCGAACCGGACACCGCCCCGCTGATCGACGAGCTGCACCGGCGCGGGACCCGGGTCCTGCTGCCGGTGCTCTTGCCGGACCTCGACCTGGACTGGGCGCCCGACGACGGCGAGCGGCACCGCTCGAGCGTGCACCGCGGCCTGACCGAACCGACGGGTACGCCGCTCGGCCGGGACGCGATCGCGGAGGCCGACGTGGTCCTCGCGCCCGCGTTGGCGGTGGACCGCAGCGGCGTGCGCCTGGGGTACGGCGGTGGGTGCTACGACCGGGCGCTGACCCGGATCCGGCCGGGCACGCTGGTGGTCGCCCTGCTGCACGAGGGCGAGCTGCGCGACGAGCCCCTGCCGGCCGAGGACCACGACCGCCGGGTCGACGCTGTCGCTCTGCCCTCGGGTGTCGTGCGGATCGCGCCCTGAGCCGAGCGGCCCGAACCGAACCCTGGGGCGCGCGGCGGTCCGGGCACTCAGTCCGCTGGACCGAGCTCGCGCAGGTGGACCATCGTGCCGGACTCGGTGCTCCTGACCTCGGCCAGGTCGGGCAGGCTGCGCAGGAACTGCGTGAACGTCCGGTGCCCGTACTCCGCCTCGTCGAACGACGGCTGGAGGCGCAGCATCAGGTTCTTCAAGGTGCCCGCGGGGATCCACTCGGAGGCGGTCTTGCCGTGGGCCAGCCGGGCCGCCCGGACCAGTAGCGCGGACGCATCGGCGGCATTGTGGCCGGGGGTCCCGTCGCCGGAGGGCGCCTGCTCCTCGTCACTGGTCACCGTCAGCAGGTTCCCGTAGTAGCGGAACTCGTCGCAGGCCAGCTCCCAGTACTTCCCCACCGAACGCGCGGCACCGACCCCGATCACCTCGCGCCCGAGGCGGCGGCACCGCTGCGCCAACGAGATGTAGTCGGAGTCGCCGGCAACGACGAGCACGTGGGTGAGGTGCAGGTACCGGGAGATGTCGTCGATGACGTCGATGGCCAGCCGGATGTCTGCGCCGTTCTTGGAGTTGGTCAGCGGGAACATCTGCACCAGGTCGATGGACGCGCGCATGAGGTCTTCGTGGTACGAGCCGTTGATCGGGATGGACCAGTCGGCATAGGCGCGGCTGATGGCCACCGTGCCGAAGGACGCCGCGTAGTCCATCACCGCTTTGAGGTCGAGATGCGCCTCGGCCAGGCGGCGCCGTACCTGCGGATCGGGCGGCAGGTCACGAGCTCGGTCCTTCTTGAACGAACCGCCACCGTGGAGCTCGTCGTACCGCGAGATCACGATGTTGTCGAAGTCGAAGTACACGGCAACCTGCGGATCGTCGGGCATGAGCACCTCTAGGGATGAAGGGTCAGGACATTGGCCGTCGCCCGACGGATGGCTCCGGCCGAGAAGGGCCAGGTGTAGGTGCGCCCCTCCGCCCAGGCATCCGACTGGTCGACGTAGTGCTTGCTGTACGCGTGCCCTGACGCGCCCGTCAGGTTCACCCAGGTCGAATGGTCCAGGTCGGAAAGGTCGACCACCATGCGCATCGACGGCACCCAGTCGACCTTGTACCCGTCGTACGCCGTCCAGCCGGTCGCGTCGACCAGGCCGTTGCCTCCGGCGAGCGACCAGGGGCCGCGGTTGAAGACCGACTGGACGATCCCGGGAGTCGTGCCGCCGCCGAGGACCGGATTGCGCAGGGTCAGCTGGTGCAGCTGGCCCCACTGCCACTTGGTGGGGTCCTTGCCCAAGCTCTTGGTGAGCTCGGCCCGCGCATCGACCAAGGCCTCGCGCAGGATCTCGTCCCGTCCCTCGATCACACCGGGCGTGCCCTTGTCGTCCCACCAGGCGTTGCTCGGGTCCTTCAGCAGGATGTCCACCACGGAGTACCAGCGGTCCCCGCCGTCGGCCTGCCGGTCACCGGACAGCTCGTCGTCGAAGGTCAGGCGCAGCAGGTTGGCCCAGACCGCGTTGTAGTACGCCGCGGGTGCCGACTTCGCGCCGGAGGAGAAGTCCCAGTCCCGCAGCAGGTCCTGGGCCTGGCGGGTGAAGCGGTCCTTGCGCAGGCTGATCCGGACCAGGTACGGCACGAGCGTCGACGCGAACGGGTCACGTTCGTCCATCTGCACCGACCGCATCGTCGCGGGGCTGATCTTCGGCCCGCGTTCGAGCAGGTGGCGGATCCGCTGCGCCCGGTAGCCGTAGTCCCAGTCCCCAGTGAGGTACGGCTCGACCCGGTCGTCGACGGCCTGGTTCGCCGCGACGATGAACCCCTCCGGCGGGTCGTACGTCGACGGCATCTGGCTGAACGGGACATACCCCTTCCAGTCGTACTTGCTATTCCAGCCCTGGGCCGGCCACTCGCCCGGGTTGGCGCCGGGTGTCGAGGAGGCCCGGACCGGGATCTGGCCCGGGGCCTGGTAGCCGATGTTGCCACTCGTGTCCGCGTAGATCATGTTCTGCGCAGGCACGTCGAAAAGCTTTGCTGCCGAACGGAACTCGTCCCAGTCCTGCGCCGCGTCGAGCGCGAACAACGCGTCTGCCGTTCGCCCCGGGGTCAGCGCAGTCCACTCGAGCGCGACGTCGTAGTCGTTCGGATCGCGCCGCCCGTCGACCAGCGCGCCCCGCCCGGCTCGCAGCGCCTCGTCGAGCACGTCGCTGATGATCGGCCCGTGCACGGTGCTGCGGACCGTGATGGTCACGTCCTTCGCCCCCGCGACCTTGATCGTCTCCTGACTCGTCGTCATCGGGACGTATTGGCCGTCCCGCTCGTACGTGTCACCCAGCACGCGCTCGAGGTAGAGGTCGGTCACGTCAGCGGGCAGGTTCGTGAAGCCCCACGCGACCTTGTTGTTGTGGCCGATCACGACACCGGGCAGGCCGGCGAACGTGAAGCCCGCGACGTCGAACGGGCAGGCCGGCCCGAGCTGCCGGCAGTGCAGCCCCATCTGGTACCAGATGCCGGGGATGGATGGTGCGAGGTGCGGGTCGTTGGCCAGCAACGGTCGGCCGGTCGTCGTGTGCGCGCCGTCCACGACCCACGAGTTGGATCCGATGCCGTCGCCTTGACCGAGCAGCCGCGGTACGGCGTCCAGCGCCAGGCCCGCGGCGCGCAGCGCGTCCCGCTCGCCGGCGATGTACCGGGGCGCCGTCCGCGCGCCGGTGTTCGAGCTGTTGCCGGTCGCGCCGCTCAGGTCCGCGTCGGAGAGGATCGGCAGGTTCTTGCGGTACGGGTACGTCGGGTAGAGCTCGTCGATGCGCGGCTCGGGGATCGACTGGGCCAGCTCGGCCCGCGCTGCCTCGTCGCCGTAGTTGGCCTTGAGGTCCCACGCCATCGCCTTCAGCCACGACAGCGAGTCGACCGGCGTCCACGGCTCGATCCGGTAGTTCGACACCACGTGTCCGAGCACGACGTACTCCAGGCTGACCTGCCCCTTCGACCGGCCCTTGAGGTAGGCGTTCACGCCGTCCGCGTAGTCCTGCAGGTACCTCTGGGTCTCCGGCGACAACAGCGGCAGCTCCTGCTCGGCGACCCGCCGCCAGCCCAGCGTGCGGACCACCTTGTCCGCCTCGAGGGCGTCCGCGTCCACCCCGACCAGCTCGGACAGGCGGCCCGCGGTGACGTGACGCCGGAAGTCCATCTCGAAGAACCTGTCCTGCGCCTGCACGAAGCCCTGGGCGCGGAACAGGTCGTCGGCGGTGTCGGCGTACACCTGCGGCACACCCTGGTCGTCCCGCATAACGCTGACCTTGCCGCTGAGCCCCGGGAGCGACGCCGAGCCGCTGACCTGCGCAAACGGCTGCCGCACGACGTGCACGACGTAGGTCAGGCCGACAACCAGCGCGATCACAACCAGGACGGCCACGCCCAGCGAGATCCTGCGGACCAGGCGCATGCGGGACACGCTGGGAGACTAGGACACAGACCTGCCCGACGATCCGAAGCTCAGCCCGAACGCCGAGGAGGCCCGCCGTGTCCGACGTCGCCTCCGCCCTGCCGCTCATGCCTGCGGTGACCGGGTTCGGCGTGGACCAGCTCAACCTCTCGCTGCTGCTCGGCGGCGCGGTGCTGCTGGTCGCGGTGCTCGCCGTCCGGCTGTCCGAGCGGTCCGGGCTGCCGACGCTGCTGCTGTATCTCGGGTTGGGCGTGGCGGTGGGCGAGGCCGGCCTCGGCGTCCGGTTCGACGACGCCGAGCTCACGCAGGTGCTCGGCTACGTCGCGCTGATCGTGATCCTGGCGGAGGGCGGGCTCACGACGAACTGGTCGACCATCCGCCCGGCGATCGGGCCGGCGGCCGCTCTGGCCACGGTCGGTGTCGCCGTCTCGGTCGCGATCGTGGGCATCGCGGCGTACCTGCTGCTCGACGTCTCCTGGCCGGTCGCGTTGCTCGTCGGCGCCGTGCTCACGCCGACCGACGCCGCCGCCGTGTTCTCCGTGCTGCGGCGGGTCCGCCTGCCGCGCCGGCTGTCCGGCACCCTCGAGGCCGAGTCCGGCTTCAACGACGCGCCGGTCGTCATTCTGGTCGTCGCGCTGTCCGACCAGGCCGCGGGCACCGGCTCGCACCCCTGGTGGAGCCTGCTGCTCCTCGCGGCCGGAGAGCTCGCCGTCGGTGCGGCGCTGGGGTTGGCGACCGGCTGGGCCGGCGCTCAGCTGCTGCGACGCATCTCGATCCCCTCGTCTGGCCTCTTCTCCCTGTCCGTCGTCGGGCTGACGGTGCTCGCCTACGCCGCGGCCGCCGTACTGCACAGCTCCGGCTTCCTCGCCGTGTACGTCGCGGGGCTGGTCCTCGGCAACAGTCGCCTTCCGCACCGGTCGGCCGTGCGCGGCTTCGCCGAAGGTCTGGGCTGGCTGGCGCACATCGGGCTGTTCGTCCTGCTCGGGCTGCTGGCGGCACCGAGCCGGCTGAGCGACCAGCTGTGGCCGGCCCTCGCGCTCGGGGTGGTCCTCGTGCTGGTCGCCCGCCCCCTGTCCGTCATCGCGTCGGTCGCGCCGATGGGGATGTCCTGGCGAGCCCAGGCCTTCCTGTCCTGGGCCGGCCTGCGCGGGGCGGTGCCCGTCGTCCTGGCGACCGTCCCGCTCACCATGGGCGTGCCGGGCATCCGCTGGCTGTTCGACCTCGTGTTCGTCCTCGTCGTCGTCTTCACGCTGGTCCAGGCCCCCACCTTGCCGTGGCTGGCCCGGCGGCTGCGGCTCGAGCAGGGCGTCAGCACTCGTGACGTCGACGTCGAGTCCTCACCGCTCGGCGACCTCGGCGCCGACGTGCTGCAGGTGCACATCGGCGGCGGCTCTCGGCTGAACGGCGTCGAGGTGTTCGAGCTGCGGCTGCCTCGCGGCTCCAACGTGACGCTGGTCGTGCGCGACGGTGAGGGCTTCGTCCCCTCGCCCGCCACGGTGCTCCGTCGCGGCGACGCGTTGCTCGTGGTGACGACGGCTCGGGCCCGCCCGGCCACCGAACGGCGGATCCGTGCGGTCTCCCGCCGCGGGCGGCTGGCCGGCTGGGGCGACTGACGCCTGGTCCGGCGCGCCGCTCATCCGCCCGTGGGCCGACGACGCTGCAGCAAGCCCTGGCCAAGGGCGATCCCGGCGACGACGAGCACCGCGCCGAGCGGCTCGTTCCAGGACAGCGACTCGTCCAGCACGACGACCCCGAGGAGCACGCCGACGACCGGCGTCAGATAGGTCACGGTCGACGCGGCCGTCGCGCCGAGGCCCATGACGACGTTGACGTTCACCCAGAACGCCACGCCCGTCCCAGCGACCCCGAGCGCGAGCATCGACCAGACGACCGGCCAGCTCATCGAGACCGGGTCGGCGGCGACGAACGGCGCCAGCACCGCGAACACCAGCGCAGCCAGCCCGACCTGCAACAACGCCACAGCGATCGGGTCGAGGCGGCGCGGGAGGACGAACCGTCGCAGGTACACAAAGGCGAACGCGTAGCAGGTGGTCGCACCGAGGCAGGCCAGCTCGCCCAGGAGGCTGCCGCCCCCGACGCCGCGCCAAGGGGCCATCACCAGCAGCACTCCGCCGAACCCCATGGCCAGACCCAGCAGCTTGGTCGCCGTGGGCCGCTCCTGGGGCAGGAAGATCGACGCGACGAGCATCGTCAGCAACGGCGTCGTCGCGTTGAAGATGCTGGCCAGACCGGACGAGATGTGCGTCTCGCCGTACGCGAACAACGTGAACGGCGCGACGCAGAGGAGCATGGCGACGACCAGCATGTGCGCGTAGACCACGAGCTCGCGCGGCAGTCCGCGGCGCCCGAGGAGCGCGATCACGACGAGGGCGACCGCGCCCAGCCAGATCCGCCCGGCCGCGACCTGCGCCACCGACAGACCGCGCAGCCCGACCTTGATGAACAGGAAGCTCGAGCCCCACACGAGCGCCAGGAAGCCGAACTGCGCGTACACCGAACGGCCGGCGCGCGTCGCACCGGGAGCGTCAGCCGGGCGGCCGATCGGGCGGTCGGGCCGGGTCCGCAGAGGGGTCATAGGGATGGAACGTACGTCGCGTGGTGTTAGTGAGTGCATACAATTTCCCGGGCCTGGGCGTTCAGCCGGGGAGAGCAGTGGAGGAGCTGAAGTGCCGACGTACGCCTATGCCTGCACCGAGTGCGGGCACCGGTTCGAAGAGGTGCAGTCGTTCACCGACGACGCCCTGACCGACTGTCCCGTGTGCGAGGGACGCCTGCGCAAGGTGTTCTCGAACGTCGGCATCGTCTTCAAGGGCTCCGGCTTCTATCGCAACGACTCGCGCTCGGACGCCAAGAGCAACGGCTCCGACAAGGGCGGCAAGGCCGCCGACAAGGGGGACAAGGGCGCCGACAAGCCCGCCGAGCAGGGGGCCAAGGGCTCCGACAAGTCCCCCGACAAGGGCGCCACGAAGAGCGCCGAGAAGGCCGGCGCGAGCAGCTCGTCGGACTCCACGTCCGGTTCCGCCGCCTGACCTGGCTCAGGCGGCCTGCGCCACCCGCGCTCGCACCGCGTCGATCACCGCGCGGGTCGCGGGCCAGTCCTGCGCTCCCTCCCGGACCACGCTCCACATCCGCTGCTGCGCGCTGACGAAGTCGAGCGGCACCGTCCGCAGCCGCCGGGCCTCGGCCGCCTCGGACGAGATGAGACAGACGCCGTGCCGAGCCAACACGAGGTCGACGACGAGGTCGAGGCTGTCGGCTCGGTGCCGCACCCGCGGCTCCCAGCCGGCGAGCGCGACCACGCGTCGTACCAGCTCGTCGTCGAGCGAGTCCCGAGAGTTGCCGATCCAGTCGGTGTCGCGCAGCTGGGCCAGATCCTCGGGTGACCGGATCGCCTCTGGCACAACAAGATCCGGATGTACGCCGAGCACCATGTCGCAGGTCGAGATCAGCGTGCACACGCCCCGGCCACCCCGCGGCACGAGGGTGTAGTCGTACTCGAAGCCCAGGTCGACCAGGTCGTCGTCGAGCATCCCGTCGGTCTCCGTCGGCTCCCGCTCCTGAATCTCCAGCTGCAGCCGCGGGTACGCCCGGGCCAGGTCGTCGAGCACCGGCAGCAGGTACTGGCGCAGCGCCGTCGTGTAGCCCGCGACCCGGACCACCCCGCTCGGCTCGGCATCCGCGGACAGGTCGAGCTCGGCCGCCGTGACCGCAGCCAGGATCTGCTCGGCGTGGACCACCAGCCGCCGGCCGGCTGGAGTGAGCCGCACGCCCCGGCCGGCGGCCTCCAGCAGAGGGACCTTGGCCTGACGCTCCAGGGCCGCGAGCTGCTGGCTGACCGCGCTCGTGCCGTAGCCGAGCGAACCGGCGACGGACGACATGGTCCCGCGCCGGGAGAGCTCGACCAGGGTGCGGAGCTTGTCCAGGTCCATGAACCGGTCCATGCCCCGATCATGCAGCATCTCCGGACAGTGTCACCACAAATACGCGCTGGACGCGGACAGTTGACGTCGGGTGCACTGGACCCATGCGACCACCGGCCCCCCTGTACGCCGTGGCCTCGATGCTGACAGTGCAGCTCGGCGCCGCGCTCAGCACGCACCTGTTCGACGCGCTCAGCCCGGCCGGCTCGGCCTGGCTCCGGGTGGCGATCGCCGCCGCGGTCCTCCTGGCCGTGGCCCGGCCCCGCCTGCTCACGCTGAGCTGGCCGACGCTGCGGAGCACGTTGGTGCTCGGCGTCGCGACCACTGTCCTGATGATGGCGTTCATCGAGGCCATCGCCCGCATCCCCCTCGGCACGACGGCCGCCATCGAGTTCCTCGGCCCCCTCGGTGTGGCCGCGGCCCGCAGCCACCGCCGCTCGGCGCTGGTCTGGCCGGCGCTGGCCTTCGTCGGCGTCCTCGGGCTCACCGAGCCGTGGCGGGGCGAGCTGGACCTGGCCGGGCTCGGCTTTGCGGCGGCCGCTGCGGCGGGGTGGGCGGCCTACATCGTCTACACGCAGCGGGTCGGCGCCGAGGTCGAGGGGCTGCAGGGTCTGGCCCTCTCCCTCACCGTCGTGACCATTCTGGCCGCGCCCTTCGCGGCGCCCCCCGCCCTCGGAGGCCTGACTCCTCTCATCGGGCTCGAGTGCCTGGGCCTGGCCGTGCTGATGCCCTTGCTGCCGTTCAGCCTCGAGCTGCTGGCGCTACGCCGCATGCGGGTGGCGCCGTTCGGCACGTTGATGGCGCTCGAGCCGGGCATTGCGACGGTGATCGGGCTGGTCGTCCTGAGCCAGCTCCCGACCTGGTGGCAGGCGGCCGGAGTCCTGCTGGTGGTCGTCGCGGGAGTGGGCGCGCAGTGGCAGCCGACTCCACAGGACGACCCGGCTTCGCTGCCGCCGTCCACAGCCGTGACGACCGGCGAACGCGAACCCCGCAGTGAGGTCATAGCCTCGGCGTCGTGAGCTACGAGGGGCCGTCCGCGGCGATCGGTGTCATCGGCGGGACCGGCTTCGAGGAGCTCTTCGACGAGCGGGCGGACATCCAGACCGTCGAGGTCGAGACGCCGTTCGGAGAGCCCAGCGCATCCCTGACGGTCGGAGAGGTGGGCGGCCGGCCGGTCGCCTTCCTCCCTCGGCACGGCCGCCGCCACGAGCTCCAGCCGCACCGGGTCAACTACCGGGCGAACCTGTGGGCATTGCGGACCGTCGGGGTGCGCCAGGTGCTCGGACCGTGCGCCGTCGGCTCGTTGCGCCCCGAGCTGGGAGCCGGCGCTCTCGTCGTCCCGGACCAGGTGGTCGACCGCACCTGGGGCCGCGCACACACGGTGTACGACGACCCAGGAGTCGTCGTGCATGTCGCGTTCGCCGACCCGTACTGCCCGCTCGGGCGGGAAACCGTTGCCGCGCAGGCAGTCTCGGCCAACTGGCCGGTACGCCGCGACGGCACGCTGGTGGTGATCAACGGACCGCGCTTCTCCAGCCGGGCCGAGTCGCGCTGGCATGCCACGGCAGGCTGGACGGTCGTCGGGATGACCGGTATGCCCGAGGCGTCGGTGGCCCGCGAGCTGGCGCTGTGTTACACCTCGCTCTGCCTGGTGACGGACCAGGACGCCGGGGTCGAGGGCGGTTCAGCCGTGACCCACGCGGAGGTGCTCGAGGTCTTCGGGCGCAACGTCACCCGGCTCAAGGCCCTCGTCGGCGCCGTCGTCGCCGCCCTGCCTCCGGACGACCAGGACTGCGTCTGCCGGCACGCCCTCGACGGGCTGCCTCTCCCGTTCGACCTGCCCTAGCCGGCGGTGACGTGGTGGCAGGCCGGCCGGACCCACCGACCGGCGACGGTCCCTCTGCGGCGCCGGCGGCCGGGACTTCGCCGGCTCCTCGCGGCCGGCCTGGTGGCCGCCGCGGTGGCGCTGGCACTGCCGACGCTCGCCCCCGCACCGGCCCACCGGGTGCGGGTGCTGGTCGCGGCGCACGACCTCGCCGCCGGGCGGGGGCTGACGAGCGCCGACCTGCGCGTCGCCGGCTGGGCCCCGGGCACCGCCCCCCGGGATGGGCTCGGTGAGCCCGGGCAGGCGGCCGGTCGCACACTGGCCGGACCGCTGACCGAAGGCAGCCCGGTCACCCGGGCCGACCTGCTGGGGCCGGGACTGCTGGCCGGGCAGGAGGTCGGCCTGCTCGCCGTACCGGTTCGGCTCTCCGGGGTGGCGCCTTCGGGGCTCGTCCAGGCCGGGGACCGGGTGGACGTGCTGTCCGCCGCGTCCGGGTCCGCTGTCGCCACCGACGCGGTCGTCCTTGCCGCCGACCTAGGCCCGGCGGCGGATGGTGGCGCCGGCGCCCTCGACGGGTTCGGTGGCCAGAGCGGCGGTGCGACGGGCGGTTCGGGGACCGCTGGCGCGGTGCTGGTCCTGGGGGTCGGGCTCGACGCAGCCGAGCGGCTGACCAGGGCCCAGGCCGCAGGCCCGCTGGGCGTCGCCGTGCACGCCCGCTGAGCTGCCGACCAGCGGTGCACCGCCGTCAGCGCGCCCGGTCCTCGCCGTGGCGCCGCCCGCCCGCTAACGTCGTGGCGCCGCAGGGGAACGGGGCTACTGAGGGGACTTCACATGGTCAAGGGCTTCAGGGACTTCATCATGCGCGGCAACATCGTCGATCTCGCCGTGGCGTTCGTCATCGGCGCGGCGTTCGCGAAGATGGTCGCCGACTTCGTCAGCGCCATCATCACGCCCATCCTGAACGCCTTCCCGGGCGCCAAGTCCAACGGATGGGGCTTCTCCCTGCGCGGCGGCGATCTGCATCGCGCGACCTTCGTCAACATCTCGACCCTCGTGAACAGCGTCGTCGTGTTCGTCATCACCGCGCTGGTGGTCTACCTGATCTTCGTGGTGCCGATGAACAAGCTGGCCGAGCGGCGCAAGCGTGGGGTCGAGCCGGAGCCCGAGGCTCCGGCCGCGGACATCTTGCTGCTGCAGCAGATCCGCGACCTGCTGGCCGCGCGAGGCGGAGCCGTCTGACCTCGAACTGGTTGACAGTTCGTCGTGAGCCGTCGTCGACACGCCGCTCCGGATCCGCTCCAGGGCGGCGTGTCGACGTTGTAGCTCGACCAACTGTCGGGCGTCGGCGCTAGCCCCAGTGCGGCGGGCGCTGGTCGCGCAGCCAGTCGTCGTGCCCGTCCTCGCCCGACGGCACCTCGCCCCAGCCCACATCCGTGTCGTCGCTCGTCTGGTCCAGCGGTTGCGGCGTGACCGCATCAGCGGTCGACTCGCCTGCTGACTTCGGCGTCGGCCGGAGCGCCTGCTGGACCCGGGCCACCTCGCGGGCCGGGTCGCGGAAGATGTCGGTCGACCAGATCCGCAGGTGGCTCCAGCCCAGCCGGGCCAACGCCTCCGGCCGCATCCGGTCACGTTCCCGGACCGTGGGCAGCGCGGCGTAGGCCGGCCCGTCCGTCTCGACGGCCAGCCGCCGCCCGCTCATGGGGTCGCGGACGACCATCTCGATCGGCTGGTCCGACGCGGACGCCGGCTCGCCGTCGGACGGCCGCGCGGCGGTGATCGGCACGCTCCGCTCGACCTCCAGCCCGTCGGCCTCGAGCCGGAGGGCGAAGTCCTCGAGCAGCGCGTCCAGGCTCACCATGCCGGCCGCACTCGTCACGCCGGCCGCACTCGCCGCGCCCGGCGTGCGGGGCGGATCCGAGGCGGCCGCCCCGGAGTCGGTCAGGTCGAGCTCCACGGCAGCCGTCGGCGGCTGGGCCACGCCACCGGCTGCGGCCGTGGCCAGGACGTCGCGCAAGGCCCGCGCCCCCGGCGTCTTGAGCCGTGCCGGGTCGAGGTCCTCGAGCCGGAAGCCGCAGACGACCACCATGCCGAGCCGCGCCCGGGTCACGGCCGAGAGCAGGAGTGCGGCGCCATCGGCCTCCCCCACGGCGCCGAACTGGTGCAGCATCCGACCGTGCGGGGTGCGGCCGTAGCCGACCGAGAGCACGACGACGTCACGCACGATCGCACCTGCGTCGGCGGCGTCCAGGACCAGGAACGGCTCCGGCACGTCGGCGTCGAAGAACTCCGCCACCCGCGGGTGCACGCCGCGCTCGAGCCGCACCGCCTCGCGGATCCGGTCCGCGTGCAGCCGGTTCAGCGCCAGGACGGCCAGTGACGACTCGGGCCGGTTGGCCGCATGCTCCATCACGAGCGAGACGACGTGCTGGACCTCCTGCTCGGTGCTCTCAATGGCGCTCGCTCCGGGAGCCAGGACGCCCTCGCCGTCGACCCGGTCCAGCCGCACGGCCGGCGCGGCCACGGCACGCTCGGCAGCGCTCTGGGCGCCCGTGACTCCCGGACCGGGCCGGTCGTCGCGCACCCCCGGCGGCTGCGGCGGCACATCAGACGCCGCCAGGTGACCGGACACGGCGCTCGCGAGCGCGGCCAAGCGAGCCGAGACCGGACGGTACGACGCGTGCAGGGCCATCGGCCGCAGCCGGCCGAGAGCGACGTCGGCCACGGACTCCCCGGCCGGCACGCCGCCGTACTGATGGGGGTCGCCGACCACGACGACCGACGAGCCGCGGGCGATCGCCGTCGCGCAGCGAGCCAGGTCGACACTGTGGGCCTGCCCGACGAGGACGACGTCGACGTGCACGTCGGGCGGCAGGACGGACGTCGCCAGCAACGGGCTGAGCGACCAGCACGGTGCGATGGCGGCCACAAGGTCACCGCACCGGGTCAGCAGCCGGGCGATCGGCAGCGCCACTCGCGGCCGCGCGAGCAGCGCGCCCCCGTGCTCCCCAGGGCTGACGCCTGCCCAGGCCTTCAGCTCCGCCACCTGCTCCGGATGCGCGGCCACCGCGGCCCGGATGCGTTGCCGGACATCGGCCCGCAGCGTCGCGGCCTGGCCCTCGCGGACGGCGTTGTCGGCCTGCGCGTACGCGATCGCCGCGGCCCGGAGCCGCTCGCCGTCGTGCGTCGCGTAACGCGGGTCGAGCGTGCCGATCCGGGCCAGCACGGACGCCCACCAGACCAGGTCGAGCTCACTGCCGACGAGCTCGGCGGCGACCGTGCGCGTCGCGAGGTCCTCGAGCACGGGGCCGAGGCCCGCCTCCTGCAGGGTGTCCATGAGGGTGACCACCTTGGGCCGGACGGCGAGTGAGTCGCCGTGCTCGGCCAGCCCGGCCAGCCGCTCCTGCAACGCGTCCAACGGCATCCCGGTGAGATCGCCCCCGCCCGGCGTCGTCGACAGCCGCGGCCCGAGCCACTCCAGCCGCTCGACCAGAGCCGCATGCGCTCTCACCGCTTCGTCGTACCCGGTCGGGACGGCCGGCCGGGCGCCGCCACCGACGAAGCTCTCCCAGGCGTCGCGTTGCTGTTCCAGCCGGACCAGGGCGGCATGCAGGTCGGCCGGAGGTACGCCGGGCCGCAGGAGCTTGCGGGTGCGGCCCTGGATCCGCCTGCGCGCCATGGCGCCGAGCTGTACGCCGCGGGCCGTTCGCCATTCGCGCGGCGCCGTCGCGGCGATGGCCTCACGGACCGACGAGTCCCACGCCTCGGGGCGGAAGACCTCGAGTGTGCCGCGAACCTGCTCCAACAGGCGGAGCCCGGCGCCGTAGTCGGAAACCGTTGTGGCAGTGGGGAGCCCGACGTCCTCGAACGCCTGGTCCAGCACCTTGCGGGCTGCGCCGAGCTGGCCGTCCGCGAGCTCCCGAGCGTGTTGCAGCGCCAGGTCACCCTCGAGCCGCGACGTGATCCTCGCGGCGTACCAGGGGTCGAGGCTCGGCGGCACCCGGAACGCACCCAGCCCGGCCGCCTCGCGCAGCGTCCCGCGGAGCTCGGCGACGCGGTGCGGGGTCAGCTGGTCGAGGACGTCTGCCGACAGGCGCACCGTGGACCGGGGAGCCGGCCGCATTGCGGTGAGCTCGGCCAGCGCGACCTGCGCGGCGTACGCCGAAACGCCCCACGGCTCGTGCCGGCGGTGCATCGCCTCCGCGTGTCCGGCCAGCAGGTTGGCGTGCCCGCGCGACGCCGACTCGGCGGCCTGGGGGTCGGTCACCGGCTCGGGGGCCTGCTCCAGCTCCTCGACGGTCTGGCCGTGTTCGGGGTGGGCAATCTCGACGGCGCGCAGAAGCCGCAACGCGATCCGGGCGCCGTCATGGGGGTCCGCGCCGAGGTCGAGCACCAGGTCGGACAGACCGATGCGGGCCAGCCGGTTCCGGACGTCGGCCAGCTCGGCGGCGTACGACGACAGCAACAGGCTGCGCTGCGCGCTGGCCGCGAGCGCCGCAATGGTGTCGGCGAGCATCTGGGTCGCGCCGCTGCCGGCCGGTGCCCGAACCGCGACCCGGGCGCCTCGGACGGCCGCCTCGACCACGGCCCGCTGGTCGCCGTCCGCGTCGAGCACGATGGGTACGTCGGCCGGGGTCGGCGGCGCCGTGGTGGAGGCGTCGCTGAACGGGCTGGTCAGCAGGCGCAGCGTCGGGTGCCTGAGCAACGCCGGGCCGCGCGCCTCCAGGTCCGCCACCAGGGCCGGGACGACCTCAGGGAAGACACCGACGACGAGCCTGGGCTGCACCTCGAAACCCGGGATGTCCGCGCAGGTCTGGGCCAGGCGTTCCAGCATCGGGAGCGGGTCGAAACCGTTGATGCCGTGGTCGCTGCCAGCCGCGAGCTCGGCCAGCAAGGTCGCGTCGAGCGGCACGCCGTACTCGATCCGCAGGTGCTCGACGAGCACCGGGTTGAGCCGCGTCGCCGGCGCCAGGTCGAGGTCGAAGTCGTCCTCGCCGTGCCCCCGCGGCCGCAGCCGCGCGGCCCGCAACAGCACCGGCGCGAACGTGCGCCTCTCGGCGTCCTCGCCCCAACCGGCCATGCCGACGGCGAGCTGGCCGGCCGGCACGCCGTGCAGCCGGCGCAACCGCATCGCCGTGGCCCGGACCGTCCGCGCGCGCCGTCGGGCGTCGGCCAGAGCGCCGGGCTCCCGGACCAGGTCGGACAGGCGGCTGCGGCGGCCGGCCAGCAACATGGCCAGACCGCTGGGATGGGCATGGGTCAGCTCGAGCGTCGCCGAGGGATGGTCGTGGAAACCGAGCAGGTCCGACTCGCCACCGTCGGGTCCGCAGAGCTGCAGGGACAGCAGGGTCTGCGTCCATTCCCGCACCCGGGAGAACGCGTCGAGGTCGGCTTGCTGGACCGCGCTCAGGCCCTCGCGTTGGGCGTTGGGGAGCTCGGTCACACGGCCGAGGTTAGTCCGCCACCGGGTCCGGACATGGGAGGCGGTGCGCACCACGCAGGGGGCAAGCGGTGCGCACCGCCAGGTCTCATGATGAGGGCGGGATATTTGCTTGGTCAAGCGTTTCTGGAAGGTTCCCTGACCGGCCAGTCAGGACCGGATCAGCAGGTCAGCGCACTGTTCTCGGACGGTTACTCAGCGCTCAGTCACCGCTCGACGAGCGTCACCTCGAAGCTGTAGTTCTGGGCCCGGTACACGTGTGAGCCGAACTCGACGGCCCGGCCGGAGTCGTCGTACGCCGTGCGTTCCATCGTGAGCAGCGGTGCGCCTTTGCGCTCGTGCAAGAGTCTCGCCTCGTTGACCGACGCGGCGCGGGCGCCGATGCGTTGGGTCGCGATCCGCATGTGTACGCCGCGGCGGCGCATCAGCTCGTAGAGCCCCTGACCCTCCAGATCCTCCGCCGTGAAGTCGGCCAGGTCAGCCGGCAGCCAGTTGCACATCAGGGCGAGCGGCTCCTCGCCGGCCGAGCGCAGCCGCTCGATCCGGGTGACGGGTGCGCCGACCGCGACGCCGAGCGCGCCGGCCAGCCGCGGGTCCGCGACGACGAGCTCTCGGGCCAGGACTGCGGTCCGCGGCTGCTGGCCGGACCGCTCCAGGTCGTCGTACAGGCTGGACAGCTCGACCGGTCGCTTGACCTGGCCGTGGACCACCTGGGTGCCGACCCCGCGCTTGCGGACGAGCAGTCCCTGGCGGACCAGCTCCTGGATGGCCTGGCGCACGGTCGGCCGCGACAGCCCGAACCGGTCGGCGAGGTCGAGCTCGTTCTCCAGCCGGTCACCGGCCGACAGCTGCCCGCTCGCGATGGCCTGCTCGAGCTGCTGGGCCACCTGGTAGTACAGCGGCACGGGGCTGGACCGGTCGACCCGGAGCCGGAGCTGGTCCACCGCGCCTCCCCTCAGCCGACGACGACGCGTACAGAGTAGCGAGACTAAACCGTGACGTCAGTATGTAAAGACATTGCGTCATTCTCTTGACACCGCTGGTGGCGCGCAGCATAGTCAGCGACCTCGAACCACTCGAACCGAAGGAGCAGCCGGTGCGGATCGGCCTCGCTGGCACCGGACGGATCGGCGCCTTCCACGCGAAGACCCTCGCTGGTCTGTCCCACGTCGACTCCCTCGTCGTGGCCGATGCCGACGCCCGCCGCGCCACCGTCGTGGCGGAGAGCCTCGGGGTCGAGGTGGTCGAGCACCCGGACGCCTTGTTCGCCAACGGCATCGACGCCCTGGTCATCGCGGCGGCGACCGACGCCCACGCGCAGCTCATCGTGTCGGCCGTCGAGGCGGGTGTCCCGACGTTCTGCGAGAAGCCTGTCGCGCCTGACGTCGACGGCACGCTCGCGGTGCTCGACAAGGTGAGCGGCTCGGACGTGCCGGTCCACGTGGGGTTTCAGCGGCGGTTCGACGCCGGCTACGTCGCGGCCCGCCGCGCGGTGGAGTCCGGCGAGCTGGGCTGGGTGCACACGTTGCGGGCCGGCACCCTGGACCCGGCCCCGCCGCCGGCGGAGTACATCGCCCACTCGGGCGGCTTCTTCCGCGACTGCTCCGTGCACGACTTCGACATCGTGCGCTGGGTGACCGGCCGCGAGGTGACCGAGGTGTACGCCGTCGGCGCCAACCGCGGTGAGGCGTTCTTCGGCGAGCTCGGCGACATCGATGCCGCGTCGGCCCTGCTGACCCTCGATGACGGGTCGTTCTGTCACGTGGCCGGGACCCGTTACAACGCAAGGGGTTACGACGTACGCCTCGAGGTGCTGGGGTCCCAGGACAGCATCGCCGTCGGGCTGGACCAGCGGCTGCCCCTGCGGTCGGTCGAGCCGGGCGTGTCGTTCCCGTCCGGCGACCCGTACCCCGTGTTCATGGATCGCTTCCTGGATGCGTACGTCGCCGAGCTGACCGCCTTCGCCGACGTCGCGCGCGGCACGACGCCGTCACCGTGCACCGTCGCCGACGCCCTGGAGGCGTTCTACGTCGCCGAGGCCTGCGAGATCTCCCGCCGCGAGCACCGGCCGGTGCCGGTCGACGAGGTGCGCCGATGACCTTGCTCGACCGCGTCGCCGCTGCTCCCATCTCCTGGGGCGTGTGCGAGGTGCCGGGCTGGGGCTACCAGCTCGGGCCGGAGCGAGTGCTGCGTGAGATGGCCGATGTCGGGGTGCGCGCGACCGAGTTCGGGCCCGACGGCTTCCTGCCCGACTCTCCGGCTGCGAAGGTGGAAACCCTTGCCGCGTATGGCCTTCGGGCGGTCGGCGGCTTCGTCCCGGTCGTCCTGCACGAACCGAGCCACGACCCGCTCCCGGAGATCGACCGGCAGCTCGACTCGTTCGTCGCCGCCGGCGCCGGGACGATCGTCCTGGCCGCCGCGACCGGACGTGACGGGTACGACGGGCGTCCCGTCCTCGACGCCTACGGCTGGCGAGCGCTGCTCGGCAACGTCGACCGCTGCGCCGACCGGGCGGCCCAGCGGGGTGTGACGGCGACGTTGCACCCCCATGTCGGCACCATGGTCGAGCAGTCGGACGAGGTCGAGCGCGTCCTGGACGGCAGCGGCATCGGGCTCTGCCTGGACACCGGGCACCTGCTGGTGGGAGGAACGGACCCGGTCGCGCTGGCCCGCGCGGCGACGACCCGCATCGCGCACACCCATCTCAAGGACGTGGACGCCACCTGGGCGACGAAGGTGCAGGCGGGCGACACGACGTACACCGAGGCGGTCAGCGGGGGGATGTACCGCCCGCTCGGCCACGGGGATGTCGACATCGCGGCGATCGTCCAGGTGCTCGAGGGCGCCGGGTACGCCGGCTGGTACGTCATGGAGCAGGACACCGTCCTGGCCGACGAGCCCGCGGGTGAGGGACCCCTGGCCGATGTCCGCACGTCCATCGCGTTCCTGGCGGGGCTGGCGGGGCTGGCGGAGCCGGCGTGAGCTTCGGAACCGCACCTTCGACGCCGTACGACGTCCTGACCATCGGGAGGGTCGGGGTCGACCTCTACCCGCTGCAGACCGGGCTCGGGCTCGCGGACGTCGAGACGTTCGGCAAGTTCCTCGGCGGCTCGGCCACCAACGTGGCCGTGGCCGCGGCCCGGCACGGCCGGCGCAGCGCGGTGATCACCCGGACGGGGGCCGACCCGTTCGGCGAGTACGTGCACCGGCAGCTGCGCGAGCTCGGTGTCGACGACCGGTTCGTGTCGCCGGTCGACGGTCTCCCGACACCGGTGACGTTCTGCGAGATCTTCCCTCCCGACGACTTCCCCCTGTACTTCTACCGGCTGCCCAAGGCCCCGGACCTCGAGATCCGGCCCGACGAGCTGGACCTCGCCGCCGTGACCCAGGCGCAGGTGTTCTGGGCCACCGTGACCGGGCTCTCGCAGGAGCCGAGCCGGGCCGCCCACCATGCGGCCTGGCAGGCTCGCGACCGCCGGCGCCTGACTGTGCTCGATCTCGACTACCGGCCCATGTTCTGGCCGTCGCAGGCCGTAGCGCACGAGCAGGTCGCGGCCGCCCTGCCGCACGTCACCGTCGCCGTGGGCAACCTCGACGAGTGTGAGACCGCCGTGGGCGAGCGCGAGCCGGATGCCGCGGCCAAAGCGCTGCTCGCGGCGGGCGTCGAGCTCGCGGTGGTGAAGCAGGGTCCGCGCGGCGTGCTCGCGATGACCCGCGACGAGCGCGTCGAGGTGCCGCCGACCCCCGTCCACGTGGTCAACGGGCTCGGAGCCGGCGACGGCTTCGGCGGCGCGCTCTGCCACGGCCTGCTGTCCGGGTGGCCGCTCGAGCGAGTGCTGCGGTTCGCGAACGCGGCGGGCGCGATCGTGGCGTCCCGGCTCGAGTGCTCCACGGCGATGCCGACGAGCGCCGAGGTGGAGGCCTTGCTGGCCGAGCGCTCCGGAGCCGACGGGAAGGCGGCGGAGCGTGTCTGACGTCAGCGTTGACCTCGACACCATCCGGCAGATTCGCGCCCTGCACCCGGAGCAGGTCGCCGAGGCCGCGGCGGCCCGCGTCCCGCGACCGATGCTGCGCGGCGACAACCGGCTCATGCTGGTGGCGGCCGACCATCCGGCTCGCGGCGCCCTCGGTGTGCGCGGGGTGGCCACGGCGATGGAGAACCGCGCCGACCTGCTCACCCGGCTGGTGCGGGCGCTGCGGCGCCCGGGGGTCGACGGCGTCCTGGGCTCGCCGGACATCCTCGAGGACCTGCTCCTGCTCGGGGAGCTGGACGACAAGGTCGTGTTCGGCTCGATGAACCGCGGCGGCCTGCAGGGTGCGACCTTCGAGCTGGACGACCGCTTCACGGCGTACGACGTGGCGACTCTGCGGCGGATGAAGTTCGACGGCGGCAAGATGCTGGTGCGCGTCGACCTGCACGATGCCGGGACCGTGCGCACGTTGGAGCACTGCGCCGCCGCGGTGACGGAGCTGGCCCGCCACGCGATGCCGGCGATGATCGAGCCGTTCATGGCCTCGCGGCAGGGCGACCGGGTGGTCAACGAGCTGACCGCCGCCGGCGTGGCCAAGTCGGCCGGCATCGCGAGCTCGCTCGGGGCCACCAGCGCCTACAGCTGGCTGAAGCTCCCGGTGGTGGACGGCATGGACCGGGTCATGGCAGCGACGACGCTGCCCACCCTGCTCCTCGGCGGTGACCCGTCCACCGAGCCGGAGGAGACGTACGCGACCTGGGCCAAGGCGCTGGCGCTGCCCGGCGTGCGTGGGCTCGTGGTCGGCCGGGCCCTGCTCTACCCGCCGGACGGCGGGGTCGAGTCAGCGGTCGACACCGCGGTCTCGCTGGTGCGGGAGACCGGATGAGCGCGGCGACGGCAGTGACGGGTGACGAGCGGCTGGTCCGCCGGGCAAGCAGCTCGGCGTCGGCCCCGTACGTCGTCGACATCTCGGCCGACGACGCGGGATGGGGCTACTGCGGGCTGCGCGTGCTGACCCTCACCCCGGAAGCGCCGATCCGGCTCGACACCCGTGACAGCGAGACGCTCGTCGTACCGCTCTCCGGCTCGGTCGCAGTCGCCTGCGACGACCAGACCTTGGAGCTCGCCGGGCGGTCGTCGGTGTTCGCCGGGCCGACCGACTTCGCCTACCTGCCAACGGGATCCAAGGCCACGCTGGTCAGCGCGACCGGCGGCCGGTTCGCCCTGCCCTCCGCCCGCACCGACCGGCGGTTGCCCTTCCGGTACGGTCCAGCCGACGGCGTGGCGGTGGAGCTGCGCGGTGCCGGCCAATGCTCGCGCCAGGTCAACAACTTCTGTACGCCGGAGACGTTCGACGCCGATGCCCTGATCGCCTGCGAGGTGCTCACCCCCGCGGGCAACTGGTCGTCGTACCCGCCGCACAAGCACGACGAGGCTCGCGCCCTCGACGGGGTCGCGGTCGAGGCGGAGCTCGAGGAGATCTACTACTTCGAAGTGGCGGGAGAGGGCGGAGTCGCCTACCACCGCGTCTACGGCACCGCAGACCGGCCGGTCGACGTCCTGGCCGAGGTGCGCAGCGGTGACGTGGTGCTCGTGCCGCACGGCTGGCACGGCCCCTCGATGGCAGCGCCCGGCTACGACCTGTACTACCTCAACGTCATGGCCGGGCCTGGCGACGAGCGGGCGTGGCTCATCTGCGACGACCCCACGCACAGCTGGGTCCGCGACAGCTGGGTCGGCCAGGCGGTCGACCCAAGGCTCCCGTTCAGCCGCACCGCACCGGCGGATGGAAGCGCATCGTGACCACCGAGCGGCTCACGGTCGGACAGGCCGTCGTGCGCTTCCTCGCCGCGCAGCACAGCGAGCGTGACGGGGTGCGGCACCGCCTGGTCGAGGGCTGTTTCGGCATCTTCGGGCACGGCAACGTCGCCGGGATCGGTCAGGCGTTGCTCGAGGCCGAGCTCCAGACTCCGGGCGCGCTGCCCTACTACCAAGGCCGGAACGAGCAAGGGATGGTCCATGCCGCAACGGGTTTCGCCCGGATGCGCAACCGCCTCTCGACACTGGCCTGCACGGCGTCGGTCGGCCCGGGCTCGACCAACATGGTGACGGGTGCGGCGCTGGCCACCATCAACCGCCTGCCCGTGCTGTTGCTGCCCGGCGACGTCTTCGCTACCCGGGTCGCGAGCCCGGTCCTCCAGGAGCTCGAGGACCCCACGACGTACGACATCTCGGTCAACGACACGCTTCGACCGGTGTCGCGCTTCTTCGACCGCATCAACCGTCCGGAGCAGCTCGCGTCGTCTTTGCTGGCGGCGATGCGGGTGTTGACCGACCCGGTGCAGACGGGCGCGGTCACCATCTCACTGCCGCAGGACGTGCAGGCCGAGGCGCACGACTTCCCGACCGAGCTGTTCACCGAACGGGTCTGGCCCGTGGCCCGCCCGCTCCCGGAGCGCGACGTACTGGTGCGTGCGGCGCACCTCATCCGGTCGGCGCAGCGCCCGCTGATCGTGGCCGGTGGCGGCGTCATCTACAGCGAGGCGACCGACGCTCTGCGGACGTTCGCCGAGGCAGCCGGCATCCCGGTCGCCGAGACGCAGGCGGGCAAGGGCTCGTTGCCGTACGACCACCCTCAGGCCCTGGGCGCGATCGGTGCCACTGGTACGACGGCCGCGAACACCGTTGCGCGAGAAGCGGATCTGGTCATCGGCATCGGGACCCGGTGGAGCGACTTCACCACGGCGTCGCGCTCAGCCTTCGCTGCGGACGGCGTGAGGTTCGTCAACATCAACGTCGCCTCCTTCGACGCCGCCAAGCACTCCGGCCTGTCCGTCGTGGCCGACGCGCGGGTCGCCCTCGAGCTGCTCGCGGAGGCGCTGGACGGGCACGCCGTCGACGCGGCGTACCGCGAGCGGTGCACCCGGCTGGCCGCCGAGTGGGACCAGACCGTCGAGCGCGCCTACACGTTGGGGCACGGGCCGTTGCCGGCCCAGTCGGAGGTGCTCGGCGTCGTCAACGCGGTGAGCGAGCCACGCGACGTCGTGGTCTGTGCCGCAGGCTCGATGCCCGGCGACCTGCACAAGCTGTGGCGGACGCGTGACCCCAAGGGCTACCACGTCGAGTACGGCTACTCCTGCATGGGCTACGAGATCGCCGGCGGGCTCGGCGTGAAGCTGGCCGCGCCCGAGCGCGAGGTCTTCGTCATGGTGGGCGACGGCTCCTACCTGATGATGGCCCAGGAGCTCGTCACCGCCGTGCAGGAGGGCCTCAAGCTCGTCGTCGTCCTGGTGCAGAACCACGGCTTCGCCTCGATCGGTGCGCTGTCCGAGTCGGTCGGGAGCCAGCGGTTCGGCACCCGCTACCGGTACCGCGCCGGCACTGCGGCCGAGGGCGGCCGGCTGGACGGCGAGGTCCTGCCCGTGGACCTGGCCGCCAACGCCGCCAGCCTGGGAGCAGACGTGATCCGCGTTTCCGGGGTCGGCGAGCTCCGCAAGGCGCTCGAGCAGGCCCGCGCGTCACGCCGTACGACGGTCGTCCACATCGAGACCGACCCTCTCGTCGCCGCACCCTCGAGCGAGTCGTGGTGGGACGTGCCGGTCGCCGAGATTTCGCACCTGGACAGCACGGCCACGGCCAGGGCGTCGTACGAGACGGCGAAGAAAGCCCAGCAGAACTACCTGGACCCACCATGATCCGGCCAGAGACGATGCACGGGACCGGTAGGACAGCGACGCACGGAGGGCACGGAGCATGAGGACCATCGAGCATTGGATCGGCGGCAAGCACACGGCGGGTGGCTCGGGCCGGACGTCGCCGGTGTACAACCCGGCGACCGGCGCCCAGCAGGCGGAGGTGCTGCTGGCCGAGGCCGCTGACGTGGCCGCAGCCGTCGCCTCGGCCAAGGACGCCTTCCCCGGATGGAGCCAGGCATCGCTCAGCAAGCGCACCAAGACCCTGTTCGCGTTCCGTGAGCTGGTCAACGACAACGTCGCCGCACTGGCCGAGGTCGTGTCCGACGAGCACGGCAAGGTCCTGTCGGACGCGGCCGGGGAGGTGCAGCGAGGCCTCGAGGTCATCGAGTTCGCCTGCGGCATCCCGCAGCTGCTCAAGGGCGAGTACTCCGACCAGGTCTCGACCGACGTCGACCTCTACTCGTTCCGCGCGCCCCTCGGGGTCGTCGCGGGCATCACGCCGTTCAACTTCCCGGCCATGGTTCCCATGTGGATGCACCCGGTGGCGATCGCCTGCGGCAACACGTTCTTGCTCAAGCCCAGCGAGCGTGACCCGTCGGCGTCGAACTTCGTGGCTCGGCTCTGGCAGGAGGCCGGCCTGCCCGACGGTGTGTTCAACGTCGTCCATGGCGACAAGGTCGCGGTCGATGCGATCCTCGACCACCCGGACATCGCTGCGGTGTCGTTCGTCGGCTCGACGCCGATCGCCAAGTACATCCACGAGCGCGCGAGCATGAACGGCAAGCGCGTGCAGGCTCTCGGCGGCGCCAAGAACCACGCGATCGTCCTGCCGGACGCCGACCTCGACTTCGCGTCCGACCACCTCACCGCGGCTGCGTTCGGGTCGGCCGGCGAGCGCTGCATGGCCATCTCCGCCGCGGTCGCGGTCGGCGGAGCCGGCGACGAGCTGATGGACTACCTCGTCCGCAAGGCCGAGGCCATCAAGGTCGGATCCGGCCGGGACCCGCAGAACGAGATGGGCCCAGTCGTCACCGCAGCGGCCCGGGACCGCATCGTCGGGCTGATCGACACCGGTGAGACCCAGGGCGCCAAGGTGACGGTCGACGGCCGTGGGCTCAAGGTTCCTGGCTTCGAGGAGGGCTTCTTCGTGGGCCCGACCGTGATCGACCAGGTCACGACCGAGATGGACGTGTACCGCGAGGAGATCTTCGGTCCGGTCCTGTCGGTGGTCCGGTCCAACGACGTCGACGAGGCCATCGCGCTGATCAACAGCAACCCGTACGGCAACGGGACTGCGATCTTCACGAGCAGCGGCGAGGCAGCCCGCCGGTTCGTCCGCGGCGTCAACGTCGGCATGGTCGGCGTCAACGTCCCCATCCCGGTGCCGATGGCCTACTACTCCTTCGGCGGTTGGAAGGACTCGCTCTTCGGCGACAAGCACGTGCACGGACCCGAGGGCGTCTCGTTCTACACGCGCGGCAAGGTCGTCACGTCGCGGTGGCCGCACGTCGAACACGCTTCGATGGCCAGCCTGCACTTCCCCACCTCGAGCTAGCGCTCGACCACACCCGTCCGGGAAGGGCCGCCCGGCGCAGTAACGATCAGCATCCGCCGATCAGCTCGGTCTCAACGATGAGAGGACCCCATTGTGTTGACGAGAAAGAGAAAGCTGCTGGCCCTCGGGTTGGCTCTCCCCCTCGCCCTCGTGGCGTGCACCTCCAGCGGGTCGAAGGGCACGAGCAGCTCCAGCTCGGGCAGTGGCGGCGCCGGCAAGTATGGCTTCAAGATCGCGGTCGTCACTCACGGCGCCGTGGGCGACACCTTCTGGGACGTGGTCAAGAAGGGCGCTCTGCAGGCCGGTAAGGACGAGGGCGACAACGTCACCTACCAGAGCGACGGCGACCCGCAGAAGCAGTCCCAGCTGATCGATGCCGCTGTCAACGAGAAGGTCGACGGTCTGGTCGTGTCGATGGCCAACCCCGACGCTCTCAAGGGGTCCATCGAGAAGGCCGTGCAGGCCGGCATCCCGGTCATCACGATCAACTCCGGCCAGGACAAGTCGGCCGAGTTCGGCGCCCTCGCCCACGTCGGCCAGGACGAGACGATCGCCGGTGAGGGTGCCGGCGAGAAGATGAAGGCTGAGGGCGTCACCAAGGCGATCTGCGTGATCCAGGAGGCCGGCAACGTCGGTCTCGAGCAGCGCTGTGCAGGCTTCAAGCAAGGCCTGGGCGGGGACGTGCAGAACGTGCAGGTCCAGAACTCCGACCCGACCGGCGCGCAGTCGATCATCAAGGCCAAGCTGGCTGCCGACAAGTCGATCAACGGCGTCCTCACCCTGGGCCCGGTCATCGGCAAGGCGGCTCTGGGTGCGGTGCAGGGCAACAGCGTCAAGCTGGCGACCTTCGACCTCAACGCCGACGTCACCAAGGCCATCGCCGACGGACAGATGCTGTTCGCGGTGGACCAGCAGCAGTACGTCCAGGGCTACCTGCCCATCGTGATGCTGACGCTGTACAAGGCCAACCTGAACACCATCGGTGGTGGGCACCCGGTCCTGACCGGCCCCGGCTTCGTCACCAAGGACAACGCATCCCAGGTGCAGCAGCTGGCTGCCGCGGGCACTCGCTGATCCGGTCCGGCGGGGAGGGGCAATGTCCCTCCCCGCCGGTCGACGAACGTTGGACATCACCCAGGAGGTGATCGCATGGCAACAGCCACCGCCCCGGTGGACGAACGGGTTGCGCGGGTCGGGATCGTCCGGGCTCTGCTGCTCAAGCCCGAGTTCGGTTCCGTCGTCGGCGCCATCATCATTTTCGTCTTCTTCTCGACACAGAGCGACGTCTTCCGGTCCGGCAACGGCATTGCGAACTGGTTGGATCCGGCGTCGACGTACGGCATCATGGCGGTCTCGGTCGCACTGCTGATGATCGGCGGCCACTTCGACCTTTCAGCCGGCGTACAGCTCGCGACCGCCGGCCTGACGACGGCCGTCCTCACCGTCAACTACCACCTCTACGTCTGGGCGTCGCTGCTCGTCTCGCTGCTCGTGGTGCTGGCGATCGGGGCGTTCAACGGCTATCTGGTCGTCCGGACGAAGCTGCCGAGCTTCATCATCACGCTCGCGACTTTCCTGGCGTTGCAAGGCATCAACCTCGGTGTCACGAAGGTCATCACCGGCACCGTGCAGGCTGGCGGGGTCGACGAGGAGCCCGGGTTCAGCAGCGTGCAGAACGTCTTCGCCCACGAGATCAAGATCGGCCAGCAGTCGTTCTACATCGCCATCCTGTGGTGGGTCGTGTTCACCGCCATCGCGTCGTACATCCTCACCCGCACGCGCTTCGGCAACTGGATCTTCGCCATCGGTGGTGACGAGAACGCCTCGCGCAACGTCGGGGTCCCGGCGGCACGGACGACCATCATCCTGTTCATGATGGTGTCGTTCACCGCGTGGTGGGTCGGCAACACGCAGCTCTTCCGGCTCACCTCGATCCAGTCGAGCGCCGGCTTCGGCCTCGAGCTGATCTACATCGCGGCCGCCGTCATCGGCGGGTGTCTGCTCACCGGCGGCTACGGCTCCGCGATCGGGGCCAGTGTCGGCGCGCTCATCATCGGGATGACGTCCCTGGGCATCGTCTATGCCCAGTGGAACAACGACTGGTTCAAGCTGTTCCTCGGTGCGATGTTGCTGCTGGCCGTGCTGGCCAACCAGTTCGTCCGCCGCTTCGCCGAGCAGTCGAGGAAGTGAGCTCATGACAGCCACCACGACAACGCCAACCCCGTCCGCCGACAGTGCGAGCGCTGAGCCCCTGCTCGAGATCCGCAACGTGTCGAAGTACTTCGGCTCGGTCATCTCGCTGAAGGACATCTCGACGACGGTCCGGGCCGGGCAGGTCACCTGCGTGCTGGGTGACAACGGCGCCGGCAAGTCGACGTTCATCAAGATTCTCTCGGGGGTCCATCATCAGGACGAGGGCGAGATCCTCATGGACGGACGGCCGGTGAGCTTCACCTCGCCGCGCGACGCACTGGACGCGGGCATCGCCACCGTGTTCCAGGACCTGGCGATGATCCCCCTGATGGCCGTGTGGCGGAACTTCTTCCTCGGCTCGGAGCCGACCAAGGGGTGGGGTCCGTTGAAGCGGTTCGACAAGGCGACGGCCCAGCGGATCACCCGCCAGGAGCTGGCCGAGATGGGCATCGACATCCGCAACCCGGACCAGCCGGTCGGCACGCTGTCGGGTGGTGAGCGACAGTCCGTCGCGATCGCGCGTGCCGTGCACTTCGGTGCCCGGCTGCTGATCCTGGATGAGCCGACGTCAGCGCTCGGCGTTCGGCAGGCGGGCGTCGTGCTGAAGTACATCCTGGCCGCGCGGGACAAGGGGCTGGGCGTCATCTTCATCACCCACAACCCGCACCACGCCTATCCGGTCGGTGACCGTTTCCTGCTGCTCAAGCGGGGGAAGTCGCTCGGAGACTTCGCCAAGAACGAGATCTCACGCGAAGAGCTGACCCAGATGATGGCCGGCGGGGCGGAGCTCGAGGAGCTGAGCCACGAGCTCCAGCGGGGCGGCGCCGGTGCTCCGAAGGAGCTAGCGGACGTCGCGTCCGAGATCAAGGCCGATGCCGTCGACCTCGGCATCGCGGAGACGTCCGTGCCCTCGGAGGCCACGGACAGCTGACCGACGGTCCTGCGGCCCCGGTCCGCCCATCTGCTGGGCGGATCGGGGCCGCTGACGTCGTTCTAGGCTAGGCAGGCCTCGAGCCCCCGTAGCTCAGGGGATAGAGCAACGGTTTCCTAAACCGTGTGCCGCAGGTTCGAATCCTGCCGGGGGCACCGAACGCCGTATGCAGGGCTCGACAGACGGGCAACGTGCCGAGACCACCGGAAGCGTTAGCCGCTGGACGCCGCCCTCTTGACGCGGAGGCCGGCGTCCAGCTCCGCGAGCGCCGCCTGCAGGCTGACGTGCGGGGACCATCCCCAACGTGCGGCTCGCTCGGCCAGGATTCGCCCGGTCCACGCGGGGCCTTCCTCCCAGACCGGCTCGAGCCCGAGGGCGCGGGTGACCGTCCCGATGTAGTCGCGCGCGGTCGCGCGGTCTGCGGCGACGTTGACTGCCGTCCACTCGCCGCTCACCGGGCCGGTCTCGGCGTCGCTGGCCGGCGCGATGCGCTCTGTCGCGACGTCGGCGATGAGTGCAACGAGGTCGTCGACGTGGAGCCACGCGAACGTGTGCCGCGGGACGGCGTGACGCTCGGCCTCATCCCTCAGCATCGCGGCAGGGACCACGGCGTTCCAGTTCGATGTCTCGCCCGACCCGAGGATCGCCGGTGGCCGCACCAGGACCCGGGTGATGCCGTCGACCGCGGCCAGCGCGGCATCGGTGTCCCGTTTGGTGACCGCGTAGTCGTTGGCGGAGTCCGGCACGAGTCGTGCGTGCTCGTCCACATCGCCGACGCCAGGCGAGCGGTCGTACACACCTGCGGTCGAGACGTGCACCAGGGTGCCGACTCCCGCGTCGCGCGCCGCTTCGGCGAGCACTGCGGTGCCTTCGACCGCGATGCGTTGCTGCGTATGGCGATCGGAGCCCATCGGGTGAACGGTCGTGACCACTGCACTAGCGCCGTCGACCACGCTCGCGGCGAGATCGGCGTCATAGAACTCCCCCACGTACTCCACTACCCCCGGCAGATCGGGAGCGGTGCCCGCTCGCCGTACGACCGCACGTACGGTGACGCCTCTGTCCACCAGGGCTGCGCAGGTGCGGGCACCGACGAACCCGTTCGGCCCGGTGACGACTACGGTCCGGGCGGCGCTCTCTGCGTCGTGGCTCATGCAGCAACCCTGACACGGGACGGCCAGCTCTTCCGACTGGGTCAGGCGATTCCTTCGAGGGCCTCGTCGAGGCGACCGTAGCCGCGGCCGAGTCCCTCGGTCATGCCGGAGGCGATCCAGCCGTCGCGCATCTCCTGGTCGACGTACCGAACGGTCAGCTTCATCGAGGTGCGACCATCGGTGCGTTCGCTGAGCTCGAGTGTGTTGGTGCTCGGTCCCGGGAAGTCGTCGAACTGCTCGGTGCTGACGATCCGGTGCGGCCGGTCGACCTCGTCGTAGGTGCCGCGGACTCCCATCACGCCGAGGCCGTCCGGCTGGGTGAACACCCAGCGGTAGCTTCCGCCGACACGTAGGTCTATCTCGCAGGTGGACAGCGGGAACCTCGGGTCCCCCAGCCAGCGGCGCAGGTGCTCGGGTTCGGTCATCGCCCGCCACACCTTGTCTGGTGGTGCGTCGAAGTCACGGCGTACGACGATCGACGTGTCGTCGGGCGTGCTCACCTCGAAGGTGCCGGGCCAGATGCTCACGTACGGTCCTCCGGGTCGTCGGCCATCGTCTGCAGGTACTCACCGAGCCTGTCGTAGCGCTGCTCCCAGAACTCGCGAAACTCCTCCGCCCACTCCGCCACCTGCTTCATCGGCTCAGCCTGAAGGGTCGCCGGCCTGGACTGCGCGACCCGTCCGCGGGTCACCAGCCCGGCGCGTTCGAGCACCCGGAGGTGTTTGGAGACGGCCGGGCCGGTCATGTCGAACGGCTTGCCGATCTCACTGACCGTCGCGGGCCCGCGCCGCAGCCGGGTGAGCATCGCCCGGCGGGTCGGGTCGGCCAGCGCCGCGAACACCAGCGTCAGCGGATCTCGGGCACTCGAGGGTTTGGTGCCGAGAGCGACGGTGCTCACACCAGGCTCAGGTCGTCGTGCGGGAACCCGCCTTCGGGCCACTGCTGGAGCAGCCAGGAGTTGCCGTCGGGGTCCTCGAACCGGCAGTACAGGCAGCCGCCGAGGTTCTGTACCTCGCCGAGCTCGACCCCGCGGTCGGCCAGCCCCTTGGTCGCCACGTCCATGTCGGCGACAACCAGGTGAAGCCCCTTCTGGACGCCGACTGGCATGTCGCTGATCTCGGGGATGTTGCGGCCCAGCAGGACCGCGCAGCCCGAGCCCGGAGGGCAGATCTGCACGATCCGCATGTCGTCCATCTGGACGTGGTCGGTGAGTAGCCGCCACCCGCACTTGTCCACGTAGAAGTCACGGGCCCGGTCGACGTCGCTGACCGGCAGGTGGACGAGCTCGAGCCTCATCTCGACGGTGGTCGTCATCTGGTCCCACTCCTTCGTTAGCAAACCATTTAGTTTCGGAACTGATCGGTTTTCTACATGAGCCTTAGGCCTCCTGTCAAGCGCGGGGCACCGAGCACAGGGTCAGGGCCCTACGGTGTCGACCATGAATGTCACGGTGGTCGGTTCAGGCAACGGTGGTCTCGCGACCGCCTTCGACTTCGCGTTCCACGGCCACACGGTGCGGCTCTTCGACAGTCCTCACTTCCCCGACCACGTGGGCGACGTCGCGGCCGCCGGCGGGATCCACGCCATCGGTCAGATCGAGGGCTTCGCTGAGATCGCCTACTCCGGTCACGACGTCGAGGTTGCGTTCGAGGGGGCCGAGCTGGTCGTGCTCGTCGGCCCGGCGTACAGCACGGAGCAGCAGGCCGTAGCCGTGGCGCCGCACCTCTTGCCCGGGCAAGCGGTGTTGATCTGCCCGGCGTCGTGCGCGGGTGCGATCACGTTCAAGCGCACCGCCGGCCTGGCGCTCGATGACGAGACGATCACCGTGGGCGAGACGAGCACACTGCCGTACGCGGTTCGTATCGTCGCGCCCGCACAGGTCAACGTGTTCCACAAGCTGGGTGCCGGTGTGTTCGTCGCCGGTCTCCCCCGTTCGGGAACGGATCGGCTGCTGTCGATGATCCAGGACGTCTACCCGGGGGCCCAGGCCGGCGACAGTGTCTTCCAGACGACTCTGCAGAACGGCAACCCGGTGATCCACCCGGCGGTGACTCTCCTCAACGCGGGCCCCATCGAGCGGACTGCCGGTGGGTTCCTGTTCTATGAGGAGGGCGTCACCGAGGCCGTCGGCAAGGCGATCGAGGCGGTCGACCGGGAGCGGATGGCCATTGCCGAAGCGCTGGGGGTGCCGGTGCTGTCCGAACCTGACCTTGGTGTCTTGCAGGGGTACATGCGTGAGGCGAACTACTCGACCGGCTACTCGACCGCCCCGGGCTTCCTCGGGATCAGCGCTCAGAGCCGGCTCGACAACCGGTACCTGACGGAGGACGTCGGCTACTCCCTGGTCTTCTTGACCGACCTAGCCGGCCGACTCGGCGTCGAGACGCCGACGATGGAGGCGCTGATCACGATGGCGTCCGTCGTACTGGGTCGGGACTTCCGCGTCGAGGCGGCCCGCACCCTGGCGACCCTAGGCCTCGACGACCTCAGCGCCGCTGACCTCGCCGCCCTCTGAGGACGCTCCAGATCGGCTAGTTGATGATCTCCCCGCGTTCATCTGCGCGGATCGCGGCCAGCCGGGCGCGCCAGGCCTGAAGTGCTTCGGGGGTCAGGCGCGGCCAGTCGTCCACCTCTCCGATGACCCTGAGGGGCTCCCTGCTGCGATAGGAGCGCGTGGGGTTGCCGGGAAACTTCTTGTCCGTCACGTTGGGGTCGTCCTCGAAGGGACCGGTGGGCTCGACCGCGTACACACGCGGAGCACCGTTACCCGGCGCGAGTTCGGCGGCGAGCCCGGCCCCGTCGAGCAGCGCGGTGAAGTAGATGTGGTTCATCACGACTTCGGGCCGGTAGTTCGACGGAAAGCCTGAGATGAGCAGGTCGCCGATCCGCAGGTCAGCCTTGGTGCCATGGAAGAAGGAGCCCTCGTCCAACGCGTCACCCACAGCCGTTCAGGCAGACACGTGGTGGCCGGCTTGGCGCAGCAGCTTGAACGCTTCGTCGGCCCGGTCGCGGGGGATCAGCACGATGTCGCCGTCGAAGCTGGCCGCAACCCAGACGGGCACATTGCCGGCTGCGAGGGGCGCCACGACCGCAGCCAACATGCCGGTCGCGTCCGGCGGGTGCGCTGCGTCGCCGTTCCACAGCGCCACCCAAGCATCGTCGGCCCCATCCCGTCGTCGCATGCATGCTCCGCCGTCCGGGCCGCGGACGACCGCGAGCACCTCACCGTCGCCGGCGACGTCAACCTCCGACGCTCCACGCTCCAGCACATAGTGGCCCTCCAGGAGCCGCAACGTCTGATGCTCACTCGCGATCGGCATCAGCAGGCCTCCGCGATCGGCTCGAGGCCCGCAAGGACCACCTCTGCAGGAGCCAGCGCCAGGGGATGCGTCATCGCGACGATCATGCCGTAGTTCGACGCGCTGGCCGTCCCGTATGTGAGAACGTGAGCCGATGACCGACGACGCCGTAGCTGTGGACCTGGCTGCGATGGCGCGCGACGTACTGGACGGCATCCGTTTCATGGTGCTCGGCACCATCGACGACGACGGACGCGCCCGAACCTCGCCCGTCTATTTCGTTCCGCACCAATACGATGCGCTCTACTGGGTCTCCGATCCAAGGAGCCATCATTCACACAACCTGGCCCGCGACAACCGACTCAGCGCGGTGATCTTCGACTCCACCGTCACCCCCGGCCCCGACGCGCGAGCGGTCTACGTGACCGGGACCGCCGAAGAGATTCCGCCTGGCGAGCTCGTGCGCCACCTGCCCCATGCCTTCAACCCGGATCGTGGTGCCCCGGCGTTCACCACAGAAGAGCTGGCCGGCGACGCGGACCGCCGCCTGTGGGTCATGCACGTCGACACCTGGGAGGTCCACATCCGCGGCAGCGACCCCACACTCGGCACCGGCACCGACCGTCGACTTCCCGTCGCGCTGAAGCACGTCGACAAGTGAGTACGCCAAGAGGGAAGCGCAAGGGCCCGCCACAACGTGGCGGGCCCTTGCGATCTTGCAGCGTTACGGCGTGGGGTCAGGGACCGTGACACCGAGGATGTCGGAGTTGCCGAATCGTGCCGGGCACGACGCCTCCACATCCGGTGCTGGCATCGAACCACCCGTCTCCACCGAGGCCCGGTAGGCCTGGATGGCGGGGCACACGCTGGCGCTGCTGGCGTCGTTCCAGACCGCGGTTCCGTAGGTCCGGGTGGCCGCGGCGTATACGTAGTCGCCCAGGAACTCCGCCGTCAGGCCGTTCTGGCTCGTGCCACGAGGATCGCCGGAGGGTCCCCGGTTCACCTCTGTGAAGGCCCCGACGCCACCGCCGCCGACGTCAGCGTGCAGCAACACTCCGGTGAGTGCACGGGGGGCCGTCGTGTTGCTGCGGTATGGCGTCGTGAACGCGTTGTAGACGACGTACACGTCGGTGCCGTTCGGCGAGATCGCCGGAGCCGTGTACACCGGCCGGTCCCCGCTGCTCTCGATCGCCCGTGGACCGCTCCAGCTCGTGCCTCCGTTGTCGGACGTCATGAACAGCAGATGCTCGTGGTTGAGACCTTGGCGGCCGTCAGCCCACGAGAGCACGATCCGATCGGTGGCATCGGCCCCTGACGGTGCGCCGTTGGCGATGTCGACGCTGGGACCCGCGGCCAGGTCGACCCGCGCACCAGCGATGCCGTCCATCACCGGCCGCCCGAGGGCAGGGTCGAAGACGCCAGGGGACACGGCCGGAGCGACCAGCTGGATGCGGCCGAAGTGGGCGCCTCCGTCAGTGGACTTGTACATGGCCTCGAACTCTGACCCGCCTCGAGCCGCGATGCCGAAGACATAGACGTTGCCGTGGCTGTCGGTACGGACCGTGCAGCCGTCCGGCTGCTGGTTGTTGCCGTTGTCCGTGGCCGGGCCGACCTGGTGGACGGTCCAGGTCACGCCTCCGTCGCTGGACCGACCAACGATCAGGGGCGTGGGGAGGGCCTGCCCGTGGGAGTTGCTCCGGAACGACGCCCAGCATGCGTAGACGTTGCCGAAGAAGGGACTGCTCGCTGCGTTGTCCGCCCAGATCTGCTCCTTGTCGGAGAAGGTGGTCGACGACTGCCGCGACACCAGCACCGGCTGCGACCAGGCGGACGCGCTGCCGGCCGCTGCCGCCGCAACGTTGTCGGTGTGCGACACCGCGATGGCCTCCACGCCGCGGAAAGTCTGGTCCGTGCGGGTAGCGGCGAAGTTCGAGGTCAAGTTCGCGTAGTAGAGCCGCGAGCCGTTCGTCCAGGAGAAGCGGCCGTCCGTGCCACGCCGGGGTCCGAAGGCAAGCGCCGGGTCTCCATCGGCGACCAGGCCGTTCTCGAAGTAGTGGGGCAGGGTGCCGATCGGGCCCACGTGCGGGACGCATTCAGCGGGACCGAGGCAGTCCCGCGCAGTCCATCCGGTGTATGTGGGTTGCGTCCAGGAGGCTCCGGAGTTGAAGGAGAAGTAGATCCCGGAGACGCCGACGCCTTGGGTGAACGGGCACGTGCTCGGATCTCCGGCTGCGCAGGCCTCCATGTCGATCTCTTCGTTGGCCCCTGCGGCCAGGACGTTCGGATGGTTGGCGTCGACCGCTACCGCTGGCTCGTTCTGCTTGTTCTGAGAGAAGGGCGAAGGTGGACTGCCTACCGAGACGAGCGGGTCGGCGGGAGCGGCCTGCGCATACTGCGAAGCCGCTCCACCCAGCGCCAACGCGAGAGTACCGATTGTTAGGCCCGCCAACATCTTTCGATGCGTTCGCATCTCATCCTCCACGGTGGGTCGCACCGTCGTTCTCCGAGCGAGAACGGCCAATGCAGGAAGTGAAATGCCGCCGTCGCCTCCTGTCCAGCCCGGTCACTCAGCGTGGCGGAGCCATGGCCGCACAGTGACGGCAGCCGACTGACGTGCGCGAGGTGCTGCGCACGCGCCGCGCCCGCGGATCAGAGGTCGTTGCCGGCGTAGGAAAGGTTGAAGCTCTTATTCACGAGGGGGAAGTCGGGCACGATCGTGTCGGCCAGCGCGACCGGCAGCGCCGGCCAGTTGAACCAGGACGGGTCGACGACCTTGGCTCGGCTGATCCGGCCGTCGGCGTCTATCTCCACCCGATGAACGATCGTGCCGCGCCATCCTTCGACGATGCCTACACCGCTGCGAACGGAGATCGGCCGTCCTGTCGTGGATCGGCTGTGGGGAGGTTCCAGGGTGGAGGCGAGTGGACCGTCGGTGTGGTCGATGAGGTGGCAGGCCAGGTCGACCGATGCGGCGAACTCGTCCCGCCGCAGGGTGTAGCGCGCCAGGACATCGCCCTGCGTCGCGACGATCGACCGCACCGGCAGGCTGGTGGCTGGGTGGTCGATGCGCGCGTCTGTGGTGAGCCCGCTGGCCCGGGCCACGTAGCCCAGGCACCCGAGGTTGCTGGCGTCGGCGCGGTCCAGGATGGCGGTGCCCGTGAAGCGGTCCCGCACGATGCTGTTGCCCAAGGTCAGGTCGGCGATGTCGGCGAGGTCGTCACCGATGTACCTGAGCCCAGAAACGCCGGGAAGTGTACGCAGCCGGACGCCTCCCGGATGAATGCCGTCGCGGAGCAGGCGGTGCCCGGTGACCGCATCGTTGGTCCGCAGCAGCTCTTCCCGGATGCGCTGGGCGTGCGCGTTGGCCAAGCCGAAGCCGACATCGTTGGCCAGCGCACCGAGGTCAGCGGCGTGGTTGTAGAGGCGTTCGAGCTCGACCAGCAGGCAACGCAGCCGGTGGACGTGATCGGGCACGGTGATCCCGAGGGCGTCCTCGACCGCCAAGGTGTGGGCCAGGGCGTGGGCGGCCGCGGAGTCACCGCTGATCCGTTCGGCCAGGGCAACACCGGCCATGGCGGGCCGTCCTTCGAAGAGCTTCTCGATGCCCCGATGAACGAACCACAGCCGGGCCTTGAGCTTGATGATGGTCTCGCCGACCACGGAGAACCTGAAGTGGCCGGGTTCGATGATGCCGGCATGGACCGGACCGACGGGTATCTCGTAGACGCCCGGCCCCTCGACGGTCACGAACGGATAGCCGTCCGACTCGGTGAACTCCCCCACGGTTCCGGCGTCGCGACGCATCGGGTGCCAGTGCTCGGGCCAGTGGGCGTGGCGGACGAGCCGGCGCGGTGCGGGGTGCCCGGTTGGCGAGATGTCGAAGAGGTCGGCCATCTCGCGCTCGAAGCGGCCGGCGGGGAACGACTGGTCGGCCAACGACGGCAGCCGCGGGTCGCCCGACGGGACAAGGACTTCGAGCTCGACGCGCCGCTCCGGGGCGCCCGCGAGGAAGAGATAGACGACCCGCAGGTGTGGTCCGTCGTCGTGGGCAGCGACCAGTGCGAGCCGGAAGCCTGCGGCGAGAAGGGCGCCCGCGTCGTCCTTCAGCTCGGTGGTGGAGGCGGTGCGTCTCACCCGATGAGTGCCGGCGACATCGCCGCCCGTGAAGGTGGACGTCATCCGGTGGCCCCAAGAACTGTCGCGGCATCTCGGAACAGTCCGGCGAGCGGTCCGGCCGTGACGCCAAGGGCCAGGCAGGCGATGCTGCCGGTCATGAGGGCGCCGCGCACGCTGGCGGGCAGCGCGAAACCCGCAGCCTCCGGCTCGGCCTGACCGAGCAGGATCCGGCTGCTCTTGTACGCGATCGCAGCGAAGGCGACGAGCATCAGCACCAGCGCGACGCCCAACGGCCAGGCCAGGTGGGCGTCAGCCAGGCCATGGGCGATGGAGAGCTCGCTGGCGAACATCGCGAAGGGCGGGAAGCCGAGTAGCACCAGCACGGCGGTCGCGAACGCCGCGCCCAACAGGCGCGAGCGCGGCAGGACGGCGGTGAAGTCCCGGATGCTCGTCGAGTCGTGGGTCGCCTGCAGCTGGCCGGCCGACAGGAAGGCGACGCTCTTGGCGACTCCGTGCCCGAGAACGTGCAGGAGAAGCGCGGCGACCGCCAACCGGGTGCCCGCGGCTGCCGCGATGGCGACCAGGGCCATGTTCTCCATCGAGGAGTAGGCAAGCATTCGTTTGAGGTCGCGCTGGATGACGAGCAGGGATGCCGACACGAGCAGCGTGAGCAGGCCGACGGTGAGCAGGCCGACCTGCAGGAAGCCCGGCCCGATGGCTACGTCGACGACGGCCTTCACCCGTAGCAAGGCAGTGAAGGCGACCGCGAGCAGCACCCCGCTCATCAGCGCCGAGACCGGCGCCGGGGCTTGGCTGTGGGCATCGGCGAGCCAGGTGTGGAAGGGCACGAGGCCGGCCTTGGCGCCGTACCCGATCAGCAGGAGGCCGGCGGCCATCCGGGTCACCGCGGGGTCGAGGTTCTCGCCGTTTGAGAGCAGGACGTTGAAGTCGAGCGCGGACGCTCCACCCCCGGCATGGCGCGAGGCGAAGTACAGCAGCACGGTGCCGAGGAAGGCGAGGCTGATCCCGGTGGAGCAGATGATGACGTACTTCCAGGTCGCCTCCAACGCCGCCCGGCTGCGCCGATGGCCGACGAGGAACGCCGTGGCGACCGTGGTCGCTTCGATGGCCACCCAGACGATTCCGAGGTTGTTGGCCAGCACGGCCAGGGTGATCGCGGCCAAGAAGGCGCCGAACAGCGCTCCGTACCGGCGGGCGCCGCGGCTGTCCGTGTGGCCGTGTTCGAGCTCGGTGCCGATGTAGCCGACGCTGGCCCAGCTGGTCAGGACGCCGACCGCTCCGACCACGATGAGCATGGTGACGCTTAAGGCGTCGGCGCGCAGGAGATGTCCGGCCCCGAACTGGGTGTGCGACTGGCCTCGTAGCCCCAGGATGAGCCCACAAACGAGGTCAATGGCGGCCGCCAGCACAAGACCCCCGGTGGTCAGCGGCCGCCAGCCCACGACCGCGATCAGGCCGGCCGCGGCGGCCGGGGCGATGATCGGCGCGAGCAGAAGCAGGGTCATCAGTCCTGCAGCTCTCTGAGCTGGTCGAGATCGGTGTCGCCGTACAGATGTCGGACGCGACCCGTCAGCACGCCGAGGATGAGGACCGCGAACAAGACGTCAAGGGAGGCGCCGAGCTCGACGATGACCGGTACGCCGGCCGTCGTGAGGAAGGCGACGGCCGCGATGCCGTTGTCGAGCATCAGGAAGCCGACGGCCTGGGAGAGCGCGCGCCTGCGGATGACCATCACGAACATCGCGATCAAGACGACCGCGAACGCGGCCGGGACGGCGCGGGTCGCCGGGGTGGGCTCGAGGTCGACCACGGGCTGACTTATGGCGAAAGCGGTCACCGTCAGGGCCGCCACGAACAACAAGGAGGCCGTCGTATTGACGAAGGGGGTGCTCTCCCGGTTCTCGACCGCCTCCGAACCGACAGCACGGGCCAGGAGCCAGGGCAGCAACACCATCCGCAGCGTGACCACCGCAAGACCGACGAGGACCAGAGCCACGTTGCGCTGGTCGACGCCCTCGGCAATCGGCAGCGCCGCCAGCGCGAGGCCCTGCACGGCGAGCATCTGCACCATGGAGCGCAGCTCCCGGCGCCACACGATCCCGACCGCCGCCAGCAACAAGGCGCCCGCCGCGAGGTCGAGCACGGCGCCGTACGCGCCTGGGCTCATGACTGTCTCACCGCTCACCCGACCGCGGGGACAAGGAAGTACGACATCGTCACGGCGAGCAGAGCGAGCAGGAAGGAACCGGCCAGCAGCTCGGGCACGCGGAACAGGCGCAGCTTGGCCATCAAGACTTCGCCGACGGCAAGGAGTGTGGCCAGGCCCATCACCTTGAGCACCAGCGCGGCGAAGGCCAGGACGACGCCAATGACGCCCGGATGCGGGCCGGCGATGGGCCACGGCACGAACAGGTTCGCCAACAACGCGAGCAGAACGGTCAGGCGCATCGCGCCGGCGAGTTCGAGCAAAGCCAGCCGGGGACCTGAGTACTCCAGCACCATCGCCTCGTGCAGCATGGTCAGCTCCAGGTGGGTGCTGGGGTTGTCCACCGGAAGGCGACCGGTCTCGGCGATGATCACGACGGCCAGGGCCGCGAACGCGAGCAGGCCGGACGGGGACAAGACCTGGTCAGGACGGTGGACGGTGGTGTCGACGATGACGGCCAGGTTGGACGAGCCGGCCGGGATGGACAGCGCGAACCCGGCCAGCAGGATGGTCGGCTCGACGAGCGCGGCGACGGTGAGCTCCCGGCTTGCACCCATCCCCCCGAACGCGGTGCCGGTGTCCAGGCCGGCCAACGCCAGCGCGACAGTGCCCAGGAAGAGCAGGCCGACGACGGCGAACAGGTCCGCGGCGGGGTCCAGCGGAGAGCCAGTCGTGGCGAGCGGCGCGATCGCAGCGATCAGCACGACGCTCCCGACGACGACCAGCGGGGCCAGCGCGAACACCGCCGTCGTGCCCGACGGGGTCACCTCTTGTTTGCGGAGCTGCTTGCGCAGGTCCCGCCACGGCTGCCCGACACCGGCCCCGGCGCGCCCCTCCAGTCGGGCCCGGACCTGGCGCATCGCACCTACGACCAGGGGCGCGACCACGACGACGAACGCCACCTGCAGTCCGGTGGCCACGGTCGCGACGGCGCTGTTCATCGGACGACCAGCAACACGACCAGCAAACCGACGGCCCCGTAGCCCAGGTAGAGGTTCACGCTGCCCGGGTGCGCCCGACGGACCCAGCCGGCCCACGTCCGCACCGCACGAACGACCGGGTCGTACACCCGATGCTCGATCGCATCGGTCTGGTGCGAGCGGACGTCGACCCTCGTGACGAGGTACCGCGACTGCTCGTGGTAGGTGATCTCGATGTCGGTCTCGGGTCGAAGCACGTCGTCGAAGACGCGCTGCAACGGTTCGGCGAACGACGTGGCTGTGTACTGCATGCGCGGGCTCAGCCGTACCGCGCCGGATGCCCACAGCGGCGCCGTCTTCGCGCCGGGCCGGACCCGCGAACCCCACCTGGCCAGCAGTACGGCGAGTGAGCTCGCCATCGCCAGTCCGACTGCGAGCCAGACCGGAGAGAGCGACCCAGCAACGCCGGGAAGCCGGACGTAAGCCCCGAAGCGCACAGCGCCGGTGCCCTGGGTGGACGGCAGAACGTGCAGCACCCGCGCCAGAGCTGCACCGACCGCTGTCGGAGCGACCGCCAGCACCAGGCAGGCCGCCGCTGCCAGCCACATCCCGGCCAGCATCGAACCCGAGGCCTCCCTCGCCTGCGCTGCGGCAGAGGAACGCGGACGAGCCAGGAAGCCGACGGCCAGGGCCTTGACCATCGCGACCACCGCCAGGCCGGTGGCGAGTGCCACCACCCCCATGGCCAACGGCATCGCCAACCGCACCAGCACGTCGCTCTGGCGCGGCGCATGGATGAGCGACTGCACCAGCAGCCACTCGCTGACGAAGCCGGCACCCAGCGGCAAGCCACAGGCCCCCAGGGCCGCGACACCGAACAGGAAGGTAGTCGCCGGCATCCGCCGCGCCAGGCCACCCATCTCGTCCAGGTCCCGCAACCCGGTCCCGGCCACGACGGACCCCGCCGCCAGGAAGGCCAGGGTCTTGAAGGCCGCATGGCTGATCACCAACAACAGAGCGGCACCCAGAGCGATCGCGGCAACGTTGCGGGCCCCCGCGGAGGAGAGCAATGTGCTGGCACCGAGCGCGAGCGCGACCAGCCCCATGTTCTCGGTCGTCGAATAGGCCAGCAGTCGCTTGAGATCCGTTGCGACGCAAGCCTGCAGAACGCCGTACACGGCCGACGCCCCACCGACGACCAGTAGGCTCACCCCCCACCAGCGCGGGCCAGGGCCGAGCAGCTGCAGGTCGAAACGGACCAGACCGTAGATGCCAAGGCTGACCATCGCGGCACTCATCAACGCCGAGACCGGGCTCGGCGCCTCCGGGTGGGCTCGCGGCAGCCACGCGTGGAGGGGGACCAAGCCCGCCTTGGAACCGAACCCGACCAAAGTCAGGACGAAGACGGCGGCGCGGGTGCCCGCAGGCACCTGGGCCACGTTGCCGGCGAGGGTGGCGAAGCTGTCGGCATGCGCGTTGGCCGACAGCACCATCAAGCCGGCGAGGATCGCCGCGAAGCCCAGCTGGGTGAGCACGGCGTAGAAGACCCCCGCCGCCCGCACCTCAGGCCGTCGATGCTCGGTGAGCACCAAGAGCAATGACGCCAGGGCCATCTGCTCCCACACAAACAGGAACGTCGTCAGCGACCCAGCAGCGGGCACCAGCAGCAACGTGACGACGAACCAGGGCAGCATGACCAACGTCATGCGCGGCAGTCGCTCACGACGCGCGTAGCCGATCGCGAACAGACCCACCGGTACGGCGACGGCGCCGGCCACGGCGACGAACAGACCGCCGAGCGGGTCAAGCGCGAACGTCACACCGACCAGGGGCAACAGCCATCCGACCCGCACCGAGCCAAGCACATGGAAGACAGACGTCACGCCCAAGACGGCGCCAGCAAGTCCGATGACCGCGGTCACAAGGCCCGAAACGATGGCAGCCGTACCCCGCGGGCCGGAGTTCGAGCGCGTCCTCGGCACCGACCCGAGGACCGACAGACCCGTGGCCCTGCTCACCGACCGGTGACCGACCGGAAGGCATCGACGATGGCCTGCGGGCTCGGCGGACAGCCCGGCACCTCCACGTCGACCGGCACCACGTCGCGAACCGCCCCGACGACGCCGTAGCCGTCGGCGAACATGCCGCAGTTGCGGGCGCAGTCGCCGACCGCGATGACCACGCGTGGTTCCGGTGTCGCTGCCAACGTCTGGCGCAAAGGCTCAGCCATGTTCCGGGTGACCACCCCGGTCACCACGAGGGCGTCCGCGTGTCGCGGCGAAGCGACGAGCCGCACCCCGAACTGCTCCACGTCGTACGTCGGCGAGAACGCACCCGACAGCTCCACCTCGCAGCCGTTGCACGACCCCGCGTCGACATGGCGCACCTGCAGCGAGCCGGCTACGCCCGTCGGAGGTGACAGTGCCGCGGGCGGCAACGCCGGGGCCGGCTCCACGACCCGCCCGACCTGACGGACCTTTCGCAGCCAACCGACCATGCCGCCACGGGCGGAGCCGGACATCATCCGGCCCGCCGGGCGGCCGCGCGACCGCTGGCCTTGAGATCCTTCAGCAGGACCGCCTGCTCATTGAGCAGCCCGGTCAGCACGCGGCGGGCCACCGCCAGCAGCTCGGCCATCTCAGGTGAGGCCATCGAGTAGATCACCGAGTTGCCCTGCTTGGTACCCACCACGACACCAGCGCGCCTGAGCACCCCCAGCTGCTGAGACAGGTGCGACGCCTCCAGGCCCACCTCGGGCTGGAGCTCGCTCACCGACCGTTCGCCCTGCGACAGCAGCTCAAGGATCCTGATCCGGGCCGGATGCCCAAGCGTCTTGAAGAACTCCGCCTTCAACTGATAGAGCGGCGTCGACATGCAGCGCTCACCCTTCCCAGACCGTTGGTGTGATCCGCCGACAGGAGGCAGACGCTCCGAGCCGGCGGGGCCTATCTTGCCTCACAGAAACACTAACTGACAACATTGTCAGTTGCTAGATCCACAGATCTGTCAGGCGCGCTGCACGTGACCAACTGTCCGTTACATCGAGGCCGAGCGCCAGCGCTGCGCGGCCAATCGCTCGTACAAGGGGCGGCCCTCGTCGGCCACCTTGGCAGCGCGCCCAGTGAGCCGGACCGGTCGCGGACGGTAGGGCTCGAACCCGGTGGAACGCCACACTGCCTCGTACCAGTAGGGACCCCAGACACCGTCGCTGTCCCGGCGTCCCGGCGGCCAGTGCAGCATCGCATCGGTGAACTCCACCCCGACCAGGTCGCAGAGCCCGCGCAGGTGACCCTCCGGGTCGCGCAGGAAGTCGGCCGAGTCGATCACGAGTGGGGACCGATCGGCGGCGACCAGGTCGTCGTACAGCGAAACTTGTTGCGGCAGACCGATGTCCATCAGGGAGACATCGGGCCTCGACTTGACGTACGACGCCACCACCTCCGCTGGGTCACGGATCAGCAAGACGTTGACCAGCTCTTTGATCCACCCGCGGGGCACGTCGTCGATCAGGTGATGCGTCATGTGCTTCTGGTAGAAGACGCGTACCCCGTCCGGCACCGGACCGAGCAGACCGGCTATGGCCACGTCGATGTCCGTCGGGAGGGCGGCGACGATCTCCTCTCGGCCTGGATGCTCGATGCCGGTCGTCGCGAGGTAGTGCCCGTACAGGGGCTCGTCCACCACGATCGCGTCCGGCCGGTTCTCCCAGGACCGCATCAGCGCGGTCGAGATGTTGCGCGGCCCGGACCACATCGCGAGCCGGGCCACACCGCGATGCCCACCAACGCCACCAACGCCGCCGGCGCCGCGGGCGCCGCCGCCGCCGCCCTCCTCGTCAGCCATCGCCCCGACGCTTCGCGACGTCTCGCTCGACCGCCTGGCGGTAGAGCGCCTGCAACCGCTCCGTGAGCGGCCGGGTCCCCGTCCCCACCTCGCGGCCGTCGACCTGGCGCACCGGCACCAGCCCGGCGAACGTGCCGGTGACGAACGCCTCATCCGCGCCGTACACGTCGGTGAGGCTGAAGTTGCGTTCTCGCGCAACGATGCCCGCGGAGCGCGCCACCTCGAGGACCACGGACCGAGTGATCCCACCGAGGCAGTAGTCGCCGGTCGAGGTCCAGAGCTCGCCGCGCCGCCCGATGAAGAAGTGGGTCGAGTTACAGGTGGCGACGAAGCCGTGCGGGTCGAGCATCAGCGCCTCGTCCGCGCCGGCGGTGTAGGCCTGGATGCACGCCGTGATGTCGTTCAGCTTGCTGTGCGAGTTGAGCTTGGCGTCCAGGACGTCGGGGGACGGCCGGCGCACGTGCACCGTGAACAGGGTGATGCCGCGCTCGACGACCTGGGGCTTGGGCGACTTGTGCTCCGCGACGATCACGACGGTCGCCGGTCCGAGCGTCACCCGGGGGTCCTGGTACGGCGTGCGCTTCACGCCGCGCGTGACCATCAGCCGCACGTGCACACCGTCGGTCATCTCGTTGGCCCGCAACGTCTCGGCTAAGGCGGCGGCCAACGAGGCTCGGTCCATCCCGACGTCCAGTGCGATCGCCTTGGCCCCTTCGAACAGGCGGTCCAAGTGCCGGTCGAGGAACGCCGGAACCCCACCGTGCACCCGCAAGCCCTCCCACACCCCGTCGCCCAGCACGAAGCCCGAGTCGAAGACGGACACCACCGCCTCCTGGCGCGGCCGCAGCTCGCCGTTGACCCAGACGAGGACGTGGTCGTTGCGCGGGTCGTCGTCGTACTCGTGCGTCCCGTGCACCTGACTGTCGGCTGTCACGGGACCACCCAACCACTGGCATCCTCGGACGCGTGACCACGGGACCGTTGCTCGTCCGACATGGCTGACGCGGACGACGTCCGGCGTATCGCCGGCTCACTCGAGGGGGCCGTCGAGATCCCGAGCGAAGGCTTCGACTTCCGGGTCGGCAACCGCGGCTTCGTGTGGTCCTACCCGGAGCCGGTCCCCGGTCGACGCCGCGTCATCCGCGCGGACCTGGCCGTGCTGTACGTCGGCGACGAGTCCGAGCGGCAGGCCCTGATCAACGGCGAACCGGAGCTCTTCATCACCGCAGCCGGGTACAGCGGGCAGCCCGTTGTGGTCGTACGGCTCGAGCGAGTGACGACGAGACGTCTGACCGAGCTGGTCACCGACGCGTGGGACATGCGACGGGCGGACGGCGCCCCGCGATGAGCCAACGACAAAGACGCCGCCTCCCGTGAGGGAAGCGGCGTCTGTGGTCGGTCCGGCTGACGGCGTCAGCGGCGAGGCGCTCCGGGGCGGTTGTGCTCGATCATCCGCAGCTGCGCGTAGGCGATGTCCGCCCAGATCGCAGCGAGCTTGTGTCCGAATCCATCTCCCCTGACGGGGGTCTTGCTGGTCATGGCCGCGCTCCTCGTGGTTTCGTTCGAGTCTTCGGTTGGTGCGGAGTCGCCCGCCCAGCCATCATGTCAAACCGTCGGCAGCCGTCGTTTGTGCCCCCACCGATGGTGATGCCCGTCACCCGGGCCGGCCCGTGCCACGATGGCCGGGTGATGATGCGGTGAACGAGCGGCGGTTCACCCGCCGTACCGAGGACTTCGAATGTGGCCACTGTGGCCGGGCCGTCCGCGGCACCGGCTACACGAACCACTGCCCCGCCTGTCTGTGGTCCCGCCACGTCGACGTTCGACCAGGCGACCGCGCCGCGGACTGCCGTGGGCTGATGGAGCCCATCGGGGCCCAGCTCGACGGACCCGAGCTGGTCGTCGTACAGCGCTGCGTCGCCTGCGGCCACCTCTGGCGCAACAAGACGACCCCCGCCGACGACCGGCACCTGCTCATCGCCCTGACGGCGCGCCCCACGCCGACCACGCTGACCTGAGCCCGTCGCGGGGCACCCGAAAGGGGCTCTGACCTGCAGCGAAGGGTCGGCCGCACCTCAAGTCCGGCGCGCCGACGCCGATGCTATGACGTGCTCTCGCCGCTGAGACGCGGACGGTCGACGGGGTCGGTCCGGCGTCTCTTTGCCGTCTACGCGCTGGTCAGCCTCGTGCCAGTGCTGCTGCTCGGCGCTGCCCTGCTGAGCCTGCTCAACCGGCAGGGACACCAGCATGCGGTGGCCGAGGGCCAGGCCAAAGCCGACCTCATCGCGCGGACCAGCATCGCCCCACTCCTCGGCGTCGACAACCTCGACCGCGGCCTGACCGAGGCCGAGCGCACGGCACTGCAGCGCAGCGTCAGCCTCGCGGTCGCCGACCACCAGCTGGTCCGGATCCGCCTGCGCGGCATGAGCGGTCACATCGTCTACTCCGACGACGCGTCCGGCGTGGCCGAGGCCACGCCCGAGAACGCGGTCGTCGAGGCCGTTCACGGCCAGACCGACGTCGAGCTCACCCACGTCAACGCCGACGCCGAGGACGTGGGCCCACTCGGGCCCAAGGTCGTCGAGGTCTACCAGCCGCTGCTGGCCACCCAGTCGCACCTGCAGATCGGCGTACTCGAGATCTACCTGCCGTACGCGCCCATCGCCGCCGACATCTCCCGCGGTCAGCGCGCAGTCGGTCTCGCCCTGACCGGCGGGCTGCTCCTGCTGTGGCTCAGCCTGCTCGCGGTGTCGATGTCGGTGACCCGCCGTCTGCGCCGGCAGTCACAGGCGAACGCCTACCTGGCCCGGCACGACGCGTTGACCGGCATGCCGAACCGCTCGCACTTCGCCGACCGCGCGGCCCAGGCCGTCCGCGGCGCGACCCCGGAGCGCCCGGTGTGCATCGCGGTGATCGACCTCGACCGGTTCAAGGAGGTCAACGACACGCTCGGACACGACACGGGCGACCAGCTGCTCCTGCTGCTCGCCGAGCGGATGAAGCTGTACGTCCGAGAGGGCGACACCATTGCCCGGCTCGGGGGCGACGAGTTCGGGGTCATCCTCGCGGGCATCCACAGCACCAGCGAAGCCGCCGAAGTGCTGGCCCGGCTCAGATCTGTCGTCAGCGAGCCGGCGCAGGTCCACGGCGTACCGCTGGCGGTGGAGGCGAGCGTCGGCTTCGCCATGGCGCCCGAGGACGGCTTGCAGATCGGCGAGCTGCTGCAGCACGCCGACCTGGCGATGTACGTCGCGAAGCGCAACTACTCCGGCCTCATCCGCTATCGCGCCGAGCACGACCAGCACGACTCCTCGACGCTCACTCTGATCGCCGAGCTCGGCCACGCGATCGCGGACGACCAGCTCGTCCTGCACTACCAGCCCAAAGGCGATGTACGGCGCGGCCGCGTGGTCGCTCTCGAGGCGCTGGTCCGGTGGCAGCACCCCACCCGGGGCTTGGTCTACCCGGACGCGTTCGTGCCGGCGGCCGAGCAGACCGAGCTCATCGAGGACCTGACCCGCTGGGTGCTCCGGCGCGCGACCACCGCCCTGCCCGAGCTCGACCCGACCGGTCGGCTGGCCATCGCCGTGAACATCTCGGCCCGCAGCCTGGCCCGGCCCGAGTTCGCGGGAGAGGTGCTGGCCGTGCTGGGTGAGACGGGCACCGACCCGCACCGCGTGATCCTCGAGATCACCGAGACCTCGCTCATGGCCGACCCGATCCGGGCCGCCCGCACGCTCGGCGAGCTGAGCCGCGCGGGGCTGCGCATCTCGATCGACGACTTCGGCGCGGGGCACACCAGCCTGGGCTACCTCGCGACGCTCCCGATCTGGGAGCTCAAGATCGACAAGACCTTCGTCCTGCCGATGCTCAGCGACGAGCGCAAGACCGCCATCGTCCGCTCGGTCATCGAGCTGGGCCACAGCCTCGGCTTCACCGTGACCGCCGAGGGGGTCGAGTCGGCCGAGGCGCTGCACCGGCTGGCCGACCTCGACTGCGACACCGTCCAGGGGTACCTGTTGGCCCGGCCGGTCGCGTCGGCCGAGCTGCCCGGACGCGTGTCCGGCGCGGCCGACGTCCTGCGCGCACACGGCGCGGTCACTCCGACGCCCGGCGCCTGAACGCCTTCCGCTCTCTCGGCTTGACATGGGCGGCCACCGGGACCCACTCTATAATAGATCAGTTTTAGAAGTGAAAGGTTATGGATGAGCGACACCGAGTTGGACGCCGTGTTCGGAGCGCTGGCCGACCGGACCCGCCGGGCGATCCTGGCCCGGCTCACCCAGGGCGAGGCCAGCGTGGCGGCGCTGGCGGCACCGTTCCCGATGTCGCAGCCCGCCGTCTCCCGGCACCTGAAGGTGCTCGAGGACGCCGGCCTGATCACCCGGAGCCGGCAGGCGACGGCCCGGCTCAGCCATCTGCGCGCCGAGCCGTTGCGCGACGCGGTCGGGTGGCTCGCGTCGTACCGCGAGTACTGGGAGGAGAGCTACCAGCGCCTGGACGAGCTGCTCGCCAGCACGAAGAGAGGAAGGACCTGAGATGGGAACCACGACGTACACGATCGAACCGGGCTCGCACGCCCTGCACCTCGAGCGCGAGTTCGACGCTCCGGCCGAGACACTGCTGCGGGCGCACACCGACCCCGAGCTGCTGGCCCAGTGGGTCGGCCCGCGCCGGCTGCAGACGAAGGTCGAGCATCTGGAAGCCCGCGACGGTGGACGCTGGCGCTTCGGTCAGTGGGGTGAGGACGGCGTGGAGCACTGGTTCCACGGCGTGTTCCACGGCGACCCGTCGGTCGAGCACGGCATCCACCAGACCTTCGAGTACGAAGGCACGCCCGGCGAGGTGCTGCTCGAGCGGCTGACCTTCGAGGAGCACGACGGGCGCACCCTGCTGCGGGCCACCTCGGTGTTCACCTCGGTCGAGGCCCGCGACGGCATGGTCGCCGCAGGGATGCAGGAGGGTGCGGAGGACGGGTACGCCCGACTGGACGAGCTGCTCGAGCGGGTGGCCGGCTAACGCCGGCCACCCGTAACGACTGACCTAGGGTCACGGCGCCAGGGCCGGCTCCGGCTCGACGGGCCGGATGGCGTGCCGCTCGGGCTGGCCCTCGACGTGTAGCTGCGGCACGACCCGCTCCAGTGCGCGCGGCATCCACCAGTTGCGGCGGCCGAGCAGGTGCATCACGGCCGGGACCAGCAGCATCCGCACGATGGTCGCGTCGATGAAGATGGCGGACGCCATGCCGATGCCGATGACCTTGAGCACGAGGTCCGGGCTCGGCACGAAGGCGGCGAACACGGCGACCATGATCGCGGCCGCGGCGGTGATGACCCGGCCCGTGCCGGCCAGCCCCTCGAGGATGGCCCGACCGTTGTCGCCGGTGCGCAGCCAGGTCTCGCGCATCCGGCTGACCAGGAACACCTCATAGTCCATCGACAGGCCGAACAGCACCGCGAACATCAGCACCGGCACGAACGCGGGCAACGGGGTCTCGGTGTCGATGCCGACCAGGCGGCCGGCCCAACCCCCCTGCAGGACAAGGGCAACCACGCCGTACGCCGCAGCGACGGACAGCAGGTTCATGACCGCGGCCTTGAGGGCGACCGTGACGCTCCGGAAGGAGATCAGCAGCAGGATCATCGAGAGCAGCACCACGCCGGCGATGAGCAGCGGGATGCGCTTGGCGATGTTGCTCGTGCTGTCGATCGCGGTCGCGGTCACGCCACCGACGTGGACCGGGACCCCTTGCGCAGCGGCCGGGATCACCGTGTCGCGCAGCTGGTGCACGAGGTCCTCGGTCTTGGTCGACTGAGGTCCGGTGGTCGGTACGACGGTGACGATCGCAGTGTCACCCGCGGGGTTCACCGTCACCGGCGACACGGCGGCCACACCGGAAGTGCTGCGTACGGCGGTGGTCAGGGCCTCGAGGCTCCCCGCGCCGGCGCCGGCCGGCAGCTCCGCGGCCAGCAGGAGCGGGCCGTTGGCACCCGGACCGAAGCCCCGCGAGAGCGTGTCGTAGGCCTGGCGGGTCGACGTACCCGCACGGTCGTTGCCGGCGTCGGGGAAGCCGAACCGGACGCCGAGGAACGGCGCGGCGAGCGCGAGCAGGATGACGACTCCAGCCGCCGCGGCCGCGAACCGGCGCCGGGCGACGAGACGGCTCCAGGCCAGCCAGCGCCGGCCCGGCTCGACATGCCCACCGACGGCGACGATGGGCGCGCTCCGTCGGCTCAGCGGCAGGTGCAGCCGCTCGATGTGCCGGCCGAGGTAGCCGAGCAGCGCCGGGAACAACGTGACCGCCGCGGCCATGACCACGAGCACGGACACGATCGTCACCATGGCGGCGCCGCGCATGAAGGACAGGCCCATGGCGAACAGGCCGAGCATGCTGATCACGACCGTCGTTCCGGCGACGAGCACCGAGCGCCCGGCGGTGTCCAGCGTGGCGATGGTCGCGCGCTCGGAGTCCAGGCCCGCCGCGCGCCACTCGCGGAACCGGGTGACCATCAGCAGGGCGTAGTCGATGCCGATGCCGATGCCCATCATCGTGGCGAGCGAGGTCGACCAGTCCGGCGCGTCGACGAACGAGATCACCACGCCGGTCAGGGCGCTCGACACGGCCAGGCCGCCGAGGGCGACCAGGATCGGCAGGCCGGCGGCCACGACCGAGCCGAACATCAGCAGCAGGATCAGGGCGGCGGCCAGGATGCCGATGCCCTCGGAACCGATCGAGCCTTGCTGAGCCTGCTCGATGGTCTGGCCCCCGAGCGAGATCTGGACCGCGTCGGTCGACGCCTTGCCGGCGAGGTCGAGCAGGTGCTTGCTGGCCGTCACCGGCATGTCGTTGGGGTTCACCACGTCGAGCCGGGCGGTGGCCAGCAGGGTGTGCCCGTCGGGCGAGATGCTGCCCGCGCTCGTGTAGGGGTTGTCGACGCCGGCGACGTGCGCGGCCGAGCCGATCTGCCCGAGGACGCCGGTCACCGCGGCCTTGACGGCGGGCGAGGTCACGGCAGCGTCGGAGTGGACCACGACGTCGACGGTGTCGCCGGACTGGGTGGGGAACCTGGTCTGGAGCAGCTGCTGGGCCGCCTTGGAGTCGGACCCCGGCGCGGAGTAGTCGGCCTTGAAGCTGCCGCCGAGCGCCGCCGACAGGGCGAAGGCCAGGGCGAGCACCGCCAGCCAGGCGAGGACCATGCGGCCGCGGTGCCGGTAGGCGACGCCGGCCAGGCGGCCGAGCGGGCCGGGCCCGGTGAGGTCGGTGTGCGGCGAGGCGGGGCCGGAGCCGGCCCGGACAACCGTGCTGGTGCTCATGTCCGTCCTGTTCATGAAGGGGAAAGCCACGGGTCGAGGTCGCCCGCTCTGATGGCTGGTCATCTGCGTTATGAGCCATAACCAACATCATCTGACTTCACTTGTCAAGAGCATTAACTTCTGTGAAGATGATTCACGCAACCACACGGAGGTCACCGGCGATGACGCCACCCACCAGCACGACCGAGGTCCCGGTCTCGCGCCGCCACCGGGCCCGCGCGGCGACGATCGACGAGATCAAGCAGACCGCGCTCGACCTCATGCGTGAGCACCACACGACCGACATCCGGTTCACCGAGATCGCGAAGAGCATGGGCCTGACGCCGCCCGCGCTGTACCGGTACTTCGACGGCCAGCACGAGCTGTTGACCGAGCTGATCACCGATGCGTACGACGACTTGGGCGATGCGGTCGGCGCCGCGCTGCAGGACATCGACGCCGGTGCACTGTGGGACCGATGGGTCGCGGCCGGCCAGGCCTACCGCCGCTGGGGCCGCACCGAGCCTGAGCAGTTCGCGCTGATCCTGGGCATGCCGGTGCCGGGCTACGTGGCCGAGGAGGAAGGCCCGACCACCGAGGCCGCGAAGCGGGCGATGGCCCAGCTGTCCGGGCTGTTCGTCGAGGCCCTGCAACGCGGCGTACTCGGCCGGCCGCTCATCACCGACGTCGAGGAGTCCGTGGTGCTGGCTGCCGCGGACTGCCCGCCCGAGATGGAGCACCACATCCTGCCGGGCGACGTCTTCCAGGCGATGCTCAACGCCTGGTCCGGGTTGCACGGCTTCACCAGCCTCGAGGCTTACGGCCACTTCGACTGGGTATCGCCCGAGGGCCGCGACGCGATCTTCCGCGCGCAGCTCAAGCTGATCGCGATGACGTCCGGGCTGCCGACCAGCTAGCCGGGTCTTCGCTGTCCCGCTGTGCGATCGGGTCTAGTCAGCGCGCGAGAAGCCGCGCACCCGATCGACGACGAACGGCTTCGGGTACGCGTGGGCCCGGGCTGGGTCAAGCCGGTCGGGGAACTCGTAGATCCCCAGCATCAGCTGCATGGGGTACAGCGGTGACTGCGTGGTCCGCTTGACCACGTCGCCGTCGAGCAGGAACTCGACACCGCCGCTGGTCCAGTACGCCGCGTAGGTGTGCAGCTCGGTCGCGTCGATCGGGTACTGATCGGCCGAAAACTCTTCTCGGAGAGTCGGATCCGCGAACGGGTGGATGCCCATGCCGATCCTCGCGGACGTCGTGGTGATGTCCGCGCCGAAGATCTCGGCGATGCAGATCTCGCCGCACTCCTCGGGCCGTTCCTCGACGCCCATCATCCAGAGGGCCACCATCACCCCGGGGTCGGCCACCGCCTTCGCGCGCAGCTCGACGTAGCCCTGGTACGGCGTGTAGGTGCGTCGGTTCTCCTGCTCCTGGCGCACGACCAGGTCGTCCCGGAAGTGGAGCTGCCCGCGGTCGGAGCCGAGCGACCCGGCGTACAGGCCGGTCTGGATCACCGACGCGCGCAGGTCGCCGTCCCACTCCGGGCACCACGCCGGCTGTTCGGCCTCGATGTGCAACGCCAGCCGACCCTCGTGCCGGCCGAACCGGGCCGCCGTGCGCTCGCGCGAGCTCCAGTGCGGCAGGTAGTACGGCACCCAGCGAGTCGTGTCGATCGCTGCGCCGCGGAAGTCCTCGTCGAAGTCGAGGACCAGCCCCGGCGGCGGCGTGCTCACCGCTCCTGCAGCTCCGTGGGCGCGCCGTGCACCGCGGGGATCTGCCCCATGCGACCGGACTGGAAGTCCTCGAACGCCTGGAGCACCTCGTCCCGGGTGTTCATGACGAACGGCCCGGCCCAGGCGAGCGGCTCACGGATCGGGCGCCCGCCGAGCACCAGGATCTCCAGCTGCGGGCTGCGGCTCTCCTGCCGCCCGGACGCTTGCACTGTGACGACATCTCCGGCGCCCAGCACGGCGAGCTGCCCCATCCCGATCGGCCGGCGGTCCGGGCCGACGACGCCGTTGCCCGACAGGACGTAGACCAGCGCGTTGAAGTCCGGGCGCCACGGCAGGTCGAGCCGTGCGGTCGGCGCCAGCGAGGCGTGCACCAGCGTCATCGGGGTGTACGTCGATCCCGGGCCGGCGTGCCCGTCGACCTGACCGGCGATGACCCGGACGAGCGCCCCCGCGTCCGGCGTGCTGAGCAACGCAACCGACGCCGCCCGGATGTCCTGGTAGCGCGGTGCGGCCCACTTCTGCGCGCTCGGCAGGTTGACCCAGAGCTGGATGCCGTGGAAGACGCCGCCGCTGCGGACCAGCGCGTCCGGCGGCCGCTCGATGTGCAGGATGCCGCCGCCGGCGGTCATCCACTGGGTGTCGCCGTTGGTGATCGTGCCGCCGCCGCCGTTGGAGTCCTGGTGGTCGAACGTGCCGTCCATGATGTAGGTGACGGTCTCGAAACCGCGGTGCGGGTGCCACGATGTGCCTCGAGCCTCCCCCGGCGCGTACTCGACCTCGCCCATCTGGTCCATGTGGATGAACGGGTCGAGTGCGCGCAGGTCGACCCCCGCGAAGGCCCGGCGGACGGGGAAGCCCTCGCCCTCGACACCGCTGGGCGCCGATGACACGGACACCACTGGGCGCGGCTGCGCGGTGGCAGGATCCGGCGCGATGCGCGGCAGGGTGGTCAGGTCGTCGACGGTGATGGCGGGCATCGGGTCCTCCTCAGCGGGACATGAGGCTACGCCGTACCCAACGATAATTGCAGACGCAACTATTCCGCACTCAGGCGGCCCGCTCGAGGAACTCCATCCAGGACGGGTGGCTGACCTCGCTGCCGCGCAAGGCCCAGGCCGGACCGCGCGGCGCGTGCGGGCGCACCCGCAGCGTCCAGCCCATCTCGTCCGGGGTCCGGTCACCCTTGACGCCGTTGCAGCGCAGGCAGCAGGCGACCAAGTTGGACCAGGAGTCGTCGCCACCGCGCGAGCGCGGTACGACGTGGTCGATCGTCGAGGCGGTGTGCCCGCAGTACCCGCAGCGGTGGCCGTCGCGACGCAGCACGCCTCGGCGGGTGACCGGCACGCTGTGCCGGTACGGCACCCGGACGTAGCGAGCGAGCAGGATCACTGCGGGGCGCGGGAGCTCGAGCTGCGCGGAGTGCAGGCACTCGCCCGTGTCGGCGAGCATGGTCGCCTTGCCGGCCAGCACCAGCACGACGGCACGGCGGAACGACACGACCGCGAGTGGCTCGAATCCGGCGTTCAGCACCAGGGTTCGCACGAGCACGCCCCTTCCCACACAGCAGCGCGCCTGGCTGGCGCGCCCAGGCGCATGCTACGTGCGGGAGATATCTTCGGTCACGCGCATTGGCCGAGACGGGTCGGCCGAGAACAGGTACGGCGGGTCAGCCGACCCGGCCGTACGTCGCACCCGAGGAGTAGACGGCGCGCTTCGCGACGACGCCGCCGGTGTGCGGGGAGTCCCACATCATGCCGCCGCCGGCGTAGATGCCGACGTGGCCCGGGAAGAAGACCAGGTCGCCGGGCCGGGCCTCGCTGAGCGAGATGCGGGTCGTCGCGGCGCGCTGCTCGCTGGATGTGCGCGGCAGGCTCACGCCGACCTGCGCCATGACGTAGCGGACGTAGCCCGAGCAGTCGAAGCCGGCCGGCGTCGTGCCGCCGTACCGGTAAGCGATGCCGGCGTAGCGCGCGGCAATCGCCATGACAGCGGCGCCGAACTCGGCCGAGCCGGGAGCGCCGGCCTTGACCGGCTTGATCGGGCCGTACACGACGTGCGAGACGCCGAGGACCTGACGACCGGCACTGCGGGAGACGCGAGGGGCCGGGGCGATGGTGTGGCCCGGCGTGCGCAGCGTCGTCGTCGTCCTGCTGGCCACCGTGGTGGCGCTGAAGCTGCTGTCACCGAACGCGGGGGCGGCCGTCGAGCTGACGTCATGCGTCTGCGGGGCCTGGCCCTGGTGCGTGGGGGTGGCGTTGGCCTGCATCCCGAGCGACGCCACGAGCCCACCGGAGACGGCGAGCACGGCAGATGCCTTGACGGCTGGCGTTGCGTTGGTCGAGACGGCCTGGCTGAACGCGGTGAGGGGCGTCTTGGCTCGCGCGGGTGCGCGGTGACGTCCGGCCACGGGGGTCGACACGTATGAAACCTCTCCGGCGCCTTCGAGGTGAGCTGTCGGGTTCGGGTGGAGAGACACCCGGCCTGGCCGATGGCCGCCATAGGAATGACGGTCGCCGGTTCGGCTTCACCCCAAGGATCAGTACCGCGGCCGGGCTGGCTGCCCGCCGGTGGAACCGACCCGAAATGGGTCCCCCGCCTCTGCCATGCGGTAGTCCGGTCCTCGGTCGCGGTGGCAGAGCTCGGCGTCCGCGTGAGGGCTTCCCAGGAGGGGTAGGAAGCGAGAGCCAACGTACACAACGTTGGCTGGAATGTCACACCAAGGTCACGGTCAGGTTGTCGGGGCGCACAAACCATCACCCGAACGGGTGAACGCCAGGTGAGCGGTAGTGCCACACCGTGCTGCGGGGGTCACAGCCCGCTGCCGAAACGCCGGATCGGCGCGGATTCCGGCGTGGATCCGGCCCGAGTCGGTCCAGGTCAGCCGGTCCGGATCAGGTGGCCCGGCTCAGCTGGCCGCAGGCGCGACGACGGGGGAGCCGACCGCCGTACCGGCCAGGACGGCGCTGAAGACGTGCGCGGCGATCTCCGGGTCGAGCTCGACGTCCGGGCGGTCGACGCCGGTGAGGACGAGGACGGCCCGACCGCCGCCCTCGCTGGCTCGGACCCGCACCGTCGCACCGGGCTTGAGGCCGGCGCTGTGCAGAAGGCTCAGGACGGCATGGTCCAGCTGCGCGGGCTCGCCCAGGCGCCGAACGACCACCTCGACCGGCTCCGTGCCGGCCTCGGCCGCCAGCTCGGTCAGGGGGCGCAGCGTCCCGAGCGCGTCCAGGAACTCCTCGGAGGGCGTCGTGGCGCCGAGCTCCTCGAGGCCCGGGATGGGCGTGCCGTAGGGCGACTCCGTCGGGTTGTCCAGGATCTGCAGCAGCTTGCGCTCGACCCGCTCGCTCATGACGTGCTCCCAGCGGCAGGCCTCCTCGTGGACGTACTCCCACTCCAGGCCGATCACGTCGACCAGCAGGCGCTCGGCCAGCCGGTGCTTGCGCATGACCCGCATGGCCTTGTTGCGGCCGTCGGCGCTCAGCTCCAGGTGCCGGTCACCGGAGACATGGAGCAGCCCGTCGCGCTCCATCCGGGCGACGGTCTGGGAGACGGTCGGCCCGCTGTGACCGAGCCGCTCGGCGATGCGGGCGCGCAGCGGGACGATGCCCTCCTCCTGCAGCTCGTAGATCGTGCGCAGGTACATCTCGGTCGTGTCGATCAGGTCACTCACTGGGTGACTCCCTGTTTCCTGCTGATGCCCACGCTGATCCTCGGCCGGTCACTGGCGCGAACGCCGTACGGCGGCCCCGCTGTTCCGCACCTAGCCTCCCACTCGTGCCCGCCCCCGCGCGGTGCTCCCTGGAGCCCGGTTGGACGCGGGCATTTCGGGCCTGCCAACCGGGCGCTGGGGAGCACCGCGCGGGGTGGGGAGCACGGGGTCAGGAGGGGAGGCTGAGCTTGCTGTCGACGAGCATCCGGGAGGCGAGCCCGAGCAGCCCGATGCCGACGACGGCGTGCAGGCCGCCGAGCCAGGCCCGGTCCTCACCGAGGGAGGCCAGGAGCGGCTGCGCCACAGCCATCAGCACGAGCAGCACCGCCGCCTCGACGATCAGGCGGCCGCCTGGACGGGCCAGCAGGACCAGAATCAGCAAGAGCAGGGCGACGGCGGACATGATGTCGCCGTTGAGCCGGTGAGGGTCGAAGGCCGTCTCTCCCGACGACCCGAGCGTCTGCCCGTCGAGGTCGAAGACCCCGAGCCCGGCCAGGAAGATCTGTACGCCGCCCAGCAGCAGGAAAAGCATCGTGCCGCGGCGGAACGCCTGGAGCGCCCCGGCCCGGAGCCCGGTCAACGTCACGACTCGCGCCTCGTCGGTCATGCCCCCACCTTGCACCCGGGCACGCGCCGACCCGGGTGAGGGGTCGACGCGTCCTCCCGCACGCCGTGACGCCGGACGAAAAACTCGCACCAATCCAGGCCCGGCTACGTGCCGAACCACCTCGGACAGGGTTGGCTGTGTCCGGCGGAGGGGCCGGTCACAACCACCCCTGTCGTAAGCGTCGGGAGCGAGCAGGAGAGCGTCGTGACGGGTGGGCAGCGCAGGTTGCGGGCCGTGGTGGGCTCCTCCGCGCAGCACGCCCACAGTGAGGGTTCGGCCCACGCGGCCGTACCGGTCGCGGCGGCCGGCACCCCGGAGGCGCTCATCGCGCACGTGGCGCGCGGGGACGAGCGCAGCTTCGAGCAGCTGTACGACGAGGTCGGCGGCCAGGTGCACGGGCTGGTCCGGCGCGTGCTGCGCGACCCGGCCCAGTCCGAGGAGGTGACCCAGGAGGTCTTCCTGGAGATCTGGCGTACGGCGTCCCGGTTCGACCCGTCGCGAGGCCGGGCCATGACCTGGGTGATGACCATCGCGCATGCCCGCGCCGTGGACCGCGTGCGGTCCGCGCAGGCGGCGACCGACCGTGAAGTGCGCGTCGGCCAGCGCGACTACGACGTGGCCTACGACGAGGTGTCCGAAGCAGTCGAGAGCCGGCTGGAACGAGTCCAGGTGCGGCGCTGCCTGGACGGCCTGACCGCCCTGCAGCGTGAGTCGCTGACCCTCGCCTACTACGCCGGATACACCTACAACCAGGTGGCCGACCTGCTGTCCGTCCCGCTGGGCACGGTGAAGACGCGGCTGCGCGACGGGCTGATCCGCATGCGCGACTGCATGGGGGTGGAGGCATGACGACGTCGACCGACGATCTGCACACCCTGACCGGCGCGTACGCCGCCCATGCGCTGACGCACGAGGAGGTCGTCGAGTTCGAGGCGCACCTGCGCGACTGCGCCTCCTGCCCGCAGGAGACCCGCGAGCTCGTCGCCACCGCGGCCCGGCTCGGCCAGGCGGAGTACGACGCGCCGCCGCCGGAGCTGAAGGCTCGCATCATGACCGAGATCCGGCAGACCCGGCAGCTGCCCCCCGTGGGCCTGCACGCCCAGGTGGTCGACCTCGATGAGCGCCGGCGCAGCCGGCTGCTCCTGGGCGTGGCCGCTGCCGTTGCGGCGTTGGCCATTATCGGCGGCGGCATCAGCGGCGGCATCGCCTACCGCGCCCACCAGGACGCTCAGCGGGCCGAGGCCCGCGAGGCCGCGGTGGCGTCGGTGCTCTCGGCACCGGACGCGCGCACGGTCACGGCCAGCGGACCGGGCGGCGCCCACGGCACGGCCGTCGTCTCGGACAGCCGGCACGCCGCGGTGTTCTCGGCCTCGAGCTGGCCGGCGCCCGCGAGCGCCAAGACCTGGCAGCTGTGGGTCATCGACGCCACCGGCGCCCACTCGGCCGGACTGCTGACGCGTCGCGGCGACGGCACGATCAACCCGACGTACGCCAAGGGCATCCCAACCGCGGGCGCGAACTTCGGGGTGACCCTGGAGCCGTCCGGCGGGTCGAAGCAGCCGACGACCAAGCCCGTCCTGCTGATGCCCCTTCAGTCCTGAGTGAACACGGGCCAATTGCGTTGCCTGCCTCCACCGGCCGACGTACGGTTTTCGTACACGGGAAAGGAGGTGGTCCGCGAAGTGATTGACAAACGGACGCGTGAGGTGGCTGCTAGCTAGCCCAACGTCGTAGACGGACGGACTTCCTTACCCGCCCGCCGCCGATGCGGCCAGCGAGTTTCGGCAGTCACCGCAGCCCGTGGGTTCGCCGCGCCCCGTCCAGCGCGGCTGGTCTTTCTGAGGCCGGCCCACGGGCTGTTCCATGCCCTCGGCCCGAACCCAGGGTTGCGTGGAGGATCGGGCCGGTCAGAGCCGGTCAGATCCTCCACGATCCACATCGCACGCCGGCCCGCACGGACGAGGCCGGCCCCTCCAGCCGCGCATGACCAGCACCGCCGCCACCTCACTCGCCACCTCACACGGCGTACCGAACACGTCGGTCCACCCGTACCTCAGCGTCGCGTGGCCGGCCCGGGTCGCGTCGTTGTCGCGCCGCCGGTCGCGGAACGCTCCCTCGTCCGCGTGGCCGAGCCGGCCGTCGAGCTCGATCCGGACTGAGAACGGCTCGACGTCCACATCGACCCAGCGGACGGACCGACCGGCCAGGCGATGCTGCCGGACGCCTGCTGGGAGGGCATGGGCCCGCTCCACGTTCCTGAGGTAGGCCACTTCGAGAGGTGACTGGGCACCGAGCGCGACGTCCCTCAAGACGGCGACCAGCTCAGTCCGCCAGCGGTGCCGGCCTTGGGACTCCAACACCTGCAACAGCCGGTCCGGCGTCGTCAACCGACGGCCGACCGCGCGACTCACCCAGGCACCAACCTGGACCAACCCTTCTGCGTCCGCGGACAGGTCGAGAACCGTGTGCTCGATGCGGGTACGCCGCGGTGTCCGGCTCGGATGCGCGCGCCCGGCGGCATGACGGCTGCGCCGCACGACGATTGCGGGCTCGACGACGACCCGTCGCGACGCCGGAACCAAGACGTGCACGGGGCCACCGGACTCGTCGGCCAAGCCATCGAGGGCCGCGGCGGTGCGGCCCCAGGCCATCGCACCTTCGCCGACCCGCAGCAACGCTGCACTGACCCTGGTCCGGAAGGGCACCGGTCCGGTGAACGTGACGTACGTTCCGGCGAAGAGTCGCTGCCAACGGCCCGAGGCCAGCCGAGCCTCGATCGATGAGCGGCTCGCGCCCAGCGCCAGGAGCTGCGACCGGGCGATGGCCCCGTCCTGCTCGTCGGTCAGCGCAGCGACGGCTCGGGACAGCGGTGTTCGCTGCTCCGCCGGTTGCGCCCGCATGCCGGAAGACTGCGCCGAACTGCACGACTCACACCAGCGGGAGGCCGGCTCCTGTGGACGGCTGAGAATGAGGATCGGGCCGGTCTGAGCCTGCCCATTCCTCCACGCCGGGCCGGCTAGGGCTGGAGGCGGGTGCGGGTCCAGGCGGCGTCGTCGAGGGCCGTCCCCTCGCGAGCCGTGTAGCGCACCCGGTCGTGCAGCCGCGACGGCTGGCCGACCCAGAGCTCGACCTCGACCGGACACACCCGGTACCCACCCCAGTAGTCAGGCAACGGCACGTCGTCGGGCGAGCCGGTGTCCGGCCAGCGCGCGTCCTCCGCCTCGACGGCAGCGACCAGGTCCTCCCGGCGGGGCAGCGGCTGCGACTGGTGCGACGCGCGCGACGCCACCTGCGAGCCGCGCGGCCGGGTGGCGAAGTAGGCGGCGCTCTCCTCGCGCGAGACGGCCTCGACCGGGCCGCGCAGCCGCACCTGCCGGTACATCGGGTGCCAGGGCAGGACGAGCGCCGCGAACGACACCGCTGCCAGCTCCGCCGCCTTGGGGGAGCCGAGGTTCGTGTAGAACTCGGCCCCCCGCGCATCGAGCCCCTTCAGCAGGACCGTCCGGGCGTTCGGGCGGCCCGAGGCGTCCACCGTGGCCACCACCATCGCGGCCGGCTCGTCGACCCGCTCGTCCGCGACGGCCGCGGCGTACCACTCAGCGAGCAAGGGCAGCGGCGCCGCCGGCAGGTCGTCGCCGAGGCCAGGCGCATCGTACGTCCGGCGCAGGGTGGGGTCGACGATGAAGTCGCTCACGCAGGGACCGGGATGGCCGGATGGTGGTCGTGCATCGTGGGTTTCGCGTCCGGATGCGCGCGCAGCCAGGCGAACCGCTCGCGCGACTCCTCGTCGTCGGCCCGGTAGACCACGATCCGGTTCTCCGGCGAACCGGTCACGGCCAGGCTCGTCGTCGTCGCGCGGATCTCCCCCACCGCCGCGTGCCGGAACACCTTCCTCATCGGCCCGGGCGCCGCCACGTGTTGCTCGGCCCACATCTGGGCGAAGGCCGGGCTGGCCGCCCGCATCTCGGCCAGGAACGACTCCCAGTCGGGCTCGCCCACGTGCCGGCCGTAGCCCGAGCGCAGCGTCGCCACCATGGTCGCCTTGTAGTCGTCCGGGCGGGCCATCGGGCTGCAGCAGGTGGGCCGGGTGAAGATGCACCACAAGGTGTTGAGCCGCGTGGCGTCGCAGATGAAGCCCCCGAACACCGCGGCGTACGCGGCATTCCAGCCCAGCAGGTCGTAGCGCGCGTTCGTGAGTGAGGCCGGCAACGGGTCGAGCGCGTCCAGGATCTCCTGGACCTCGTCGGTGATCCCGGTCGAGCCGACCGAGTCCGGGGGCGGCAGCTCGGCCAGGTGGAACAGGTGGTCGCGCTCGGCCGCCGTCAACCGCAACGTGCGGCCGATCGCGTCAACGACCTGCTCGCTGGCGTTGATCGGCCGGCCCTGCTCCAGCCACGTGTACCAGGTGACCCCCACGCCGGCGAGGTTCGCGACCTCCTCCCGGCGCAGCCCGGGCGTACGGCGGCGCGGCCCCGGTGCCAGCCCGACCGCGTCCGGTGTGATCCGCTCGCGGCAGGCGCGCAGGAAGGCGGCCAGCTCGGTACGGCGGGCCGCGCGCTGGGCGGTATCGGTCATGGCATCCATCCTCAGGGCCGATGTGGACCGCTGCCAGGTGTTGTCAGTACCAGTATGAACAGGCTCTCACTACCCGGATCCGAACCGTTCCATTGTCATGGACATGACCCAGAGCCACACCCTGACAAGTACAGGCTCGACCACCAGCGGCGACACCAGCGCGATCGAGCTGTCCGGCGCCGCCACCCGCGGCACCTCCCGGCCCGGCCTCATCCTGGCCCTGGTCCTGGTCGGTCAGTTCATGGCCCTGCTCGACGTGGCGGTCGTCAACGTCGCGGCGCCGTCCATCGAGTCCGAGCTGGGCTCGAGCGGCGCGGCCCTCCAGCTGGTCGTGTCCGGCTACACGATCGCGTACGCCGTACTGCTCATCACCGGTGCCCGGCTGGGCGAGCGGCTCGGCTTCACCCGCGTCTTCATGGCCGGTCTCGGCGTGTTCACCGTGGCCTCGCTGGCCTGCGCGCTCGCGCCGACGACCAGCACCCTGATCGCGTTCCGGGTCATCCAGGGCGCCGGGTCGGCGCTCATGGTGCCGCAGGTCATCAGCCTCATCCAGCGAACGTTCACCGGTCCGGCTCGCGTCAAGGCCCTCGGCGCGTACACCGCGACGCTGTCCTCCGGCATGGTCGTGGGCCAGGTGCTCGGTGGGGTGTTGGTGTCCGCCGACCTGCTCGGCACCGGCTGGCGGTCGGTGTTCGCGATCAACGTGCCGATCGGGGCCGTCCTGCTCGTCGCCGGCCTGCGGCTGCTGCCGCGCTTCGAGGGCACACCGCGCCAGCTCGACCTGCCGGGCCTGCTCACCTTGTCCGCGGCGGTCTTCCTGTTCGTCGTACCGCTCGTGATGGGCCACCAGGAGCACTGGCCGCTGTGGGGGTGGGTCATGCTCGGCGCGAGCGCTGTCGCCGTCGCCTCGTTCGTCCGGTTCGAGCGCGGCCTGGCCCGGCGCGGCGGGCACCCGCTCATCCGCGGACGCGTCCTCACCTCGCCCGGGCTGGCGGTGGCCGCCGTGTGCATGCTGCTCGTCATGGCCGGGGTGGCCGGGTTCATGTTCAGCTTCACGCTGTACCTGCAGGGAGGCCTCGGGCAGAGCGCACTGCGGACCGGGCTGACCTTCGCCCCGATGGCCGCCGGGTTCGGCGTCGCGGGCCTGTGGTGGCGGCGGCTGCCGGAGACCTGGCACCACTACCTTCCGACGACCGGTCTGCTGGTCTGCTCGGTCGGGTACGGCGTTCTCGGCGGTGAGGTGTCGGCCGGCCGCGACATCCCGCTCGCGCTCGAGGCGGTCATGGTGGTCATGGGCCTGCTCGCGGGTTGTGCGTACGGTCAGCTGTTCGCGTCAGCACTCAGCCGGGTCCGGGTGCAGGACGCAGCCGACGCGAGCGGCGTCATGGTGACCGTGCTGCAGCTGGGCCAGGTCGTCGGCGTCGCGGTGTTCGGCACGATCTTCCTCACCTCGCTGGCGTCCCAGCCGTCCGCGGCCGACGCTGGGCATGCGGCCGCCTTGGCGGTCGCCGGCGTCGCTGGCGCAACCGCTCTGGCGGGAGGGCTGTCGGCGTTCCGGCCCCGTACGGGCCAGGTCTGAGCCGCCGGACCGCGCCGGCGGCCGGTCGAGCAGCCGGACGGTACATTCGCGGCATGGCGGACCGTGATCCCGATTTCGTCCCCGGGCTCGAGGGCGTCGTCGCCTTCGAGACCGAGATCGCCGAACCGGACCGTGCGGGTGGGGCACTGCGGTACCGCGGCGTGGACATCACCGAGCTCGTGGGCAAGGTCTCGTTCGGCAACGTGTGGGGGCTGCTGGTCGACAACGCGTTCGAGCCCGGGCTGCCCCCCGCCGAGCCGTTCCCGCTCCCGGTGCACAGCGGCGACGTGCGGGTCGACGTGCAGAGCGCCCTGGCCCAGCTCGCGCCACTGTGGGGGTTCCGGCCACTCCTCGACATCAGCGCGGAGCAGGCCCGCGACGACCTCGCGCGCGCATCCGTCATGGCGCTGAGCTTCGTGGCCCAGTCGGCCCGCGGGCAGAGCCAGCCGATGGTGCCCCAGCGCCTGGTCGACAACGCGAAGACGATCACCGAACGGTTCATGATCCGCTGGCGCGGCGAGCCGGACCCGCGGCACGTCGAGGCCGTCGACGCGTACTGGACCTCGGCCGCCGAGCACGGCCTGAACGCCTCCACGTTCACGGCCCGGGTGATCGCCTCCACGGGCGCGGACGTTGCGGCCTGCTTGTCCGGCGCGGTCGGCGCGATGAGCGGTCCGCTGCACGGAGGCGCGCCGTCACGCGTGCTGCACATGATGGAGGGCGTCGAGCAGCTCGGCGACGCCACGGCGTACGTCAAGGGCGTCCTCGACCGGGGCGAGCGGCTGATGGGCTTCGGCCACCGCGTCTACCGGGCCGAGGACCCGCGCGCGCGGGTGCTGCGCGCGACCGCAGAGCGGCTGGCGGCGCCGCGCTACGAGGTGGCGGTGGCGCTGGAGAAGGCCGCGCTGGACGAGCTGCACGCTCGCCGGCCGGACCGGGTGCTCGCGACGAACGTCGAGTTCTGGGCCGCGGTGATGCTCGACTTCGCGCAGGTGCCGCCGTCGATGTTCACGCCGATGTTCACCTGCGCGCGCACTGCCGGGTGGGCCGCGCACATCCTCGAGCAGAAGTCGACCGAGCGCCTGGTGCGGCCGGCGGCGCGGTACGTCGGGCCGCCTCCGCGCTCGCCGCATGAGGTGTCCGGATGGACCGAGGCCATCCACGAGAGCGCACCGACCGCCTGAGACCATGGCGCCATGACGGAGGCGCGGCTCACGATCCCCGACCACCTCAAGCCGGCCGACGGCCGGTTCGGCTCAGGGCCGAGCAAGGTCCGGGCCGCACAGGTGCAAGAGCTGGTGGCGTTGTCGACCACGCTGCTGGGGACGTCGCACCGTCAGGCGCCGGTCCGCTCCCTGGTCCGCCGGGTCCGCGAGGGCCTGGGCACGCTGTTCTCGCTGCCCGACGGCTACGAAGTGGTGTTGGGCAACGGCGGCACGACGGCCTTCTGGGACGTCGCATCGTTCGGGCTGGTCAAGGAGCGGACGCAGCACCTGGCGTTCGGCGAGTTCTCCAACAAGTTCGCCTCGGTCGTTGCCGCCGCGCCGTTCCTCGGCGAGCCGACCGTGGTGAGCGCGGCGCCGGGCATGCTGCCCGAGCCGTACGCCGAGGACGGGGTCGACGCCTACGCCTGGCCGCACAACGAGACCTCGACCGGTGTCATGGCCCCGGTCCGGCGGGTGCCGGGCACCCAGGAAAGTGCGGACGGTGGGCCGCTCGTGCTGGTGGACGCGACGAGTGGTGCCGGCGGGCTGCCGGTCGAGCTGCGCGAGGTGGACGTGTACTACTTCGCGCCGCAGAAGTCGTTCGCATCCGACGGCGGGCTGTGGCTGGCCATCATGTCGCCGGCCGCCCTCGACCGGGCCGAGCAGATCTCGATGGGCGGGCGTTGGACGCCCGAGTTCCTTTCTCTCCCAACGGCTATCAGCAACTCGCGGCTGGACCAGACATACAACACGCCAGCGCTGTCGACGCTCGTCCTGCTGGCCGAGCAGGTCGACTGGATCAACGGTCAGGGCGGCCTCGACTGGGCGGTCAAGCGGACCGCCGACTCCTCGGCCCGGCTCTACGACTGGGCCGAGCGCACGTCGTACACCACGCCGTTCGTCGCCGACCCGGTGGCGCGCTCGCAGGTCGTGGGCACCATCGACTTTGACGAGTCTGTTGACGCCCTGGCCGTCGCAAAGGTGTTGCGCGCCAACGGAATCCTCGACACCGAGCCGTATCGCAAGCTGGGCCGCAACCAGCTGCGCGTCGCCATGTTCCCGGCGATCGACCCGGACGACGTCGAGGCCCTCACCCGCTGCATCGAGTACGTCGTGGAGAGTCGGAGCTGAAACTCGTCCGTGACCAGCTGACCCGGGCGGCGTACTCGTACTTCGCGATGTGGGGCTGGTTCCTCTACTCGTTCGGGCCGGTCATACCGCTGTTGCGCCGGGAGCAGGACACGACCCGTGCCATCGCGGGCCTGCACGGCACCGCCCTCGCGGCTGGTGCGCTGATCTCCGCGGCGCTCACCCTGCCGCTGGTCCGGCGGCTCGGGCGGCGGCGCCTGATGTACGTTGCGTGCGCCTTGGTCACGACCGGCCTGGTCCTGCTCGTCGGGCTGCGCGGCCCGGCGTACACCGTGCCCTCGGTGCTGGTGCTGGGCGTGGGCGGCGCGCTCGGGTTGAACGCCGTCAACCCTGTGCTGTCCGAACACCACGGCGACCTCGGCGCCGGCGCGATCGGCGAGGCCAACGCGATCGCCACCGCCTGCGGGGTGGTCGCTCCCTTGGCCGTCGGCCTCTCGGTCGCTGTGGGACTCAGCTGGCGGGGTGCGATGGTGCTGACCTTGCCGTTGCTGGCAGTCGTCTGCGTGCTGCTGTTCCGGACGCCCAACGTGCCTGCCTTCACCGCCATGGCGCCGACCAGCGGGGGCCAACAGGGTGCGCCTCCGCTCCCGTTCTGGCTGGCCTGGGGGGTGATGATCACGTGCGTCGGCACCGAGTTCTGCTGCACGTTCTGGTCGGCCGACCAGCTGCGCAGCCACGTCGGGCTCAGCTCGGAGTCGGCCAGCGCGGCCGTGAGCGCCCTGCTGGTCGGCATGACCATCGGCCGCATGTCGTCGGTGCCGTTGACCGCGCGCTGGTCGGTCGGGCGGCTGCTCGTCGCGGCGATCCTGCTGGCGCTGGTCGGCTGGGCGGTGATGTGGACGGCGACATCCGTGGCCGTGGCGCTGCTCGGGCTCATGGTTCTCGGACTTGGGCTGGCGCTGCAGTTCCCGCTCAGCCTGGTCCGCACGATGCAGGAGTCCGGCGGGCGCCCGGACACGGCGAACGCCCTGGCCAGCGTCGGCATAGGCCTGGCCAGCGGCCTGTCACCGTTCGCGCTGGGGGCGCTCGCCGACCATGTGGGAGCGCACAACGGGTTCCTGCTGGTGCCGGCGTTGTTGGCTACCGGGATCGCGCTGCTCGCTCTCGCGTCCGCAACACGTGGACGAGCACCCCTGACACCGTCAGCACCGCGATAGCAACCAGCCCAGCGCCGACCCACCGACCGGTGTCCGGGGCGGCCGCCGGCTGGGCCCCACCACCCGCCGTACCGCTCGGTGGGCTTGGTGGGCTGGGTGGGCTCGGTGCAGCCGGTACGTCGACCCGGATCAGCGCCTCACGCTCGCCCTCGGACCCGACGACGACGGCCCGGCCCCCATCGACGACGGCCATGGTCTCCCCCTGGTCCTGGGTCGGCCAGCTCAGGCGGGCCTGGGGGACGAGCGCCTTGCCGTCGTACGCCGGCGGCGCGTAGACGGTCGCGCCCTCGTAGTCGCGGACCACGAGCCGGCCGTCCGGGAGCGCGACCCCGTCCGTCGGCAGGCCCTGCGACACCGTGCCGACCAGCCGCGCCAGCGCGGGAGACTCGACCGAGTGCCCGGCGAGCGCCGTACGGACGGCGGCCGGCGGCACCTGGAGGACCTCACCGCCGAACAGCTCCTTGGTGACGATGAGCAGCCGCCCGTCGTGGGTCCAGATCAGGGTCTCTGCGTCGGCCGGGCCGTGCGGGTAGCGCACCCGCAGGTCGACCGGCGTCACGGTGGTGGAGCGAACGGAGTGGGGTTCGCGCACCAGGCGCAGCACGACCGACGTGCGGACCGCCCGGTTGTCGCCGATGTCGCCGATCCAGAGCATCGCCCGGCCCGAGGCGTCGCGGCCGGAGCTCATCGCCTCGCAGTCACGGGCGTCGGTGCGCTCGCGCAGGACCGCGACCGTGCGCCCGGACGTCAGCGAGACCGCGAACGCCCGCGCGCTGTCTCCGGAGTCGTTGACCGTCCAGACGACTGTGGGGTCGGTCGGGCTGGCAGCCAGGCCGCTCGACTCGGTGATCCGCGAGTCCCGGACGGTGACCAGGGTCCTGGACTGGCTGGTGGCGGCTGCAGCTCCGGCGAACGGCGCCAAAGCCGGCAGCGCGGCGGCGGCCGTGGCCAGGACCACCCGAGCCGCGCGCCGCATCTGCTGATCATGCCCAGTCGCCGTCGCGCGACCCGTAACCCCCGCTCGGACGCCTCGTTTACCGGTCGTCGAGGCCATCTCCGGGGGCCGAGGAAAGGACAAGGATGGACAGCCCGAGCTACTCGGATGCAACTCCTGAGTCGGGGGCGCTACGGACTGTCCATCTGCGCTGGCGCGGCGTTGCGGCGGCCTTGCCCGCGTTGGCGCTTCTCGGTGGGGGACTGGCTTTGGCTGGCAGCGGCGCCCCGGCGGGCCCGACGCGCGGAGCGGGTGCGTCGGTCACCAAAGGGGCGACGCTGCCGATAGTCCCGGACACACCGTTCGCCATGCCCGGTACGGCGGACGGTGCACCCGGGCTGAACCTGCCACCGACCGGGCCCGGCGGCGCCGGCTCCCCGGTGCTGCTCGACGCCCAGGGCATCCCGGGCGTCGCGCTCGCGGCGTACCACCGCGCGGCCGGGGTCATCGGCAACGCCGACCCGGCCTGCCGCATCGACTGGGCCCTGATCGCGGCGGTCGGCCGGGTGGAGAGCGACCATGGCCGGTACGGCGGGAACGCGCTCGGCGTCGACGGCATCGACCGGCCCGGCGTGTACGGCGTGGCCCTGGACGGCACCGGCGGCACGGCGACGATCCCGGACACCGACAACGGCGTGTATGACCACGACAAGGTGTGGGACCGCGCCGTCGGCCCGATGCAGTTCATCCCGGGCACCTGGCGCAGCGTCGGTGGGGACCTCGACGGCGACGGCGCGAAGAACCCGCAGGACATCGACGACGCGGCGGCAGCGACGGCCATCTACCTGTGCGCCGGGCCGGGCAACCTGTCGGACCCGTCCGACGCGTACTCCGCGGTGCGCCGGTACAACAACTCGGACAGCTATGCCCGGACGGTGCTGGCGATCGCGGACGCCTATCGGCACGGCGTGACCATGTTGCCGCTGGGTGACCAGCCGGCCGCGTCCTCGTCCTCGAGGTCGACGTCGAGCTCGGGCCAGGCTGAGGCGAGGCGGTCGCCGGGCGCCGGGCCCGGCGCCGGGAAGGGGTCGGGTTCCGGGTCGGGGGCCACTGCCGGTGGGGGTTCCGGCGCGGGTGCCGGCATCGGCGGCGGGAGTGGCGCTGGGGGTGGGTCGGGTTCGAGTGCTCCGGACCCGGTCTCGTCGGTCGTCAACGGCGTGACGTCACATCTGCCGCCGGTGCCCACCCCGGTGTCGAGCGTGGTCTGCACCATCGTGAACGGCGTACCCGTGCCGGTCCCGCCGCTGCCTCCGCTTCCCCTGCCGACCCCCACCTGCCCGGCGTCCCCCGCACCCTGACCCCCCGCCGTACCCCCCGTCGTACCCCCCGACGGCCGCTTTGCCCTCCGAAAGCCGCCCGATGAGTGGTTTTGCCGGCTCGGCGGCGGCTTTGGAGGGGTAAACCGGCTTTCAAGGGGTACGACGACGGGGCGGGGGACGGTCAGTGCAGGACGGCGCCGGCGACGACCAGGACGACCAACAGGGCGAGAGCTCCCGGGATCACCCAACGGCGGACTCGCGGACTCACCGCTCCATCATGGTGCTCGCCGACGGCTGCAGGACGACGTGGGGCGCCGGGGCGAACCGAAGGCGCACCCGCAGCTGTCGGCTGTGGATGATCCAGGCGGCAGCCACGAGCGACGTCGCGATCGCCACCAGACCGCCGACCAGGATCGACCAGCGGGCGCCCAGCACGCCGCCGACCCAGCCGACGATGGGCGACCCGATCGGCGTACCGCCCATGAAGATCGCCATGTACAGCGCCATCACGCGGCCACGCAGGGCCGGGTCGACGCTCATCTGTACCGAGGCGTTCGCGCTCGTCATCATGGTCAGCGCCGACAGCCCGACCGGGACCAAGGAGATGGCGAACAGCGGGTACGACGGCATCTGGCTGGCCACGGTCGCGAACACTCCGAACGCGAACGCGGCGCCGACGACGTACCGGAGCTGAGGCTTCTCGCGACGGGCCGACAGCAGGGCACCGGCCAGCGAGCCGATGGCCATGATCGAGCCGAGCAGGCCGTACTCCCCTGCGCCCTTGTGGAACACCGACGTGGCCACGAACGCCGTCGTCATCTGGAAGTTGAGGCCGAAGGTCCCGATCGCGAAGACGATGGCCATGATCAGCACGAGGTCCGGGCGAGAGGCGACGTACCTCATCCCGTCCCGCAGCTGACCCTTCGCCCGGAGCGTGGGCGGCGTGATGCGCAGCTCACGAACTCGCATGCGGGACAACGAGATAAGTACGGCGCCGAAGCTGGCTCCGTTGATCAGGAATACGGGCCCGGTGCCGAACCAGGCGATGAGCAGACCGGCAATGCCGGGGCCGATGATCCGCCCGGCGTTGAAGGTCGCGCTGTTGAGGCCGACCGCGTTCGACAGGTGCTCGTGAGGCACCATCTCGCTCACGAAGGTCTGCCGGGCCGGGTTGTCCAGGGCCGTGACGCACCCGAGCGCGAGCGCGAAACCGAACACCATCCAGAGCTGGACCAGACCGGTCACGACCAGGAGCCCGAGGCCGGCCGCGAGCAGCCCCATCGCGAGCTGCGTGAACATGAGCAGGCGCCGCTTGGGCATGCGGTCGGCGACCAGGCCGCCGTACGGCGCGAGCAGGAGCATGGGCAGGAACTGGAGCCCGGTCGTGATGCCGACCGCCTCCGTCGAGTGGTGCGTCAGCACGGTCAGGACCAGCCAGTCCTGCGCTACCCGCTGCATCCACGTGCCGACGTTCGACACGATCGCGCCGGAGAGCCACAGGCGGTAGTTGCGCGAGTTCAAGGCCCGGAAGGTCGGGCTCACGACTCGGCCAGCCGCATCACGATCGTCGAGGCCTCCTTGAGGATGGCGCGCTCGTCAGGGGTCAGCTCGGCCAGGCGCCGGGCCAGCCAAGCTGTACGACGCCTGCGGGTCTCCTGGACGACGGCCTGGCCCTTGGCGGTGATCGACATGAGCACCTGGCGGCCGTCCAGGGGATGGTCGGTCCGGTCGACCAGACCGGCGTCGAACAGATAGGCGAGCGTGCGGGTCATCGACGGCGGCTGCACCCGCTCGATGTCGGCCAGCTCGCGCGGCGTCCGGGGTCCCCGGTTGGCCAGCGTGCCCAACACCGAGAACTGCCCGGTCGAGATGTCGTCCTCACTGAGCTGCTGGCGCAGGCGGCGAGCGAGCTTCATCACCGAGATGCGCAGGTCTACCGCCAGTGTGGAGCTGGCGACGGGAGGCATGTCCTTAGCGTATCTCATTACTTAGGCTAACGACATTGGGTCAGGGCGACATTCCCCCCGGATGACCGTGAAGCAGCCGGCGCTGCTTGCTCAGTCGGAGACCGCCAGGTGCAGGCGGCTGAACAGTCGCTCGAGCACCTTGGGGTCACCTGCCTCGGCGACCGCTTCGTGGCTCGGCCGGCCCCACAGGTGCAGGTCGAGGTCGCCGGGTGCACCGCGCAATGACGCGTCGACCACCAGGTGGGTGTCCAACGGGTCGACCTCGCGCACGAAGTGCCCGTCGTCCGGCAGCTCGACGACGAAGGCGTGGTCGACGGCGTGCACCATGACCTCGCCCGCGGCCCCGTCGCGCGAGGCGGAATGGGCCAGGACGCCGGGGTGACCGGCGAACCAGGTCAGCACCTCGTCGACGCCGTCCGTGGCGAGCACCGCGTCGAGCGGGCCGACGTCCAGGCCGGCGGCCAGCTCGCCGTCCACGCGATGGACCAGCGCCTCCTGGGCCACCCGGCGGAACCAGAAGCCGGTCGACGTCTCGCCCGGGAACCAGGTCCAGGTCTGCGCGTCCGGCCCCATCCGTTCGAGGTCCGTGAACAGGCCGGCGAGCTCGGCGTCGTGATGGTCGAGCAGCGCGTCGTCCGACCGGCCGGCGGTCCCGTCGCCGGGCCGGGCGGCGGCACGCTCGTCCGCGCTCGCAGCCCGGCCGAGCTGCAGGACCAGCCGCTTGTGCGCGTAGACCTCGGCGCAGTGCGAGACCAGGTCGCGCAGGACCCACCCCGGACAGGTCGGGACGGGCGCGTCGAGGTCGGCCGTCCGGGCGACGCTGGACAGGCGGGCACCCTCCGTGCGCAGGTGGTCGAGGTAGGCCTCGGGACTCAGTCGGGTGCTCATCGCCTACGACCCTCGCACGGCCGGCCAGTGCGGCTGATGCCGGGCCGGTCAGCGTCCCGGCCCTACCCTGGGCCGGTGGACCCCGACCCGACCCAGCAGCAGTCGCAGGTGCAGCCGGGGCCACCCGAGCTCGAGCCGTTCCACGTCGACCTGCCGCGCCTGGTCATGATCGGTACGGCGGCCTGGCTGGTTGCGCTCGTCCTCACCGTCGCAATCCCGGCCCTGCACCGGGACGGGCGGGACTGGTGGCCGTGGGCGGCAGTGTCCGGTGTCCTGCTGGGGCTGGTCGGCCTGGCCTATATCCGCATCGGCCGCGGCAACATCGCGGACATGCACTAGCCGGCTCACGTCTCGAAGGCCACGTCCAGCACGACCTCCGGCGCGCGCTGGGGCTCGGCCAGGACGGCGGCCAGGGCCTGCCGCACGCCCCAGCGACCGGACGACCAGGCGAGAGCGCGGGCCAGCCCCGAGGCGTCGGCAGCATGGGCACGGCCCGTGTCGTCGACCCACCACTCCACCGGGACGCCGTCAACCTCCAGCCGCTCGTGCCGGTGCCACTCCTCGGCCGACCCCGGCAGCACCTCTCGTGCGACGACCGGGACCGGCACCGCGACGCCTTCGCTCGTCACGACGCCGTCGGCCCGCTCGATGGCCAGGTCGACGTCCAGAAGGTCAGCCAGGGCATCAGCGCTGCCCGCCGGCGCAACGATGAAGGGGCCGATGTCGTTGCGCTGCAACCATTTCGGCTCGTCAACGATGCTAACCTCTGCGGCGTCGACGATCACCGGCGCGTCGCCGTTCCAGGCCCGGACGCGGTCCGGAGGCTTGACGTCGCGACCAGGTCCGCCGCCACCACCGGAAGCCAGACCGGAGAGCCACGACCAGACGGCCAGCAGGCCCGACACTGCGACCTCGCGGCCCGGCTCGGCCACGCGCTCGAGCAGCAGAGTCGCGGCACTGCCGGGCAGGTCGGTGACACCTCGGACGACACCCAGTGCGCGGCGTACGCCGTCGTCGAGACCCGCCACCCAGTCCGGTGCCGGGTCGAGGAGCGCCCGCACCACGGGGTCGGCGTCGGGGTCGTGCCGAGCATCCAGCGAGAGCTCGCGGCTCAGCCACCACGACGTGTACGACGGCGCATCGTGTCCGCGCCCGGCCAGGTCGCGCAGCCGCACAGGGTCGACCACGGCCGCCCGGGTGCGCGGCGACGCGGACAGCGCACCGACGGCCGCCGCCCAACGGTCCGGCCGCACGACGTCGAGGTCCCGTACGACGAGCAGCTCGCCGGCGACGACCGGCCCGTCGAGCCCGGCCGCCCGGACGACAGCGGCCGACCACTCGCCGAACCCGTCCAGGTCCGCGAGCCACTTGGGTGGGTCGGTGAGGTCCACCTCGTCCGCGGACACCACCGCCAGGCCGGACAGGACCCCGCAGGCCGCGAGCACGTCCGCGCCCCAGCGCTCGACCAGCTCGCTCGACACGACACCGATCTCGTCCGGGTCGAGGAAGCCCGCGGCCGGCGAGCCGGGCAGTGCGAGCGCAGAGGCCGGTGCGAGCTCGCCGTCGACGTCGGGCAGCGCGAGGTCGCCGAGCCAGGCCAGCGAGCCGGCGGCCAGGTCGGGGCCACCCTCGCCGACGGCGGCGCGGAGCAGGCCGAGCACCGTGTCGGCGACAGCCTCTGGGTCCTCGGCCTCGGGCGAGGTCTCGACGAGCTCCCGGACGGCCGGGTCAGGCAGCACGTCGACCGCTGCGGCCGCGATGGCACCCAGCCGCGTCAGCAGGGCGTGAGCCGCATCCGGATGCACGATCCGCACGCCGGCCCGGGCCAGGTCCTCGAGCAGCTCGGCGTCCAGACCGGGCGGTGGGAGCAGCAGGCCGCGCGCGCTGCGCACGACCCGGCCGTCGGCGAGCGGGACGGGCAGGAGCCCGAGCGCCTCGCGTCCCTCCGGCGTCTCCGCAAGGGACGACAGCGCGGCATAGCGCTCCCGCCACCCCGCCGGGTTCTCGGCGTACGGCAGAGCCTCCACCACCTCGGCCAGCCCGAGCTCCGGCACGCCGAGCCACCGCAGCGCCGCCCGCGCACCGGGCGACGCGTCCACCAGCCCGGCGACGTACGGCGCGAGCGCACCGAGTGCCGCGGGATCCAGGCCGTCCACTGTCACGGCGTCGCGCGGCCGCACCGGCGACCCGTCCTCGGCCGCGCGCAGCACCGGGCTGACCCGCAGCCGCTCGAGCGTCGCCACCCGCAGCGCGCTGTCCAGCGCACCCGCGCCGAGGCCGACCGGCACGAGGTCGAGCATGTCCATACCCTCGGCGCTGCGCTCGGTGAGCAGCTCGGCGTACGTCGTGGCCGCTTCGTTGACGATCCGGTCCGTGAGCGGGCCTGGCGCGACGTGCCGCCGCGAGGGCTCGAGCGGGAACGACGCGATGAGCAGGGCCGGCCAGGTCAGGGGCTCGTCGGTGGGCGTCGGCGCATGCACCACCTGCGGGACTCTGGTCTCGGGCGAGCGGGGCAGCGCCCACTGCGCGCTCCACCAGGGCCGTTGGGCCTCCTCCACCGGCCGGCCGGCGTACAGCTCGGCCCGCTCCGCGTCGGCGAAGGTCCCGGCCCGCCCCACGCTGACCCAGCGGGCCGCCGCGTCCCGAAGCACCCGGGTCGTCCCGTCGAGCTCGATCTCCACCTCCGCGAGCCCGGGCAGGGCCAGCAGCAGCGCGTCGTCGACCGCCTGGAGCGACCGGCGGGTCAGGTCGGCCGCGGCGTCGTCCCGCATCGGCAGCAGGACGACGCTGGCAAACCCCTGCGGGGGCTCGCCCTCGGCTTCGAACGGCAGCCGCAGCACCGGCACGTGCCCGTCCCGCCGCCGTACCTCGTCGGTCAGCTCCGGGATTTCGGCCACCAGCTGCGCGGAGTCGGCGCGCGAGAAGCGCACGGCCCCGCTGCGGGAGAGCACCACCGGCTCGTCCGTGACGGCCAGGACCGCGGCGAACCCGACGCCGAACCGCCCCACCGAGCCGCCGCCGCGCTTGGCCGAGGCCCGCAGGGTGGCGAGCGCGTCGACCCCGGCCGGGTCCAGCGGTGCACCCGTGTTGGCGACGGCCAGCACCATGCCGTTGAGCGACAGGCTGAACCTGACCCGCCCTGGGACGCCGGCCACCGCGGCCGCATCGGCGGCGTTCTGGGCCAGCTCGACGACCAGTCGATCGCGGTAGCCACCGAGGCTGAAGTCCTCCTCGGCGTTCGCGTCCTCGCGCAGCCGTGCGGGCGAGGCGGTCCACGCGGCGAGGACGCGTTCGCGCACCGCCGCCGTACCGAACGGGTCCGGCCCGCCGCTCACCGGGTCGGGACGAAGTCCGGTAGCAGCAACGTGTCGTAGCCGACCTCGTCGAGGATCGGCAGCTCGGCCTGGGGCGGGTTCACCGAGATCCCACCCTGGCTGTGCGCACCGCAGCCGTGGTCCAGCGAGACGACCTGGCCGTCCGACGGCGACCACTCGTTGCTGCAGACACCGAAGACGGCGCGCAGGGTCCCGGCCAACGGCAGGAAGAAGCCGCAGCTCTCGCACGGCGCGGGGGCCTGCTCGGCGACCGCGGCGTTCGGACCGTGCGACCCGTCGTACCAGCGTTCGGCCGCCTCGGCGCGCCCCTCCCGGGACAGCACCCGTTCGCGTCCGAGGCCCAGCTCCCAGAAGGCCATCTGGTCGACGTCTTCGTCGCCCGTCGCCTCGAAGCCGTACTCCAAGCGCGGATCCTCGGCATTGAACGGCAGCAGGTCGCCGGGCCCGAGGTCACCAGGCGCGATGCGGTCCGACCACGGCACCCAGGTCGGCGCGAGCAAGGCACCGATCCCCGGCAGCAGGTGGACCTCGTCCACGGTCGCGGTGCGGCCGCGGGGGGGCCGGGCCACCGTGACGGCCCAGCGCCAACCGCGGTAGGCCGGGGACGTGCACTCGAACGAATGGGTGCCGACCCGCTCACCCTCGGGCTGGTAACCCTGGTGCTCGCCGACGGTCCCCGGTTCGGCGATCTCCTCGGCAGCCCGGCGAGCCAGGTCGACGGCTGCGGTGAGCGTCTCATCAGCCATACCCGAGATTGTCCCCTACCGGAGCCCCTGCGGGGACCACGGCAGGATGGCGGCATGCCGCAGGAGCCCGACGCCCCGTTCACGAGGGGCGAGCGAGCGGTGCAGGGAGCGCGGGCGTTCGGTCGCGGTACGGCGAAGGCTGCCGGCGCCTCCGCGCGCGCGTCCCGCGCCACGTTTCGCCGCATGGTGCGGGCGACGCAGGCCCACGGAGCCGGCGAGTCCGGCCTGGCCCGGGTCATCCAGATGCACGGCGTATCGGCGGCGGGCGACGCGCTGGTGCTGCTCTCCCTGGCCAACACCGTGTTCTTCAGCGTGCCGGTCGGCCAGGCGCGCGGGCGGGTCGCGCTGTACCTGCTGGTGACGATGGCGCCGTTCTCGCTGATGGCCCCCGTCATCGGGCCCCTGCTCGACCGGTTCCGGCACGGGCGGCGCTACGCGCTCGCGGCGACCCTGCTGGGCCGGGCGTTCCTGGCCTGGGTCATGGCCAGCGCCGTGGCGGGCGGCAAGGAGGCGTTCTCGCTGTACCCCGCCGCGTTCGGCCACCTCGTCCTGAGCAAGGCCTATCAAGTGACGCGCGCCGCGGCCACACCACGTGTGCTCCCGACCGAGCTGTCCCTGGTCACGGCGAACTCGCGGGTCATGCTGGGCGGCGTCGTCTCGGTGGCGATCGCGACCCCCATCGGCGGGCTGTTTCTGAAGCTGGCCGGCCCGGAGTGGTCGCTGCGGCTGGCGTTCGTCGTGTTCGCAGCCGGTGTAGCGCTCGCGCTGCGGCTGCCCCGCCGGGTGGACTCCGCGGCGGGCGAGGTCGGGGCCCGGCTGTCCTCCGACACCGGGCCGGCCCCCCGGCTGGGCCCCCCGCAGCGCACCACCTCACCGACCGACGAGACCACCGAGATCCCGACCCGTGACGGCAACGGCGGCGGTCGGGTGCGGGGGTCCTGGGGCATCGGGCCTCGGGTCGTCCTGGGCCTGCGGGCCACGTCGGCCCTGCGCGCCTTTACCGGGTTCCTCACCCTGTTCCTGGCCTTCGCGCTGCGCACCGACCCCATCTCGACGACGATCCCGACGATCGGCGTGATCGGGCTGGTCGCCGGTGGAGCGGGTGTGGGCAACACGATCGGTACGGCGATGGGTGCGCTCCTGCGCCGGGTCACACCGGAGACCGTGCTGACCGCCATGCTGGCGGTTGCCGCGCTCGCCGCGGCCGCCGGCTCGCTCGGGTACGGGCTGGCGTCGGTGATCATCGTCGGCGTCGGCGCCGGGTTCTCGGCCGCGCTGGGCAAGCTGGCGCTGGACGCGCTGGTCCAGCGTGAGGTGCCCGACGACGTACGGTCCTCGGCGTTCGCCCGGTCCGAGACCGTCCTGCAGGTGGCCTGGGTCATCGGCGGCGGCATCGGCATCAGCCTGCCGATCCCGGGCGCCTACGGACTGGGCGGTGCAGCGATCGGCCTGGCCGGCATGCTAGTGCTCACCCTGCGGGCCAGGGTGGCCGCCCGCAAGGTGCCCCTCCGGCGGCCGGGCTAGGCCTCGAGGTCGTCCGCGACGGCACGCAGTAAACCGGCCACCTTGCGGGCCGACGTACGGTCCGGGTGCCGGCCCCGGCGCAGCTGGTTGGAGATGTCGTCGAGAACCTTGATCGTGTCCTCGATGATGACGGTGAGGTCCTCCGGCGCCTTGCGGGCGCGCGCGGCGACCGACGGCAACGGGTCCAGGATCTTGACCGACAGAGCCTGCGTGCCGCGCTTGCCCTCGACGATGCCGTACTCGACGCGGGTGCCGCCCTTGAGCTCGGTGACGCCCTCCGGCAGCGCGGAGGCGTGCAAGAAGACGTCAGCGCCCTCGTCACTGCTGAGGAAGCCGAAGCCCTTCTCGGCGTTGTAGAACTTCACCTTGCCAGTAGGCACCGTTGACCTCGTCGTTGCGTCGTCGTTGGGGTTCGTTGTGCGCGAACGTGCACGAACTCGGTGTTCGCAGACCCCTCCAGGCTATCCGGCCCGCGCAAGTCCGAATCCGTTCGCGCGTCGACGGGTGCCCCGGTCCGGCTCCGGTCAGCGGTAGAGCTCGGGCTGCGAGAGGAGCTCGTTCATCGACCCGGATCGGAACCCGCGCGGGTCGATCTCCGCAGCGTCGAAGCCCACGCCGCGGGCGGCCTCGACCAGGCGCCGACCGGTCGGGGCCGGCCCGTCCAGGCCCAGGAGCTCATCGAGCAGGGCGCGGTCGACCTCGACGACGGCGCGGTCGTCGCCGAGGTCGCGGACCCGTACGTCGCGCACGTCCAGACCGGCTGCGGTCAGCTCCGCCCGCACTGCGAGTTCGGCTCGGTCGACCCGGTCGAGAGCGACGCGGGTGACCGGCACGCCGTACGCGATGCGGCTGGACAGGCAGGCGGCGGCGGGCTTGTCCCACGTCGTGAGGCCCCAGCGGCGCGACGTCTCGCGGACCTGGGCCTTGGTCAGGCCCACGTCGCGCAGCGGCGCGCGCGCTCCACGCTCGTCGGCGGCCCGGATGCCGGGCCGGAAGCCGGCCCGGGCGTCGTCGGCGTTGGTGCCGGTCACCACGGTCGCGTCCGTGCCGACGACGGAGTCGAGCGCGGTCAGTACGTCGATCAGCTCGGATTTGCAGTAGTAGCAACGGCCTCCGGCGTTCGCCACGTAGCCGTCACGATCGAGCTCGTGGGTGGCCGGAGTCACGTGGCGGACCCCCATCTCCGCCGCGAAGGCCGCCGCCTGCTCGAGCTCTCCAGTGGCGAGCGACGGCGACACCGCGGTGGCGGCCGTCACCCGGGCCGCGCCGAGCGAGCGCACAGCCGCCGCGAGCGCGAACGCCGAGTCGGTGCCGCCCGAGAAGGCGACGACGACCCGGCCGGAGAGTTCGCGGAACGCCTGGTCCAAGGCGTCCAGCCGCGCGGACAGCACATGCTCGTCCAGCCAGGCGGGGAAGGCCTGCAGGGTCGTGAGCACCACGTCGGCGCCCACTGCACCGAGCTTCTCGGCATCGGTCGGGCCGGTGGTGACGGCGACCGCGACGGCAGCGGCCCCGTGCGCGGCCACGACGTCACCAGGGTGGTCACCGACGTACACCTGCGCCCCGACCTCGCGGAGCACCTCGGCCTTGCCCAGCCCGAACCGGTCCCCGACCACGATGTCGGCTTCCAGCCCCACCGTGGCCAGGACCTGGCGGACGGCGGACTCGACCTTGGCGCTGACCACCGCGACCCGGCCACCGAGGGAGCGCACCGCGGCGACGGCTTCGGCCGCGCCGGGCAGGAGTGTCGTGATCGGTACGCCGAGCGCCGGGTAGCGCTCGCGGTAGGCGGCGAACGCCGGGGCTACCTGCTCCTCGGGCAGCCAGCGCCGCAACGCGTCGTCGAGCGGGATGCCGATGGTCGGCCAGATCTCCTCGTCGGTGAGCGTGACGCCCAGGTCGGCGACGACGTCGCGCATGGTCTGGACGATCCCGGCTCGCGAGTCGACGAGGGTCATGTCCAGGTCGAAGCCCACCACGAGATCCACGGCTCCACCCTAAGCGGCACAACACCGTGGCCCGGGCCGGGCCGATGGAGCGTGGAGAACTGGTTCGGCGCTCAGGCGGCCTTGCGGGCAGCATGGGGCGAGTGAGCCAGGGGACCGCGAGCCGGCCGGGCATGCGCAACGTCCTCGCCGGCGTGCCGCGCGCCGGGCGGCTGCTCCTGCTCGGCGTCGCCGTCGACGCGCTCGGGACCGGGCTCACGCTGCCCTTCCTCGTCGTGTACTTCCGCGAGGTCCGGCACATCCCGCTGCCGACGGTCGGCCTGCTGATGGCGCTGCCGCCGTTCGTGGCGCTGGTGCTCCTCGGCCCGATCGGGCTGGCGATCGACCGCTTCGGGGCCCGGCGTCTGCAGATGGTCGCGTTGACGTTCTCCCTGCTCGGGCAGTTCGCCCTCATCGCGGTGCGTGGCCCCGGCACGGCGGCCCTGGCGCTCATGCTCGGCGGGATCGGGCATGCGACGTTCTTCCCCGCGATCGGTGCCCTGGTGGCGACGGCGATCCCGTCGGAGCACCGGCAGCGCTTCTACGGCCTGTCGTTCACGCTGCTCAACGCCGGCATCGGCATGGGCGGCGTGGTCTCCGGCCTGTTCGTCGACGTTCACCGGCCGTGGACGTTCGAGGTCATCTATCTCTGTGACGGCTTGACCTATCTGATCCCGCTCGTCCTGCTGGCCTTCGTGATCCGTGGCGTCGGGCGGCCGGTCCGGCTGCACGAGGACGACGGGTCGGCGCACGTGCCGGCGTCGTACGGGCTGGTGTTGCGGGACAAAGCCTTTCGCCGGTTCCTGGCCGTGACGTTCGTCGGTGCGTTCATCGGCTACGCCCAGCTCGAGGCCGGCTGGACGGCGTTCGCCCGGATCGTCGGCGGCATCTCCACGACGGGCATCGGCATCGCGTTCGCCGCCAACACAGCGGTCATCGTGCTGCTCCAGCTGCCCGTCGTACGGCGCATCGAGGGACACCGGCGGACTCGGCTGCTCATGCTCATGGCCGTGATCTGGGCGGTGGCCTGGGCCATCGTCGGCGTGGCCGGGCTCGTCGGCGGGGCGGTCGCGTTCGCGTTGCTGGTGGCCAGCGCCGCGATCTTCGGCGGTGGCGAGACCCTCAACTCCCCCGTCGTACCGGCAGTCGTGAACGACCTGTCCAGCGACCACCTGCGCGGTCGGTACAACGCCGCGAACTCGATCGCCTTCCAGATCGCCGCGGTGCTGGGTCCGGTCTCCGCGGGTCTGCTGATCGGGCACGGGCTCTCGGCGGCGTACATCGTGATGCTGCTCGCCGGCAGCGCAGTACTCATGGTGCTGTTGCTGACCTTGGAGAGCCGGATATCGCCGGCTGCCAACGGAGTCCGTCCGTCTGTGCAGACCGCCGACCGTTCGTCGGACGAGCAGCTGGACTAGGCCGGGGTGATGCCCCAGCGGCCTCGCTGGCTGTCGCCGGGCTGCAGGATGACGAGTCCGTCGCCGGTGTTGAACGCATCGGGTCCGCAGGTCATCGGCTCGACGGCCAGGCCACGCCGGGCGGCGTCGGGTGCGAGGGTGTCGCCGGTGAAGACCTGGATCCAGCTGTACGCGTCGTCGGCCCAGAGCGTGGCTGCGACGTCGCCGTCCTCCATCCGCACGCGCCAGAGGCCGTCGGGGTCGCGGCTCACGTCGCGATAGGCCGTGTCCAGGGCCAGCTCGCCGATCGACCTCCGGTCGCGGAAGTCGTACGGCGTGCCCTCGACCGGACGGGGGTCGACCGGGATGCCACGGTCGTCCGGGTGCAGGTACGTGGCGGCGGGGACGGTGAGCCGAGCGGTGTCGACGGTCGCGCCGCCGACGGTCAGATAGGGGTGGGCACCGGTGCCGTACGGCGCGCTGACCGTGCCCTCGTTGCTGGCGGTTGTCGTGACGGTGAGGCCGCCCTCGGCCAGCTCGACGGTCACGGTGACGGCCAGGACGGCCGGCCATCCTGGCTGCGGGTGGACGACGATCGACAGGGCGACCGAGCTTTCGGTCTGTTCCTCCATGACCCAGTTCGACCAACGGGCCAGGCCGTGAATCGCGTTGCGGTGGGCGGGCTCGGTGAGGGCGAGCTGCTGCTGCCTGCCGTCATGGAGATAGCGACCGTCGCGGACCCGGTTGGGCCATGGCACAAGATGGTTGCCGCGGCCTCCGCTCGCGACCTGGTCGACCCCGAAACCGTCGAGTACGGCGCGTCCGGCGATGCTGTAGTGCCGGATCGTCGCGCCGACCTCGGTCACGACCGCGACCTGGTCGTCGTACCGGATCTCGAACTGCTGTCCCGAGGGCGCCGTCACGGGACACGAGCGTAGCGACGGCTGGGTTCGGCTCGGCTGGGCTAGGCGTTGCGGAGAGACGCGGCGCGTTCCAGGCCCAGGATGGTCACGGCGCTCTCCCGCATCTCGACCTTGCGCACCTTGCCGGTCACGGTCATCGGGAACGCGTCGACGAGGTGGACGTACCGCGGGACCTTGTAGTGCGCCAGCTTGCCTGAGCAGAACTCACGCAACGCTTCGGCGGTCAGCGGTTCCGCCTCAGGCTTCATGACGATCCAGGCCATGAGCTCCTCCCCGTACTTCTCGTCCGGCACGCCGACCACCGACACGTCGGAGATGTCGGGGTGGCTGTAGAGGAACTCCTCGACCTCGCGCGGGTAGACGTTCTCGCCGCCGCGGATGACCATGTCCTTGATCCGGCCGACGATGTTGACGTACCCCTCGCTGTCCATCGTCGCCAGGTCGCCGGTGTGCATCCACCGGGCGGCGTCGATGGCCTCGGCTGTCTTGTCGGGCTGGTCCCAATAGCCAAGCATCACCGTGTGCCCACGGGTGCAGAGCTCTCCGGGTTCACCGCGCGGCACGGTCAGCCCGGTCACGGGGTCGACGACCTTGGACTCCAGGTGCGGCATGGTCCGCCCGACCGTCTCGGTCCGCCGGGCCAGGTCGTCGTCCGGGCGGGTCATCGTCGAGACCGGAGAGGTCTCGGTCATGCCGTAGCAGATCGCCACTTCGGACATGTGCATCTCGGCGACGACTCGCTTCATCACCTCAACGGGACATGGCGAGCCGGCCATGATCCCGGTCCGAAGCGAGGTCAGGTCGAACTCGGCGAAGTTCGGCAATGCGAGCTCGGCGATGAACATCGTCGGTACGCCGTACAGGGAGGTGCACCGCTCGTCCTGTACGGCGCGCAACGTTGCCTCGGGCTCGAAGCTGGGGGCGGGGATGACGATGCACGAGCCGTGAGTCGTCGAGCCGAGGTTTCCCATGACCATGCCGAAGCAGTGATAGAAGGGCACCGGCAGGCAGACCCGGTCGGACTCGTCGTACCCGATGAGCTCGGCCACGAAGAAGCCGTTGTTGAGGATGTTGTGATGGGACAGCGTCGCGCCTTTGGGGAATCCCGTTGTGCCAGAGGTGTACTGGATGTTGATGGGGTCGTCGGGTCCTAGCATCGCCATGCGTTCGGCGACCGCATCTTCGGGCCGGCTCGCGCTGCGCGACATGAGGTCGTCCCATGTCGGGTCGCCGATGTAGATGACGTCGGCGAGCTGCGGGCACTCAGAACGGACCAGCTCGACCATGGCGCGGTAGTCGGATGTCTTGTGTTGCACCGCGGACACGAGCAGGCGCATCCCGGACTGGTTCACCACGAAGGCCAGCTCGTGGCTCCGGTAGGCCGGGTTCACGTTCACCAGGATCGCGCCGATCTTGGCCGTGGCGTACTGCACCAGCACCCACTCGGCACAGTTGGGCGACCAGATGCCGACCCGGTCCCCCTTGGCGATGCCCACGGCGAGCAAGGCACGGGCGACGAGGTTCACCTGGGCATCCAGCTCGCGGTACGTCCACCGCCGGCCGCTCGGCACGTCGACGAGCGCGTCGCGCTCGCCGAAGCGGGCCACCGTTCGCTCGAAGTTGCCGCCGATGGTCTCCCCCAGCAACGGGACGTCGGAGACGGCAGACGCGTACGACGGGACCGGCGGTGCGGGGGTGCTCACCCGCTCATCCTCATCCCGACCGATGGGGTAGGCAACGCCCCACCGATCTGGCTGCGCTAGCCGGTATCTCGGAGGTGGGGGTTGCGGGTGAGCCAGCGGGCGGCGAGCTGGCGCAGGGCGGTTTCGATGTGTCGGAGGTGGTCGTTGGCTTCGGCGGGTGGTGCACCCGGCTGCGGTGGGGTCCAGGTGACGTGTCCGTCGACGAGATGGCCGGTCCAGCCGCTGGCGTGCACGTGGCGGTGGTGCCGCCCGCACAGCAGGGTGCCGTTGGCCTCCGAGGTCGCCCCGCCCGGCTTGCCGTCTCGCCCGAAGGCGACCAGGTGGTGGGCGTGGCACCAGGGCGGGGGGGCGGAGCAGTTCGGGAAGGTGCAGTGCCGGTCGCGGAGCTCGATGGCCCGCCGGATCTTCGCCGGGAACCGATAGACCGAATCGCCCACATCCAGGGCCCGTCCGTGGCCG
>JBJMHS010000033.1:0-31932 GCA_045807245.1 Actinomycetales bacterium
AGACGACACGCGTCTGTTCAACGGGGTGACCAAGTGACGGTCCTCCTTGAGGCCGATCCAGCGACCGCCGAGACGCTGGCGTTCGGTATCGGCGGCCAGGTCACCACGGTGGAGGCGGCGCACGAGGTGCCGCGGCGCCTCGAGCAGGATTCCGGCGAGCTGCTCGTCGTTATCGGTCCTGGGGTAGAGCAAGGTCTAGCCCTCGGCCTCGCCGAAGACCTCAGGCTCAACCGGCCCCATGTCGGCGTGATCCTGCTGCGGCACCGCGTTGACGTGGTGATCATGGGCCACGCCCTGCGGGCCGGGGTCCGTGAGGTTGTCGCGCCGGACGATCTCACCGCCTTGGGCGCCGCGTGCGCCCGCTCCATGGAGATCTCTCGTCGACAGGTCGGAGCCGCCGGTGCGGCGTCCGACCTGGCGCCCGAAGGGCGCGTCATCACGGTCTTCTCAGCCAAGGGTGGCTGCGGCAAGACGACGATCGCGACGAACCTGGCCGCAACCTTGGCGGCCGGCGGCCAGTCCAGAGTCTGTCTCGTCGACCTGGACCTGGCCTTCGGCGACGTGGCCATCGCGCTTCAGCTGGTGCCGGCGCGGACCATGACCGACAGCACCGCGATGGTCGGGACCATGGACGAGCAGGGTGTGCAGTCACTCGTCACACCGCACAGTCCGGGGCTCGACACCGTGCTCGCACCCACGGAGCCGGGGCAGGCCGAGCGCATCGACGTCAAGGTCGTTGGCGAGCTCATGCGCGTCCTGCGGCGGATGTACGACTACGTCGTCATCGACACCCCGCCGGCGTTCAGCGAGCACGTATTGGCGGCGTTCGACGCCTCTGACTGCTATGTGCTCCTGGCCACCTTGGACATCCCGGCGCTGAAGAACCTGCGGCTCACCCTCGAGATGCTCGAGCTCCTCGGCTACCCGCAGGCCAACTGGCTGGTCGCCCTGAACCGCTCGGACAGCAAGGTCGGTCTCGGCATCGACGAGGTGGAGCGCACCCTGCGCGTCCCGATCGCGGCACAGATCCCATCCAGTCGGGCGGTCCCCGCGTCGATCAACCGAGGCGTGCCGCTCGTGCTGGACGAGCCCGGGCACGTGGTCAGCCAAGCCGTCAAGCAGCTGGCCTCCGTGGTCACCGAGCGGGTGGGTATGCCGAGCCGGCTAGCTGGCGCCGTGCCCGATGCCCACCGCAAGGGCCGCACCCTGTCCCTGCTCCGTCGAGGAGGCGGCCGATGAACCTCAGCCAGCGCATGGAGCAAGCCCGTCGGCCGGTCCTGGTGACCAGCGACCAGGCAGCGAACGGGGCCACCCAGCGCCCGCGCGATCCCTTCGCCGAGGTCAAGGCCAGCGTTCACCAAGCGTTGCTCGACAGTCTTGGTCCGAAGCTCTACGACCCCAGACTCGAGCAGGGCGAGCTCGAGCAGCGCGTCCGGCAGACGCTCCAGGGCGTGCTGGAGATCGAGGAAGCTCCGCTCTCGTCGTCCGACCGAGCGCGGGTGGCGCAGGAGGTGGCCGACGAGATCCTCGGCCACGGCCCGCTGGAGCCGCTGCTGCGTGACCCGAACGTCACAGAGATCATGGTCAACGGAGCCGACCAGGTGTACGTGGAGCGGGCCGGGCGAATTCACGCTGTGGACGCGGCGTTCACGTCCGAGACGCATCTGCGCCGGACCATCGACAAGATCGTCGGCCGCGTCGGCCGCCGGATCGACGAGGCGAGCCCCATGGTGGACGCGCGCCTCCCGGACGGAAGCCGCGTCAATGCCGTCATCGCGCCGATCGCGCTCGATGGCTCGATGCTCACGATCCGCAAGTTTGCGACCGACCCGTTCGGTGCCGACGACCTGGTGTCCTTCGGCACCATGACTCGAGCTGTGCGTGACCTGCTCGATGCGTGTGTCCGAGGCCGCCTCAACATCCTCATCAGTGGCGGGACGGGCAGTGGCAAGACGACCACGCTGAACGTGTTGTCCGCCTTCATCCCGCACGACGAGCGCATCATCACGATCGAGGACGCGGCCGAGCTGCAGCTCAAGCAGGACCATGTCCTGCGGCTCGAGGCGCGTCCGTCGAACATCGAAGGTCGCGGCGAAGTGGCCATCCGGGACTTGGTCCGCAACGCACTGCGCATGCGGCCGGACCGCATCGTGGTCGGTGAGGTCCGTGACGGTGCCGCCCTGGACATGCTGCAGGCGATGAACACCGGTCACGACGGCTCGATCACGACTGTTCACGCGAACTCGCCGCGCGACTCCCTCGCCCGGCTGGAGACCATGACGCTGATGGCGGGGGTCGAGCTGCCGGTGCGAGCCATCCGGGAGCAGGTGTCGAGCGCCATCGACCTGATCGTGCACCAGGCCCGGTTGAAGGATGGGTCGCGCCGCATCGTCAATGTGACCGAGGTCGTGGGCATGGAGGGCGACGTCGTCACGCTGCAGGACCTCTTCACGTTCAACTACCGCGCCGGACTGGACGAGCGGGGCCGCTTCCGCGGGACGTTGGTCTCGACGGGGCTGCGGCCACGCTTCACCGACACGCTGTCGGACGCAGGGGTTGACCTGCCCACTGAGATCTTTGCGACGGTCGACCCGGCCGGGCGGCGGCGAGCATGAACCCTCGTCAGTCCCTGCCCGTCGCCCTCCTGCTGTCGGGCGCGTTGTTGCTGACCGGCAACCGCGCGACCGCCGCAACCGGCGGCGCCTCGATCGACGACCTCACCGTGCGCGGTGGAATCGCGACCATGGCCCTGTCCGTTCCCGTGCCGACGGGAGTGACTTTGCAGCCGGACCGGACCGAAGTGACCGTGAACGGCCACTCGGTGGTTTCGCACGTGCTCTCCTCGGCCGCCTCCTCGTCGGGCAAGGCGCGGACTGCGGTTCTGGTCGTCGACACGAGCGGCTCCATGGGCCCGGGCGGCATCTCAGCCGCTCGGGCCGCCGCCAACGCCTACATGGCGCGGGTGGCCGCCGACGTGCGCGTGGGCTTGATCGGCTTTGCCGACCATCCTCGCGTGGTGACATCGCCCACGACCGATCGGGCATCGCTCCGCTCCGGTCTCGCCGAGCTGCGCTCGAAGGGTGAGACGGCCCTGTACGACGCGGTCGAGGCGGCTGTGCCACTGGCCGGACCCAACGGCGCCGTCGTGGTGCTCAGCGACGGCGCGGACACGGTGAGCCACGCCAGCCTGTCCGACGTACTGGGCAAGATCCAGACGTCATCGGTGCGGGTCAGCACCGTCGCCTTCCGAACCCAAGACGGCACGCGCGGTCCGCTGACTCAGATTGCCCGTGCCGGCGGTGGCCGGGTCGTCGCGGCGTCAGACGCGAGCGACCTCGCCGCAGCGTTCGCCCAGGCCGCTGCCGCGCTGCCCGCTCAGGTCCGGTTGAGCGTGGAGCTGCCGGATCAGTCCGGTGGACAGAACCTGACCGTCCACCTGTTCGCCGCCACCTCGACCTGGTCGGCCGACGCTGTGCTGCCGAGCGAAGCTGGCAGTGGGGTCGTGGCCCACCCAGATAGTTCTGCTCGCTCACTGCCGACCGCGGCCTTGGTGGATGCGGTGCCCTGGTACGCGTCCCTCGGTCTTGTGCTCGCGGTGGTCTTCGTTGCTCTGTTCCTGATCGGCTGGTTGTTGTTCCCGCGGCCCGTGACTGCTGAGGACAAGCGGACGCAGGCGCTGGCGCCGTACGGAGTCAGCGGCCGCATCCCCGGCGCCGCCGTGATCCGAGACCAGAACCAGGCCTCCGGCAGCAGCTTGGTTGAGCTCTCTCAGCGCTTCGTCGACAAGCGAGGGACGGCAGCCAGCATCGCGCAGAAGCTCGAGCAGGCGGGGTCGCGGCTCCGGCCGGGGGAGTGGATCGTGCTGCGGTTCTGCGCAGTGCTAGCGCTGGCGGCTGTCATCACCGTGCTCTTCCGCAACCCCTTGGTCGGTGTCCTGTGCGGCATCGTGTTCGGCTGGGCCGGTTCCTACCTCTGGCTGCGGCACCGGCAGCTGCGGCGTTCCCGCGCCTTCTCCGACGCCCTGCCGGACACGCTCCACCTCGTCGCGAGCAGTCTCCGCACTGGCTTCTCTCTGCAACAGGCCCTGGACGCAGCACAGCAGGACGGCGTCGAACCGATGGCGGGTGAGCTGGGTCGCGCGTTGGCTTCGGCGCGCATCGGCGCCCCGTTGGAGGACGAGCTGGAGGCAGTGGCTGACCGAACCATGAGTGAGGACTGGCGCTGGGCGGTCATGGCGATTCGGATCCAGCGCTCGGTCGGCGGGAACTTGGCGGAAGTGCTGCTGACGACCGTGAAGACCTTGCGCGACCGCGCAGCGACCCGACGCCTGGTCCGCAGCCTGTCGGCTGAGGGGCGACTGTCGGCGTACATCCTGCTCGCGCTGCCGCTCTTCATCTTCGGGCTTCTCTTCCTCACCCGACGCCAGTACGTCCAGCCCCTATGGACCACCACGCCCGGCCTGGTCATGATCAGCGCGGCTGGGGTCCTGATGGCGATCGGGACCCTGTGGATGCGCAATGTGATCAGGGTGGAGGCCTGACCGATGAACGACTCGACTCTGCTCCTGGTCGGCGTGGCCACGTTGTTCCTCGCCGTCGCCGTTGCCGCGATGGCACTGCTCCGGCCCGCTCCCAAACCGACCGGTGTAGCCCGGTCCCTGCTCACGATCGAACAGCTGAGGTTGACCTCGGGCCACGTCCCGATTACCGCCCTTCCGGCCTCCGAGCGTCTCGTGCGGCCGGCGGTGCAGCGCCTCACCCGCATCGGCCGTCGACTCACGCCGATCGACACGCCCAAGCGCTTGCAGAGCCGACTGGACGTGGCCGGCAACCCGCCGCAGTGGTCGGTGGAGCGCATCCTGGCGGCCAAGGCGGCCGGTCTCGCGGCCGGCGTCGCGCTGGGCCTGCTCGTCATGCTCACCGGGCGCGTACTGGCTGGACTGCTGTGGGTCGCCGGCGGCGCGGTCGTCGGTTTCTGGCTGCCGAACGTGCTGCTCTACAACGCCGGCCTGAAGCGACAGGAGAAGGTCCGGCGCAGCCTGCCCGATGCGATGGACATGCTCACCGTGTGCGTCGAAGCCGGACTGGGCTTCGACGCCGGGCTGGCCCAGGTCGCGCGTAACGCCGAGGGCCCGATCGCGGGCGAGTTCGCCCGTCTGCTACGCGAGATGCAGCTCGGAAAGACCCGCGTCGAGGCCTTCCAGGACTTGGCGGCCCGGACAACCGTCCCGGAGCTCAAGGTCTTCGTCTCTGCGCTTGTGCAGTCGGACCGGCTGGGCATCCCACTCGCCGGCGTGCTGCGCGAGCAGGCGGCCGAAATGCGGCTCAAGCGGAGGCAGCGGGCGGAGGAGCAGGCCCAGAAGGTTCCGATCAAGATCTTGTTCCCCCTGCTGCTGTGCATCTTCCCGGCGTTGTTCGTCGTGGTCATCGGCCCGGGGGCCATCCAGATCGCGCACACCTTCATCGGGCACCACTGATGACGACGGAGCAACTAACCCCTTCGGCCACCCTGGCGCCACGGCTTTCGCCGCGGGTCGACATGGCCCGAGTGGGCATCATCGTGCTGTTCTCATGGTCCGCTCTGAGCAACGTCGTCGCGAGTCGCCGGCAGTGGTCTGGACTGGAGCCGACCTGGCACAAGGTGGCTGCAGTCGGGAGCAGCGCCCTCGGGATCGCCTTCTGCGCGCTCGTCGTGTGGGCGTACCTGCGCCGCAGCCGCGCGTCGATCACTGACCGTTCGCCTCTTGTCTGGGTGGTCGCGCCGCTGGCGACGGTCATCCCGCTGGTGATGGCCGCCGTACCGCCCGCGCCCAGCGGTGCGGTCCGCGACGCGCTCGTACTCGGTCTGACTCTCGCCGGTCTGAGCTGGTCGGTCTGGTCCGTGCGGACGCTGTCGACCAACCTCAGCGTGGTGCCACAGGCACGGGTTGCCGTGACGGACGGGCCGTACCGCTTGGTGCGCCACCCGCTCTACTTCGGCGAGATCGTGGCGCTGTGCGGCCTGGCTCTTCACGTAGGGCGCTGGGAGGCCGGCCTGGTCATCCTGCTGGAGGTTGCCCTCCAGATCTACCGCGCGAGCCGAGAGGAGCGACTGCTTGCCAGAGCGATCCCGGGCTACCGGGAGTATGCCGAGCACACCCGTCGACTCATCCCAGGAGTGTGGTGACCATGTCGGACTCCGTGCCCACGACTGAGGTCGGTCCGGCGACGCCGGCGGCTGGCGACAGGCCGGGTGGCGTCGTAGCGGTGCTGTCGCAACATTCGTACCTCGCCCTGCAGATGCGACGAGCCGGTTTCGACATTCTCGAGGGCAAGGACATCGACGATGTCGCCAAGGCGGCGGCATCCGTCGACGTCGTCGTGGTCGATTTGGTCGCCGTCGACGGCAAACGCGCTGTGGTCGCGCGGCTCAGCACCGCGGTGGACCCACGGATCCCGGTGGTGCTGATCAGTGCCGACGCGGTCGACCTGGCCCTGCTCGGCGCGGGACGTTCGGTGCACATCGTCGTACCGCCGGTCCGAGCCGAAGACGTGATCAGCCAGGTTCGCAGCATCCTGGAGACCCGCGCCGCCGACAACCTGCGTGGCGCTCACGGTTTCACCGCGGAGCCGGCCGAAAAGGACGCGGCCAAGATCGGGTTGCGGGCCGGTCCGCGGGCCGCGAAGGCGGCGGCGAAGCGGGCCCAGGCCCGGGCTCGGGCCAAGGACAGCACGGCAACCGTCACGGAGATGCACGACCGCAAGCGGCTGCCACCGCGGCGCACTGCGGTTCGGCGCATCGACGAAAGGGCCGGCGACCCTCAGCCCACGGGGCTGCCGTTGAGCGCCCACCACAGCGAGCCCGTACCCGTCCTGCCGGCGCCTTCGGACCGCCCGCCGGCGCACGTTGCTTCGGCAGCGACCCAGGTGTCGTCGCTTTCCGCGACTCCTCCGCCTCATGCGCCTCCGGAGCCCCCGGCGGCTCCAGCGGTTGCCACGGCGACGAGGCCGAGTCGAACCACTACCTCCAGTCGGACGCCTGCGACCGGCCGGGCTACGGGCGCGAACGGTGCCGCCACCACCCACGGTGTTTCCTCAGCAGCTGTCCTGGATCTGACGGCGCTACCCGCGCCGGTCCTCGACTGGCGGGTCGTGGCGAACCAGCTGACTCACGCAGTGCAGTCGATCCCAGCAGTGTCGGTCGTCGCCCAGACCATGGCTGACGAGCTGGCGGCGATCAGCCGGGCGCACGTGGCAGTCATGGTCCGCGACTTCAGCGGGGCCTGGGCGGTGGAAGCCGGGGTCGGCCTCCGTTCGTTCGAGTGGGCGCAGACGTTGCAGGACGACGACTGGCTGGTCTGGGCCGGACGCGACCAGCACCCGAGCCTCATGGTGATGGACACCGACGTGGTGCGTGGTGATCTCGCCGGAGCGCCCCTGGCCAGCCGGCTGCAGCTCGTGCGCACCCATTCGACCAAGGCGCCGTTCTTCGTCTGCGCCGGCTGGGAGACGGACGAGGGCAACGACACCGGACGAGTTGCGCTGGTCGTGGAGGCAGTCCGTCGGCACGGCTCCGAGATGGCGGATGCGCTCGGGGTGCGCTCCCTCGCCCAATGGCTGTCGGCGCACGTGGGTGGCGACACCGTCAGGAGCGGCTGAGCATCCTTCGGTTGCTTGGGATCGTCCCGACCCGCTGTCCCGCGTTCGGTGAGCTCCGAGCTCCCTGAGCTCAGTGGTCGATGTGGATGCGCTCGTCCACGAGCGGGTCGCTCTCGATGTGACCGTCGGGGTCGAAATGCCCACGGGCCAGGCGCTTGCGGAACGTGAGGTCGAGCCGGTCGTCACCGTGCCGGTTCTTCTCCAGGGACAGCACGAGCCAGTTGTGCATGTCCTCCGCCCGGGTGAGGTCGTACACCAGCTTGTCGCGGGCCACGACGTCGTACTTGTGCTGAAGCACCATCACGATGTCGGCCTCATACGCCAGCGTGACGGAGCCCTTGAGGTGACGGGCCCGGATGCGCTTGGCCTCCAGCCCGGCCAGCTCCAGAGCGCTCACGGCCAGCACCGACTGGCCGGACTCCAGCGCAAAGTCCTTGAGTGCGGTCGCGACGTGGGCCACGCGCGCGTCCTCGTCCGGCAGGTCGACGTGGACCTTCTGCAGGTAGTCGACGACGATGAGACCCGGCCGGTCATGCCAGGCCGAGGCCACCCGGAGGTCGGCGATCCCGGTGACGTCGCCGCGTGCGCTGACGATGTGCAGCCGATCGCCGTAAGCCGCAACGCGGTTGACTGCCTCCAACGTGCCGTGCAGGTCAGCCAGGCGTTCGGCGAGGCCACCCCCGTCCCGGAGCGACAGTCGGGACCGCACGTCGGCCAGGGTCGGCGCCGGACCGGTAGCTCCGAGGTTCGCCTCCATGACGACAAGCCGTTCGAGGATCTGCTGGACGTCGTGCTCGTAGCAGACGTACGTCACCGGCGAGCCGCCGTGCGCGACGTTGCGTGCGACCTGCAGGGCGAACGTCGTCTTGCCCACGCCCTGGGCGCCGGCGATGACCGCGAGGTCGCCCGGTACGAGACCTGCACCGATGTGAGCATCCAGCACGGGGAGACCCAGCGACAGCGGTGGCGACAGGGCAGCACCGGAGCGCAAGGACTCGTCCGTCTCGCGCAGAATGTCGGCGACAGCGACGCCCTCGGTCTGCGCACGCCCTTGCAACGTCTGGCCGTTCATCGCAGTACCACCCCGATCAGGGACGCCAGCAGCACTACCGTGAAGATCGCCACGCCCACTTGCAGGGCCCGGATCCGGGAGGGCACGCCGACGTCGAGGTCGCGCCTGCGCGCGCGCCGTCGAAAGTCCTTGTGCACCATTCGATTCTCGGGGCGACCGGGTGCCTGGCGCGTCGGCCGACCCGGTGGACCTACATCGTCCGAACGAACGATGGCAGCGACGGTAGTGCTCGTGCCGGGCCGTCAGTCCGTCGCGACGAGACCTTGACGAATGGCGGCCATGAGGGCCTGCGCCCGGTTCGTGGCGCCGAGCTTGTCGTAGATCTTGGCGATGTGCGTCTTGACCGTCGACTCGCTCATGTAGAGCCGTCGGGCGACCTGGCCGACCGAGAGCCCGTCCTTCAGCAACACCAACACCTCCGACTCTCGGGGGGTCAGCCGCGGCTGGTCCGTGTCGTTGCGGCGGCGCATCGCCGCGGCCAGACCGGCGGCGGCGAACACGTCCGGCGCGGTTGCTGAGCGTCGTACAGCATCGACGACGCTGTCCAGCGTCGAGCTCTTGAGAACCAGCGCCGAGGCGCCCGCCTCGAGGGCTCGCAGCAACGTCTCGTCGTCGGCGTGCATCGTCAGGACGACGATCCCGGTCGCCGGCAGGGACTCGCGCGTACTGCGGACGAGCTCGATCCCGTTGCCGTCCGGGAGCGACACGTCCACCACCAGGACGTCCGGTCGCTCGAGGCCGATCAGTGCGGCGGCCTCGGCGATCGTCCCGGCCTGGGCGACGACGTCGAGGTCGGGCTCGGAGTCGACCGCGCGTCCTACTGCTTGGCGGACCAGCTGGTGGTCGTCCACCAACATCACCCTGATCATGCGCCTATCCCTTCCTCGACGGACTGTTTGGCCGGTACGACGGCGAAGCGCGGCGGGCTCTGCGCCGGGTCGCCCGCGTGCACGATGACCGCGACGCCCCCGCCGTCCTCGGGTCGGACGACCCGCAGGCTGGCCCCGAGCTTGACGAGCAACGGGGTGAGGTGCGCTCCGGCGTCCCAGCTCGTCGCGCCGTCGTGCTCCAGCAGGTATGTCGCGAGCGGCGGCTCAGACTCCAGCAGCACCCGCACCGTGGAGGCCTTGCCGTTGCGGGCATCGACCAGCAGCTCGTGGGTCAGCCGGGCGAGCGCCTGCTCGACCTCGACCGGGAGCCGCACGGTCGACTCGCGCAGCTCGACCTGTACGGCGCTGCCGGTCGTCGCGCCGAAGTGCTGCAGCTGCGCGGAGAGGACCCGGCCCAGGCCCTGATCGGCGCGGACGCCCACCCGCAGGTCGCCGATGGACAGCCGAATGTCCGCCAGCGTGCGGGAGACCTCGCTGCGCAGCGCCTGGACCTCATCGCGCAGGACGTCGCTCATGGCGGGATGGCGGGCCAGGGCGTCCAGCCCGAAGCCGACGAAGGCGAGGTCCTGGGCGACGCCGTTGTGCATCTCGCGGGCCAGCTGCTCGCGCTCGAACACGGTCGCCGACCGCTGCACCTCGCCGAACCGCAAGGCGGCTTGCAGCTGGGGAGCCACGAGATCAGCCGTGTGCTGGACCCGCGCGAGGTCCATGTCGTCGAACCCCTCGGTGGTCCGCCGCTCGAGCACGACGAGCGCGAGCATCTCCTTGTCCTCACGGATGGGCAGGCAGAGCATGCTGGACCCGCGCCGGCGGCCGTCGGCGTCGGCCGGCCGCACCTGCACCACGGCCTCACCGGTGGACCACGCCTCGTGGAGCGCGCCCTCGCTGCGGATCGGGTCCCGCCACGGGAGCCGGGTCGCGCCGCGCAGGGCGAGCGGGCTGGCGGTGTCCTCGTTCACCCGCAACAGCACCGCGCAGACGTCCACGGTCGTGATGGCGTACATCTCGTCGAGCAGGGTCTGGGCCACCGCCGGCGCGTCGAGCCCGAGTGGGAGATGCCGGGCGACCGACGCCAGCCGGCCGCTCAGCCGGGAGGCCTCCTGCGCCGCAAGCCGCTGGGCCGCCTCAGGGCTGGCCGGCTGGAGCCGGTTCGCCCAGGCGGCGAGCAGTCCGAGGGCGAGCCCCAGCGTCCACCACTGCACGAGCGGCACGAGGTGGTCCTGGCGGTTCAGGTCCGAGCGGGCCAGCAGAACCAGCCAGAGCGGTGTCGCGGCCGCACACGCGAGCCGCTCGACCAGGACGGCTCGCAGGCCCAGGGTGTCGCCGGCCCGGAACGCCGTGATGAGGAGCAGGGGCAGCGCGGCCTGCGAGTAGACGACGCTGAGCCCGACGGTCAGGGACGCGATGAGCAGCTCGACGGCCAGCCGGGTCTTGACCCAGCCGAGGCCGATGGGCAGCAGCTCCAGAACGAGCATCCCCACGGCCCCGGGGACGATGGAGGCAGCACGGTCCTCGGCCGCCGCGACCGCGATCACGAGGGCCATGAGTGCGACGCGCAACAGCGGGCCCGCGCCGATTCGTCGTACGAGGAACTTCACCAGCATCCCCAGTCCACAACCCGACCCCTGCGCGTGTCAGTGTGCGGAGTTACCTCCTGTCGTGTCAGGCGAACGGCACACATCGCCGCACGAAAGCGGCCACGGGTCGCGCTGCGTGATCGGGCTTAACGGCCTGCGAGCGAAGACCGCAGCGGGGGATAAGCAAGCGACCGGGTCCCGGCGGCTGGCCTAGGCTCGCCTTGTCCACAGAGCCGGTCCGAGGAGTCCGCTGTGCCGCTTCGCATGTCCACGCTGTTCCTGCGCACTCTGCGTGAGGACCCGGCGGACGCCGAGGTGCCCAGCCACCGGCTCTTGGTCCGGGCCGGGTACGTCCGGCGGGTGGCGCCCGGCATCTACACGTGGCTGCCGCTCGGCCTGCGCGTGCTGCGCCGCGTCGAGCAGATCGTGCGCGAGGAGATGGACGCGGCCGGCGCCCAGGAGCTGCTGTTCCCGGCCCTCCTGCCGCGCGAGCCCTACGAGGTGACCGGGCGCTGGACCGAGTACGGCGACAACATCTTCCGGCTCAAGGACCGCAAAGGGAACGACTACCTCCTCGGCCCCACCCACGAGGAGATGTTCACCCTCGCGGTGAAGGACCTGTTCTCGTCGTACAAGGACCTGCCGCTGTCGATCTACCAGATCCAGAACAAGTACCGCGACGAGGCGCGCCCGCGCGCCGGCATCCTGCGCGGCCGCGAGTTCGTGATGAAGGACTCCTACTCGTTCGACATCTCCGACGAGGCCTTCCTGGCGTCGTACGAGCTGCACCGCAACGCCTACATCAAGATCTTCGAGCGCCTCGGCCTCGAGTACGTGATCGTCGAGGCCATGTCCGGCGCCATGGGCGGCTCGGCCAGCGAGGAGTTCCTCGCCACCGCCGAGTACGGCGAGGACACCTACGTGCGCTGCTCCACCTGCGACTACGCGGCCAACGTGGAAGCCGTGCGGGTGCCGGCGCCGCCCGTGGTCGATGCCACCGGCGTGCCGCCCGCGCACGTCGAGGACACCCCCGAGACACCGACCATCGACACGCTCGTGCGCCACCTCAACGAGCATTTCCCCCGCCCGGACCGGGCGTGGGAGGCGGACGACACCCTCAAGAACGTTGTCGTCATGGTGCGCGACCCCGACGGCACCCGCGCACCGCTGGCCATCGGCGTGCCCGGCGGTCGCGACATCGACGAGAAGCGGCTGCAGGCCCAGCTCGAACCGGCGGCCCTCGAGCCGTTCACCGAGGACGACTTCGCCCAGCACCCCCTGCTGGCGAAGGGCTACATCGGTCCGGCTGTGCTGGGAGAGAAGCAGCCGAGCGGCATCCGGTTCGTCGTCGACCCGCGCGTCGTCGACGGCACCCGCTGGGTGACCGGAGCCGACCATCCGGGGCGGCACGTCATCGACCTGGTGGCCGGCCGGGACTTCACGCCGGACGGCACGATCCAGGCGGCCGAGGTGCGAGCCGGCGACCCCTGCCCGGTCGACGGTGCACCGCTCGTCGCGGCGCGCGGCATCGAGATGGGCCACATCTTCCAGCTCGGCCGCAAGTACGCCGAGGCACTCGGCCTGAGGGTGCTGGACGAGAACGGCAAGCTGGTCACCGTCACGATGGGCTCGTACGGCGTGGGTGTCTCCCGGGCCGTCGCGGCCATCGCCGAGCAGACGCTCGACGAGCTCGGCCTGGCCTGGCCGCGGTCGGTCGCTCCGGCGGACGTCCACCTGGTCGCGACGGGCAAGGACGATGGGGTCTTCGCGGCCGCCGACGACCTGGTGGCGGGCTTGGAGGCGCGCGGCGTCTCGGTCCTGTACGACGACCGCCGAGGCGTGAGCCCGGGCGTGAAGTTCAAGGACGCCGAGCTGCTCGGCATGCCGACCATCGTCGTCGTCGGTCGAGGCCTCGAGACCGGTGTGGTCGAGGTGCGTGAGCGGCGCACCGGCGAGCGCGCCGAGGTGCCGGTGGCCGAGGCGGTCGAGCGCGTCGCGGCCCAGGTCGGCAGGTGAGCCGGCCCGCCGTCGAGGCGGTCGTCTTCGACTGGGGCGGGACGCTCACGCCCTGGCACACGATCAACTTCGAGGACCAGTGGCAGAGCTATGCGCGCGTCCACGCCCGGCACTCGGGCCGGAGCGACGCGGAGGCCGCCGAGCTGGCCGACCGGATCATGCACCTCGAGCGCAACGCCTGGCTCCGGCTGCGGGACGACGGCGCCAGCGCCCGCCTGGAGGAGATCCTCGCGCAGGCCGGCGTGGCATCCGACGACCCGGCTCACTCGGCCGCACTCGCGGCCTACCAGGAGTTCTGGGAGCCCCACACCCTCACCGATCCGGAAGTGCGACCGTTGTGGGAAGGGTTGCGGCACAGGGGGATTCGCATCGGAGTGCTCTCGAACACCATCTGGAGCCGGGCCTACCACGAGTCTGTCTTCGAGCGGGACGGCGTGCTTCACCTCTTGGATGGCGCGGTCTACTCCTCGGAGATCGAGCACGCGAAGCCGCACCGGGAGGCGTTCCGGGCCGCCCTGGACGCGGTGGGGGTCAACGACCCGGCGGCGGCTGTCTACGTCGGTGACCGGGCCTACGAGGACGTCCACGGCGCCCAGCGAGCAGGGCTGCGAGCCGTCCTGGTGCCGCACTCGGACATCCCCGCCGAGCAGCAGGTGCCGGTCGACGTCGTACCGGATGCCGTGGCGCATCGGCTGCTCGACCTGCTCGACATCGTCGACGCATGGCGGGAGTGACCGGAGCGCTGTCCGGTGCGGCGGGCATCCACGACCTGCCTTCGGCCGGCACGGTCGCGGTCCTGCTGGTGGCCGCTCTCGTCGCCGGCTACCTCGACGCCGTCGTCGGCGGCGGCGGGCTCGTGCAGCTGCCGATGCTGCTGCTCATGCTGCCGACCGCCGTACCGATCCAGATCCTGGCCACGAACAAGCTGTCGTCGATCTGCGGTACGACCGTCAGCGCGGTCACGTACGGCCGCAAGGTCCGCCCGGAGGCGCGCACCGCCCTGCCGTTGGCTCTCCTCGCGCTGGCCGGCGCGGTGGGGGGCGCACTCACCGCCGGTCTCATCTCGACCGAGGCGTTCCGGCTGATCGTGCTCGTCGCGCTGGTCGTCGTCGCCTCGGTGACCTTCCTGCGCCCGGCCCTCGGCATCGAGTCCACGCCTCGCTTCCACGGCCACCGTCACGTCCTCGCGGCCGGCGTGAGCGGCCTGGCGATCGGCTGGTACGACGGGGCGATCGGCCCGGGGACCGGCACCTTCCTCGTGTTCACCCTGGTCGGGCTGCTGGGGATGGACTTCCTGCGGGCCAGCGCGGCGGCCAAGATCGGCAACGCGGCCACCAACCTCGCTGCTCTGCTGGTGTTCGCACCGCAGGGGGCACCACTGTGGCGGCTCGGTCTGCTGATGGGTGCCTGCAACCTGGTGGGCGGCTTCCTCGGTGCGCGGACCGCGATCGCTCGCGGTAGCGCGTTCGTCCGCGTCCTGTTCCTCGTGGTGGCGACGGCCCTGATCGTGCGGCTGGGCGTCCAGGTCGCCGAGTCGTTCTGAGGCTCGCGGTATGCCCGGCCCTAGCGCGGCGACCAGGGCTCGACCCGCGAGCGCAGCAGGCAGAACTCGTTGCCCTCCGGGTCGGCCAGGACGAACCAGCTGACGTCGGGGCCCTGGCCGATGTCGGTCGGCCTGGCCCCGAGAGCCAGCAGCCGCTCCAGCTCGGCGGCCTGGTCGCGGTCGGTTGCGTTGAGGTCGAGATGGAGCCGGTTCTTCGCGGTCTTCGGCCCGTCCGGCACCCAGCAGAAGTCGAGCGCGAGCCGCGCCTCCGGACCGTCCTGGATGCGCACGACCTCGCTGTCCTCCTCGGTGACCTGCCAGCCCAGGACCTGGCACCAGAAGTCCGCGAGCAGCCGCGGGTCCGTGGCGTCGACGCACAGTGACGTGATCCGGTTGGCCATCACACGTTCCTAGCAGGGCAGCGGCTCGCGGGCGAGCCGGGCGTCACCGAGCCGGCCCGGCCGGGCGATAGGTTCGGCAACGTGCCCGACCTGACCGTGCGCGCGCGCCGCATCATCACGTCCGCAGGGGAGCGGGCCGGTGCGGTGATGGTGCGCGAAGGCCGCATCGAGGCCGTGCTCGACGAGGCCGACCGGACGACTCGCGAGCCGGTCGGACCGGTGCTCGACGTACCCGACGACTGCGTCCTGCTACCGGGCCTGGTCGACAGCCACGTGCACGTGAACGAACCGGGCCGTACGGAGTGGGAAGGCTTCGCGTCGGCGACGGCCGCCGCGGCGGCGGGCGGCGTCACGACGATCGTCGACATGCCGCTCAACAGCATCCCGCCCACGGTGGATGTGGCTGCGCTGCAACGGAAACGCGCGGTCGCCAGCGGTCAGGTCGCCGTTGATGTGGCGTTCTGGGGCGGCGCGGTGCCGGGCAACCTGAACGATCTGCAGGCGCTGTACGACGACGGGGTCGTCGGGTTCAAGTGCTTCCTGCTCCCGTCGGGCGTCGATGAGTTCCCGCCGCTCGACGCCGACCAGCTGCGCGCGGCCATGACCCGCATCGCGTCGTTCGGTGGGCTGCTCATCGCACATGCGGAGGACGCCGACGTCGTCGATGCCGGCAACCACGGCATCGACGCGTCGTACCGCAGCTTTCTCGCCTCCCGGCCCCCAGCCGCCGAGACCACGGCGATCGAGCATCTGCTGCAGGCCACCCGAGAGACCGGCTGCCGGACGCACATCGTCCACCTGTCCGCGGCGGCGGCCATCCCTGCGGTGGCCGCCGCCCGGGCCGAAGGCCTGCCTCTCACCGTCGAGACCTGCCCGCACTACCTGACGCTCGCCGCCGAGGAGATCCCTGACGGGGCAACGCAGTTCAAGTGCTGCCCGCCGATCAGGGAGCTCGCGAACCGCGACCGGCTCTGGGACGCCTTGGCAGGCGGGGTCATCGACTGCGTGGTCTCGGACCACTCGCCCTGCCCCGCTGACATGAAGCGGCTCGACGTCGGCGACTTCGGCCTGGCCTGGGGCGGGATCGCCTCCGTCCAGGTGGCCCTGCCCGCGGTCTGGACCGAGGCCGCACAGCGTGGTTTCTCCTTGCCCGACGTCGTGCGCTGGATGGGGACGCGCCCGGCCCAGCTGGTCGACCTGCCCGGACGCGGTGACATCGCGCCCGGCTACCGCGCAGACCTGGTGGTCTTCGCCCCGGACGAGACCTTCGTCGTCGACCCGGCTGCGCTGCGGCACAAGAACCCGGTCAGCGCGTACGGCGGCCGCGAGCTGCGCGGCGTCGTCCGCACCACCGTGCTCGGTGGAGAGACGGTGGACCTGACCGAGGGTGCACCGCGCCGCGGCCGGCTCGTGGAACGCGGCGCCGCCTGAGCTCAAGCTCCGGCGACGCCGCGTCCGAGCGAACGCTCGAGGACCTACCGCTAGCCCCTCGGGATCTCGTCCTGGTCGCGGCTCACGCCGCCGTGCTCCATGGCCTCCTGGAGGACGTTCGTGCCGGGCTCCGGCGGCGCGTTCCAGTGGTTGAAGAGCAGGTTGAGGCTGAAGACAACGATGACCGTCGAGGTGATCGCGGACCCGAAGATCGTCTGGAACCAGTCCGGGAACTGGTTGTACAGCTGCTGGTTGAAGGCCGGCAGCAGGCCGACCGACAGGGCGGTGGCGACGATCAGCAGGTTGTGGTTGTTCTCGAAGTCGACCTTGTGCAGCGTCCGGATGCCGATGGACGTCACCATCGCGAACATCACGGTGGCCGCGCCGCCGATGACCGGCCCGGGCAGGCCGGCGACCAGCTGCCCGACCTTGGGGATGATGCCGAGGGTGAGCAGCATGACGCCGCAGACCGTGACCACCCAGCGGCTCTTGACCCGCGTCATGCCGATCAGGCCGACGTTCTCGGCGTACGCGGTGTCCGGGAACGAGTTCATGAACCCGGCCAGCAGACCGGACAGGCCGTCCGTGGCGAGGCCTCGGGCCAGGTCGTTCGGCGAGAGCTTCTTGTCCACCATCTCGGAGACGGCGAGCATGTCGGCCGTCGACTCGGTGTAGGTCACGAGCATGACGATGCACATCGAGATGATGGCCGCCGCCTGGAACTTCGGCGCTCCGAAGTGGAAGGGTTCCGCGATGCCGAACCACTTGGCCGTCTTCACCTGGTCCCAGTGGATCAGGCCGCCCATGACCCAGGCGACCACGGTGCCGACGACGATCGCGATCAGCACGGCGATCTGGCTGACGAAGCCGGTGGTGAACCGGGTGATCAGGACGATCAGGGCCACGACGAGGCCGGCCAGGGCGATGTGCGAGGGCTCGCCGAACGTCTTGACCGGCGTGAGCGTGCCGGTGGCGAAGTCGGTCGTGTACTGGTTCCCCGCGATGAGGTTGACGTTCACCCCGATGAGGGAGAGGCCGATCACCGAGATCACCGTGCCAGTGACCAGCGGGGGGAAGAACCGCAGCACCATGGAGAACGGCTTGGCGATGAGCAGACCGAAGATGCCGGACACGATCATGGCGCCGTAGACGGCCTGGATGCCGTACTTGTTGGCGATGATGATCATCGGGTTCAACACCGTGAACGTTGCGCCGGCCACGACCGGCAGCCGTACCCCCAGGAGCTTGCTGATGCCGGCCGACTGGATGATCGTGGCGATGCCGGAGACGAGCAGGTCGGCGCTGACCAGGATGCCGATGTCGCGCTCGTTCAGCCCGACGGCCGGCCCGACGATGAGCGGTACGGCGACCGCACCGGCGTACATGATGAACAGGTGCTGGAGGCCCAGCACGAACAGCCGTTGGGCGGGCAGCACCTCGTCGACCGGGTGCACCGCCGGGGGGCCGCCCCGGCGCGGTGGGCTCTTCGTATCCGACATGCGCTCTCCTTGATGGAGCTCCCGCCTTCAGGGAAGGCGCGGTCGAGGTCCGTCGTGCCCCGGGTGACCTCTCCCGACGCGCGATGCTAGTTGCGCGCGACGGGCCACCGCAGTCGTCGGGACGCACGATTCGGCCGCGGCTAGGCTGCTCGTCCTCTGGAGGATCCAACGAACGGAAGTCTCCCGATGGCAGTCGAGGTGTCCGGCCCTCCGGTCGACCGGTCCGGCGAGATCCTCACCGACGGCGCCCTCGAGCTGGTGGCCCGACTGCATGAGCGGTTCGCCTCCCGGCGGGACGAGCTGCTGGCCGCCCGCCAGGTCCGGCGCGAGGAGGTCGCGCGCACCGGACGGCTCGAACTGCTGTCCGAGACGGCCGAGATCCGGGCTGGTGACTGGCGGGTCGCACCGGCGCCGCCCGACCTGACCGACCGGCGGGTCGAGATCACCGGGCCGACCGAGCGCAAGATGATGATCAACGCCTTGAACTCCGGCGCCAAGGTCTGGCTGGCCGACCTCGAGGACGCGAACACGCCGCATTGGGCGAACGTCATCGGCGGCCAGGTGAACCTGTACGACGCAGTGCGGGGTACGGCGACGTACGACAGCCCGGAGGGCAAGCACTACGAGGTGCGCGCCGACGTCGCCCAGCCAACGGTCGTCGTGCGTCCCCGCGGCTGGCACATGGACGAACGTCATCTGACGGTCGACGGCCGGGTAGCCGTCGGCGCGCTCGTCGACTTCGGGCTGCACTTCCACCACAACGCAAAGGTGTTGCTGGACAAGGGGTCTGGGCCGTACTACTACCTGCCGAAGATGGAGAGCCATCTGGAGGCCCGGCTCTGGAACGACGTCTTCGTGGCCGCGCAGGAGCACGTCGGCATCCCGCGCGGCACGATCCGCGCCACGGTTCTCATCGAGACGATCCCGGCGGCGTTCGAGATGGAGGAGATCCTCTACGAGCTCCGCGAGCACGCGTCCGGGCTCAACGCCGGACGGTGGGACTACCTGTTCAGCATCATCAAGTACTTCCGGGACGCGGGGCCGGAGTTCGTCCTGCCCGACCGGGCGTCGGTGACCATGACGGCACCGTTCATGCGCGCGTACACCGAGCTGCTGGTCCGGACCTGTCATCGGCACGGGGCGTTCGCCATGGGCGGCATGGCGGCGTTCATCCCGTCGCGTCGAGACCCCGAGGTCACCGAGGTGGCCCTGGCCAAGGTCCGCGAGGACAAGACGCGCGAGGCCCGGGACGGGTTCGACGGGTCGTGGGTGGCTCACCCCGACCTGGTGCCGGTCGCCCAGCCGATCTTCGACCAGGCGTTCGGCGACGCCCCGAACCAGCTGCAGCGCCTGCGCGAGGACGTCCAGGTCGAGCCGGGCCGGCTCATCGACCTGAGCGGCGTGGACGGCGCAGTGACGAGCGCCGGCCTGCGGGCGAACGTCGACGTCGGCGTGCGCTACGTCGCGGCGTGGCTCTCGGGCAACGGTGCGGCGGCGATCCACAACCTCATGGAGGACGCCGCGACCGCGGAGATATCGCGGTCGCAGATCTGGCAGTGGGTCCACGGCGAGGTGAAGCTGGCCGACTCCGGTGAGACGGTGACCGCCGAGATGGTGCGCACACTCCTGGACGAGCAGGCCTTCGACGACCCGTACAACGCACAGGCGCGCGCCGTGTTCGAGCAGGTGGCGCTGGCGGACGACTTCGCGCCCTTCCTGACCACGCCGGCGTACGAGCTGATCGACTGATGCTGGAGGAGTCGTTCGTCGCGGGCCTGGACCAGCGGCTGCGGATGGACGACGAGGGACGGGCCGCGGCCTACCCCGGCGGCTCGCTGCGGCGTCAGCCCGTGCACACGTGTTACGTGCCCGCGGACGTCTTCGACCAGCGGACACCGGCGACCTGGGGCGCAGCCGCTCTGGCCGCCCTGGACGCGTACGGTCCGCTGCCGGGCTTCGAGGACGACCCGGACCTGGCCGCCCGGGTCCGGGCCAAGCTCGCCGCGGAGCCGATCGAGGACGTCCGTATCGACCTGGAGGACGGGTACGGCGTCCGGCCGGACGACGAGGAGGACGCGGCGGTGCGGGCGAGTGCGGGCGCGCTGCGTGCGATGGTCGACGACGGCGGTGCACCGCCGTTCAGCGGGATCCGGATGAAGTGCCTGGAGGGTCCGGTCCGGCGGCGCGGCATCCGCAGCCTCGACCTGTTCCTCGAGCATCTGCTCGCCGATGGGGCCCTGCCGCCTGGCTTCCGTGTGACCCTGCCCAAGGTCACGTCGGTGGCCCAGGTCGAGGTGATGGTCGAGCTGTGCCAGGCGCTCGAGTCGGCGTACGGGATCGAGCGCCTGCCGTTCGAGATCCAGGTCGAGACGCCTCAGGCGATCCTCGGTGCGGACGGCACCGCGCTGGTCGCGCGCATGGTCCACGCGACGGACGGGCGGTGCGCCGGCCTGCACTACGGCACCTACGACTACAGCGCGTCAGTCGGGGTGGCTGCGGCCTACCAGTCGATGGAGCATCCGGTAGCCGACCACGCCAAGGCGGTGATGCAGCTCGCCGCGGCCGGCACCGGAGTTCCCGTCTCCGACGGGTCGACCAACGTGCTGCCGGTGGGTGACCGCGAGACCGTGCGCACCGCCTGGGCGCTGCACGCTCGCCTGGTCCGCCGCTCCCTGGAGCGGGCGCTCTACCAGGGGTGGGACCTGCACCCGGCCCAGCTGCCCACGCGGTACGCCGCGACGTTCCGGTTCTACCGGGACGGCCTGGCCGCGGCGTGCCGTCGGCTGCGGACCTACCTGGACAAGGCAGCCAGCGAGGTCATGGACGAGCCCGCGACGGCACTCGCTCTCGCGTCGTACCTCGTCCGGGGTCTTGACGCCGGCGCGGTCGGCGAGGCCGAGGTGAGCGAGGCGTCCGGGCTCGACCGGTCCGCGCTCGACGCCCTGGCTCGCAAGCCCTCAGCCTGACCCGGCGCCCGCGCGCTCGGGCAGTCCCGGGAACGGGATGCTGTAGCCGCGCCACTGCGCCGCACGGGCCGCGCAGGCTCCCAGCGCGAGCGCCGCCTCCTGCCGGGCGCCGCCCTCGGCGGCCCCGACCAGGTCCGCGTATGCCGCGGCCACACCGTCCTCGAGCGCCGTCGCGAGACGGGCCGCCGTCGTCGTGCTGGTGACCGGGAAGGGCAGCACGTACGCCGGCTGCGGCTCCGGCGCCTCGGCGCCCGCCGCGGCCAGGGCGGCGGCCAGTGGGGCCTGACCGGCCTGATGCCCGGCCAAGGCTCGGTCCGCACGAGCCCGCGCGACCCCGGTGGTATGGGCGCCGACGACCCCGTAGCCGTAGGCCGCGGCGTACTCGGCGGACAAGGCCGCTGCGAGCGCGTCGGCCAGCGTCACGATGCCGTCTTCGGTCGTGCGGGCAGTGCAGCCAGCACGGCGACGTGGGCCGAGTCGCACGCCGCCACGGACGCGAGCAGCCGCGCGGCCTTCGCCGACACAGACGCCACGTCAGTCAGGGTCGCGGTGCTCGCTGCCCGTTCGGCCTGGGCCAGGACGCTCAGCGCGGTCAGTGCGGTGAGCGGTGCGGACGGGGCAGGAGTCAGGCTGACCGAGGGCGAGGGCGCCGGAGTCCCGGCCAGGGGCCGGAGCGCACGCAGGTGGGCGGTGTGGTCCGCACTGAGCTGGCGCAACGCGTCCGCCAGGTCCGGCCGCACGAGGACGGCGCTGGCATAGGCCGTCGCCAGGGCATCGCCGCGCTGGGCGGCCGCAGCCAGCGCACGCTCGTCGGTGGACAGGTCCGGCCGGGCAGCTCTCGACGGTTCAGCGGCTGGGGAGCCGAACCTCAGGTCGCAGCCGGCCGTCGCCAGCACCACCCCGCCGGCGACACCGCCGACGCCGAGCCGCAGTACGGTTCGCCGCGCGGGCCCGGGGCGCAGCGCGGGGCTCTCAGGCATCGCAGGATGATCGCACGCTGTCTTCCAGGGGCCCATGCGGCGGGGTTCACATGCGCACGTCCTCGCTAGGCTGGTGGCAAGGACGGCGCCGCGTCGTCCGAACTCGAGAACAGCTGGGCAGGAGGTGGCGACCATGGCAGCACGCGCCGGCAGCGCCCCGCCCTCCACCGCTGCCGAGCAGGCCCTCGTCGACATCCTGCGGCCGGTGCTCGCGGACGAGGGTCTCGTGGTGGAGGAGCTGCGGCTGTTGCCCAGCGGTCGACGCCGGGTCCTGAAGCTGCTCGTCGACCGCGACCCGTACGCCGAGGAGCAGCCGCCCGACGTGCCGATCGAGGGCCTGAGCCTGGACGAGGTGGCCGAGGTGTCCCGGGCGGTCGGGGACCGGCTGGACGGCCTCGACGCCCACGAGGACCCACTCGCCGGCCTGCCCTACACACTCGAGGTCTCCTCGCCCGGGGTCGACCGGCCACTCACCTTGCCTCGGCATTTCCGGCGCAACGTCGGCCGCCTGGTCGACCTGCGGACGAGCGACGGGGCCACGATGCGCGGGCGGATCGCGAGCGCGACGCCAGACGGGGTGGTCCTGACCACCGACGGCGGGCGGCGCGAGCTCGGCTGGGTCGACGTGCAGAGGGCTTCGGTGCAGGTCGAGTTCCGGCATCCTGCTCAGCTGCAGGCGCACGGTTCTGCCGGGCAGTCTTCAGGGTTATCAGGGGGGTCTTCAGGGGATATGGAGGGTTGATATGGACATCGACCTGGCCGCACTGCGGGCCCTGGTGCGCGAGAAGGACATCTCGTTGCCGGTTCTCGTCGGCGCGATCGAGCAGGCCCTGCTCGTCGCGTACCACCGCACCGACGGTGCTCACAAGCACGCCCGCGTCGAGCTCGACACCAAGAGCGGCCATGTCGTGGTGTGGGTGCACGACGTGGATGAGGAAGGCGTGGCGGGCGCCGAGTTCGACGACACACCAGCCGGTTTCGGGCGCATCGCCGCGACGACCGCGCGGCAGGTGATCGTCCAGCGGCTGCGCGACCTCGAGGACGAACAGGTGCTCGGCGAGTTCGCCGGCCGTGAGGGCGACATCGTCGCCGGCGTGATCCAGCAGGGCCGCGACCCGCGCAACGTCATGGTCGACCTCGGCTCGGTCGAGGGCCTCCTCCCGGAGTCCGAGCAGGTGCCGGGCGAGCGCTACGAACACGGCGAGCGGCTTCGCTGTTACGTGCTCAGCGTGCGCAAGGGCCTGCGCGGGCCGCAGATCGGCCTGTCGCGGTCCCACCCGGGGCTGGTCCGCAAGCTGTTCGCCCTGGAGGTGCCCGAGATCGCGGACGGGCGGGTCGAGATCGCGGCCCTGGCCCGGGAGGCCGGGCACCGGACCAAGATCGCGGTCCGTACGACGGTCTCGGGGCTGAATGCGAAGGGGTCCTGCATCGGCCCGATGGGCCAGCGGGTGCGGGCCGTGATGGCCGAGCTGCACGGGGAGAAGATCGACATCGTCGACTTCTCAGACCACCCGGCCGACTTCGTCGCGAGTGCGCTGTCCCCGGCGAAGGTGTCGGCGGTCGAGATCGTGGACGAGACCGCCCGGTCGGCGCGCGTGATCGTGCCTGACTACCAGCTGTCCTTGGCCATCGGGAAGGAAGGCCAGAACGCCCGGCTGGCGGCCAAGCTGACCGGCTGGCGGATCGACATCCGTCCGGACACCGCGCCGGACGTCGCGGAGCCCGGCCCTGCGCCGGCCCGGACCATCGGCGGCCTGGACCAACCCGAGCCGGCCACGCCCGCCGGGTGAGCGCTCGACCGCCGCACGCGACGGGGAAGGTTCCTGGTGGCGAAAGCGCTATGGTGGACGCGACCGATCGCCACGGGCGTCGGCCTGGCAGTGTGCCTCAGCGCACCTGCATCGGCTGTCGCGTCACGGCGCCTCGGTCGGTCCTGATGCGGATCGTCGCAGTCCGGGCCGGTGACGGGTTCGTCGCCGAGCTGGACGAGCGGCGCCGGCGTCCGGGGCGCGGCGCCTGGCTGCACCCCTCGCCGGACTGCTTCGACCTCGCGGTGCGTCGCCGGGCGTTCACGCGGGCCCTGCGAGTCGCGGGTCCGCTGGACACCACGGGTCTGGCGGCCGCGCTGTCCGAGGCCGTGACGAGACAGGGCCAGCACGACCAGCACGACAGCACCACCCACCAGGCTGCGGTTCCGGTCCCTGGTGACCGGACCCAGCGCCGTACGGAACCGGAAGCGGGTCACAGCGCTGATGAGCACCCGATGAGCACCCAGCAATGAGCACCCCCGAGCAGTAACCGGTCCGCGCCTGAACTCGCCTGAACTGCGATCACGGCCCGGACCACCGAAACGCAGACAGGAGCAACGTGCCAAAGGTCCGGGTCTATGAGCTCGCCAAGGAGCTCGGAGTCGAGAGCAAGGTCGTCATGACCAAGCTCCAGGAGATGGGCGAGTTCGTGCGCAGCGCGTCCTCGACCGTCGAACCCCCCGTCGTCCGCCGGTTGCGGACCGAGATGCCGGCTGCCCCCGCGCCCGCCGAGCCGGCGCCGGCCACGGCCAAGAAGGCCGCGCCGCGCAAGGCCGCCACCACGCCGGCCACACCAGCGGCGCCCGCGGAGCCCGAGCTCTCGGCACCGGCCGCCGTCCAGGATGCCCCCGCTGCGCCGGCCGCACCGTCAGCGCCGGCCGCGACCTCTACCCCATTCGAGACGCCGGCGCCCGAGGCGCCGGCCGAGCGGGTGCACCCGGCCGACGAGCCGCAGCACCCGGCGGCATCGGCGACCCCAGGGGCGCCGGCTGCCACGCCGGACGAGGCGGGCCGCGCGCCGCGCCCGGGCAACAACCCCTTCGCCCCCAGCCAGGGCATGCCGCGTCCCGGTGGCCCCCGTCCGGGCAACAACCCGTTCGCACCGAGCCAGGGCATGCCGCGCCCCGGCCAGCGTCCCGGCGGACCGCGTCCGGGCGGTCCCCGGCCGTCGCCGGGCAGCATGCCGTCGCGCGCGACGCCGGGCAGCATGCCCGGTCGCGACGCCCGTCCCGGGGGTCCCGGTCGCGCCGGCGCGCCCGGCCGTACCGGCGGTGCCGGTGGTCCCGGCCGCCCCGGTGGTGGTGGCGGCGGCGGCTACGGCGCCGGCCGTCCCGGTGGTGGCGGTGGCGGTGGCGGTTTCGCCGGCCGCCCGGGCGGCGGTGGTCGTGGTGGCCGCGGCGGCACCCAGGGAGCGTTCGGCCGCGGTGGCGGTCGCCCGGTCCGCGGGCGCAAGTCCAAGCGCCAGAAGCGCCAAGAGTTCGACAACATGCAGGCGCCCTCGCTGGGCGGCGTCACCGTCCCCCGGGGCGACGGCGCGACCGTCGTACGGGTCAGGCGCGGTGCCTCGCTGAGCGACTTCGCGGACCGCATCGGGGCGAACCCGGCCAGCCTGGTCACGGTGCTGTTCCACCTCGGTGAGATGGCAACCGCGACCCAGTCGCTGGACGAGGACACCTTCCGCGTGCTCGGTGCCGAGCTCGGCTACGACATCCAGGTCGTCTCCCCGGAGGACGAGGAGCGCGAGCTGCTCGAGTCCTTCAACATCGACCTCGAGGCCGAGCTGGCGGAGGAGAGCGACGACGAGCTCAAGCCGCGGCCGCCGGTCGTGACCGTCATGGGTCACGTCGACCACGGCAAGACCCGCCTGCTCGACGCCATCCGGAATGCCGACGTCGCCGAGGGCGAGGCCGGTGGCATCACCCAGCACATCGGTGCCTACCAGATCCGCACCCAGCACGAGGGCGAGGACCGGGCGATCACCTTCATCGACACCCCGGGTCACGAGGCGTTCACCGCCATGCGGGCCCGCGGCGCCCAGGTCACCGACATCGCGGTCCTGGTCGTGGCGGCGGACGACGGCGTCATGCCGCAGACCATCGAGGCGCTCAACCACGCTCAGGCGGCGGACGTGCCGGTCGTCGTGGCGGTCAACAAGATCGACAAGGAAGGCGCCAACCCGGCCAAGATCCGGCAGCAGCTGACCGAGTACAACCTGGTCGCGGAGGAGTACGGCGGCGACACGATGTTCGTCGACGTGTCGGCCCGCACCGGTCAGAACATCGACCAGCTGCTCGAAGCCGTCCTGCTCACCGCGGACGCCGCGCTGGACCTGCGGGCCAACCCGGACAAGGACGCCCGCGGTGTCGCGATCGAGGCGCACCTCGACAAGGGCCGCGGCTCTGTCGCGACCGTCCTGGTGCAGTCGGGAACGCTGAACGTCGGCGACGCGATCGTCACCGGGCACGCGCACGGCCGGGTCCGGGCCATGCTCGACGAGCATGGTCGCAACGTGGACGAGGCCCTGCCGTCGCGGCCGGTCCAGGTGCTCGGCCTGACGTCCGTGCCGGGCGCCGGCGACACCTTCCTGGTGGCGCCCGACGACCGGACCGCTCGCCAGATCGCCGAGAAGCGTGAGGCGGCCGACCGACAGGCGGCACTGGCCAAGGCGCGCAAGCGGATCAGCCTGGAGGACCTCAACGAGGCCCTCGCGGCCGGCAAGGTCGAGACGCTGAACCTGATCCTCAAGGGCGACGTGTCCGGCTCGGTCGAGGCACTCGAGGACGCGCTGCTGCAGATCGACGTCGGCGACGAGGTCGACCTGCGCATCATCGACCGTGGTGTCGGCGCGATCACGCTGAACAACATCAACCTCGCCGTGGCGTCGGACGCGATCATCATCGGGTTCAACGTCCGGGCCGAGGGGCAGAACGCCGACGTCGCCGACCGCGAGGGCGTCGAGATCAGGTACTACTCGGTCATCTACCAGGCGATCGACGACATCGAGGCCGCACTCAAGGGCATGCTGAAGCCGGAGTTCGAGGAGGTGCAGCTCGGCACGGCCGAGGTGCGCGAGGTCTTCCGCTCCAGCCGGTTCGGCAGCGTGGCCGGTTCGCTGGTCCGCAGCGGCGAGATCCGCCGCGGGACCAAGGCCCGGCTGCTGCGCGACGGTGTGGTGGTCGCCGACAACCTGGAGATCGCCGGCCTGCGCCGGTTCAAGGACGACGTCACCGAGGTCCGCGAGGGCTTCGAGTGCGGCATCAACCTGGGGTCGTACAACGACATCAAGGTCGACGACGTGATCGAGACCTTCGAGCAGCGCGAGAAGCCGCGGGCCTGACCCGAGCCTTGTCGCGATGGTCGTCGGCACGCTGCGGGTGGATCTGCTGCTCGGCGAGGTCCGGTCGCTGAAGGAGAAGCGGTCCGTGGTCCGGCCGATCGTGGCCGAGCTGCGGCGCCGTTTCGAGGTGTCGGCTGCCGAGACGGGCGCGCAGGACCTGCACCGCCGGTGCGAGCTCGCGGTCGCGGTTGTGGCGTCCACGCATGCCCATGTCGTCGAGGTGCTCGAGGGCTGTGAGCGGCTGGTCGCCTCCCGCCCGGAGGTCGAGCTGCTCGGCGTACGGCGTCGGGTACTGGACGACGACGACCTGGCCTGAGTGCGCCTCCGGGCGGACGGCAGACTGGGGCGGACGAACGAGGAGGGGCGATGGTCGACACCGCACGGGCCCGCAAGATGGCCGACCGCGTCAAGGTGATCGTGGCCGAGATGCTCGAGACCCGGGTCAAGGACCCGCGGCTGGGCTTCATCACGGTGACCGATGCGCGCATGACGGGCGACCTGCAGCACGCGACCGTCTTCTACACGGTCCTGGGCAGTGCCGAGGAGCAGGCCGCGACGGCGGCGGCGCTGGAGAGCGCCAAGGGCATCCTGCGCAGCGAGGTCGGCCGGCAGACCGGTCTGCGGCTCACGCCCACGCTCGAGTTCCTCGCCGACGCCGTACCGGAGAACGCCTCCCACATCGACGAGCTCCTGGCCGCGGCCGCGGCACGGGACGCCGAGGTCGCCGCCCTGGCCCAACAGCGCTCCTTCGCCGGGGACGCCGACCCGTACCGTCGTCCGGTCGACGATCCCCCGGACTCCGCCGAGCCGGACGAGGGCTGAGTGACGGCAGGGGCGCCCGCCGCCCGGCGTGCAGCCGGGGGCCCGTCCGGGGTCCTCGTCGTCGACAAGCCGGGCGGCTGGACCAGCCATGACGTGGTCGCCAAGGTGCGCCGGCTGGCCGGCACGCGCCGGGTCGGCCACGCGGGAACGCTGGACCCGATGGCCACCGGTGTGCTCGTCCTTGGCCTCGGCTACGGCACGCGGTTGCTCACCTACCTGGTCGGCGCCGACAAGGCGTACGCCGCGACCGTCCGGTTGGGTGCCGCCACCGTCACCGACGATGCCGAAGGGGACGTCGTCGCTGTGGCGGACGCCTCTGGAGTGTCGCCGGCGGCGCTGGCAGCGGCGGTCGCTGAGCTGACCGGTCCTATCCAGCAGCGCCCGAGCGCCGTGAGTGCAATCAAGGTGGACGGGCGGCGGGCCTACGCCCGGGTGCGCGCGGGCGAGCAGGTCGAGCTGGCCGCCCGTTCGGTGACGGTGCGGCGCTTCGAGGTGCTGGCCAGCCGGGCCGCCGAGCTCGGCGGCGTCCGGTGCCTCGACGTGGACATCGAGGTCGACGTCAGCTCGGGCACCTACGTGCGCGCCCTGGCGCGCGACCTCGGCGCTGCGCTGGGGGTCGGCGGACATCTGACGGCACTGCGCCGGACCCGGGTCGGGCCGTTCGGACTCGAGGGCGCACGCACCCTGCCCGACCTCGAGTCTGACTTCGGCTGTCTCCCGCTCGCGAAGGCGGCCCGCGCGTCGTTCCCGGCCCGCGAGCTGTCCGAGGCCGACGTCCGCACTCTGCGCTTCGGCCAGCGGCTCGAGCCGACGGGGTCCGGGGAGCAGCCGGTCGCCGCCTTCGGCCCGGACGGCGAGCTGGTCGCGTTGCTGCACGACGAGGGCGGCCGGGCCCGCTCGCTGCTCGTCGTACCGGCGTCCTGACCGCTCTTCGTCAGCCCGGCCATGGGAATGCCCGTTGACAGCGATGTGTTGCCGATATATCGTCAATGCATCACGAAAGAACGGAGACACATCGTGACAACCATGCCTGAACATGAGCATGACCACACTGACCACATTCACCACCAGCAGCAGCACCACCGGCCCCGCGGCTTCGGCCGTCCCGGTGGACGGCGCGGCGGCGGGCGCCGGGGCGGGCGCGGCGGACGCGGAGACGTCCGGGCCGCGACCCTGCTCCTGCTCGCCGACGAGCCGATGCACGGCTACGAGCTGATCCAGCGGATCCAGGACAAGAGCGGCGGCGTGTGGGTCCCGAGCCCAGGCTCGATCTACCCCGCGCTGCAGCAGCTCGAGGACGAGGGCCTGGTGGCCTTCGAACGGGTCGAGGGTCGCAAGACCGCCTCACTGACCGATGCCGGCCGCGCGTACATCGAGGAGCACCGGGCCGAGCTCGGCGCTCCGTGGGACGACGTCAGCGGGGGCCCGGGGGGCGGGCCGCGCGAGCTGCACCAGCTCGTCGGCGCGCTGATCGGCGCGGTCCACACGGTGGGCCAGGTCGGCACCCGCGCGCAGGTGAAGCAGGCCGCCGAGGTGCTCGGTCAGGCCCGCAAGCAGCTGTACCGCATCCTCGCTGAGGACGACGACCGGGCCTGAACGCAGGTCGCCGCACTGAGCGGTGTCACCGCACCTAGGCTGTGCGGCGTGCAGCGCTGGGACGACCTCGAACAGGTGCCGCCCGGCTACGGTCCGTCGGTCGTGACGCTCGGGAACTTCGACGGCGTGCATCTCGGCCATCGCAGCGTCCTGGCTGATGTGGTGGCCAAGGCCCGCCTCCGCGACGCCCGGGCAGTGGCGGTGACCTTCGACCCGCACCCGTTGCAGGTGCTGTACCCGGACTCAGCGCCGCCGCCCCTGACCGGCCTGGACCACCGGCTCGAGCTCATGGCCGAGACCGGCCTGGACGCGACGCTGGTCATGACCTTCACCCGTGAGCTGGCCCAGTGGGGCCCGGAGGAGTTCGTCCGCCGGGTGTTCGCCGAGGCACTCGGCGCGGTGGAGGTCGTGGTGGGGCGCGACGTACGGTTCGGCCATCGCAACTCCGGTGACCTGACCACGATGCGCGAGCTCGGGGCGACGTACGGGTTCACCGTCACCGCGATGGACGACCTCGGCACGAGCGACAGCGAGGGGCGCGGCAGCGCCGTGGCCCGTGCGGCCGACGGCGCGGTCGGCGGCCGGAGGTGGTCCTCCACCTGGGCCCGCGAGCTGGTCGCCGAAGGCGACGTCGGCGGAGCCGCGCGGATCCTGGGCCGGCCGCACCGGGTCGAGGGCGTGGTCGTCCACGGCGACCACCGCGGCCGCGAGCTGGGCTACCCGACGGCCAACCTCGACCCGCATCCCACCGGTGTGGTGCCCGCTGACGGCGTGTACGCCGGGTGGCTCGTGCGACCGGAGCTGGCCGGCGAGGAGCCGGACCACCGCATGCCCGCGGCCGTCTCGATCGGCACGAACCCGACCTTCGACGGCACCGAGCGTCGCGTGGAGGCCTACGTCCTGGACCGGACCGACCTCGACCTGTACGGCGAGCGGGTCGGCATCGAGCTGGTGGCCCGGCTGCGCCCCACGGTGAGGTTCGACTCGGTGGACGCGCTGCTCGTGCAGATGGCCGAGGACGTCCGGCGCTGTCACGAGGTCCTCGGCCTGACGTGAGGCGTCAGGCCAGGGCCGGGAATGTCCGATTCGTTGGCCCCGTCACCGCGCTGGTAGCCTGAGCACGCCGTACGAACGGCCGCGGACCAAGAGAGCCCGGGTGGATCTGCCCCGGAGCGCCGCGCAATGGATAACCAGAAGGAGCACGCGTGCCGCTCGATGCCGCCGTCAAGAGCCAGATCATTGCCGAGTACGGCCTCAAAGAGGGCGACACCGGCTCCCCCGAGGTCCAGGTCGCCATGTTGACCCAGCGGATCAAGGACCTCACCGAGCACCTTCGGGAGCACCAGCACGACCACCACAGCCGTCGTGGGCTGCTCCTGCTGGTCGGCCAGCGCCGGCGCTTGCTGCGCTACCTGTCCGACGTCGACATCAACCGGTACCGCTCGCTCATCGAGCGGCTTGGCCTGCGCCGCTGACCCCAGCGCCGCACAACGCACACAACTGAACATCCACGAAGGAAGCACCAGGGACGTCGGCCCACGCCGCGCCGGTCCTCGGTAGTGGCCTCCGGGAGCTCGTCCCAGGACCGGCTCCCGTGGGCCTCGATCGAAGACCGGGCACTCACGCCGTCGGCGCCGTCGCTCCCGTGAACCAGCCCAGGGCGTAGGAGCCCGGGCCAGAACGGAGGCGACCCATGGAGGGTCCCGAAATCCAGTACGCCGAAACTGTCATCGACAACGGCAGCCACGGCACCCACACCGTCCGCTTCGAGACCGGGCGGCTGGCCCGGCAGGCTGCCGGCGCCGCCGTCGCCTACCTCGACGGCGACACGATGCTGCTGTCGGCGACGACCGCCGGCAAGCACCCGAAGGAACAGTTCGACTTCTTCCCCCTGACCGTCGACGTCGAGGAGAAGATGTACGCCGCGGGCAAGATCCCCGGCTCGTTCTTCCGCCGCGAGGGCCGGCCGTCGACCGACGCGATCCTGACCTGCCGGTTGATCGACCGGCCGCTGCGCCCCAGCTTCGTCAAGGGCCTGCGCAACGAGGTACAGGTCGTCATCACGGTCCTCGCCCTCAACCCCGACCACCAGTACGACGTGCTCGCCATCAACGCGGCGTCCATGTCGACCCAGCTGTCTGGCCTGCCCTTCAGCGGGCCGATCGGCGCCGTACGCGTCGCGCTGATCGACGGCCAGTGGGTCGCGTTCCCGAACTTCAGCCAGGTGGAGCGTTCGGTCTTCGACATGGTGGTCGCTGGCCGCGTGGTCGGCGGCGAGGGCGATGACGCCGACGTCGCGATCATGATGGTCGAGGCCGAGGCCACCGAGTCCGCGTGGGCGCTCATCACCGGTGAGA
>JBJMHS010000034.1:0-6409 GCA_045807245.1 Actinomycetales bacterium
CCAGCATCATCGAGCAGATCAAGCACGACTGACCCACCCAGTGACCCAGCCAGCCAGCACCCGCAGAGAAGAGACCACGATGACCGAAGGACAGAACCCGTTCGGCGAGGGCGGGTTCGACATGAACGCGATCCTGCAGCAGGCGCAGCAGATGCAGGAGCAGATGATGTCCGCGCAGCAGGAGCTCGCCGAGACGACCGTGGAGGGCACGGTCGGCGACGGTCTGGTGAGCGTCACCGTCAGCGGCACCGGCGAGCTGGTCGGCGTGCGGATCCGCAGGGACTCCTTCGACCCGTCCGACACCGAGGACCTCGAGGACCTCATCGTCGCCGCCTACCGTGACGGCAAGGCCAAGTCCGAGGCCCTCGCGTCGGAGCGGCTCGGGCCGCTGACCGGCGGACTGGGCGGCGGCCTGGGCGCCTCCGGTGGTGGCGACGACGCCGGTCCCGGGCACCAGCTCGGGTTCTGATGTACGAAGGTGTCGTCCAGGACCTGATCGACGAGCTGGGTCGCCTGCCCGGCGTCGGCCCCAAGAGCGCGCAGCGCATCGCCTTCCACCTGCTGCAGGCCGACCCGGCCGACGTACGCCGGCTCGCGCAGGTGCTGGTCGAGGTCAAGGACCGGGTGAAGTTCTGTGCGATCTGCTTCAACGTGGCCGAGGAGGACACCTGCCGGATCTGCCGGGACCCGCGTCGGGACCCCGGCGTGCTGTGCGTGGTGGAGGAGTCCAAGGACGTCGTCGCGATCGAGCGCACCCGGGAGTACCGCGGCCGCTACCACGTGCTCGGCGGCGCGATCAGCCCGATCGACGGCATCGGCCCGGACGACCTGCGCATCCGCGAGCTCATGGCCCGGCTCGCCGACGACTCGGTCACCGAGATCATCCTGGCGACGGACCCCAACACCGAGGGCGAAGCAACTGCGAGCTACCTCGCCCGGCTGCTCAAACCGATGGGCCTGACCGTCACTCGGCTCGCGTCGGGACTCCCGGTGGGCGGTGACCTCGAGTACGCCGACGAGGTCACCCTCGGCCGGGCGTTCGAGGGGAGGAGACTGCTCGATGCCTGAGCTGGACAACGACCTGACCGAGCTGGCCCACGACACCGCTCGGGAGGCCAGGGCCTACCTGGACGCGGTGACTGAGGTCGCGTCGGGGACGAACCCGTCCACCGCCCTGTCCGTGCTGTTGCTCGCCGTCTCGCAGGTGCTCGGCGCCGGAGCCAGGCTCGGGGCCATCTCGGACGTCGTACCGGAGTCCCGGTTCGAACCCGACCCGGGTCCCGAGCCCGACGTCGACCCCCTCCACGCCAGCCTGGCCAACGCGTTGGAGGGTCTGGACGACTACGGCGAGATCTTCGACCCGATCGTCCCCGGCGGCGTCGTGCACGGCTCCCTGTCGGGCGACCTGGCCGAGGTGGCATCGGCCCTCGACCACGGGCTGCACCACTACGAGGCCGGCCGCATCGACGAGGCGCTGTGGTGGTGGCAGTTCAGCTACCTGTCGTCCTGGGGGCCGCGTGCGGCGAGCGCGCTGCGGGTCGTGCAGTCGATCCTGGGTCACCTGCGCCTGGATGCGGACGAAGAGGTCGTTGCGGACGCCGAGTTCGACGCATTGAACCTCCCGTAGACTGCACGGGCCGTTCTCGCGACCCGGACGCGGCGCTGCGCCGGGGTTCGACGGCTATCCGACCGCTATCCGACCGCTATCCGACCGCTATCCGACCGCAAGGAGCTGTTGTGGGCCTGGTCGTGCAGAAGTACGGCGGCTCCTCGGTCGCCGACGCGGACTGCATCAAGCGGGTGGCCCAGCGGATCGTGTCGACCCGCAAGGCGGGCCACGACGTGGTCATCGTGATCTCCGCCATGGGCGACACGACGGACGAGCTGCTCGACCTGGCCCAGCAGGTGTCCCCGATGCCGCCGCCCCGCGAGCTCGACATGCTGCTGACCGCCGGCGAGCGGATGAGTGCGGCCCTGCTGGCCATGGCCATCGCCAACCTGGGCCATGAGGCTCGTTCCTTCACCGGCAGCCAGGCCGGCGTGATCACGACCTCGAAGCACGGCAACGCCCGGATCATCGACGTGACCCCGGGGCGAATCATGGAAGCCCTCGGCGAGGGGCACATCGCGATCGTCGCCGGCTTCCAAGGCGTCAGCCAGGACACCAAGGACATCACCACGATGGGCCGCGGGGCCTCGGACACGACGGCGGTCGCGCTGGCGGCGGCCATGAACGCTGAGGTCTGCGAGATCTACACGGACGTCGACGGGGTCTTCACGGCGGACCCGCGCATCGTGCCGTCGGCCCGCCAGATCCCGCGCATCTCGTACGAGGAGATGCTCGAGATGGCCGCCTGTGGCGCGAAGGTGCTGGCACTGCGCTGCGTCGAGTACGCCCGCCGCTACAACGTGCCGGTGCACGTGCGCTCGTCGTTCTCGCAGGGCGAGGGCACCTGGATCATGGACCTGCGGGACCTGAACGCTGCGGATTCACTTGGCGCTGAAGGAGATTCGATGGAGCAAGCGATCATCTCGGGCATTGCGCACGACCGCAGTGAGGCCAAGATCACGGTCGTCGGCGTACCCGACAAGATCGGCGAGGCGGCCCGCATCTTCCAGGCCGTGGCGGAGGCCGAGATCAACATCGACATGATCGTCCAGAACGTCAGCGCGGTGGCGACTGGGCTCACCGACATCTCGTTCACCCTGCCCCGTTCGGACGGGCAGGTGGCGATCCGCACGCTCGAGCGGATCAAGAACACGGTCGGGTTCGAGTCGCTGCAGTACGACGACCAGATCGGCAAGGTCTCGGTGGTCGGCGTGGGGATGCGCAGTCACCCCGGCGTCTCGGCCAAGTTCTTCACGGCCCTGGCGTCGGCCGGGGTCAACCTGGAGATGATCTCGACATCCGAGATCCGAATCTCGGTGGTCGTCGAGCAGGACTACGTCGACGCTGCTGTCCAGGCCGCGCACACCGCGTTCGGCCTGGACGGTGACGGCCAAGCCGTCGTGTACGGAGGGACCGGCCGATGACGGCGGAGCAGTCGCAGGCACGCGCAGGCCGGCCCACCCTTGCGGTAGTCGGAGCGACCGGCGCCGTCGGCACGGTGATGCTCTCGATCCTGTCCACGCGCGAGGACGTGTGGGGTGAGATCCGTCTGATCGCGTCCCAGCGGTCGGCCGGCACGGTGCTCCACGTCCGCGGCGAGGAGGTCGTCGTGCAGGCGCTCGCGCCCGACGTGTTCGACGGCGTCGACGTCGCGATGTTCGACGTACCCGACGAGGTGTCGGCCGAGTGGGCGCCGATCGCCGCGGCGCGCGGTGCCGTCGTCGTCGACAACTCCGGCGCCTTCCGGATGGACCCCGAGGTCCCGCTGGTTGTACCCGAGGTCAACCCGGCCCAGGTCGCGAACCGGCCGAAGGGGATCATCGCGAACCCCAACTGCACGACGCTCACGATGATGGATGCGCTCGGCGCGCTGCACTCGCGCTGGCGGCTCACCGAGCTGGTCGTCGCGTCGTACCAAGCGGCCTCCGGCGCGGGCCAGCCCGGCGTCGACCGTCTGTACGACGAGCTCGAGGTCGTGGGCGGCGACCGCACACTCGGCCAGCAGCCCGGCGACGTACGGCGCGTGCTCGCCGACAAGCTGGGCGAGGACTCGGTCTCTCCGTTCGGGGCGCCGCTGGCGATGAACGTCGTGCCGTACGTCGGGTCGCGCCGCGAGGCCGGCTGGACCAGCGAGGAGCTCAAGGTCCGCAACGAGTCGCGCAAGATCCTCGGCATCCCGGATCTCAAGGTCTCGGCCACCTGCGTGCGCGTGCCGGTCATGACGACGCACTCGTTGGCGGTGCACGCGGTGTTCGCCGAGCCGGTCGACGTGGCCGAAGCGCGCCAGGTGCTGGTCGAGGCGCCGTCCGTCGTGGTCGTCGACGACCCGGACGCACCGGGCGGCCCGGAGTTCCCGACGCCCGCCGACGTGGTCGGGTCGGACCCGACGTTCGTCGGTCGTATCCGGCAGGCGCTGGACTTCCCGAACACGCTCGAGCTGTTCGTGTGCGGCGACAACCTCCGCAAGGGGGCGGCGCTCAACACGGCTCAGATCGCCGAGCTCGTGGCAGCGGAGCTGTCGGCTCGATAGCCCACGGCGGCGGGCCGGGCGGCGGCCCGCTGAGCACCCGGCGGTAGCTCCACCGCGGCTGGTTCCGCCACATCAGGATCTGCGTCTGCCCGGGCCACCAGCTGTGCGGCTCGGACAGGCGGTAGGGCTCCAGGTGCGCCGGCAGCCGGCGCCCCGCCTCGTCTCGCGCGTACTCACCCGCCATCCGCGTCGGCTCCGCGGCGCCGGGCACCAGCAGCCGCGCCCCGACTGACCCCAGGGCGGTGACCACCCACGACAGCCGGGGGTCGTAGCTACCGCTTTCGAGCCGTGCGATCGCTGACTGAGGAAGGCTCGCGCGTTCCGCCAGCGCGCGCTGGCTGAGGCCGAGCTGAGCTCGATGCGAGCGCAGTGTGGACCCGATCGCCATGAGCAGTGCGTGCTGCGCGTCGCGCGAGTGCACACGAATGCCGTCGATGTCCGGGCTTCGCGCGTCCTGGTCCATGCGGCCGAGGCTCGTGATCGCTGCCGACGATCTCGGGTCCGACACCGTCGCGCTGTGGATGATGAGACAGCTGACGACATCTTGTGGAAAACCAGGCGGGCCCCCGGGCAACGACCCACCGTTCATATGGCTCTGCTGTGAGTCGGCGTCGGCTCAGAGCGGACTGCTCTGGTTGTAGACGACTCACTCTGCTGTGAGTCCAGTCGGGTTCACAGCAGAGCGCGCCGTCAATGGAGGCGAACCTGCCCTGACCCCAGGCGGAATCACAACAGAGCGAGTGAAGAGAAGTGGTTGGTCCGAGCGAGCGGACCCGCGCAAATCGCTGTCGCGCCTGGGGGTCCGTCCCAGTGGAGCGAACGATGACTGAGGGAGGTGCGTGGCAATGCGAGTGATCGTCAAGGAATGGGAGCGCGTCGTGCTGCTGCGCGACGGCCGGGTCGACCGGGTGCTCGAGCCGGGCAGGCATCGGGTGCGGGCGCGCGGTGTCGAGCTGCAGCGCATGGACGTCCGTGAGCGGCAGTACGTCGTGCCCGGCCAGGAGATCCTGACCGCGGACAGCATCGTCGTGAAGGTCTCCGCCATCGTGGTGTGGCGCGTCGAGCGGCCGACGGCGTTCCTCACGGTGGCCGAGGCGCCGGTGGGCCGGATGCACACGGCGGTCCAGCACGTGCTTCGGGAGCGGGTGGCCAACCGCTCGCTCGACGAGCTCGATCACGATGCGCGACCTGATGCTGCCGGCGGATGTACGCCGCGCGGTCAACGAGGTGCTGCTCGCCGGGAGCGCGGCCGCGCCGACCAACGCAGGCTGAGCCGCGCCGTCAGACCGGCAGGTGTCGGGCGAGGAAGTCCAGCTCGATCCCGAGCTGACGGACCCGCTCGTCGTCCACCATCGAGCCGTGCCCCGCGTCGAAGCGGTAGACCTCGTGGGGCACGGCTCGTTCGGTCAGCCGGGCCAGGTAGTTGTCGATCTGGCGGATCGGGCAGCGTGGGTCGTTCTCGCCGGCCAACACGAGCAGCGGCGCCCGCACCGCCTCGACGTACGTGATCGGCGAGGAGTCCGCGTACCGGTCCGGTACCTCCTCGGGTGAGCCGCCGAACAGCGCCCGGTCGAACCCCTTGAGCGCCTCCATCTCGTCCTCGTACGCCGCCAGGTAGTCCGCGACCGGCACCCCGGCTACTCCGGCTGTCCAGGTTTCCGGCTGCGAGCCGAGCGCTAGCAGAGTCAGGTACCCGCCCCAGGACGAACCGCTGATCGCCACGCGGTTGTCGTCCACGATCCCGGCCTCCACCAGATGGTCGCGGACCGCTCGGACGTCGGCCAGCTCGGTGTGCCCGATGCGCTCGCTGATCGCGTCGCGCCAGCGCGTCCCGTAGCCCGTCGACCCGCGGTAGTTGACGTTCACGACGGCATAGCCCTGGTCGACGTACGCGCTGGAGTAGCTCGTGAACGAGTCCGCGTCGTGCCACTCCGGCCCACCGTGGACCTCGAAGACCGTCGGGAGCGGTGCCTGCCCGCCAGCCGGCAGCCGCAACAAGGCATGGATGCGCCCGCCCGGCCCCTCGGCCCAAACATCTTGCACGGCAACGGATCCCGGTGCTCGCGGGCCCGGTGGCGCGAGGACGACGCTCCCCGCGTCGTCCCGGACGGCGGGCGGCTCCGCGGCCGAGGACCAGCTGAACCACACCCGCCCGTCCGGGCGGACGCCCGAGCCGGACACCGTGCCGTTCGACGGCCCGACCGGCTCGGTCGTGCCGTCGCCGAGGTCGAGCCGCCACAGCCGGGTGCGCGCCTCGTGGTCGAGGGCCA
>JBJMHS010000035.1:0-9178 GCA_045807245.1 Actinomycetales bacterium
CCGCTCGCGCACGGCGAAGGCGACCTCACAGCACTCGGCCAGTCCTGCGCCCGGTCCCGGGTCCAGGTCGACGACGAGCCGGTCGGGCTTGCGGACGGCACCCCGGGCGCCCACCGTCCACTGCGGGATGTGCAGCTCGAGCGCGGCCAGGTTGGCCAGCCAGATGAGCGTGGGCAGGTCGTCGACGAACGGGAACACGATGTGCTCGTGACTGCCGCCCTGCTGCCCGGTGGCCTCGACGTCCTGGGTACGGACCCAGGACGGCGTGCCCTGCGGCGTGTTCTTCTCGAAGAACGGCGTGGACTCGACGCCGTTCGGCCAGCGCTTGCGGGTGACCGGCCGTTCGCCGAGGTGCGGTAGCAGGACGGGCGCGATGCGGGCGTAGTAGTCGATCACCTCGCCCTTCGTCGTCCGGCTCTCGGGGTAGAGCACCTTGTCGAGGTTGCTCAGCGACAGCCGGCGCCCCCCGACCTCCACGGTCTGCTTGCCGGCCGCACTGCTCGGGGAACTGCTCGGCGAGCTGCTGGGCATCCTCACTCCCACCTGACGTCGGCCGGGGCCAGGTCACGGCGCAGCCCCCGGTAGGTCGGCGCCCGCAGCCGGCTGGCCTCGGTCCGGCCGAGGTACTCCACCTCGACGACCACCTGCGGCTCGGTCCAGTGGCTGCCCTGCGCGTCCAGCCGGGGCAGGTCGCCGGCGAACGGTGCCGTCGGCCGGGCCAGCGGCCGCAGCAGCTCGGTCAGCGTGGCGGCGGACTTGCCGCTGATCCCGCTCCCGACCCGTCCCACGTAGTCCAGCGTCCAGTCCTGGCCGCCGCGCGGCACGCCGACCAGCAGCGCGCCGAGCCGCTGGTCCGACCCGACCTCGGGGCGCCAGCCCCCGACGAGGCAGGACTGCACCCGGCGGTTGGCGACCTTGACCCAGTCCTGGCTGCGCTCACCGGGCTGGTAGCTCGAGGTACGGCGTTTGCTCACCACCCCTTCCAGCCCTTGCTCGCGCGTCGCGGCCAGCAACGCCGAACCGTCGTCGTACGCCGGTGGCACCTGCCAGTGCGGCCCGTCCAGCGCCAGCCGCTCGAGAGTCGCGCGGCGGTCCTCGAGCGGCCGGTCGAGCAGGTCGACGCCGTACAGCCGCAGGACGTCGAAGACCATGAAGACGACCGGTCGCGTCGCACTAAGCCGCTGCGCGCGGCGGCGGTCCTGCACATGCATGCGTTCGGCGAGGGCCTGGAACGACGGCCGGCCGTCCGACATCACGACGACCTCGCCGTCGAGCAGCGCATCGGGGAGCAGCTCGGCCAGCCCGGCCAGCTCGGGGAACGTGACGGTCACGTCGGACTCGCTGCGAGCGCTGAGCCGCACTCGACCGTCATGGATGTCGGCGAGGATGCGCATGCCGTCCCATTTCACCTCGTGCAGCCACTCCGGGCCCGTCGGCGGTGCGGCTGCCGCTGACGGCGCTGTGTCACCTGTGCGCACCCTGGGTGTCGCGCTGGCGAGCATGGGCCGCATGGGTACATCCTGCCGTGGAGGCGTGAGCTGTGATCGGCTGAACTTCCCCCAGCCGGCCGGACCGCGCGGAGAGGCTTTGACATGCGGGCGATCTGGAAGGGCGCGGTGTCCTTCGGGTTGGTGAACGTGCCAGTGAAGATGTACACGGCGACGGAGAGCCACGACCTGTCGTTCCATCAGGTGCACCGGACCGACGGCGGGCGGATCCGCTACAAGCGGGTCTGTGACGTGTGCGGCGAGATGGTGTCCTACGACGACATCGCGAAGGGCTACGAGTCCGAGGACGGGCAGCTCGTCATCCTCACCGACGAGGACCTGGCCGAGCTGCCGGTGTCGAGCAGCCGCGAGATCGGCGTCGAGAAGTTCGTGCCCTCGGACCAGATCGACCCGATGTGGATGGAGCGCAGCTACTACCTCGAGCCGGAGAAGAACGGGCAGAAGCCGTATGCCCTCTTGCGCGACGCGCTGCGCGAGGCGGACCGCATGGCGCTCGTGACAGTTTCCGTCCGGCAACGATCCACGATGGCGGTGCTGCGGGTGCGTGACGACGTCATCGTGCTGCAGACGCTGCTGTGGCCGGACGAGATCCGCACGCCCGACTTCGCCGGCCTCGATGGCGACGAGTCGGCGCGGCCCCAGGAGCTGGCGATGGCGGCCTCGCTGGTCGAGAGCCTGTCCGGTGACTACGACCCGGACGAGTTCAACGACGAGTACCGCGACGAGATGGAGCGGCTCGTGGAGGCCAAGCTGGGCGGCCAGGCGGTGCCCGTCCCGCAGCCGAAGGTGGACGAGGGAGGCGGCAAGGTCGTCGACCTGCTGTCGGCGTTGCAGATGAGCGTCGAGCGGGCCCGTACGGCGCGCGGCGAGGACGCTCCTGCGGCGAAGGCGGCGACCAAGAAGGCCGCATCGAAGTCCGCGGCCAAGGGCACGGCGAAAGGCACGGCGAAGAAGGCTCCGGCCAAGACTGCGGCGAAGGCGCCCGCCAAGAAGGCAGCTGCGAAGAAGGCCACCGCCAAGAGCACCACGAGGACCACCACCAAGAAGGCCGCCCGCAAGAGCGCCTAGCTAGTCCGCGCCTCGCCGCTGGCCACGATCGCTCGAGGCGATCCCGGTCAGCAGCGCGAACGCTCCCGAGGCGACGACGAGGCTCGTGGCGGTGGACGCCGTGACGGCACGCAGCACCAGCGATCCATCCTGGGCCAGGTCGAACATCGCGACCAGGATGACGGCCGCGAGCGGCAGGGCGGCCTTGTCGCCGAAGCCGATCGAGCAGGCCAGCGCGACGGCCTGGAGGATGCCGAACCAGGTGACCAGCTGCGTGCGGCCGTACGGCGGTGCCACGCCGAGCGCCACGAGGACGTTCGCCGCGCTACACCCGGCGACGAGCCCTAGCCGGTACGGCCACAACCTGCGAACGGACATGGCCTCCCACGACGCGGCCTGCGACCGGCTCACCAGGACGGTGGTGACCGCCGCCACCGCCGGCCAGATGAGTGGTGAGGGAACGGCCCGCTGCCCGAAGGGGAGTGCGACCGCCGGACCGGCCAGTGCAAGGTAGAGCCATCCGGCGAGGCTGAAGGACGCCGCCGCCAGGGCTCCGCGCACCTTCAGGAACGCCATCAGCGGCGTGCCCTCCCGATCTCTAGCTCGCAACGGGCACGTCGATCGCCGAGAGCGCGCACCGACGCAGACCGGCGAACGTCATGCGGACCCAGCGGTTTTGGTCGGCGATCGGCGTGGTCCGGGCCCATACCGCGACGCGGGGGTCCTGATGCGACGGGTCGTCCGGCCACACTCGCTGGACGATCAGCTGGGCCAGCCACTCCCGCGCGTTGAGCGCCTGCACGGGTGGCCGCTCGGAGGCGAACGCCGGACAGGTGGCCGGCGTCGCCAGGCTCTCTGCGACGTACAGGTGGCTCGGGGGCGTGATGTTGATGGTCCCTGGGTCGAAGAACACGATGCCGACATCGGCCGCGTGCACTGGGCCCGGTGCCGGCTGTTCGTAACGGGTTTGCCCGTCGAGGCCCAGGTCCTGCAGTCCGCCAGCGGCCTGGTTCATCAGCTGGCTCCACGGCCCGAGCTGGCTGGTGTTGCCGGCCAGCAGGCAGACCGAAACAGGCGCACCACGACAGAGCCGGTGCGGGTGGGTGTCCACTCGGCTGTACGTCGTGCCTGGCCCGGAGCAAAGCAACAGGCCGGCGGTGGCGAGTGCGGCGGACAGGCTGGCCGTCACCTGTGCAACGCGGCGCGTGGGCGCCCGTTGGATGAGGAACGACGCCGCCAGGGCTCCGGAGAGCCCGATGAACAGCAGCGCGGCGCCACCGGTGTAGCGATCGTCGATCACCGTCCCACTGCTGGGCCCGGTCGATCCGCCGAGTCTCCAGAACGCCAATGCCGAGCTCCCGCTCGCGGCGACCGTCAGCGCGTAGCAGGCGGCCACTGCAACTGAGGCAGTGACGTACGCCTGAAGCCGGCTCCCCAGGACCCAGCCGAGAGCGGCGCACAGACCCAGCTTGGTCAGGCCGATCAGCCATTCGGCGGGTTGGAACCGGTCGGTGGGGTGATAGGCGCTGGTGATGGCCAGGACGAGGACCGTGCCGATGACGTACACGACCGTCGCCGACGCCAGTACCGCCACGGTCGGCGTGAAGCATGCAGCCAGCCGTCGCCGGGCGGTCGGTAGCAGGAGCTTGATCGTCAGTGCGCGCCATCGGGCCGACTGGTAGGCCGCCACTGCGGCGGTGAGCGGGCCGAGCAGGATTGTCGTACCGGCTGCCCAGTCGAGTGTCCACATCCACTCGCCGCGCCATGGCAGGTCACGCGCGAAGAGCACAACCGCGCTGACCGCGCCGAGCAGGATCAGCGAGAGCAGCGGGTCGCAGCCGCGCCAGACCGCGGTGAACGGACGCATCATGCGGCGTGGGTGATCGAGCTCAAGAACAGCTCCTCGAGGGAGCGGCCCGAGGCCGCGACCTCGTCGGCGTCGAACCGACGGACGACCCGCCCCTCGTGCAGCACGAGCGTGCTCGAGGCCAGGGCGGCGATGTCCTCGACGATGTGGCTGCTCAGGAGGACGGTCGCGCTCGTCGGCAGGTCGACCAGCAGCGCGCGGATGCGGGCCCGCTGCTCCGGGTCCAGGCCGGTCGTGGGCTCGTCGAGCAAGAGCAGGGACGGGCTGTCCATCACTGCCTGGGCGATCAGCAGGCGGCGGACCATCCCCCCGGACAGGGCGCCGATGCGGTCCGAGCGGCGCTCGCCCAGGTCGGCCCAGGCCAGCGCTTCTTCCACGACCGGCCGGCGCCGCGCTTTCGGCACCTTGCGCAGCCAGGCGAGGTACTCGAGGAACTCGCCCACCCGGAGCTGCTTGGGCAGGCTGACCGTCTGCGGGCAGTAGCCGACCGACGCTGACCGGCCATCGAGGCCGCAGTGGATGGAGCCGGCCGCCGGCCTCAGCTCGCCGACCGCCAGGCGAAGCGCCGTCGACTTGCCGGCTCCGTTCACCCCCAGCAGTCCGGTCACCCCGGCCTCGATCTGGAACGACGCATCCGTCAAGGCCGGCCGATGCCCGTACGCGTAGCTGACATTGTCGAAGCGCAGCACGCTCAGTACGAGAAGCTCGGGATCGCCGAGGCTTCGCTGCACGGGTCGGGCTGGAAGCTCCGGTCCTCGCAGACGTTGATCGTCGCCCGGACGTAGCTGTCGCTGTACAGCAGGTCGTGCTCGGAGTAGCTCCCGACGTACGAGTGGCTCGTCGTGCGGCGGCTGTTGGTCCAGTAGTAGACGACCGTGTGGGGGCCGAAGTCGTAGTTGGTGTGGACGTAGACGCCGTCGTCGCCGGAGTCGTTCTTCTTGTGGCTGTCGGTGTTGCGGGCTGTGACGTAGGCCTGGTTGTAGAAGTTGCCGTACGCGGAGCCGACCTTCGACGTGATGGTGCCCCACGCCACCGCCTGGGCCTGGCTGCCCATGAGGCAGATGCCGGCAGTCAGAGCAAGGGTGCGGACGATGAGCTGCTTGTACATGGAAGCCCCCTGAGGCGAGTTGTCCTACTGCATACCTAAAAGTAGCACTCCAGACGCCGGAAACTCATCGAGCCACAAGCCCTGTGGATGGAGCGGCCGCGGCCCAACATGCACAAGTGAGGTCCGAGCGCGTCAGCGGAAGCTTCCTCGCGGTTGTGCGTGTCGGTGTGTCGGTGGGGCGCGCCAGGATCGGTCTATGACGACGGTCGAAGCGGTCCGCGACCTGGCGCTGAGCCTGCCCCGGGCCTACGAGGCGCTGGTGCGCGACCAGGTGAAGTTCCGGGTCGGCCAGATCGTGTTCCTGGCCTTGTCCCGCGACGAGACGGTCATGGGGTGTGGGTTTCCCAAGGAGGAGCGGGCGGCCATGGTGGCCGCCGAGCCGGAGAAGTACGCGCTGCCCTCGACATCGGACCTGCGTTACCACTGGATCCACGTCCGGTTGGACGCCATCGACGACGACGAGATGCACGACCTCGTGGTCGACGCCTGGCGCATGTGCGTCCCGAAGGGGGTGGCCCGGGCCTATCTCGACGACGCGTCGACCGGCTGAGCCGTCGACCTGTCGCTGTCGTCGTCAGCGCCTGTGGCGTCGTCGCCCCGGACCTCGGTCGCCTCGGTGGCCGGCAGCAGCGCGCTCGCTTCGGTGTGGACGACCTCACCGGCCTCGCCGACGCGCGCGACCATGGTCCGGTTGCGGCCAGCGGCCTTCGCGGCGTACAGCGCCCGGTCCGCCTCCCGCAGCAGCCCGGCCGGCGTGCCGCCGTGCTCCACCAGCTCGGCGATGCCGATGCTCGCGGTGACGCCGCGGTCGATCCCGGGGATGACGATGGCGGTGATGCTCTCGCGCAACCGCTCGGCCAGCCGCGCCCCACCCAGGCTGCTGGTCTCCGGCAGCAGGATGAGGAACTCCTCACCGCCGTACCGCCCGGCGAAGTCGCTCTGCCGCAGGACCGCGTCGATGGCGGTCCCCACGGCGGCTAGGACCTCGTCGCCCTTGCCGTGGCCGTACTGGTCGTTGACCCGCTTGAAGTGGTCGAGGTCGAGCATCAGAACGGACAGCGGCGCGATGGACCGGTGAGCTTGGGCGATCATGCGCTTGAAGGTGTCGTCCGTGGCGCGCTTGTTGGGCAGGCCGGTGAGCGAGTCGTTGTTGGCGCGGAACTCGGCCAGGGCCAGGTTGCGCAGGTTGGCGAGCACCGGAGCGGCCTGGGCGACCGTCAGTGCGATCCGGCTGTCCTGCTGCGGGTCGAGCCGCTCGTCGTGACCGACCAGGACGGAGCCGATGACCTCCCCGCTCACCAGGAGCGGCTCGCAGGTGGACTGCTCCTTGGCCCCGTGCTGGCAGATCCGGCACTCTAGCAGCTGGTCCTCCTTGCCCTCGCGATGCGGGCGGCCCAGGCGCAGCGCCAGGCACGAGCGGGGCTCGGCCCCCAGGAGGCGGGTCCCTACCGGGTCGCCTTCCGGCGGCGCGGTCGCGGCCTCGAGGCGGTTGTTGCTGTTGTTGCGGGTCAGCACGGTTACGCCGCTGCCGGGTAGCGACCGCTCGAGGTGGCGTTTGAGCAGGCCGTGCGCCTCGTCCTCGGACGAGGTGGCCTGAAGGGTCTCGATGAACTCGGTCTGCGCGCTCTCGTAGCTGCTGAGCCGCTGCCGCGCCGAGACCATCTCGTTGAGTGCGCTCCCGAGGTCGGTGAGCTCGTCGGTCCCGGTCACGGTCAGCCGTTCGCTCGGGCGGCCCGCCGCGATCTGTCCCGCGAACGCCGAGTAGCTGCGGATCCGGGGGACCAGGCTGCGGATGAGCAGCAGGACGACGGTCAGGCCGACCGCGAGCGCGATGCCGGAGCCGACCGCGAGCTGCCAGAGCGTGGATCGGTAGGTCCTCAGGGCGGACCGGTCGGCCAGATGGGCCTCCTCGCGTTCGACCGTGTCCAGCGCCGCGGCCGAGTCGACCATGCGCCCGAACAGCTCGGCCGTGTGCGCCGCCGTACGGTCCTCGGCGTCCTCCTGGCCGCTCACCGCGTCGTAGGCACCGGAGCGACGCAGGGCCAGGAAGGAGTCGAAGTCGTTGGCAATGGCCTGCAGCCGCTCGGGCGCCGCCGGGTCGGCACCGAGCACGTCGTTGAGCGTGCTGAGCTGCTGCTCGATGAGTGGGATCTCCGCCTCGTCCAGGCCGGCCTCGAGGGCGGCCTTGCGCTGCGGGTCCGCGGTCACGATGAGCTGCAGGGCCGTGCCGCTGGCCTGACGCAGCGCGAGCTCCAGCCGGGTCGTCTCCTGGCTCGTGACGATGTTGTCGTCGTACAAGGAGGAGATCTGGCTCTGCATCCGGGCCAGGCCGAGCGCTCCGGCCACCGTCACGGTCAGCATCGCGAGCAGCACGACGCCGACGGCAAGGGAGAACTTGCCGCCTACGCGCACGCGCAGGCCCCGACGGGCCGCGTGCTGGTATGGCCCGGGCACGTTCCTGGATATCGACCCGAACGGGTGAGTACTTGACCTGGAGAACCGGGCAGATCCGGCGGCCACGTGTACACCGTTCGGCGCAACCCGAACGAAATGTACGCCGCGCGCGAACGGGCTCAGGTAACGGAACATGCATGCCGAGGAGGTAGTTGGCTTCGGCAGATAGCATCGAAGTGGTCCTGACGGGTGCGGACAGTCCGCGCCCGACCGGCCGCCCCGCGAGGAGTGCGCACAATGTTCGAGAGATTCACCGACCGAGCCCGACGGGTTGTCGTCCTGGCCCAAGAAGAGGCCCGGATGCTCAACCACAACTACATCGGCACGGAGCACATCCTGCTGGGGCTGATCCACGAGGGCGAGGGCGTCGCCGCCAAGGCTCTGGAGAGCCTCGGCATCTCGCTGGACGCCGTCCGCGAGCAGGTGCAGGAGATCATCGGCCAGGGCCAGAACGCGCCGTCCGGCCACATCCCCTTCACGCCGCGGGCCAAGAAGGTCCTCGAGCTGAGCCTGCGCGAGGCGCTGCAGCTCGGCCACAACTACATCGGCACGGAGCACATCCTGCTCGGCCTGATCCGCGAAGGTGAGGGCGTCGCCGCGCAGGTGCTCGTGAAGCTCGGCGCGGACCTCAACCGGGTGCGCCAGCAGGTCATCCAGCTGCTGTCCGGCTACCAGGGCAAGGAGCCCGCGACGTCTGGCGGGCCGGCCGAGGGCAGCCCGTCCGGCTCGCTGGTCCTCGACCAGTTCGGCCGCAATCTCACCCAGCTGGCGCGCGAGAAGAAGCTCGATCCCGTCATCGGGCGCGAGCGTGAGATCGAGCGCGTGATGCAGGTTCTGTCTCGCCGCACCAAGAACTACCCGGTGCTGATCGGCGAGCCCGGCGTCGGCAAGACCGCCATCGTCGAGGGCCTGTCCCAGCGCATCGTCGCCAACGACGTGCCCGAGACACTGCACGGCAAGCAGCTGTACACGCTCGACCTCGGTGCCCTCGTTGCGGGGTCCCGCTACCGCGGCGATTTCGAAGAGCGCCTCAAAAAGGTGCTGAAGGAGATCCGCACCCGCGGCGACATCATCCTGTTCATCGACGAGCTGCACACGCTCGTGGGTGCGGGCGCCGCCGAAGGCGCCATCGACGCGGCGTCGATCCTCAAGCCCATGCTGGCCCGAGGCGAGTTGCAGACCATCGGTGCCACC
>JBJMHS010000036.1:0-126145 GCA_045807245.1 Actinomycetales bacterium
GCACCGGGGCGCCTGACCAGCGCCCGGGCCCGGCTCGGCGATGATGGGGCGCATGGCCCGCCGTACTCCGCCCCCACCCCCTGAGGACTTCACCGAGCGCATCGTCGACATCGACGTCGAGCAGGAGATGCAGGGGGCGTTCCTGGAGTACGCGTACTCCGTCATCTACTCGCGAGCGCTCCCGGACGCCCGCGACGGGCTCAAGCCGGTGCAGCGCCGCATCCTCTACGCCATGTCCGAGATGGGCCTGCGGCCCGACCGCGCCCACGTGAAGAGCTCGCGCGTCGTGGGCGAGGTCATGGGCAAGTTCCACCCACACGGTGACGCCGCGATCTACGACGCGCTGGTCCGGATGGCCCAGCCGTTCTCGCTGCGGCTGCCTCTGGTGGACGGGCACGGCAACTTCGGGTCCCCGGACGACGGACCGGCCGCGGCGCGCTACACCGAGGCCCGGCCGGCACCGGCCGCTCTGCTGATGACGACCGGCCTGGACGAGGCGACCGTCGACTTCGTCCCGACGTACGACGACGCCCACGTCCAGCCCGACGTGCTCCCGTCGGCGCTGCCGAACCTGCTGGTCAACGGCGCCAGCGGCATTGCCGTCGGCATGGCCACGAACATGGCCCCGCACAACCTGGTCGAGGTCATCGGGGCCGCCCGACACCTCATCGCCCACCCGGACGCCACGCTCGAGGACCTCATGCGCTACGTCCCGGGGCCGGACCTGCCGACCGGCGGGCTGATCGTCGGCCTGGAGGGCATCCGCGAGGCCTACGCCACCGGACGCGGCAGCTTCCGCACCCGCGCGACCACGCGCATCGAGTCGGTCTCCGCTCGGCGCAAGGGCATCGTCGTGACCGAGCTGCCGTACACGGTCGGCCCGGAGAAGGTGGTCGAGAAGATCAAGGAGCTCGTCCAGTCCAAGAAGCTGCAGGGCATCGCCGATCTCAAGGACCTGACCGACCGCACCCACGGGCTACGGCTCGTGGTCGAGGTCAAGAACGGCTTCAACCCCGAGGCGATCCTCGACCAGCTGTACCGGCTCACCCCGATGGAGGACTCGTTCGGCATCAACAACGTCGCCCTCGTGGACGGGCAGCCACGCACCCTCGGGCTGCGCGAGCTCCTGCAGGTGTACGTCAGGTTCCGCATCGGCGTGGTCCGCCGCCGTACGACGCACCGGCTGGCCCGGCGCGAGGAACGGCTGCACCTGGTCGAGGGCCTGCTCATCGCGATCGTCGACATCGACGAGGTCATCCAGCTGATCCGGGGCAGTGACGACGCGCCTGCCGCGAAGGCCCGGCTGATGGAGGTCTTCGACCTCTCGGACGCCCAGGCCACGTACATCCTCGACCTGCAGCTGCGCCGGCTGACCAAGTTCTCCCGGATCGAGCTGGAGGCCGAACGCGAGGAGCTGCGCACCGAGATCGAGGACCTGCGCGCGATCCTGGAGCAGGACCACCTGCTGCGCGAGGTCGTCTCGACGGAGCTGGCCGAGGTCGCCAAGGCGCACGGCACCCCCCGGCGTACCGTCCTGCTCGAGTCGGCCGGCGCACCGGTGACGAGCAGCACGCCGCTCGAGGTCGCGGACGAGCCGTGCTGGGTCCTGCTCTCCTCGACCGGCTTGCTCGCCCGCACGAGCGGCGCCGCCCAGCTGCCGGCTGGTCCCGAGCGGCAGAGCCATGACGTGATCACCTCGGTGGTGCGGGCGACCGCGCGCGGTGAGGTCGGTCTGGTGACATCCCGCGGCCGCGTCATCCGGCTCTCGGTCCTCGAGCTGCCGGCCCTCCCGCCGACCAGCTCGCCCCCGAGCCTGTCCGGCGGCGCTCCGCTGGGCGCCTTCGTCGACCTGCCGCCCGGTGAGGCCGTCCTGTGCCTGACCACCTTCGCCGCGACCTCGCCCGGCCTGGCGCTCGGCACGGCCCAGGGTGTGGTCAAGCGCGTCGTCCCCGAGCACCTCAGCAACCGCGACGAGTGGGAGGTCATCGGGCTCAAGGACGGCGACACGGTCGTGGGTGCCGTCGAGCTGCGGTCCGGTGACGAGGACCTGGTCTTCGTCACCTCGGACGGCCAACTGCTCCACTTCGGGGCCGCGTCGGTCCGGCCGCAGGGCCGCCCGGCCGGCGGCATGGCCGGCATCAAGGTCACGCCGGGGCAGCGGGTGGTCGCGTTCACGGCGCTCGACCCCGGCCGGGACAACGTGGTGGTCACGATCGCCGGGTCGTCGGCGTCGCTACCCGGCACCGAACCGGGTTCGGTCAAGGTCACGCCGTACGCCGAGTACCCCGCCAAAGGGCGCGGCACCGGGGGCGTGCGCTGCCACCGGTTCCTCAAGGGAGAGGACGAGCTCATCCTGGGCTGGGCCGGGCCGGCGCCCGCGCTGGCGGCGTCGGGGAGTGGCGTCGCGGTCGAGCTCCCACCCCCGACCGGCCGGCGCGACGGCTCGGGTACGCCGGGCACGACCCCGGTCGTGGCGGTCTCCGGCCCCGCTGCCCTCGCCACGACAACGTGAGCGGCCTGCCCGCCAGCGCCTGCTCGCTGTCCACGGCCGCCGTCGGTGAGCCCGCCTACGGCTCTGCGGCGCCCGCCCAGGTCTGGGTTGCTCTGGAGCAGCCGGGACCGTGGGGTCGTGAGGCCCTCGAGCAGAGCCATCTCGACGCCGGGCTCGGCCGCACCCTGCGCGCCATGGTGAGCGCCGCCGGCGGCCGGATGGCCCTGCTGCGCTCGGCCCGCAAGCATCCGGACCTCAAACCTCGGCCCGAGCCGTTCGTCGCCATCGCCAGCGCCGTCGAAGGCCGCTCCTGGCTGCTCACCGGGCATCTGAGCGGGCCGGATGCGCTGCGCGACATGGATTTCGGCGCACTCGCGGCCGCAGATCTGGATGGCGTACGGGCCAGCCTGCCCGACGTGGAGGAGTCGGCCACCCCCCTGCTCCTCGTCTGTACGAACGGTCGCCGCGACGTCTGCTGTGCCGTGTTCGGCCGACCGCTCGCGCATGACGTCGCGCGGCAACGGCCCGGTCAGGTGTGGGAGACGTCGCACACCGGGGGACACCGGTTCTCGCCGACCGCGGTCCTGCTGCCGTGGGGCTTCACCTTCGCCCGGCTGGACGCGCGCCTCGGCGTCGCGACGCTGGACGAGGCCCCGCACGGGCGGCTCCCCCGCGACGTCCTCGGGCCACAGCACGATCGCGGGCGGTCCAGTTTGCCTCCACCGGGGCAGGCCGCCGAGTCGGCGGTCCGCGCCGAGCTGGCCGAGACGGGGATCGACGCACTGACCACCACCGTGGCGGCCAGCGGGAGTGCCGCCTGGCGGGCGCAGGTCCAGCACACCGACGGCCGGACCTGGGCCGGTGCCGTACGGCGCGGTGCACCGACGGCGCTCCGGGCCCCCTCCTGTGGACGCACCCCGGAGCCGTACACGGCGTACGAGGTCGACCTCCTCCCGGCTGGTGCGGTGGCGTCATGACCGGGCGACGGGTCGTCCTGGTCACCGGAGCGAGCAGCGGCATCGGGCGCGCGACGGCGCTGCGGGCCGCGGCCGCCGGCTGGGATGTCGCGGTCGGCTACCGGACCGGCTGGCAGGCAGCCGATGAGACGGCCCGCTCGTGCGAGGCACATGGAGTTCGCGCCGTAACGGCTCCCGGCGACGTCACCACTGCGGCCGGTGTCGACTCGTCCTTCGCCATGGTGGACGAGCAGTTCGGCCGGCTGGACGCCCTCGTGACCAGCGCAGGTGTCGTCTCTCCGCTCGGACGGGTCGAGGAGATGACCGAGGACCGCATCGCCCGCGTGCTGCAGGTCAACGTCGTCGGCACGCTCTTGTGCGCCGGTGCCGCCGTCCGGCGCATGTCCACCCACCACGGCGGCCAGGGTGGGGTCATCGTGACAGTGTCGTCACGGGCAGCCGTGCGCGGCGGAGCCGGCGAGTACGTCGACTACGCAGCGAGCAAGGCGGCGGTCGACGCCGTGACCGTCGGGCTGGCGGCAGAGGTGCTGGCCGAAGGGATCCGGGTCGTCGGTGTCCGGCCCGGCGTAATCGCCACCGGCATCCACGCACCCGGTCGCCTGGAGCGGGTGTCGCCGAGCCTGCCCATGCAGCGGGCCGGCACGCCGGACGAGGTCGCCGCGGCGATCGTCTGGCTCATGTCGGACGAGGCGTCGTACGTCGTGGGCACGCTCCTGGACGTCGGCGGTGGTCGCTGACCGGACCGGCAGGCATGATGTCGGCATGCCGTTCGAGCCGGCCCGGGACGTCCCGTGGGACGAGGACGCCGCCGGCATGCCCGACCCGTGGGCGCAGCTGCGGCCACGCGGTTTCAGTAGCTACGGCCCCGAGGGCGAGATCCTGTTCATCGGCCAGTTCGCCGGCGGCGTACGGCGCGCGACGGGGTGGCGGCGCGTGGTCGGTGTCGCCGTCGCCGCCTTGTTGCTGACCTCCATCCTCGGCTCGGCATTCGTGAGCGTCCTGCAGCTGGCCGACGGAGCCTCGCCCCATCACGCCTACCAGAGCCCGGCGCACGTGCCGTAGGCAGTCCGGCAGCTCTCGCCGCCGATCCTCGACAGTGTCCTCGACCCACCTGCCTCCAGCGCGCTTGCCTTCCGGCGTGATACTCGGTATACATACTCAGTATTACGTGCTCAGCGGACCGATCGTGAGGCAAGGGGGCTTCCATGCAGGCCGACATCAAGAGCAACCACCGGACCGGGACGATCGCGGTGCTCATCGCCACCGTTCTGGTCGTCCTGGCCATCTCGGCGGCCGGGTACGACGTCCTGTCCGGTCGCCTCGGGACGGTTCCCGCACAGGCTGGGCCGCTCGTGCCGACCCGCCCGGCCTCAGCGGCACCGACGACGCCCAGCGGGCCGACCGCCACAGGCACGGCCGGGCTCAAGCCCGCGCTGCAGCGGGCGCTCGACCGGGCCATCGCCGCCGCCGGCGCGGACGGTGTTGAGCTGCGACTCACCTCGGGTTGGCGGACCAGAGCCGAGCAACAGCAGCTCTTCGACGCCGCCGTGAAGAAGTACGGCTCTCGGCAGAAGGCATCGCGGTGGGTGCTGCCGCCCGACGAGTCCGCGCATGTCCGTGGCGAGGCCGTGGACGTCGGTCCTCGGGCCGGTGCGAAGTGGCTGGAGCGGCACGGCAGCCGGTTCGGCCTGTGCCGTCGCTACGACAACGAGTGGTGGCACTTCGAGCTGCTGACCACACCCGGCGGCACCTGCCCGGCGCGCGAGGCGAACGCGGCCGGTTAGGCGTCGATGCGCTCCCGGTCCAGCTCGCCCGCCCCCGCCACCAGGAAGTCCTTGCGCGGCGCCACGTCACTGCCCATGAGCAGGTCGAAGATCTGGTCGGCTCGCTCGGCATCGGCCAAGGTGACGCGGCGCAGGGTCCGGTGCCGGGGGTCCATGGTCGTGACGGCCAGCTGGTCGGCGTCCATCTCGCCCAGGCCCTTGTAGCGCTGCAACGGCTCCTTCCACCGCTGACCCTTGCGCACGAGGTCGGCCTGCACCTTGCGCAGCTCGGCCTCCGAGTAGGTGTACACGTACTTGTCCTGGCCCTTCTTGGGGCTCACGACCTCGAGCCGGTGCAGCGGCGGGACGGCGGCGTACACGCGCCCGTCATCCACCAGCGGGCGCATGTACTTGAAGAACAGAGTGAGCAGCAGCGTCCGGATGTGCGCGCCGTCGACGTCGGCGTCGGTCATCACGATCACCTTGCCGTAGCGGGCGGTGTCCAGGTCGAACGTCCGCCCCGACCCGGCCCCGATGACCTGGATGATCGCCGCGCACTCCGCGTTGCGCAGCATGTCCGCGATCGACGCCTTCTGGACGTTGAGGATCTTGCCTCGGATCGGCAGCAGGGCCTGGTACTCCGAGCTGCGGGCCAGCTTGGCGGTGCCCAGGGCGCTGTCGCCCTCGACGATGAACAGCTCGCTGCGCCCTACGTCGTCAGTGCGGCAGTCGGCGAGCTTCGCGGGCAGCGACGAGGACTCGAGCGCGTTCTTGCGGCGCTGCGTCTCCTTGTGCTGGCGCGCGCTGACCCGCGCCTTCATCTCGGCGACGACCTTCTCCAACAGCGCCGCCGCCTGGTGCTTCTCCCCGCGCTTGGTCGAGGTGAGATGCCGGGTGAGCTCGCGTTCGACGATCTTGGCGACGATGCCGCGCACGGCGCTCGTGCCGAGGACCTCCTTGGTCTGGCCCTCAAACTGCGGCTCGGCCAGCCGGACGGTGACGACCGCCGTGATCCCGGCCAGGACGTCCTCCTTGTCCAGCCGGTCGTCCTTGCCGCTGACCTTGAGCCGGCGGGAGTTCAGCTCCACCTGGCGCTTGAACGTCTTCAGCAGGGCGGCCTCGAACCCGGCCAGGTGGGTGCCGCCCTTCGGCGTCGCGATGATGTTGACGAACGAGCGCACGGCCGTCTCGTAGCCCGTGTCCCAGCGCACCGCGATGTCGACCGTGCACTCGCGCTCGACCTCGGTCGCCGTCATGTGGCCCCGCTCGTCCAGGACCGGCACCGTCTCGCGGAAGTGGTCCGAACCGGACAGCCGCCAGGCGTCGGTGACGGCGTCCCCCGAGCCCAGGAACTCGACGTACTCCACGATGCCGCCGCGGTGACAGAACGTCTCCTCGTGCGGTCCGTCGGCCCCCAGGGTGCCGGGCAGGCCACGCTCGTCCCGCAGCGCGATGGTCAGGCCGGGCACGAGGTACGACGTCTGCCGGGCCCGGGTGACCAGCTCGTCGTAGCTGAACTGGGCGTCCTTGAGGAAGATCTGCCGGTCGGCCCAGTACCGCACCCGGGTGCCGGTGACGCCGCGCTTGGTCCGCGCGACGACCCGCAGCTCCGAATGGTCGACGTACGGCGCGAAGGTCGCGTCCGGCGACGGGCTTTTGCGGCCGTCCGCGAACTCGCCGGGCTCGCCGCGCCGGAAGCTCATGGCATGGGTCTTGCCGCCCCGGTCCACTTCCACGTCGAGCCGGGCGGACAGGGCGTTGACGACACTGGCGCCTACGCCGTGCAGGCCGCCCGACGCGGTGTACGAGCCGCCGCCGAACTTTCCACCTGCGTGCAGCTTCGTGAACACGACCTCGACCCCCGAGAGGCCCGTCTTGGGCTCCTCGTCCACCGGGATGCCACGCCCGTCGTCCCGCACCTCGACCGAGCCGTCGGCCAGGAGCTGGACCTCGATCCGGTCGGCGTGGCCGGCCAGTGCCTCGTCGACGGAGTTGTCGATGATCTCCCACAGGCAGTGCATCAGCCCCCGGGAGTCGGTCGACCCGACGTACATGCCCGGCCGCTTGCGAACCGCCTCCAGCCCCTCCAGCACGGACAGGTGCCGGGCGGTGTAGTCGGACTCCACCGACACCCGGGCCCGGCCGGTGCGGGAGGTGCGTACAGCGGTACGGCTCACAGGCTCGGTCGGCTGGACAGCCACAGGCAGAGGTGCTCCAACTTCTCCAGATCAGCGCCGGAACGGCCGATGGGGTGACACGAGCCGGGTTGCTCGCCGTCAGGCTATAGCCGGTGGTGGACGATGAACGTCTGCGCCGCTGTACCAGGCGGGGCGTGTCCCGGCTCCTGAAACGCAGTTGCAGAGTCGTCCTGGACGGCTGAAGGTGAAGGAAGTCACGAACTCGGCCACCAGCCGGCGCCCGCGACGAGGCGGTTGTCCGCAGTCAGCGAACACCGCGCAGGTCCGACGTGGGAACGCAGCGGGATGGTTGACTGTTGTGACAGGCGCACAGGGACTTCGGCCGGCCGGCCGGAACCCAGGAGGAGGAAGGTTTCGTGACAGCTGCACTTGCCAGTCCGCTCACCGCAGCCGACCGTTGCGACCGGTGTGGCGCGCAGGCCTACGTGCGGGTCACCCTCAACGGTGGCGCCGAGCTGCTGTTCTGCGCCCACCACGGCCGGGTCCACGCTGACGCCCTGCGCCGAGTCGCAACGGACGTCCAGGACGAGTCGGACCGCTTGACCGAGGCCCCGGGATCCGCACCCGCTGAGGACCGCTGAGCCTCACTCCCACGTTCGAGAGGCCCCGGCAGATGCCGGGGCCTCTCGCGTCTGCCGTGGTCCTCGAGTGAGTGCCGCCGGCGAGATCCTGGTCGGTGCCGTGATCGTGGTGGGGCTGGTCGGTGTGCTGGTGCCCGTGCTGCCCGGGCTCGCGCTGGTCTGGGCCGCGGTCCTGGTCTGGGCAATGGTCGTGCAGAGCACGGTCGGGTGGGCGGTCCTGGCCGGGGCGAGCGCCCTGCTGGTGGTCGGCACCGTGGTGAAGTACGTCGTGCCGGGCCGGCGGCTGCGCCGCGTCGGCGTGCCCTGGCGCAGTACCGCTCTCGGCGGGGCGCTCGCGGTCGTGGGGTTCTTCGTGATCCCGGTGGTGGGCCTGCTGATCGGGTTCGTGCTCGGCGTCTACCTGGCCGAGCGGCAGCGCCTCGGTGCACACACGGCGGCGTGGCAGTCGACCCGGCAGGCCCTGGCGGCGGCCGGGTGGAGCGTGCTGATCGAGCTGTTCGCAGGAATGGCGATGGCCGGCACCTGGCTGGCCGGGGTGCTGGTGGGCTAGGCGTCCCAGCCGCCGCCGCCGCGGCGGCGCTCCCAGCGCTGCTCCATGCGGGACATGAACCCACCGGAGCCACGGTTGGCGCGGCCCTTGCGACCACGGCGACCCTGGCCCTTGGCGCCGCGCTGGCCCTTCGGCACCCGCGGGTTGGTGGAGCCGTCAGCGGTGACGGTGCCGACCGGGCCGGCGTTCTTGCGTCGCGGAGGCGTCACGGCGAGCCAGGCCCCGGCCACCATCACGGCGAACCCGGCGATGCCCAACGCCAGCCCGGCAGCGCCACCCCGGGCGACGCCCAGGACGACCAGACCGAGTCCGACGAGGACGCCGAGGGCGCCGAGAACCATCCGGCGGCGAGCCTTGGCCTTGGTGGTGGAACCGCGCATGGCGTTGGCGAACTTGGGGTCCTCAACAGACAGCTGCTGCTCCATCTGTTCGAGCAGCCGCTGCTCGTGCTCGGAGAGCGGCACGATGACCTCCCGCAACGACACAGTGGTGCCGACGCCTGGCGACACCAGGGGGTGACAGCTTCACAGAACTCATCGGCGCGTCACGCCCTTGGCCTAAGGATAAGTCGCCGCTGCGGAGTTCGATACCCGGACGGCCGGTCTGGAGATATCGGTCTGGTGTCGGGGCTGCGTCGATCCGCGGGCAGAACGTCACCCCGGTGCGTCCCGCTTGGCCTGGGCTGGGCCGTCACGGCGGTCCGGAACCAGGCTGGCCGGGCGCACCACACCGGCCCCGAACCGGGCGCTGGCCGCGTCCACAGCCCGGTCGGCCTCCCGCCAGCCGACCGGCCGGTCGTCCAGCGCCAGCTGGCGCGGTGCGCTGTCGGCCTCGAGCAGTCCCTCCAGTCGGACCCCGACCAGTCGCAGCCGGGCCCGCTGCAGGCCCAACCCGTCGTACAGGCTCCGGGCCGCGGCGTACACCTCACGCCCGGTGTCCGTGGCATCGCGCAGCGTCCGGGACCGGGTGATCGTCGTGAAGTCGGCGAACCGGATCTTGATCGAGACGGTGCGGGCGACCAACCCGTGCGTGCGCAACCGGGCCGCGGACCGCTCGGACAGCTTGAGCAGCTCGCGGCGGACTACGTCGGGGTCGTCCACGTCGCGGGAGAACGTCTCCTCGTGACCGATGCTGCGGTCCTCGACGACCGGCTCCACCGACCGCGGGTCACGCCCCCAGGCCAGCTCGTGCAGGTGGGCGCCGACCGCCTGACCCAGACCGCGCAACAAGGTGTCGCGCGGCACGTGTGCGATGTCACCGACGGTACGCAGGCCGAGCCGATGCAGCGTCTCCTCGGTCTTGTCGCCGACCCCCCACAGGGCGCCGACCGGCAGCGGGTGCAGGAACGAGACGACCTGGTTCGGCGGGACGACGATCAGGCCGTCGGGCTTGGCCATCGAGGACGCGAGCTTCGCGACGAACTTGGTCGCGGCCACACCCACCGAGCAGGTGATCCGTTGCTCGTCCGCCACGCGGTCCCGGATCAGCTGCCCGATCCGCGCCGGTGGCCCCAGCCGCCGGACCGCACCCGAGACGTCGAGGAAGGCCTCGTCCAGGGAGAGCGGCTCGACCAGCGGTGTCACGTCGGCGAACACGGCCATCACACCGGCCGACGCGGCCTGGTAGGCCTCGAAGTCCGGCGGCAGGACGATCGCCTCGGGGCACAGCCGGCGGGCCCGGCTCATCGGCATCGCCGCGTGGATCCCGAAGCGGCGGGCCTCGTAGGTCGCGGACAGCACCACGCCCCTGCTGCCGCTGCCGCCGACGATGACCTCCCGCCCGCGCAGGTCCGGATGCTCGAGGAGCGACACGGAGGCATAGAACGCATCCATGTCGACGTGCAGGACCATGCAGGACGAGTCGTCCGCGCCGCTGTCGTCGAACGCGTCCGGCCGCTCGATCTGGCGCCGGCTCATGGCCGCACCCCGGTGCGGGCCTTCGTCCGCGCCTGGCTACTCGGCAGTCCGCGGGCGCTCGCCGGTCGGCGCCGGTCGGTGGGCCCGCAGGTGCAGGGACGCGGACAGGCCGGCGTAGTCCGGTCCACCGACCAACCGGGCGTCCAGGTCGTGCAGCCGGGCCGTCGCCGTCGGGTCGGTCTCGAGCAGCTGACCCGCGACCAGGTCGGCCAGGACGCGCACCCCTTCGACGCCGTCGACCTCCAGACCGGCCGACGCGACCAGTGCGACGATCCGGTCGCGGTCGAACCGCCGGACCAGGGGGTCGTGCTCGCCCCACCGGCCCTCCGGGTCGTCCAGGAGGGCCTGCGCGCGGGCCAGGTGGCCGGCCAGGGCAGCGCCGATGACCGCCGCGCTGCGTTGGGCCGCCAGCAGGCTGAGCCGTGCGCCGGGGCGCAGCGCCCGCGCGATGCCGGCCAGGGCGGTGCTGGGGTCATCGACGTGTTCCAGGACGCCATGGCACAAGGCCAGGTCGAACGACTCGTCGGCCACCTGCAGGTCGTCGGCGTCGGCCTGCCGGGCCACGATGAGGCGCTCCACGCCGGACTCGCTGGCCCGTCGGGCCAGGGCGGCCAAGGCGTCCGGGCTCGGGTCGACGACGGTGACGCGGTGGCCGAGCGCCGCCAGCGGAACGGCCAGGCCACCGGTCCCCCCTCCGACGTCGAGGACGTCGGCCGGCGGTGCGCCGGAGGCGCCGGAGCGGGGCAGCAAGGCGCGGACCGCGTCCCACAGCAACGCATCCGGCACGGCGACCACCCTAGTGACGTGTGCGGCGGCGGCTGCGGCTCAGCCGTCGAGTCGGCCGGTGCGCGGTCAGGCATCGAGCAGCTCGAGCAGCTTGGTCGTCGTACGCCAGTTGCGAGCGGTCGCGACCAGGGACTTCTGACCGGTCACGCGCTCCCACCTCACGGCACCCAGCACGCTGACACCCATGCCGTTGGGCAGCCAGAGGTAGAGGTCGCGTCCGCCGCGGGCCAGAGCGAGCTGCTCCGGCTCGTACGTCGCGGGGTCGAGGCCGGCGAGGTCGCTCTTCGTCAGCTGGTGGGACAGGAAGACGCAGAACAGCTTGGTCGGGTCGGACTCGCGGTCGGTGAACGGGTTGGCCTTCAGCAGTGCGGCGAGCTCCGAGCGGGTCCGGACGACGACGCGCACGTCCATGCCGAGGTGCTCGGTGATCGCGTCGTCGATGTCCGCCGCCAGCCGCTCGGCTGCCGCAGCCGTGGCCGCGGCATCGGCGGAGAACACGACCTGACCGCTGCGCAGGTAGGTCTTCACGTCGTCGTACCCGAGACCCTCCATGACCCGCGCGAGCTCGGCCATCGGGAGCTGCTTGTTGCGGCCGACGTTGATCCCCCGCAGCAGCGCGACGTAGCGGTTCGCGGTCATGGTGCTCAGCCTCCCAGCCCGGTCCGTCAATGAGCGTGCATCACGGCCAGGTGATGAGTGGTGCGTGGTTGGCGTTGCCTGGCTCTTGCGAGTGGCTAGTGGCCGGAGCTGCCCGGGCTGGCGTGCCAGAGCTTGCGGGGAGCCTTCGGGTCGCGCAGCGCGTCCTGGGCTTCGTCGACCGTGCGGCCCAGCTTGCGGGCGTCCTTGACGTCCTCACCGGGCGGGCGCACATCGGCGTACGGCGACTGCTTGAAGCCGCTCGCGTGCACCAGCACCCGCCGATGCCGGACCCCGCCTCCCATGCCACCCGCCGCCGGGCCGTCCTCGTCGGCCGGACCCGGTGGGGCGCCGGCCATGACGGGCCGGGAGGACCGGCTGGCCGCTGCCCCGGCGATGGCCGAAGCGGAGAAGGGCGCGTACTCCTGGTTCTCCCGCACGGCCCGGGCCCGCTCCTCGGCCGTCGCCAGCGTCGCCTGCACCGCCGGCAGGCCGCCGTCGCACCACGCCTCCCACAGTGAGGACAGCTCCCAGGCGCCCGTGGCCCGCAGCGAGACGCCGCGCGGCCCGGTACGACGCAGGATGCCCCGCACGAGCAGCAGCCAGGAGTGGAAAACCGTTGCGGCGTAAGGACCTTGGACATCCTCGAAGAACGTCGCATCCACCGGGCCGGTGGCATCGTCGAGAGTCAGGAAGACGACCCGGCGCCCGGACCGGACCGGAGGTGTCTGGGTGGCGACCTTCACCCCGGCGACGAGCAGCTCGGCCCGGCTCCGCTGGCCCAGGATGTCCTTGGACCGCGTGATGCCCAGCGCGTCCAGCAGCGGCTCGTAGAACTCCAGCACGTGGGCGCTGGCGTCCAGGCCGAGCACCTCGAGCTCGGCCTTGACCCGTTCCGCGCCGGACATCTCCGGCAGCCCGGTGGACCGCGTCTCGTTCGGTGCGTCGCCGAGGTCCAGGGTCAGCTGGACGCTCTGCTCGGCCGCCGGGACGGCCGCCCGCGGCGCCTGGGACTGGGCCGCTGCCATCAGCCGGACGTCCCGCGTGTCAGCCCAGTCGGCCCACTCCCCGCGTCCGGACCGCGGTCCGGTGCTGCTGCCCGAGCCGTCCCAGCGCGCATCCCCCTCCGGGTCCACCCCGGCCCGCGGCAGCGACCGCTCCGGCGCGTCCAGGTCCGGCCGGGCCGGCTGCGCCTTGTGCGCCGACGGCCGGGCACTCCGCGCACCGGCCCGGGTCGCCGAGCGCGCCGTCGCCCGGCTCCAGCCGTCCAGCTCGACGACCTGCAGGAGCAGGTCACGCCGGGTCACCCGCCCACGTCGTCGCAGCGGCAGCCCGGCGGTCGGCCCGCCCAGGCCGTAGAGGCCGTCGAAGGCGCCGGCCACCACCAGCCGCTCGACCACCGGGCGGGAGACCTGCGCGCGGTGCCAGAAGTCGGCCAGTGAGTGGTACGGCCGGCCGGCCACGATCCGCTGCACCTCGGCCGCGCTGATGCCTTTGACGTCGGCCAGTGAGAGCCGGATGCCGTAGGCCCGGCCGTCCGGCAGGTCCGGCGGCGGCGCCGGCCGTGGACCCCCGTCGGGCATCAGGGGGCCGGCCTCGACCTGGCCCAGGATCGCGGGCGGCGGCTCGTCCCACGAGGCGACCTTCTCCACCCGGTAGGTGTCGTCGGAGGCGTTGACGTCCAGGCTCAGCACGGCGATCCCGAGGCTGCGGGCGTCGTCCAGGATGAGCCGCTTCGGATACATGCCGGGGTCATGGGTGAGCACCCCGGCGAGGAACGCCGCCGGATGATGCGCCTTGAGCCAGGCGGACTGGTACGTCGGGAGGGCGAACGCCGCCGCATGGGCCTTGCAGAAGCCGAACGAGGCAAAAGCCTTGAGTACCAACCAGATCCGCTCGACGTCGGCGGCACTGTAGCCCCGCGACCGGGCCAGCGGCCGCCACCACGCCTCGACCTCCCGCTGACCGGCCGGTGACCCGAGCGCGCGGCGCACCTCGTCGGCCTCGGCGAGCGTCACCCCCGTGGTGACCGCGACGATCTGCAGCACCTGCTCGTGGAACACCACGACGCCGTGTGTCTCGCGCAGGGCCGGCTCCAGGCTGGGGTGGAGGTACTCGGTGCCGCGCCAGCGCTGCCGGGCCAGCAGGAACGGCGTCACCATGTCGGACTTCACCGGACCGGGGCGGAACAGCGAGATGTCGATGATGAGGTCGCCGAAGGTCTCCGGCCCGAACTTGCCGACCAGCTCGCGCTGGCCGGGCGACTCGATCTGGAAGCAGCCCAGGGTGTGGGTCGACCGGATCAGCCGGAACGTCGCCTCGTCGTCGAGCGCGACGCAGTCCCGGTCGTCGAGGTCGACCTGCACCTGGTCGACCCGCTCGACCTCCTGCACCGCGTGGGCCATGGCGGACTGCATCCGGATGCCGAGCACGTCGAGCTTGAGCAGCCCCATGGTCTCGACGTCGTCCTTGTCGAACTGGCTCATCGGGAACCCGATCCAGCTCGCCTCGACCGGGGTCCGGTCCAGCAGCGAGCCGTCGGAGAGCACGACGCCGCACGGGTGCAGGGCGACGTGACGGGGCAGGCCGTCGAGCCGTTCGACCAGCTCGAAGAGCAGGTCGAGCCGGGGCGCGGACAGGCCGCTCGCCTGCAGCTCGGGCAGCTCGGCGATCGCGTGGCGCGCGTCGCGGGCCCGGATGTGCGGGAAGGCCTTGGCGATCGCGTCGATCTCGACCGGCGGCAGGCCCAGGGCGGCACCCACGTCACGGATCGCGTGCCGGACCCGGTAGGTGTCCATCATCGACACGCAGGTCACCCGCTCGCCCCCGAACCGGGCCAGGACCTTCTCGTAGACCTCGGTCCGCCGCGCGGACTCCACATCGACGTCGATGTCCGGGAGCTGGGCCCGCAGCGGTGAGCAGAACCGTTCCATCAGCAGGCCGTGCTCCAGCGGGTCGACACCGGAGATGCCGAGCAGGTAGTTGACCAGGCTGCCCGCGCCGGAGCCGCGGGCCGCCACCCGGACGTCCAGGTCGCGGATCAGGTCGCAGACCGCCGCCACGGTCAGGAAGTACGTCGGGTAACCGAGCCGGGCCACGATGCCGAGCTCGTCCTCGAGCCGGGTCCTGATCGCCCGGACCTCGCGCTCCGCACGGCCCGGGTAGCGCATCCCGACCGCGCCCTCGCAGCGGGCTCGCAGCACCGCATCGGCGTCGTCGTCCGGGGTCAGGCCGAGCACCTCGGGCTCGGGCAGGTGGACCGAGCCGATACCCAGATCGGCGTACGGGTCCAGGACGCACCGGTCGGTCAGGCGCAACGTCTCGTCCAGGAGCGCGTGGACCTCCTCGCGTCCTGACCCGTGGGGCGCGCCGGCAGCAGCGACGACCTCCTCGGCCACCCGGGCCATCTCGGCCCCCGACCGCAGGTGCCCGGCCGCCGTCACCCGGTCCAGGTGCCGGGTGTCGAGGGCCACCAGCCGCCGCGCGGCGTCGAGTACGTCGACCGTGGCGGCGCCGCCGGGGTCGGCGTGCCGCACGGCGTTCGTCAGCACCGCGGGTACGCCGGCCTGCCGGGCCAGCGCTAGCAGCCGGGCGGCGTGTCCCGCGCTGGCCGGGCTGCCGGGCGGTCCGCCGTGACAGACGACCTCGAGGGCGAGCGACCCCGGCGGCAGCGCCGCCTGCCACCGGCGCAGCTCATCGTGCGCCCGGTCGGTCCGGCCGGCGAGCAGCGCCTGTCCCACCGTCGAGGCCGGCCCCAGCAGGACGACGAGTGCGGCCGTACCGCTGACCGGGTCGAACGCGTGCTCGGCGACCAGGTCGAGGTCGGCGACCGGCGAGCCGCGCTGGCCGCCCAGCTGCGTCGCCGACACGAGTCGGCACAGCCGGGCCCAACCTCGGGCCGGCGCCAGCCCTGTGCCGGAACCAGTGCCGGAACCTGTGTCGAAACCTGTGCCGGAACCGGTGCCGGAACCGGTGCCGAGCGCGAGCACCGTGACCCGGGGATGCCGCGGGTCGACCTCGGCCCCACCTCGCACCGGTGTCCGGGCTCCCGGCGTACGGGGTGTCGCCTGGGCTGCCGAGGTCCGTGGCGCGTCAGGAACCGGCCGGACGGCGAGGTCGACCCCCAGGATCGGCGCGACCCCGCTGCGCTGGCAGGCCCGTACGAACCGGACCGCGCCGTACAGCCCGTCCCGGTCGGTGAGCGCGAGCGCGGGCTGGCCCAGCTCGGCCGCCCGCTCGACCAGGGCCTGGGGCGACGAGGCGCCGTGGCGCAAGGAGTAGCCCGACGACACGTGGAGGTGGGCGAACCGGGTAGTCACCGGCTGATCACCAGACGACCGGTCAGGGCAGGGCTGGGCGCAGGACGGGCAGGGCCGGATGCCGTTCCAGCCCGAGCGCGTCCTCCACGAGCTGGACGAAGGTCTCGGCTGCCCGTAGCTGGTCGTCGGCCTCCCGGACGGGGAGCGCCTCGACCCGGCCGGCCTCCACGGCCGCCCGGCGGTCCGCACCGGCGGCGAAGAACGCGGCCCACTCGGTGAGCTCGGGCGCCACGCGGGGCAGCACCTCCCAGACACTGCGCGGACCGGCACCCCGGCCACTGGGCCGGCCGCGCGTGGCCAGGACGGCCGCCGCCGCCCGGAGCGCGGACAGGTGAGCGGCGACGTACCGCTCTCCCGCATGGACAGCCATGGCTGCAGCGAACAGGCCGGCCCGGGACCGCTCGAGCAGCTCGACCGCGGGGACGGGAACCGGCGCTGCCGCCGTCGCCAGCCCGGCCATCAGTCGGCGACCTGGAGCAGGCGCCAGTGCGCCTTGACGTCATCGGGCTCGCCCAGACCGACCCCCAGGTCGGCCCGGTCGTCCGGTGGGTCACCCGCGTCGTCGACGAGGTCACGGCCCAAGTCGTAGACCCCCACCCGGTCGCTGCGCCCGGCCCCGGCCTCGACCCGCCAGATCTCGCGCTCGAGGACGTCCGCCATCGCGGCCTCCGGTCCGCTGTCGAAGTCCGGCGGTCCCTCCGGATCCAGCCCGAGCAGCCGGGCGGTGGCACCCTCCAGCCACCAGGCCCGGCGCTCGCGCCAGTGCCCGAGAATCGACCGGACCGAGTAGACGCGGCCGCGCCAGAGGAAGAGAGCCGGTCCGCTGGCGGGGCTCTCTCGTACCTCGATGACCTCGTCGTAGCGCCGAACCATCAGCCCACCCCTTCTGTGTCTCGAGACGGATGCCTCGAACCATCGATCCCTGAACATCTCGAACATCCCGAGCATCGTGAACATCTCGAACGTGTGTTCGAATACTTCGACAGTACACCCGGGCCCCGACAGGGCGTCAACCGCTACTCTCCGCCGCATGACCGACTCTCCCGAGCGCTCGGCCGAGGCCCTGCTCTCCCATCCCGGCGTCGTCCGGGTGACGGAGGCGCTGCGCGCGGCCGGCTCCGGGGACCAGGTCCGGATCCTGGACGTGACGGCCCGCACCGCGCAGGACGCAGCGGACGCGCTCGGCGTCGAGGTCGGCCAGATCGTCAAGTCCCTGGTGTTCACGACGCCCGGCGCGCACGGACCGGAGCCACTGCTCGTCCTGACCGCCGGAGAGCACCAGGTCGACGTCCACAAGGTCGCCGACCTGCTCGGTCTGGAGGCGCTCGGCCGGGCCGACGCGGACTTCGTCCGCCAGCACACCGGGTTCGCCATCGGCGGCGTCGCGCCGGTCGGGACGACATCGCCCATCCACACCCTCATCGACGTCGACTTCGCGCGGTACGACGTGATCTGGGCGGCGGCCGGACATCCGCATGCCGTCTTCCCCACGACGTACGAGGAGCTGCTGCGGCTCACCGCCGGCCATCCCGCCGAGGTCGCCTGACGTGACGGGTGCGCGGGGGACGGCCGACCTGGTCGAGGCGGCGGTCCACGTCTTCGGTGTCCCCCGGCGGTCGATCCCGCGCGCCATGCTCCATGTCGGCCGCGACGGCCGGGCGCTGGCCTCCACACCCGGCCTCGCTTTCGGCCGCATCCTCGGCACCGGCGACGGCCGGTCCTTCACGGTGCGCGGCACCGACCTCCGGCACTGGGCCCTCGTCACCTCGTGGCGCGACGCGGAGGCGGCCCGCGCCTTCGAGCAGTCGCCCGTCGTCCGCGGCTGGGGCGCGATGAGCGAGGAGCGCCTGCTCGTCCGCCTGCGCCCGCTCACCTCGCGCGGGCGATGGAGCGGCCGCGAGCCCTTCGGCGACCCCACGCCGTACCCGGTCACCGGTGCCGTCGCGAGCATCACCCGCGCCCGGATCGCTCCCCGCTCGATGGTCCGGTTCTGGCGGGCCGTGCCTGCGGTGGCCCGCGACCTGGCCGCGGTCGACGGGGTGCGCCTGGCCATCGGCATCGGTGAGGCGCCGGTGGGCTTCCAGGGCACCTTCTCGATCTGGGCGACCAGCGCCGCCGTCAGCGAGTTCGCGCACCACCGGTCGCCGCACCAGGTCGCGGTTCGGCGCAGCGACACGGAACACTGGTACGCCGAGGAGCTGTTCGCGCGGTTCGAGGTCCTCGCCGTCGAGGGCACGTACGCCGGCCGCACGCCGTAGCGGGCGTTGGTCCGGGGAGGGGCGTCGCCATGGGTGTCGAGCAGCTCGTCCCCTGGGTCTTCACGACCAGCTGGGCCAGCGGCGTCAACGCGTACGCGACCGTCCTCGTGCTGGGCCTGCTCGGCCGGTTCGCCGACGTGTCGGAGATCCCGGACGGCCTGACCAGGACCGACGTGCTGATCGCCGCCGCCGTCCTGTTCGTGGTCGAGTTCGTCGCCGACAAGATCCCCTACGTCGACTCGATCTGGGACGCGATCCACACCGTCGTCAGGCCGGTGGTCGGTGCCACGATCGCGGCCCTGCTGGCCGGCCAGGACACCACCCTGGGCCAGGCGTTCGCAGCGACGACGGGCGGGCTGGTGGCGCTGGCCAGCCACCTCGCGAAAGCGGGTCTGCGCGCCGCGGTGAACACGTCGCCGGAGCCGGCCAGCAACGTGATCGTCAGCTCGGCCGAGGACATCTCGGTGGCGGCGCTGGTGGCGCTCGCATCGGCCCACCCGTGGGTCTCGGCGAGCATCGCGGCCGCCTTGCTGCTGGCGACGACGGTGCTCGTGGTCAAGCTGTGGCGGCGGGTGCTCGCGTTCCGGGCCCGATGGCGCGGCCGCTGGGTGCAATGACGCCACCACCGTCTCGCTCCCGTCGACTCCTGACCGGGTCGGCGGCCCTGGCCGGCGCGACCGTGCTGCTCCAGATCGCCTACCCGCTCACGAGCGACCGCCAGCTGGGTCGGCTCAGTGTGGTGACGGTCGTTGTCGCCTGCGGCGCCTGCGTGGTCCATGCGCTGGCCGAGTGGGGCCCGGTGCCGACAGTGGCCTTCACTGCGGTGGTCGTGGGCGGCGCCTTCGCCGTCGAGGCCCTCGGCGTCGCGACCGGCTTCCCGTTCGGTCACTACATGTATGCGCACAGCCTGGGTCCACTCCTGCTCGGCGTTCCACTGCTGGTGCCTCTGGCCTGGCTCATGATGGCCTACCCGTGCTTGCTGCTGAGCATCGAGCTGGCGCCGAACATCGTTGCGCCGCAACGCCTTCTGGCCACCACCGCCGTCTCAGCCCTGCTCGGCGGCGGCGCCATGGCGGCCTGGGACCTGTTCCTCGACCCGCAGATGGTGGCCGCCGGTCACTGGACCTGGCGCGACCCGACTCCGGCGCTGCCCGGGGTGGAGCGCGTTCCCCTCACCAACCTGGCCGGCTGGCTGCTCAGCGCGACAGTCCTCATGGCCGTGTCGACCGCGCTGCTCCAGCGTCTGGGCACCTGGGCCGTCACCGGGCCGCTCGCTCGCCACCCGGACAACCGCCTGTCCTCGGCCACGCCGATGATCCTGCTCGGCTGGGCGTGGCTGGGCGGCATCGTGGCCAACGCGGTCTTCTTCGACCGGGCGGCCATCGCCGGCTGGGGCGGCCTGTTGCTCGGCGTACTGGTCCTGCCGTACCTCGTCTCGGTCCTCGTCTCGGTCGGGGTGCGGTGAGCCGCATGACCCGCTCGCGGCTGGACCGCGCGGCTCGGCTCGCGACCATGACCGGCACCGCGGGCGCCCTGGCCCTCACCGCACACACGGCGATGAACCTGGCCCGCCTGCGACGCCCGGACCGCGACGCCGCCCCGGTTCGTGAGCCCGTGTCGGTGCTGCTCCCGGTCCGGGACGAGGCGCAACGGGTCGAGCCGGGCCTGCGGGCCCTGCTGGCCGCACTGGACCGGTGCGCCGCACCGGCCGAGCTGCTCGTCCTGGACGACGGGTCGACCGACGGCACCGCTGACGTCGTACGCCGGGTGGCCGAGTCCCACCCCGGGCTGCGGCTGCTGACCGGCGAGCCGCTGCCACCGGGCTGGCTCGGCAAACCGCACGCCTGCGCTCAGCTGGCCGACGCGGCCTCGCCCGAGTCGACCGTCCTGGTGTTCGTCGACGCCGACACGGTGCTCGAGCCGTTCGCACTGAGCGCGGCGGTCGACCTGTTGCGGCGCAACGACCTGGACCTGGTCTGCCCCTACCCACGCCAGGTCGCCGAGTCCGTGGCTGAACGGCTGGTCCAGCCACTCCTTCAGTGGTCCTGGCTGACCACCCTGCCGCTGCGCCTGGCCGAGCGCTCGTCGCGGCCGTCATTGTCGGCCGGCAATGGTCAGTTCCTCGTCGTCGACCGGGCGACGTACCGGCGGGCGGGCGGTCACGCCGAGGTCCGGGGCGAGGTGCTGGACGACGTCGCCCTGGTCCGCGCGGTCAAGGCCGCCGGCGGCCGGGGCGGCATGGTCGACGGCACCGACCTCGCGAACTGCCGGATGTACCAGGGGTGGGCCGAGCTGCGCGACGGCTACGCCAAGTCCCTGTGGTCAGCCTTCGGTACGCCGAGCGGCGCCGCGGCCGTCAACGCCGGCCTCGTTCTCGTCTACGTCCTGCCGCCGCTCGCGGCCGTGCTGCGGCGGTCGCCCGTCGGACTGGTCGGCTACGTCGCCGGCGTCGCAGGCCGGGTGCTGGTCGCGCGGCGTACCGGTGCCCGCGTGTGGCCGGACGCCCTCGCGCACCCGGCCTCGGTCACCACCTTCGCCTGGCTCACCGCTCTGTCGTGGCGGCGTCACCGCCGCGGCGAGCTGACCTGGAAGGGCCGCCACCTCCCGTGAGCGGGGCCCGCACCTAGACTCGCGCGGCGTGGCCCATGTCGTCGTCGTCGGCGCCGGCATGGGTGGACTGGCCGTCGCGGCCCGGCTCGCGACCCTGGGGCACCGGGTGACGGTGTGCGAGCAGTCCGGTCAGGTCGGCGGCAAGCTCGGCTGGTTCCAGCGCGACGGTTTCGCGTTCGACACGGGGCCTTCGCTGCTGACTCTGCCCGCGGTCTATCGCGACCTGTTCCTGAAGACGGGTGGTCCGCTCGAGGACGAGGTCGACCTCACGCCGGTTGACCCCGTGTGCCGCTACCGGTTCGCCGACGGGAGCAAGGTGGACCTGCCGAACGCATCCCGGTCCGGCGTCGCGGCGGCGCTCGACGGCGCGTTCGGCGGCGGGGCCGGTGACGACTGGACCGGCCTGATGGACCGGGCAGGCCGCATCTGGGACGTGACCCGGCGGCCGTTCCTCGAGCGCCCGCTGGACGGCTGGCGCACCCTGGCCCGGCTCTCACTCCGCGTCTCGGACCTGCGGACAGTGGCTCCGTGGCGGTCCCTGCGTGGGCTCGGGTCGGCCTACCTGCGTGACCCGCACCTGCGCATGATGCTGGACCGCTACGCGACGTACACCGGTTCCGACCCGCGGCGGGCGCCGGCCGCACTGGCCACCGTGCCCTATGTCGAGCAGACGTTCGGCGCGTGGTACGTGCGCGGCGGCCTGCGCCGGCTCGGCGAGGCGTTGCACCAACGGGCGGTGGACCGCGGAGTCGTGGTGCGCCTGTCCAGCGGCGTCGCAGCGGTGGAGACGAACGGCGGGCGGGTCAGCGGCGTTCGTCTCGTGGACGGGGAGCAGATCCCGGCCGATGTCGTCGTGTCGGACGTCGACGCCCAGGTCTTGTACGCCGATCTGCTTGCGGCACAGGCGATCTCGGGACCATTGCGCCGCATCGAGAGAGCCACGCCGTCGTTGTCGGGCTTCGTCCTGCTGCTGGCGCTGCGCGGACGCACGCCCGGCCTGGCGCATCACAGCGTGCTGTTCCCCTCGGACTACGACGACGAGTTCGACTCGGTGTTCGGGTCTGGACCGCACAACGGAAGCCCACGGCCGGCACCGGACCCGACGATCTACGTCAGCGCACCGGACGATGCCGCGCTCCGCCCGGACGACGATCACGAGAGCTGGTTCGTGCTGGTCAACGCGCCGCGTCACGACCCCGCCGACCGGGGCCGCGGCGTGGACTGGGACGAGGCGGGCCGGGCCGCGTCGTACGCCGACCACATCCTCGCCCTGATGGCCGCCCGCGGCCTCGATGTGCGGGATCGCCTGCTGTGGAAGGAGATCCGTACGCCGGCCGACCTCGAGCGAGCGACCGGCAGCCGCGGTGGCGCGATCTACGGTACGTCGAGCAACGGGCTCCGGGCGGCGTTCCTGCGCCCGGCCAACCGGTCCCCCGTCTCCGGGCTGTTCCTGGTCGGCGGATCTGCCCACCCGGGCGGTGGGCTGCCGCTGGTCGGGCTGTCGGCCGCGATCGTCGCGGAGATGGTCGGCCGGGCCTGACCAACCCAGCGACTCGGCCGTCGTCGCTCAGGTGAGGCGACGCCGTACCACGAACATCAGCTGGGTCAGGCCGCCTGCCGCGGTGAGCGTCCCGACGGCCCCGCCGACGACGGCGACGTCACTGCCGCGGGAGGAGATCACTCCGGCGACGAGGAGCGTGACGAAGGTGACGATGACCCGGGTCGGCCGCTCCCCTACGGTGACGACGTCGAGCGGCTCGCCCATCAGGGCCTGCCCGCGCGCTCGGGTGTACTCCGTCAGTGAGGACAGGCCGACCCACGCCAGCACCAGCCACACCGGTGCGCCGAGGACCCAGAGCGCCCCTCCGTAGGCCGCATCAGCGAGCCGGTCGCAGACTGCGTCGAGGACGGCACCCCACGACGTGACCCGGTCGGTCATCACCGCGACAGCGCCGTCCAGGCTGTCGAACAGCGCCGACGTCAACACCAGAACCGCTGCGGCCAAAGCCCATTCGTCGCCCGTCCAGGTCACCAACGGGACCGTCCCGGCCGCGACCAGACCGGCCAGCGTGACTGCCGAAGGAGGCACGCGCGCCGCCGCGAACGGGCGAGCCGCCACGTAGACGAGGGACAGCCACCCGCGGACGAAGAGGACGCCGTCCGGCTCGATGCCGTCGTGCAGCACGGACCACCGACGGAGGAAGGCGGCCCGGTCCAGGGTCAACGGTCGGTCAGCCTTCGGCCCGCGCACCGGCGAGGCCGAGCTGCTCGAAGATCTCCAATGACGATGTCGACCGGTTCAACGTGATGAAGTGCAGCCCGGGCACGCCCTCGCTCAACAGCCGCTCGCACAGCGCCGTCGCATGCTCGACCCCGATCGCCCGGACGGCGTCGGCGTCGTCCTCGACCGCGTGCAGCCGCTCGGCCAGGTCGGCCGGGAACGTCGCGTTGGACAGGATCGCGAACCGCTCGATCTGCCCGACGTTCGTCACGGGCATGATCCCCGGGATGATCGGGACCTCGGAACCGGCGGCGACGACCCGGTCTCGCAGGCGGAGGTAGTCGTCCGCCGAGAAGAACATCTGGGTGATGGCGAAGTCGGCACCCGCGCGAACCTTGGCGACGAAGTGCTGGATGTCGCTGTCCCAGTCCGGCGAGCGCGGATGCCGCTCGGGGAAGGCCGCGACGCCGACGCAGAAGTCCCCCGACGCCTTGATGAGCGCGACGAGCTGCTCGGCGTACTGGAGCCCGTCGGGGTGGGCCAGCCACTCCGCTCGCGGGTCGCCGGGAGGGTCGCCGCGCAGCGCCAGCACGTTCCGGACACCGGCCGCTGCGAACCCGCCGACGATCCGGCGCAGCTCCGCGACCGAGTGGTTGACGGTGGTCAGGTGCCCGACCGGACGGAGCGTCGTGTCTCGTGCCATCCGCTCGACCACGCCCAGGGTGCGCTCGCGGGTCGACCCGCCCGCGCCGTACGTCACGGAGACGAAGGTGGGGTGCAGCGGCTCCAAGCGGCGGATCGCGTCCCACAGCGTCCGCTCGCCCGCATCGGTCTTCGGCGGGAAGAACTCGAACGAGTACGACGGCACCCCCGCCGCGATCAGCTCGCGGAGGCTCTCGTGAACAGTCGGCTCGCTGACCGTCTGCGAGCGTGCGCTCACCATGCGACCCAGGGTAGATCGAGGGCCCGGCAAAGCGTTGCGACCGACCGAGCCGTGGACAGGTGGACCACCTACCCTCAGGACGTGGACATGCCGTCGCCGCTGGACGTCGAGGACCTGCGCTCCCGGGTGCAGAAGGTCATCGACGACCACCTCTCGCTGCAGGAGCGGCGGCTGGACGAGGTAGGCCCGGACCTGGCGGTGCTGGTCGAGGGGATCCGCGAGCTGCTCTCCGGCGGCAAGCGGCTGCGGCCGGCCTTCTGCTACTGGGGCTGGCGGGGCCTGGGGGGCGAGGACTGCGCAGAGATCGTCAACGCGGCCACCGGGCTCGAGCTGTTCCAGGCGGCGGCGCTGCTGCACGACGACGTCATGGACGGCAGCGCGATGCGGCGCGGGCGGCCGGCCATGCACCAGCACGTGGCGGGCATCCACACCGCCTTGGGCTGGTCCGGCGACAGCGCGCGGTTCGGTGCGGCGGCCGCCACTTTGGCCGGCGACCTCTGCCTGGTCTGGAGCGACGAGCTGCTCGCGACGAGCGGTCTGCGGCCCGACCAGCTGGCGGCCGGCCGGGCGGTGTTCGACACCATGCGGACCCAGCTCATGGGCGGCCAGTACCTCGACGTCCTCGAACAGGCTGCGGCCGAGCAGCAGGGCGGCGCGGACGTGGAACGGGCCCTGCAGGTGCTGCGGTTCAAGTCGGCCAAGTACACCGTGGAGCACCCTCTGCTCCTCGGGGCCTCGATGGCGGGGGCGTCCGGGGAGGTGCTGGCCGGGCTCTCGTCGTACGGGCTGCCGCTCGGCGAGGCGTTCCAGCTGCGGGACGACGTCCTGGGCGTGTTCGGGGACCCCGAGGTGACGGGCAAGCCGGCCGGGGACGACCTGCGCGAGGGCAAGCGCACGGTGCTCGTAGCCCAGGTACGGCGGCTGGGCACCGCGGCCGAACAGGCGGTCGTGTCAGTGCATCTCGGCGACCCTGCGCTGACCGATGCCGGGGTGCAGGAGGTGCGTGCGGCCATGGTGTCCAGCGGTGCGCTCGACAGCGTCGAGGCCATGATCGACGAACGGGCCGAGCGGGCGCGTGCCGCCCTGCGCCGGGTACCGCTCCAGGAGCCGGCCACGGAGGTGCTCGAGGCGCTCGTCGGCACCGCCACCGCGCGGCAGGCGTGATGCCGGGCCGGCGTCGCCGGGACCGACCTCGCCGAGTCAGCGGACCTACCGATCGGGTGGTCGTGGTCGGGGCCGGCCTGTCCGGTCTGTCGGCGGCCATGCGGCTGGCCGGGGCGGGGCGCGAGGTCACGGTGCTGGAGTCGGCATCCGTGCCGGGCGGTCGGGCCGGGCTGCTCGAGCTGGCGGCCCTCGATGGAGCAGGCACGTACCGGATCGACCCCGGCCCGACCGTGCTGACCATGCCCAGCCTGATCGACGACTGCTTCGACGCGCTCGGCGAGCGCAGGTCGGACTGGCTCGAGCTGCGCCGGGTCGAGCCGGCGTACCGGGCCCACTTCGCCGACGGCTCGCGCCTCGACGTGCACACGGATGTCGAGCGGATGGCGGCCGAGGTGGCGGCGGTCTGCGGTGGGGCGGCAGCCGACGGCTATCGCCGCTACGTCGAGTTCGTGACCCGGCTGTACCGCTGGGAGATGCGCAGCTTCATCGACCGCAACGTCGACTCGCCCCTGGACCTCATGCGACCGGACCTCGTGCGACTGGCCGTCGCGGGCGGGTTCCGGCGGCTCGCACCGGTGCTCGCGTCGTACCTGCCGGACGAGCGGCTGCAGCGCGTCTTCGGGTTCCAGGCGATGTACGCCGGACTGTCGCCGTACGAGGCGTTGGCCATCTACGCGGTGATCTCCTACATGGATTCCGTTGCGGGCGTGTGGTTCCCGGTCGGCGGTATGCACGCGCTGCCGGTTGCGATGGCTGCTGCCGCGACGTCGCACGGTGTCAAGGTGCGTTACGACACACGGGTCGTCTCGATCGAGCGCCGGGGTGAACGCGCGGTCGGTGTCGTGACGGCTCACGGCGAGCACGTGCCCGCGGACGTCGTCGTGGTGACGGCCGACCTGCCCGTGGCGTACCGCGAGCTGCTCGGGACAGAGCTGCGCCGGTTGCGCTACTCACCGTCGTGCTGGCTGATGCTGGCGGGCTCGCGACGCAAGGACGCCCGCGCGGTGCATCACGAGATCCACTTCGGGGCGGCGTGGCGGCGGACCTTCGAGGAGATCCTGGGCGGACGGCTGCAGTCGGATCCTTCGCTGCTGGTGAGCACGCCGACCGTCACCGACCGCGAGCTCGCCCCACCTGGCCGGTCGGTCCACTATGTGCTCGTCCCGACGCCGAACCTGGACGGTCCGGTCGACTGGGCAGCGGTGGGGCCGGCGTACCGGCAGCACGTGCTCGGTGTGCTGGAGCAGCGGGGCTACGGCGGGTTCGAGAGCGGGGTCGAGGTGGAGTCGGTCGTCACGCCGGCCGACTGGGCGGCACGTGGCATGGAGCGTGGGACGCCCTTCGCCGCGGCGCACACGTTCGGCCAGACCGGGCCGTTCCGCCCGGGCAACCTGCTCGGCGAGAACGTCGTGTTCGCCGGGTCAGGAACCGTGCCGGGGGTCGGCGTGCCGATGGTGCTGGTGAGCGGACGGCTGGCCGCCGAGCGGGTCACCGGCCCGGACCCGGCCTACCGCTCTCGCGCTTACCCCTGACAGTCCGTCGAATGGGCGCCCACGACACGCCGCCCCTCGACCGTCAATGACCGGCGTGGCCCGAGTCTGGGTCGACGGAGTGTCAGGCCGGGCGGGCCGGGTGGAACCACAGCGGCGGGTGTCCGCGATCCAGTGTCTCGGCCACGACGGCGCTGAACCACCTCCGGCGACGGAGCAGGTCGCCATACGTGAAGCGAAGCACCACAAAGCCGAGGCGAGTGAGCTCGGCATCGCGCCGTCTGTCCTCCCGGAATGTCTCGCGGTGGTGCGCCCAGCCGTCGAGCTCGAGCACCAACCACCGAGCCACAACGAGGTCCACCCAGCCGACCTGGTCCACGTAGACCTGGCTCGCGACGTCGACCTGGCCATCCAGCCGCAGCTGGACCCGTGCCACCGACTCCAGGACCGACTGGGCGGCGGGGTCCGCCAGCGACATGACCCGCGCCGAACGGGCCGAGCGCGGGCCAGCGCGGGTGATGCGACTCAGATCAGAGGCGTCCACACGTCCCGCCCGTAGGGCCGAGTCGACGACAGCCACTGCCTCGGGCAGCGGCAGACAGATCGTGCAGTCATGGAGCACGGCATCCAGGGCCACCAGTCGGCCCGGTCCTCGACCCCAGGGATGCCGGACCACGGTGCGGTCACGCAGATCGGGACGGGGAGCGGCAATGGTTCGCACATGGACCTCTCCGTCGTCGTGGAAAGTTTCCAGTCCATGGGCACGAGCCCCAGTCCCGCACGTGAGCTGACCGCTGGCGACGACCGCACGCACCACGGGTGTGGCGACCATCTCGGGCCGGCAGAAGACTCCACGCGCTGGGCGCGCGATGCTTCCCGCCGTCGCCAACGCCAGCAGCGAGCCTCGACTGACTCCCAGTCGCGCCAGGTCGGCCCAGCGGGCGACCCCGCCGCTCAGGTCGAGGGCCGCGAGGGGATGCACCGGTGGACCATCCCGTAGATCCCCAGACACCGTCGGCGTCCATCCACACCCGTGAAAGTTCGTCGAGAGGCAGCGGCGACACGCGGCCGGAGCACCCGCAGATGCGCGGCGCGTCTCATTGTTGGCACGACGCAATGTCGAGGACGAAGCGCGTCAGCGGGCAAGGGTTGCGCACCGGGCCGGGACAATGAGGGCGTGGTCCATCCCGCGCACTCTCACGCCCTGACGAGTGCCGGCATCGACGACCCGGAGCTGCGCGCGTCCTACCAGCTGTGCCGCCAGCTGGCGGCCGAGCACGGCAAGACCTACTACCTGGCCACCTGGCTGCTGCCGCCGGCGAAGCGCCCGCACGTCTGGGCGCTCTACGGTTTCGCGCGCTGGGCGGACGAGTTCGTCGACTCGATGACCCACCCCGACCCGGAGGGCCTGCTCGTCTGGGGCAAGCAGGCCCTTGACGACCTGGTCCGCGGTCAGTCCGACGACCCGGTCGTCAAGGCCACCGCGCACACCGTGCGCAGCCTGGACCTCGACGTCGAGCTGTTCGAGACGTTCCTGGCGTCCATGCGGATGGACATCACCGTGACGGCCTACCCGACCTTCGCGGAGCTGCAGCGCTACACCCGCGGCTCGGCCATGGTGATCGGCCTCATGATGCTGCCGGTGCTGGGGCCGCTCACGACGGAGGCGGCAGCACCGGCGGAGGCTCTGGGCGAGGCATTCCAGCTGACCAACTTCATCCGGGACGTCCCCGAGGACCTGGCCCGTGGCCGGATCTACCTGCCGCAGGAGGACCTCGACCGCTACGGCGTGACCCGGGCCGATCTGGTCCGCGGCGTCGTGACCGAGCCGGTCCGCCGGCTGCTGGCGTTCGAGGTCGATCGCACCCGTGCCCTCTACGAGCGGGCCCGCCCCGGCGTCGCCCTGGTCGAGCCGGCCAGCCGCCCGTGCCTGCGCACGGCGATCGAGCTGTACGGCGGCATCCTCGACGAGGTGGAGCGCGCGGGCTACGACGTCTTCCGCAGCCGCCTCGCCGTCCCGAACCGGCGCCGAGCATCGGTCGCGGTCCCGGCCTGGGTCAGCTCCCTGCGAGCCCGTCGCGACGCCGCGCGCTGGCGCCAGACCTGACCGACGCCGACGGGTCCACGCCGCGCCGCCCCCAGAACATCCACCAGGCCAAGGTCTGCAGCACCAGCGCAAACCCGAAGCCGATGTCCTCGACCGGCGCGTACAGAACCCGACCGTCCCCGAACGCCACCGCCCCTGACCCGCCGATCACAGAGTCTCCCGAGTACGCGACGATCCCCCGGCCGGTCAGCCACCCGTTCGTCAGGAGCTGGAAGCCGAGCATGATCGCGTACGCCACCCAGAACGCCCGCCGCCCCAGCAGCCTGGTCCGCAGCACCACCAGGTCGAGCCCGCACGACAGCCCGACCGCCACCACGGCCAACAGGGAGTAGCTCACCGGTCAGCCCCGCCCTCGTCGCCCGCGGGCCAGCCTCGCACCGCCTGGACCGCTTCGAGCGTGAGCACGGCGGCGATGGGTACGACGAGGAAGAACAGCACCTCCTCGACGGGCAGCCCGCCCAGCAACCCCGAGGGCAGCCGCACGCCGAGGGTCTGGGCCCGGTCGAAGGACCACTGTCCGCGATCGACCGCATACAGGTCCCACGCGACGAAGACCGGCACCACCGGCAGCAGGGTCAGCAACAGCCGCCGCCAGCGGCGGTAGACCCCGACGTGCAGGAAGAGCTCCAACGGCGCGGTCCCGGCCAGGCAGAACGCCAGCATGGCCAGATAGCTCAGATGCCGCACGAACCCGCCGAGACCCCGACTGCGGTGACCGTCAGAACGCCAGGGCCTGGGCCCGGCGCCGGATCTCGGTCTTACGCCCCGACCGCAAGTTCTCGATCGGCGAGCCGGGCAGGGACGGGTCCGGTGTGAACAGCCAGCGCAGTGTGTCCTCGTCGCTGTACCCCGCATCGGACAGGAGGGTCACGGTCCCGGGCAGCTCGGACAACGGTTGGCCGTCCATGACCAACAGGGCCGGCACGCACAGCTCCGCACCCGACCCGGCCGACGGGCGGCGCCGTACCGCGACCAGCTGGCGGTCACGCAACAGCCGGCGGACCCGGCGTACGTCGATCTCGAGCAGGTCGGCCACCTCCTGCATGGTGAGCCAGCTCTCGACCAGCGACTCGAGCTCAGCGTCCGGCACGCGGCCCAGCCTGCCACCGTGCCGTCCGGCGAGGGAACTATCACCAAACCCGCACGCACGCGACACTCCGTTGCCCGGGGTTGGCGCTGCGCGAACGTAGACTCCTCGGGTGGATACGACCGTCGCCGACCCCTTGGTGGGCCGGGTGCTGGAGGGCCGGTACGCCGTGCGCTCCCGCATCGCACGCGGCGGCATGGCCACCGTCTACCTCGCCGTCGACCAGCGGCTGGACCGTGACGTCGCGCTCAAGGTGATGCACGCCGACCTGGCCCAGGACCAGGAGTTCCTGCGCCGGTTCGTGCGAGAGGCGCGCTCGGCGGCCCGGTTGTCGCACCCGGGGGTCGTCGCGGTCTACGACCAGGGCGAGGACGACGGCTCGTGGTTCCTGGTGATGGAGTACGTCGCCGGCCATACCCTGCGGGACCTGCTCAACGAGCGCGGGCGGCTGACCCCGCGCGAGGCCCTCGCGCTGCTCGACCCCGTGCTGGATGCGCTCGCCGCGGCGCATTGGAACGGCATCATCCACCGGGACATCAAGCCCGAGAACGTGTTGCTGGCCGACGACGGCCGGCTCAAGGTCGCCGACTTCGGGCTGGCGCGTGCCGTCACCACGACGACCACGACGCAGCAGGACAGCAAGGTCCTGCTCGGCACGGTCGCGTACCTCGCACCCGAGCAGGTCGAGCGCAACGTCGCGGACGCGCGCAGCGACGTCTACGCCGTCGGGATCCTGCTGTTCGAGATGCTCACCGGGCGCAAGCCGTTCGTCGGTGACACACCGATCCAGGTCGCGTACCAGCATGTCCACTCCGACGTCCCGCTCCCCTCCGCCATGGCGACCGGCATCGCGCCGGCTCTCGACGAGCTGGTACGACGCGCAACGTCGCGCGACGCGGACCAGCGGCCGGCGGACGCCGGTGAGCTGCTGGTCGAGGCGCGTCGCACGCGGGCGTCCCTGACGCCGGACGAGCTCGACGGCACGGCGGCCATCCCGATGACCCAGCTCGACGCCGACCAGACCGTCGCGGTCGCCGCCCCGATACCGAGCGCGGTGCCGGCTCCGGGTGCCTTCGCGGCGCCCGGCGGCCCGCCACCGGGCGCGGCGTACGTCCCGGGCGCGCACTCCTCACCCACCGGAGTGCTGGACCTGCGCGACGTACCACCGACCCGTGGCGGCACCCGCCGGCGGCACACGGGTCGCAACGCCGCCATCCTGATCCTGGTCGCGGCTCTCGTCCTCGGCATCGCGGGCTGGTACGTCGGCGCCGGTCCGGGCTCGAAGATCTCCACGCCCAACGTGTTGCGGCAGAGCCAGGCGGCCGCGGAGAAAGCACTCCAGGCCAAGGGGCTGGACAGCAAGGTCGTCCAGGTGTTCAGCGAGACCGTCAGCGCCGGCCTGGTCGCGATGACCGACCCCGCGCCCGGCCAGCCGGTCAGCAAACACGGCACCGTGACGTTGCAGGTGTCCAAGGGGCCGGAGCGTTATCCGGTGCCGCAGGTCGTCGGCAAGGACAAGGACGTCGCCGAGGCCGCCATCACGGACCAACACCTGGCCGTTGGCGAGGTCCGGAGCCAGTACAGCGACACCGTCGCGCCGGGACTGGTCATCTCGACCAACCCGCCGACGGGCACGCAGCTCGCTCCCGGCAAGGCGGTTGACCTGGTGGTGAGCAAGGGTCCCGCGCCGGTCGACATCGTGGACTGGACCGGCCAGCCCATCGACGAGGCGACCCAGGCTCTGAACGCCGACGGCCTCAAGGTCAAGGTCACCGAGAAGTACAACGAGAAGGTCGCCGAGGGCGTCATCGTCTCGCAGTCCCCGGGCGCGGGCACCGTGCACCGTGGCGACACGATCACCTTCGTGGTCTCCAAGGGGCCGCCCCTCGTCGAGGTCCCGTCGGTGACCGGCAAGTCGGAGAAGGACGCCAGGCGGATCCTGCACCAGGCGGGCTTCAAGGTGAAGGTCAGCAACATCTTCGGCGGGATCTTCGGCACGGTGCGGTTCCAGGACCCCGGCGGCGGCGAGCAGGCGCCCAAGGGCAGCGTCGTCACGATCTCCGTCGTCTAGTGCCGGCAGTCCGCCGGACGCGCAGGGAACAGCTCGCGACACTGGCGCTCGTCGCCGTCACGACGGTGTGGGGCTCGACGTTCGTCCTCATCAAGCACGTCGTCGAGACGGTGCCGGTGGCCGACTTCCTGGCCGTCCGGTTCGTCATCGCCGCGGCGTTGATGCTCGCGCTGTTCGGCCGGCGGGTGGCCCGGCTCAGCCGCGCGGCGGCGCTGCGCGGGCTCGGTCTAGGCGCGGTGTACGGCGCGGCCCAGCTGCTCCAGACGGCCGGTCTGGCGCGCACCTCCGCGTCGGTCGCCGGCTTCGTGACGGGCATGTACGTCGTCCTCACACCCGTGCTGGGTCTGCTCCTGCTGCGGCAGAAGGCCGGCCGTTCGACCTGGCTGGCGGTGGCCTCCGCGACGCTCGGGCTCGGCCTGCTGTCCCTGCGCGGCACCGAGGTCAGCGCCGGCGTCCTGCTGGTCCTGGCGTCGACCGTGCTCTACGCCTTGCACATCCTCGGGCTCGGCCTCTGGTCGTCGTCACGGGACGCGATGGGCCTGGCCGCCGTACAGATGGCCGGGATCGCCGCCGTCTGCACGGTCGGCGCGCTCCCGGGTGGCGTCACCCTGCCGCCCGACGGCTCGGCCTGGACGGCCACCCTCTACACCGCCATCGGCGCCGGAGCGCTCGCCATCTTGTTGCAGACCTGGGCGCAGGCCCACCTGACCGCGACCCGGGCCGCCATCGTCATGACGCTGGAGCCTGTGGCGGCAGCGGCCTTCGCCGTCGGGTTCGGCGAGGCCCTGACCGGTCGCATGGTGCTCGGCGGCCTGTTCGTGCTCGGGGCCATGTACCTGGTCGAGCTCTCACCGCGCCCACCCGGCCCCGCGGCTCAGTCACCCCCGCGGGAGATGCTGCATCACGAGGTCTAGCGCCGGTTCGAGACGCGCTGGCTAGACCGCAAGCACTCGGCGGAGGACGTCGGCTGCGTACTTGATGCCGTCGGTGTCGACGTCCAGATGGGTCACCAGGCGAGCCGTGCGCGGCCCGAGGACAGAGACCCGCACTCCATGTTCGCCGGCCGCGGCCGCAAGTGCAGGCGCGTCGAGCGGGTGACCCGTGAGGTCCAGCGCGACGATGTTGGTCGGCGCGTGGTACGGGTCCACCAAGGAAGGGGCCACCTCGTGGCAGGCCACCGCCAGAAGATGCGCGTGTTCGTGATCCTCCGCCAGGCGCTCGACGTTGTGCTCGAGAGCGAAAAGCCCTGCCGCGGCGAGGATTCCGGCCTGCCGCATCCCCGCGCCGTACCGCTTGCGCCAGACCCGCGCTTCGGCGATCCTCTCGCGTGAGGAGACCAGGACCGAGCCGACGGGGGCGCCAAGACCCTTGGAGAGGCAGACCGACACGGTGTCGAACAGGCCGCCGTACGTCGAGAGTGGCACGCCCGTCGCCACGTGGGCGTTCCAGAGCCGCGCGCCGTCAAGGTGCATCGTGACGCCGGCCGCCTGCGTGCCGGCGCGCAACGCCTCGATCTGGTCGAGCGGCTGGATCGTGCCCCCGCCGAAGTTGTGGGTGTTCTCGACGGCGACGGCCGCCGTCGAGACGAGGTACGGACCGGCGTCGGGTGTCATCATCGCGAGCGGCACCGAGGCGTCAAGCAGCCCGCGCGGCGCGGCCCACGACCGGGTCGTCACGCCGGAGAACGTCGCCGCGGCTCCCAGCTCGGCGCGCAGCACGTGCGCCGTCGAGTCGGCCAGGAGCTCCTGGCCGGGCCGCACGTGCAGGCGTACGCCGAGCTGGTTGGCCAGCGAGCCGGACGGCGTGAACAGGCCGGCCTCGTGGCCGAGCAGATCGGCGACCGTCGCCTCGAGCCGGGTCAGTGTCGGGTCCTCGCCGTAGACGTCGTCACCGACCTCGGCCTCCGCCATGGCGCGGCGCATGTCGGGCGTCGGCCGGGTGACCGTGTCGCTGCGCAGGTCGACCAGGCGTTCGGGCGCGGTCGACGACCGCGGTCCCACCGTCACGAAGGTGACCCCAGCATCTCGGCGACGAGGAAGGCGAGCTCCAGGCTCTGCTGGTGGTTCAGCCGCGGGTCGCACACGGACTCGTAGCGGGTCGCCAGAGCCGCGTCGTCGATGTGCTCCGCACCGCCCAGGCACTCGGTCACGTCGTCACCGGTCAGCTCGATGTGCAGACCGCCCGGCACCGTGCCCAGCCCGCGGTGGACCTCGAAGAACCCACGCACCTCGTCGATCACGTCGTCGAACCGGCGCGTCTTGTAGCCGCTCGGCGACTCGAACGTGTTGCCGTGCATGGGATCGCAGATCCAGGTGACCTGGGCCCCGCTGCCAGTGACCTTCTGCACCAGATCGGGCAGCGCGTCACGGATGTGACCCGCGCCCATCCGGGTGATGAAGGTGAGCCGGCCCGGGCTGCGGTCCGGGTCCAGCTTGTCGATGAGGGCGAGCGCCTCATCCGCAGTCGTCCGAGCGCTGAGCTTGACGCCGATCGGGTTGCTGATCCGCGAGGCGAAGTCGATGTGGGCACCGTCCAGCGAGCGGGTGCGCTCCCCCACCCACACGAAGTGCGCCGACACGTCGTACGGCTGGCCGGTGCGTGAGTCGACCCGGGTCAGCGCGCGTTCGTAGTCCAGCAGCAGGGCCTCGTGGCACGAGTAGAAGTCGACCGCCTTGAGCGCCTCGAAGTCCGCGCCGCACGCCGCCATGAACCGCATGGCCCGGTCGATCTGGCCGGCGAGCGCTTCGTAACGGGCGTTGGCCGCGTTGGAGACGAAGCCACGGTTCCACTCGTGCACCTGGCGCAGGTCGGCGAAGCCGCCTTGGGTGAAGGCCCGGATGAGGTTCAGCGTCGCGCTGGACGTGTGGTACGCCTTCACCAGTCGGGCCGGGTTCGGCTGGCGCGCCTCGGCGGTGAAGGCGAAGTCGTTGACGGCGTCACCGCGGTACGCCGGGAGCGTCACCCCCTCGCGGGTCTCGTCGTCGCTCGTGCGGGGCTTGGCGAACTGCCCGGCCATGCGGCCGATCTTGACGACGGGCAGGCTGCCGCCGTACGTCAGCACCGCGGCCATCTGCAGCACCGTCTTGATCCGGTTACGGATCTTGTTGGCCGTCGCGTCGACGAAGGTCTCGGCGCAGTCACCGCCTTGCAACACGAACGCCTCACCACGTCCGGCGGCAGCCATCCGGTCGCGCAGGTTGTCGCACTCGCCGGCGAACACCAGTGGTGGGAGGACGGACAGCTCGGCGACGGCGTTGTCCAGTGCGGCCAGGTCGGGCCATTGGGGCTGCTGGGCGGCGGGCAGCTCGCGCCAGCGGTCCAGGCCCTCGACCGCCACCGGGTCGACGGGGTCCATGGGCCCGAGCTCGACGTTCACCGCACCAGCGTAGAGACCGTCTCGAAATGAGAGCGACGATTCCGCCATCCGGACAGGCGCTCGGCAGGGCCGGCGGCGAGGACAGCACCGAGTGCCTCCCCTCCCGCCGGCTCAGCCGAAGAAGACCTGCGCCTCCTGGTAGCGCTCCAACGGCACCGTCTTGAGCTCAGCGGTGGCCTCGGACAGCGGCACGCGCACGATGTCGGTGCCGCGGAGCGCCACCATCACCCCGAACTCCTTGTCGTCCACGGCGTCGATCGCGTGCAGGCCGAACCGGGTGGACAGCACGCGGTCGTACGCCGTCGGCGTGCCGCCGCGCTGGACGTGACCGAGCACGACGGACCGCGACTCCTGGCCGGTGCGCTTCTCCAGCTCTTCGGCGAGCCAGGTGGCGATGCCGCCCAGGCGGACATGGCCGAACGCGTCCAGCTCGCCGTTGACGAGCGACTCACCGCCTGTCGCCGGCGTGGCGCCCTCGGCGACGACGATGATCGGCGCGTGCCCACGCTGGTAGCACTGCCGGGCCCAACCGGCGACCTGCTCGACGTCGAACGGGTTCTCCGGGATGAGGATCGCGTTGGCGCCGCCGGCCAGCCCGGAGTGCAGCGCGATCCAGCCGGCGTGCCGGCCCATGACCTCGACGACGAGCGTGCGGTGGTGCGACTCGGCCGTCGTCCGCAGCCGGTCGATCGCCTCGGTGGCGATGCCCACGGCCGTGTCGAAGCCGAACGTGTAGTCCGTGGCGCCCAGGTCGTTGTCGATCGTCTTCGGCACTCCCACGACACCGATGCCGTCGTCGGTGAGCCGCTTGGCGACACCGAGGGTGTCCTCGCCGCCGATCGCCACGAGCGCGTCGATCCGCTGCGCTTCGAAGGTCTCTCGGATCCGGTCCAGGCCACCGTCGATCTTGTACGGGTTGGTCCGCGACGAGCCCAGGATCGTGCCGCCCCGGCCGAGGACCTCCTGGACGTCCTCGAGGGTCAGCGACCGGGTCAGACCCTCGACCGGTCCCTTCCACCCGTCACGGAACCCCACGAACTCGTGGCCGAAGGCGTTCGTGCCCTTGGTCACGACCGCGCGGATGACTGCGTTCAGGCCGGGGCAGTCGCCGCCTCCGGTCAGCACACCGATTCTCATGCGGGAAACGCTAGCGGCGCAGTGCGCCGGCCGGTCACCGGTGCCCGCAGGGTGAGAGGGGCCCGGTCGCCCCCTCACTCCCGCGACCCTCGCCCGGTAGGGTCGCCAGCCATGACTTTCTCCGTCGTCGGGCGCGACGGCACGTCGTACGGCGTGGCCGTCGCCAGCAAGTTCCTCGCGGTCGGTTCGGCCGTTCCGGCCGCCTGGGCCGGCACCGGCGCCATCGCCACCCAGGCCTGGGCGAACCTCGCTTACCGACCCCAAGGTGGTGTCCTGCTGAGCGCGGGCCGGACCGCCGCAGAGACGGTGGCCGAGCTCACGCGGGCCGACCCGAGCGCCGACCAGCGTCAGACGGGTGTGGTGAGCGTCAGTGACGCGGCCACGTTCACCGGTGAGCACTGCATGAGCTGGGCCGGGGGCATCGCCGAAGGTGATGTCGCCATCCAGGGCAACATCCTGACCGGCCCCGAGGTGGTCGACGCCATGCACGCCGCCTGGAAGGACAACGCCGGGGCGCGGCTCGCCGAGCGGCTGCTCGCGGTGGTGACGGCCGGCGATGCGGCCGGCGGCGACCGCAGAGGCCGACAGTCCGCGGCGCTGCTCGTGACGTCGCCGGGTGCCGGGTACAACGGCGACGACACCGAGGTCGACCTGCGAGTCGACGACCACCCGAACCCGGTGCCCGAGCTGGCCCGCCTGCTGGAGCTGCACCGGCTGTACTTCGACGCGCCGGACGAGGCGAGCCTGCTGCCACTCGAAGGCGACCTGGCCGAGGAGGTCGGTGCGCTCCTGGCGCGCGCGGGCCATCGCGGTGATGACGTCCAGTCCGCGCTCGAGGCCTGGGCCGGCGTGGAGAACTTCGAGGAACGCATGCGGCCCGGCCGCATCGACCCGTTGGTGCTCGAGCAGCTCCGGCAACAGGTGGGCGGGGTCAGGTAGTGGGACTCGGGCGTCAGGGGGGCACACCCTCCCCCGTCGCCCGTAGGGCCAAGGGCGCCGTCACGGTGGCCCTGACGGTCGCCGTCCTCGCGTCGGCCTGCTCGGGCGGGTCCGACGCGGCCTCGGGCGGGTCCAGCACGGCGCCCGGCCGGTCAACGCCCCCGGCCAGCACGCCGACCCCGACGGCGACGCCGTCCACCACGACGTTGAAGCAACCGCCGAAGCCCGCCTCGACCGGCCTGTCCGTCGTACCGGCGGCCGGTGCCGGGCCGACGGTCCGGTTCCCGGCCGCCCCCGCCGCAGTCGGGTCGGGCGCCAACGCGACGGTGTCGCAGGTCCCGGACTCGGTGTGGAGCCGGATGGTCGGCTACTCGTGGACGTCTGGCTGCCCCGTCGGACGCAGCTCGCTGCGGCTGGTGCAGGTCAACTACTGGGGCTTCGACGGGCTCCGGCACCGCGGCAGCCTGGTCGTCGCCTCGGCGATCGCCGACCGGGCGGCGAGCGCGTTCACCACGCTGTACGCCATCACCTTCCGGATCAGGCAGATGCGGCCCATGGACCGCGGGTGGGGACACAACCCCAAGGGCCCGGGAGCGGACGACTATGCGGCGATGAGCGCTGACAACACCTCGGCGTTCAACTGCCGGTACGTCGGCGGGGAGGAGTCCCGCAAGGTCTGGTCGAACCACGCGTACGGCCGGGCGATCGACGTCAACGACTTCGAGAACCCGTACGTCGCGTCGAACGGCACGGTCTACCCGTCTCGGTACTTCCTGCACCGCCGCAGCGGCCCCGGCGTGTTCGGCTCCTCCTCGAGCGCCGCCGTACGCGCGTTCACCCGGCTCGGGTTCTCCTGGGGTGGTCGCTGGAGCGCCCCGGACTACCAGCACATGGAGCTGAGGTGAGCCCGGTCCAGGTCCTCCGCTGCGGCGTGTTGGCGGGCGGGGTGCTGGCCGGCGGCCTGCTCGCCGCCTGCGGTTCCTCCCCCACGCCGGCGGCCGACCGGGCCCCGGCCCACGCATCGACGACCGCCACCAGCGCGGCGCCGACCAGCGCCACGGCGACCACCGTCTTGGCCGAGCCGGGCCTGAGCCCGCCGGCCAGCCGCAGCGCGGCCCGCACACCCACGCCGGGCGGCCAGGGGTCGTCCTCGACAGCCTGCTCCGTCCCGTCGGGCGTGCACGCGACGCAGGTCGTCGTCGTGCGGTCGAGCGGCTCGAGCGCGACGGTGCGGGCCTGCACCCGCAGCGGTTCCCGATACCTGCTCGCGCTCGGGCCGTACTCCGGCCACGTCGGGCTGCACGGTGTGTCGCCGAGCAAGCGCGAGGGCGACCTCAAGACGCCCGGCGGCGTGTTCCCGCTGCGCGGCGGGTTCGGGATCTACGGCAACCCCGGGCTGGACCTGGGCTGGTTCCGGGTCGACTCCCGGGACGTCTGGGTCGACGACTCGAGGTCGTCGCTGTACAACACCCACCAGCGCACGCCAGTGGGCGGCCGCTGGACGTCCGCTGAGCCCTTGGACAACGCACCGGCCTACAACTACGCGCAGGTCATCGGCTACAACGAGGGGCGCACTCCGGGCCGGGGGTCCGCGATCTTCCTGCACGTCGACCACGGCAGCGGTACGGCGGGCTGCGTGTCCCTGCCGACGTCCAACCTGCTGTCGATCTTCCGCTGGGAGCGCCCGGGTGCCGTGATCGCGATCAGCTAGCTAGCTGGCCTGCTGGTCGTCTTCGCTGTGGCTGTCCTCGGGGCGCTCGGGCTCGGGCAGAGGGGCGGTCGGGCGCTGGCCGGGTGCCTGTCCGCGAACGGTCGTCGGCTCGGGGGCCTTGCCCTTCTTGGCCGCCGCGAGCCGCTCCTTCATGGTCGCGGCGTAGATGTCGACGTACTCCTGGCCGGACAGCTCCATCAGGCGGTACATGACCTCGTCGGTGATCGACCGGAGGATGAAGCGGTCGTCCTCCATGCCCTCGTACCGCCTGAAGTCCATCGGCTCACCGATCTTGACGCCGATCCGGACGATCTTCGGGATCCTGCGCCCGATCGGCTGCGCCTTGTCGGTGCCGACCATGGCCACCGGCAGGACCGGCACGAGCCCCTCGAGGGCCATCCGGGCCACACCGGTCTTGCCGCGGTAGAGCCGGCCGTCGGGCGAGCGCGTGCCCTCGGGGTAGATGCCGAGCAGGTCGCCGCGGTTCAGCACGCGCATCCCCGTGCGCAGGGCCGCGTCACCGGCCCGGCCACCGGAGCGGTCGATGGGCAGCTGGTCGAGCAGCTTGAAGAACAGCGCGGTCAGGCGGCCCTTCGCGCCCGGCGTCGTGAAGTAGTCCGCCTTGGCGAGGAACGTGACGCGGCGGTCCAGCACCAGCGGCAGGAACACCGAGTCGGAGAAGGACAGGTGGTTGCTGGCCAGGATGGCGCCGCCGGACTCGGGGATGTTCTCCGCGCCTTCGACCCACGGCCGGAAGAGCAGGCGCAGCACCGGCCCGAGCACGACCGACTTCATCAGCCAGTAGAACACCCGCCACACCTCCCTTGACCAGCCAAGCACGTGTGGTCACGCTCCGAGAACTGTAGGCCGTCTGGGCCGACTCTCGACCATCCGCTGGCGCGCATGGGACCATCGGGGTGTGCCCGTCCTCCCCGGCGCCGAGCCGTTCAGCCACGACGTCGCAGGACCCGGTGGCGAGACCGGCGTGCTGCTCAGCCACGGCTTCACCGGCTCGCCGCAGAGCATGCGTCCGTGGGCCGAACACCTGGCGTCCGAAGGCTTCAGCGTCCGGCTGCCCCGGCTGCCCGGTCACGGCACGTCCTGGCCCGAGCTCAACCGGACCCGGTTCGAGGACTGGTACGCCACGATCCAGCAGGCCTTCGACGAGCTCAAGCAGCGATGCTCCACGGTCGTCGTCGGGGGCCTGTCGATGGGCGGGACCCTCGTGACGAAGCTCGCCGAGGACCGGGGCGCGGAGGTCGCGGGCATCATGGTCGTCAACCCGGCGTTCCGGTTCGAGGACTGGCGGCTCGTGGCCCTGCCCGCTCTCAAGTGGGTGGTTCCCGCCACGCCCGCGATCGGCAACGACATCCGCAAGGAGGGCGTCGAGGAGCTGGCCTACCCCAAGACACCACTCAAGGCGTTGCACTCGTTGGTGAAGGCGTGCGCGGTCGTGGTCCACGACCTGCCGAGCGTGACCCAGCCTCTGTTGCTGATGCGTTCGGCCGAGGACCACGTCGTACCGGCCAGCGGCTCCGCCTTGATGCTCTCGCGGGTGTCGAGCAAGGACGTGACGGAGGTCGTGCTGGAGAACAGTTACCACGTGGCAACTCTCGACAACGACGCTCCGCAGATCTTCGAGATGTCGGCCAAGTTCGTCCGCCAGGTGACGGCATGAGCGACGAGCAGCGCCCCGAGGGCTCCGAGGGCCGCGGGCCGCTGGACGTCGAGGCCGCGTTCGCGGACATCGTGGCCCACTGGGACGACACGAGCCGTACGCCGATCGGCAGCTGGCCGGCGCAGGAGGACATCCCTCCGATCATCATCGGCGACGACCTGACCGACGACACCGAAGAGCTGCCCGATGTGGCGAGCCGTGGGGCGGTGTCGTCGTACGACGTTCCGCTGGTCCCGACCGACTGGGCGCCGCGGCTGGAGGAGCCGGCCGAGGAGCCCGATGGGTTCGTGCCGCCGGAGCCGCCACCGCTGCCTCGCGGCGACCTGGTGGGATGGCTGGCCTGGACGGCCGTCATCGGCGGCCCCTTGTTCCTGCTGCTCGCCTCCCAGGTCTGGACCGACATCGGCCGGATCTGGATCATGCTCGCCGTCCTGGCGTTCATCGGCGGGTTCGCGGCGATCGTGGCTCGGTTGCCGAACTCGCGCAACGAGGACGACCCGGACGACGGCGCGGTCGTCTAGCCGGCGGATCTGGAAGTGTGGGCCCGTGCACTCCGAAACCGTCGAGATCCGCGGTCACCTGCTCGACACCGGCGTCCTGACCCGCTGCGTCGACGACGTCCTGTCGTTGGGCGGCGACTACGTCATCGAGAAGTTCACCGTCGGACGCGACCACGACGACGAGTCGTATGCGCGAATCCGGATCGACACCGCCGACCAAGGGCTCTTGGACTCGATCCTCATGCGGCTGAACGCCCACGGGGTCAACCTCACCGACCCCGGTGAGGCACGGACCCGGGTCGTCGACCGGGACGGCGTCTTCCCCGATGACTTCTACTCGACCACGAACCTCGACACGCAGGTGCGGCTCGACGGGCACTGGCTCGATGTCGAGCAGCCGGAGATGGACTGTGGCCTGGTCGTGACCGGTGCCGGCGCGGAGACCCGGGTGCGCACGGTGCCGGTGAGCGACGTGAAGGTCGGCGACCGGGTGGTGTGCGGTCCCGCCGGCGTCCGGGTGCTGATGTCGCCGACGGTCCCCGGCCCTGAGGACACCCAAGTCTTCGAGTTCATGAACTCCGAGGTCTCGAGCGAGAAGCCGCAGGCGCTCATCGTGCACCAGGTCGCGGACGAGATGCGGGCCACGAAGGCTGCCGGCAAGCGCGTGCTGTGGGTCGCCGGGCCAGCCGTCGTGCACACCGGGGCGGCACCCGCCATGGTCGCCTTGGTCGAGGCCGGGTACGTCGACGTGCTGTTCGGCGGCAACGCGATCGCCACGCACGACATCGAGTCGTCGCTGTACGGCACGTCGCTCGGGATCGACCTGTCCAAGGGCCGGGGCGTCGAGCACGGTCACGAGCACCACATCCGCGCGATCAACGCTGTACGGCGGGCCGGCTCGATCGCTGACGCGGTGAAGCACGGTGTGCTGACGGGCGGGGTCATGCACGCGCTGGTCGTGCACGACAAGCCGTTCGTCCTGGTGGGGTCGGTGCGCGACGACGGGCCGCTGCCGGACGTGTACACCGACGTCATCGAGGGGCAGCGCGCGATGCGGGCCGAGCTGAACGACGTCGGCTTCGCGATCATGGTCGCGACCATGCTGCACTCGGTCGCGACCGGGAACCTGCTCCCGGCGTCCATCCCGCTGGTCTGCGTCGATATCAACCCGGCGACCGTGACCAAGCTCGCGGACCGCGGCTCGTCGCAGGCTCGCGGCGTCGTCACCGACATCGGGCTGTTCCTCGAGCAGCTCGCCGGCGAGCTCACCCCGGGCTGGCGCGACCGATCCGCAGATCGGCAACGACCGGCAGGTGATCGGTAGCCAGGGCGAGGTCGACCGGGTCGACGTCGTCATCCGGGCCAGGCACGCGCACCGCCTCGACCTCGATGCCCGCGGAGACGAGCACCGCGTCGATCCGCTGCCGAGGCGCGCGAGCCGGGAAGGTCGGTGCCCCCAGGGGAGCCGAGTCACCCACCAGCTGGCCGAGCTCGCCCCAGGCCGCCCCCTCCGGCGGCTCGTTCAGGTCGCCGGCCACGACGTAGGGTGCCGGCCCGAACGCGCGCAGGGCCGACACAACGGCCCGCGCGTGCGCCCGGCGCTCGTCCGGCAGCAGGCTCAGATGCACACTCGCGACGGTGACCGACGGGCCGCCCGGCACGCCCACCACCGCCGCCGCCCAACCCCGCCGACGGGTCAGCAGTCCCCTCACCGGCAACCGGCCGGCACCCGACGTGCGCTGGTCGATCCGCAGGGAGGTGAGCACCGCCGTACCGCCTGTCGGCTGCGCGCCGCCGGACCACAACATCCGGCAGGCGTCCGCGAGCGCGCCCACGCGATGCCCGCCGAACAGCCGGCGGGGCACCTCCTGCAGGCACGCGACGTCCGGAGCCACCGCGCTGATGACCCGCACCAAGGCATCGACGTCGTCCTTGAGGTCGCGCACGTTGTAGGTCAGGACCCGGATCCGGTCCGGGCCGGCGGGTCGCGACGCCATGTCGAGCCCCTACCAGGCCCGGCGGTGCGGCCGGGACTTGCGGCGGCGGAAGATCCGCGTATGCTCTCGCGCCAGGTCGGCGGCACCGATCAGGCCCGCCTCGTTGCCCAGCCGGGCCCGTACGACGCGCGCTTCCGGCCGGAAGCCGCGGCCGGTGAGCTGACGCCGGTACGCCGTTCGTGCTGGCCCGATAAGAACGTCACCGGCTTCGGAGACTCCACCGCCGATGATGAAGCCACCGGGGTCGAACGCCGCGGCCAGGTTGGCCAGCCCGATGCCGAGCCACTGACCCACCTCGTCGAACAGCTCGATCGCTGCCGGGTCCCCGGCCAGAGCGGCATCGGCCACGATCGGACCGGTCAGTCGTGACGGGTCTCCCTCCACGCGCTCGAGCAGGCCCTGCGCGACCGGCGAGTCGGCCTGGGCCAGCTCCTTGGCCTCGCGCACGAGCGCGTTGCCGCTCGCGTACTGCTCCCAGCAGCCGCGGTTCCCGCACTCGCACCGATGTCCACCCGGCACCACCTGCATGTGCCCGAACTCCCCTGCGACGCCGTACTTTCCGCGCTGCAGCTCGCCGCCGATCATGATGCTTCCGCCGATGCCCGTGCCGAGGTTGACGCAGACCAGGTCCTCCTCGCCCTGCCCGGCTCCGAACCGCCACTCGGCCCACAGCGCGGCGTTGGCGTCGTTCTCGACGACGACGGGCAGCCGCAGCCGTTGGTGGATCGCGTCGCGCAGCGGTTCATTGCGCCATGACAAGTGTGGCGCGAACAGCACGGTGGACCGAGCTGCGTCGACGAACCCCGCGGCCCCGATCCCGACTGCCGCGATGTCGTGCTCCGCGGCCAGCTCCGCGACCAGGTCGACGATCGTGTCCTCGACGACCTGAGGGCTCTTGCTCCGATGGGGCGTCTCGCGCCGACCGCGTTGCAGGATCCGCCCGTCGACGTCCACGACGCCGCCGGCGACCTTGGTGCCGCCGATGTCGATGCCGATGGTCGGGCGCCGCAACAGCTGCGACAGCGGGCGGACCGGCTCGGCGTAGCGCTCGGACCGGCGTTCTGCTCGCCGCCGCTCCCGCGCCTCGGCCCACCGTTCGAGCGGCCGTTCCTCACGGGTCCTACGGCGTTCCGGCGCTGCCATCAGCCGGCTGCCCCGGTGGTCTCGTCGGTGCCGTCGTCCCCCGTCACGTCGATGTGCTGGGCCCGATCCGGGCGGCTTCGCCCGCCGCGACCCGGCGCCGCCTCCGCGTCGCCCGGCACCAGCGCACCCAGTGCGGACAGGAACGACGTCGCCGCGTCGCTGAGGTGTTCGGCGACCTCCGGGCGCGTGTTACGGAGCAAGCGCACGGCCTGGCAGATCGGGCAGACCGCGCACTCGGGCGAGTGGCCCATGCCCTCGGTCGAGCTCTCCAACCCGTCCGCGAGGCCGCGCGCCGTCGTACGCCCCTTCGCTGCCCACTCCTGGAGAGCCGCGAGCAGCCGCGCCGACTCCTCGGCGAAGCTGCCCGCACCGGTCCCGGACGACGTGTCGCTCATAGTGGCCGCCACAGCGCCGGGTCCGGCTCGAACCGGACCCGCAGGCACCCGTTCCGCACTGCCGCCCCGACCACGACGCATCGGCGCAGCGCGCTCGGCAGCGCGATGACGCGCCGGTGCCCCCCGACAAGCAGCCACAGGTCGTCGCCGCGGCGCTCCAGGTCCACGTCCGAGGCCTGGGCGAGCGGCAGGTCCAGGACCAGGACGAACTCCTGGCCGGACCGCTCCACGCGCATCGGCTCCGGCCGCTCGGTGCGCGACCAGGGTTCGGTAACCCCGGCGTACAGATCCGCGGCCAGCGCCGCCAGCTCGTCGCACCCGACCGGCTCCCCGGACCGGTACGCCGCGTGCGCGACCGGCACGGGAGCACAGGACGCCTCGACCTCGGCCAACAGCGCGCGCTGCCGCGAGGCCCAGGTCGAGCGCCAGGGGTCGTCGCCGTCCGGGAAGACACGGTTCGCCACGACGCCGTCGACGCGGTAGCCGTAGAGCGCGAGCGAGGTCAGTGTGCGGCGCGCCTCGGCCACGACGACCGCTTCCGGAGTCAGCACCAGACGCACGGACGTGTCGCGCGCCGCCAACATCTCCTGCACGGCGCCGAGCTCGTGGTGCAGACGCTGGACCGAAGCGAAGACCGAGTCCTTCGGCAACGGCACTGCGACGGCGCGTTCGAGCACCGGGCGCGCCGTCCGCACGAGCAGCCGACCCGCCGGGAGGACCCGCTCCATGGCCCAGCGCAACGCCTCCGGCATGGCCAGCAGCCGCAACGTCTCGGCGGTCGGAGCGCAGTCGACCACCACGAGGTCCCACGGCCCGTGCTCGACCTGCTCGCGCAGCTCGAGCAGCGCCAGCACCTCCTCCGCCCCAGGCAGCATGGTCAGCTCCTCGGCCGCCACGGGGTCGCCCCCGGCGCTGTCGAGGACGTCGAGCAGGTAGTCCTGGACGTCGCCCCACCAGCGGCGGGCGCGGGCCCGTGCGTCGACCTGCTGCGCGCTCAGCCCGTCCTCGATCTCGACCGGGCGGCCGTCGACACCATCGAGCCGGACAGCCAGGGCGTCACCGAGGGAGTGGGCCGGGTCCGTCGACAGGACAAGGGACTTCACCCCGGCCCGAGCGGCGTGGACGGCGGTTGCGGCGGCCGTGGTCGTCTTGCCGACGCCACCCTTGCCGGTGAACAGCAGTACGCGCACTTCGATCAGCCCTCGACGCGCTTCTTGAGCTCGTTCAGCGCGGTCTCGATGATCACCTTCTCGGCCTTGCGGCGCAGCATCCCGAGCATCGGGATCTTCAGGTCCACCGCCAGCCGGTAGGTCACGTCGGTCGTCACACCGGTCGAACGCAGCTCGTAGGACCCCTGCATGGCCTTGAGCATCTGGCCCTCGACCAGGTGCCACGACACCGTGCCTGAACCGTCCTGGTCGACGTCCCAGTCATAGCCGAGGGTGTAGGTGTCCTTGATCGCGCCCGCGTCGAGCACGAACTTGACCTGCTCGGCCCACCCGTCGACGTCGGTCACGAGCGTCTCGGTCTGCTTCACCGCACCGGTCCACTCGGGGTAGGAGTCGAAGTCGGCGATGACGTCGAGGATGGCGGCCGCCGGGGCCTGGATGGTGATGCGCGACTCGGTGCGGTCGGCCATGTGCCCTCCCAGGCCGCTCGGCTGCGCGCGCCGTACGGCGTGCCGCCCGAACGTTACCGGGAGCGGGCACGGGACTCGCGCCCGGCGGGTGGGTCCGGTGGCTGGGCGCGGAGTCCCACCGGGTCAGCCGAGGATGCGACCGAGCACACCCATGGCGGCCAGGCAGGCGCCGGACAGGACGGTCATCGCGACCGTCACGAAGACCGCGATCCGGGCCTTGGAGTCCAGGAACGGCGGGACCGTGAAGCTGTCCCGCCTGGTGTCGATGGCCAGTTGGCTGAGCAGAGCCTCCGCGGCGGCTTCGACGTCGATCCGGGCCTGGGTTGCGGCCTCGGTTTCCGCCGTTTCGCCGGTCTCCGCCACTGCAGCGGGTACGGCGGCCGGCCCGCTCACCGGAGCGGGTGGAGGTTCGGGGGCGCGCAGGACGTGCAGGCACAGCGTGCACCACTCCTGGCCGGGACGGATCGCCGCGCCACACTTCGGGCAGGTCGAGGCCGCGTCGTCCTCCGCGAACATCCTCCGGGCCGTGCCGGCGTCGGGCGTGCCGCTGCGCGCATCGCCCACGCGACGGCTCCCGGTGTAGTCGGCCACGCGCGACTATCGGCCATACGGGTCATGGACTTGAGCGCCGTACCGGGGTTCCAGCCGTCCGCCCGGGCTCCAGAGCATCCTTGACGGCGTACACCGACCGCTTCCAGGCGAGCGCCCTGCGGCGCCGCTCCCGGCCGCCCATCGCGGCCCGGAGGTAGAAGTGGACGACCGTGCCGTCCGCCACCGGCTCGAGCCAGATCTCGGCCGTCCCCCGCAGCCCGCCCGTGACGTCCCACTCCACCCCCTCCGCGCCCCGGTCGCGCGTGACGGTCAGTGTCAGGTCCGGCCACCATCCCCGCCAGCGCGCGGGATCGCCGGTCACGGCGGCGACATCGCGGGGCGCGGCCGCGACGTACGTGTCGTCCGAGAGGTCCTCGCCGTGCACCCGACTGATCGTGGTCGCCCTCCCTGCGCAGGTAAAGTCCTGACCACCACCCCGACCGAGGAGACCGCGTGCAGGAGTTCGCCGCGCCGCTGCTGGCGCCGCTCTCGACCACCGAGGGCATCGCGGACTACGTCGTCCGCAACGCCGGCGCCGAACCCGCCGGCGTCGCCTTCCGGCGGCGTACGACGGGCGCTTGGCAGGACGTCACCCACGCGATGTTCCGCGACGAGGTCTTCGCACTGGCCCGGGGCCTCGTGGCGGCCGGCATCAACCCCGGCGACCGGGTCGCGCTGATGTCCCGCACCCGCTACGAGTGGACGCTCGCGGACTTCGCGATCTGGGCCGCCGGCGCGATCACGGTCCCGATCTACGAGACCTCGTCGGCCGAGCAGGTGCAGTGGATCCTCAGCGACTCGGGCGCCGTCGCCGTGATCGTCGAGACGCCGGCCCACGCCAGCACCGTGGGCGAGGTACGCAGCGACACCCCCGACTTGCGCGACGTCTGGCAGATCGAGTCCGGGGCCTTCGAGGACCTGGTGACGGCGGGCGCCGACAGCCCTGAGCGGGCGGTCCTGGACCGCATCGACGCGGTCAGCCCGGACGACATCGCCACGATCATCTACACGTCCGGCACGACCGGGCGGCCCAAGGGCTGCGAGCTCAGCCACCGCAACTTCGTCGACCTGACCAACAACGCGTACGCGATCTTCGGCGACCTGCTGCGGCCGGGCGCCTCGACCCTGCTCTTCCTGCCCCTGGCGCACGTCTTCGCCCGGTTTATCGAGATCATCTGCGTCGGCACCCGCGTGACCATGGGGCACACCGCGGACATCAAGGGCCTGGTCGAGGACCTCGGCCAGTTCCAGCCGACCTTCATCCTGTCGGTTCCCCGCGTGTTCGAGAAGGTCTACAACTCGGCCGAGCAGAAGGCCGAGTCCGAGGGCAAGGGCAAGATCTTCCGCGCCGCGGCCGCGACGGCGATCGCATGGAGCGAGGCCCAGGACAACGGCGGCGCCGGCCTGGCCCTGCGGCTCAAGCACGGGCTCTTCGACCGCCTCGTGTACGGCAAGCTGCGCGCCGCCCTGGGCGGCCGGGTCGAGTACGCGGTCTCCGGCGGTGCGCCGCTCGGCACCCGGCTCGGCCATTTCTACCGCGGCATCGGCGTCGTGGTCCTGGAGGGCTACGGGCTGACCGAGACCACCGCGCCGTCGACCGTGAACCGGCCGAACTCGCTCAAGATCGGAACCGTCGGGCTGCCGCTGCCCGGGGTGACGATCCGGATCGCGGACGACGGCGAGATCCTGGTCAAGGGCTACCACGTGTTCGGCGCCTACTGGCACAACCAGACCGCGACCGACGAGGCCAAGCTCGGCGACTGGTTCCACACCGGTGACGTGGGTGAGCTCGACGCCGCGGGCTACCTGCGGATCACCGGGCGCAAGAAGGAGATCCTGGTCACCGCCGGTGGCAAGAACGTCGCACCCGCTGTGCTCGAGGACCGGCTGCGCGCGCATCCGCTGGTGTCCCAGTGCATCGTGGTCGGCGACCAGAAGCCGTTCATCGCGGCGCTGGTCACGCTGGATGCCGAGATGCTCCCGACCTGGCTGTCGAACAACGGCAAGGCCGAGATGGACGTCGCTGCCGCCGCCCAGGACCCGGACGTGCACGCGGCGATCCAGACCGCGGTCGACGAGGCGAACAAGGCGGTCAGCCGGGCGGAGGCGATCCGCAGGTTCGAGATCCTCGACGAGGACTTCACCGAGGCCAACGGCTACCTCACCCCCTCGCTCAAGCTCAAGCGCAACCTGGTGATGAAGGACTACGCCACCCAGGTCGAGGCGCTCTACTCGTGACCTGACGTGGGCCGGCGGTCCGGTCTCTGGGCGCCGGTCTGGCTGGCCGCGACGGCCGCCATCACCTGGAGCGTCGTCCGGTACGAGCTGCTCATCGTGGCCGTCCTCACGGCCAGTGCCGTGCTGCTCGCCGTCGCCGTGTCGCGGGGCGTGCGGTTCGGGCTCGGCGGCCGCTGGACCATGCCCCTGGTGCTGGTCGGCACGGCGGCCATCGTCGAGCTGGTCCCGTCGTTCACCTACGCCTCGCGGTCGGAGCACCGGGCAGCGGTGCACCTGGCGGCCCTGACGGCGCTCGTCGTCGCTGCCGCCTGGGTCGGACCCGTTCGCCGGCTGGCCCCCTGGCTGGCGGGCGCCGGTTTCCTCGCGGTCGCGGTCTGGGTGATCCGGGCCGACCCCGCGCCGCGGATCGACGTGTGGGTAATCCTGCAGCAGGCCTCGGACGGTCTGGCCCACGGCTCGAACGCCTACAGCTCGACCTGGCGAGGCTCACCCGGGGAGACGGACGCCTTCACCTACCTGCCCATGACCCTCGTCCTGGTGGCGCCGGGCCGGTGGCTCGCCGGCGACGTGCGCTGGGCCCTGACCTTCTGGACACTGGCCGGTGCGGCGCTGCTTTGGGCCTTCGCCCGGGGGGCTCCGGCGAGGGACTCGGCCCCCGCCTGGGGCGCGGCAGCGCTGCTGCTCCTCGTGCCCGGTACGACGACCCAGGTCGAGCAGTCCTGGACCGAGCCGCTTCTCTTCGCCCTGCTCGGTGCCTGGGCGCTGCTGGTGAGCCGCGAGCGAGCCTGGTGGGCCGTCGTACCCCTCGCACTCGCGCTGGCGAGCAAGCAGCACATCCTCCTGCTGCTCCCATTGCTTGCTTTATGGCAACCGTTTGGCTGGCGGCGTAGTGCCGCCTCGGCCGGGCTGGGTGGACTGCTCGTGCTGCCATGGTTCCTGGCCTCACCGGCCGACCTGTGGCACGACACCGTGACCCTGTTGGTTCACTTCCACGCGATCCGCTTCGCGGACACGCTGTACCTGGCCGCCGTACACGAGCTGGGCTGGCCGCCGCCGTTCTGGCTGGTCGGCCTGGTCGTGCTCGGTGTCCTGGCCGTCGCGGCGGTCGTGATCCAGCGACGCCAGCCTCCGCTGGATCAGCTCCTCCTGTGGTGCGCGCTGGTCCTGTTCGTGGCCAACCTGGTCAACAAGCAGGCGTTCTACAACCAGTACTGGCTGGTGGCCGCGCTGGTCCTACTCGCGGTGGCCGCCGGCCCTGGCGCCTCACTCAAGGGACAGCGTCGTGAGGTAGCGCAGCCAGTACCTGGTGAACGCGGCCTGGGTAGTGCCGAGGACGGCCGGGAACGCCTGCGCCGTGGCCACCTCGGGTGACATCTCCGCCGTCACGCCCTTGACCGTGGTCGCCCCTGACGCCGCGCGGTACAGCGCGAGCAGCTTGGCCGGCCCGTAGCGGTCGGCGATGAGGCTGCAGGCGAGCCAGGAGGCCGAGTACGCCGGCCCGATGGTCGCGTGGGTGGCGTCGAAGTCCTCGTTGTCCGGCAGCGCCTTGGGTCCGGTCCCGCGCCGGACCAGGCCCAGGACGTCGGACGCGACCTCGGTCCGGGGCAGGCCGAGCCCCGAGTACCCGATGTAGTCCGCGAACCCCTCGGACAGCCAGATCGACACCTGCCGGGGCGTGCTGCCGCGCACCGCCACGTGGGTCGCCTCGTGCGTGATCACGACCCGCCGCCCGAGCGCGCCGAGCTTCGCGAAACCCGCGGGGTTGACGATGATCTGGTCGGCGCCGCCCGCCGCGGAACCCTCGGCCGCCGTCAGCTCGCCGGTCGTCACCGCCGCGATCTGGTCCAGGGTGTCGGAGCTGCGGTCCAGTAGGCGGCCCATCTCGGCCTGGGTCTTCGGGACCAGGACGACGACCCGACGCGGCCACGCGGTGCCCCAGATCGCCGAGACCCGCGTGACGGCGGCGTCTGCCTGGCTGGCGTAGGCGGTCAACGACGCGCGCGGGCCGAGCCCGATGATGACGCTGCTGTGCCCGGTCAGGACGGTCAGTGGGCCGAGGTCCCAGATCTCGGTCGCCGAGTGCGCGTCGCTGTCGCTCGCGATCCGCCAGGTGCCGTCGCGGTCCACCATGGTCAGGTACTCGGTGCTGTGCACGTCCGTGCGGTCGGCCGCACCGAACCGGTAGCCCAGGTCGACCTGCGCCACCCATGCGTCCGCACCGAGCTCGGCCTGGCGCGCCGCCGACAGGGCCGGACCGGGACCCACGACGCCGTACGTCCAGCGGGAGAGGGGCAGCCGGGCCAGGTTGGCGAACTCGGCCTGCTGCTTGGCCCGGAACGAGCGCTGCGCCGGGTCGACGGTGCTCAGCCAGGTGCTCGCATCCCGGTCGAGCACCGCCCGCTCGCGGATGTGGAGCACCTCCTCCAGCGCAGCCAACCTGACCTGCTCGGCGTCGGTCGTGCTCGTCGTCGGGCTGGGCGTCTGGCTGGGAACGGGGGTGGACGGCAGCGGGCTCGGCGCGGCCGAGCCACCCGGCTCGCGCAGGAAGACGGCCCACGCAGCGACCAGCAGCACGAGCAGGAGAACCAGGACGCCCGCGAGCCAACCGAGTGCTCCCCGGCGGCGGCTGGGACCTGCCCCGAACCCCGAACCGAGCCCGGAAACGCGTCCCGAACCCAGCCCGGACTCGTCAACGGGCCCGTCCGTGGGCCCGTCGTCGATCACCCGGTCATCGTAGGTGGCACATCACCCGTCACGAGGCGAAGCGGTGGGACGAGGCCGGAGTCGGCCAGTGCCTCGATGGCGACCCGCTCCTCGTCGTCCAGCTGCACACCGCTCGGCGGCCGGGAGAGCAAGACCGTCACCACGCAGTCCCCGCACGCGAGGCCACGAACCGCACAACGGTCGCAGTCGATCAGCACGAGTCACCTCCATCCCGCCGGCGGCAGGGGCGCCGCTTCGGTGAGAACGACGCTAGAGGCCCCCACTGACAACCGCCTCAGTCGACGGCTCAGTCGACGGCTCAGTCGACGGCGGGGTCGATGTCCTTGCGGGCCACCAGGTCGACGCTGTTGACGGCGTCGCACCATCTGCAGCGGACCTGCTCGACCACCTCGGACAGCACCTGAGCCTCCTCGACGGCGGGCGCACCGGCGAGGTCGAAGTGCACGAACTCGACGACGCGCGAGGCCTTCGTCACGTCGAACCGGGTGAGGTTGCCGCACTGCCGGCAGCGCCATCGCGTCGTCTCGCTGGGGCCCGGCACACTCGGCGGCACGGTGGACGCGGAGGCCATGTCAGCCAGCCTAGGGCGTGGCTCCCGGGCACTGTCGGCGGCTCGACCTACCGTCGGCGCATGGTCACCGCGGTCCAGGGCACGCTCGACGACCTGGGCACCCCGCTGTCGGGCGTGACCTTCGTCGTGGTGGATCTGGAGACCACGGGCGGCTCACCCGCCGATGCGGCGATCACCGAGGTCGGTGCGGTCAAGGTCCGGGCGGGCGAGGTGCTCGGCGAGTTCCACACCCTGGTCAACCCCGGCGCACCCATCCCGCCCTTCATCGCCGTCCTCACCGGCATCACGGACGCCATGGTCGCCGGATCGCCAACGATGGCAACGGTTCTGCCCGCGTTCCTGGAGTTCGCGAACGGCAGCGTCCTGGTCGCGCACAACGCCGGCTTCGACATCTCGTTCCTGCGCGCGTCGGCCGTGACCCTCGGGCACGCGTGGCCGCCGTTCCGCGTCCTCGACACGGTCCACCTGGCCCGACAGGTCGTGACGCGTGACGAGGCGAGCAACCACAAGCTCGCCACCCTGGCCCGGGTCTTCCGTTCCCCGGTCGCGCCGGACCACCGCGCCCTCACCGACGCGCGGGCCACGGTCCACGTGCTGCACGGCCTGCTCGAACGGGTCGGCAACCTCGGCGTGACGTCGATCGAGGAGCTGGCCAGCTTCACCTCGCGGGTGACCCCGCAGCAACGCCGCAAGCGATATCTCGCCGACGGCCTGCCGTCCGGCCCGGGGGTCTACGTCTTCCGGGACGCTCGCGGGCGGGCCCTGTACGTCGGTACGTCGCGCGATGTCCGCTCCCGGGTCCGGACGTACTTCACGGCATCCGAGCAGCGGACCCGGATGTCGGAGATGGTGGGCGTCGCGGAGCGCGTCGACGCCGTCCCCTGCGCGACGGCGCTCGAGGCCCAGGTGCGCGAGCTGCGACTGATCGCCGAACACAAACCCCGCTACAACCGGCGCTCACGGTTCCCGGAGCGCTCGGCCTGGGTCAAGCTCACCGTCGAGCCGTTCCCACGGCTGTCGATCGTCCGCAAGGTCAGTGACGACGGCCAGGCCTACCTCGGCCCGTTCGGCACCAAGCGTTCGGCCGAGCAGGCGGTCATGGCGCTGCACGAGGCCGTGCCGTTGCGCCAGTGCACCCAACGGCTCTCCCGGCACGGCGGTGGCAGCGCCTGCATCCTGGCCGAGATGGGTCGTTGCAGCGCACCCTGCGAGGGTGGCCGGGCCGAGGACGAGTACGCCGTCGTGGTCCGGCAAGCCGTGGCCGCGATGACCGGTGACGCGCGCTTCGTGGTGGCCATCCTCCGTTCGCGGATCTTCCGCCTGGCCGCGGGTCAGCGCTACGAGGAGGCGGCCATGGCCCGCGACCGCATGCTGGCCCTGCTGCGGGCCGCCGCCCGGTCGCAGCGCCTGACGCCGCTCGCCGCGGCGGCCGAGCTGGTCGCCGCCAAACGCTGGCCGGCGGGCGGCTGGGAGCTGGTGCTCGTGCGGCACGGCCGCCTGGCCGGCACCTGTGTCAGCCCGGCCGGCGCCGACCCGATGCCGTACCTCGACGCGCTGCGCGAGACCGGCGAGGTTGTCGAGCCGCCCAGAGGCCCCGTTCCAGCCGCCAGCCCGGAGGAGACCGAGAAGGTCCTGAACTGGCTCGAGGGCGACGGCGTCCGGCTCGTGTCGCTGTCCGGTGAGTGGACCTGCCCGGTCCACGGGGCGGGCGCGCAGCGCTGGGAGCTCGAGCCACTCGCCGTACGGTCCGGTCAGATCTCCCCGTTCGACGAGCCACGCGCGAGCCGCATGCTGCACCAGCCACCCGGTGCCGTCCCCTCGGGTGACGCCGCGACCGACCCGGTCGCGGCCGCCGGCTGACTGACGGGAGTACGCGGGCGACGCCGGGCTAGGCTCGGCGCGTGATCACCGCGATCGTCCTGCTCCAGGCCGAGGTGGACCGGATCCCCGAGGTCGCCGAGGCGCTCGCCGAGCTGGAGGGCGTGAGCGAGGTGTACTCGGTCACCGGTGATGTCGACCTCATCGCCGTGGTCCGCGTCCGCCGCCACGACGAGCTGGCCGACGTGATCGCGGACCGGATCGGCAAGGTGGCGGGCGTGCGGGCCATGGACACCCACATCGCCTTCCGCACCTACTCCCAGCACGACCTCGAGGCTGCCTTCGCCCTCGGCTTCGAGGAGGCCTGACCAGACCCCTGGGTCGGTCCGGCGAAGAGTCAAACCCGTTCGGCCACAACGGCTTCCAGCTCTCGCTGGACGTGCCTGCGCACCGGGTTGTCCGCACTGGCGCGTCGCCAGAGCGCTGACACATCCCGCATCGGCGCCGGATCGGTCACCGGCACCGCGCGCACCCGGTCCGGCAGCCGGTCGCGGCCGAGCCGCGGCACCAGGGCGACTGCGACATCCTGCTCGACCAGGGCGACATGCGTGGCGAACGACGCGTCGAAGTAGCGGATGTCCGGCCGAGCGCCGTGCTGACCGAACATCTGGTGCAGCCACTCATGGCAGATGCTGCCGACCGGCGTACTCACCCAGTGCTCGTCGACCAGCTGCTGCGCCTGCACGCAGGGCGCTCCGGCGAGCGGGTGGTCCCGGTGGAGCAGGACGTCGGCCGCGTCGTGGAACAGGTGGTGACGCACCAGCCCGGGCGGCACGTCGAGCGGCACCGAGTTCCAGTCGTGCACGACCCCGAGGTCCGCACCGCCGCGCTCCACGACCGTCACGACGTCGCGCGGGTCATGCTCGGTGAAGGTCACGGTCAGGGCCGGTGCCGACCGGGACAGCCGGGCCACCAGCGGCGCGAGCACGCCTCGGCACGCGGTCGAGAAGGACGCCAGCCGGAACTCGCCGGTCAGCTCGTCCTGGCCGTCCAGCGCGAGGTTCTGGACCTCCTCCAGATCGGCGAGCAGCCGGCTGCCGCGCTCGGCCAGCAGCCGGCCCTTGTCGGTCAGGATCACCCCGCGCCCCACCCGCTCCAGCATCGGGACGCGGCTCTGCTGCTCCAGCCGCTTGATCTGCTGCGAGACCGCCGACGGGGTGTACCCGAGCGCGGCGGCTGCGGCCACCACGCTCCCGTGGTCGCGGACCGCGATCAACGAACGCAGCGAGCCGATGTCGATCATGCCAGGCGCCGAGGGCTCATCATGTAGTGACGCTACCGGAAACCGTCCAGAAACCACCGCTGGTCCTTCAACGACCTGTCCCCCACGCTGGAGGGGTGACCCCGAAGCACAGCGCACTCGCCGTCCTCGTCGCCGTCGTCTGGGGCGTGAACTTCGTGGTGATCGACGAAGGGCTGGCCGGGGTGCCGCCGCTGCTGCTCGTCGCCATCCGGTTCGTGCTGGTCGCGCTGCCGCTCGTGCTCTTCGTCCCGCGGCCGACGTCCGGCTGGCGCACCGTGGTCGCCATCGGCGGGTTCATGAGCCTCGGCCAGTTCAGCCTGCTCTACCTGGCGATGCACCTTGGCATGCCGGCCGGGCTGGCCTCACTCGTCCTGCAGGCCCAGGTCGTCTTCACGCTGGTCATCGCCCGGCTGGCGCTGGGCGAGCGGTCGACCCGGCGCCAGGTGGCCGGCGCGCTCGTCGGCACGGCCGGGCTCGGGCTGGTCGCCGTCGCCCACGGCGCGCGAGCACCCGTCGTACCGCTGCTCGTCACCCTCGGTGCGGGGCTGTCCTGGGCCATCGGCAACGTCGTCAGCCGCCGGGCCCGGGTCTCGTCCGGCCTGTCGCTCGTCGTCTGGTCGGCCCTCGTCGTACCCGTCCCGGCGTTCGCGCTCTCGCTGGTGCTGGACGGACCCCGCCGGGTCGCCGACACCCTCGCTCACCTGCCGGGCGCCGCGGTCCTCAGCACGCTGTACACCGTCTTCGGCGCGTCGCTGCTCGGGTACGTCGTGTGGAACAGCCTGCTGGCCCGCTACCCGGCAGGCGCGGTGGTGCCCTACGTCCTGCTGGTCCCCCCGGTCGGGATCCTCGCCGCCTGGCTGGTGCAGGGCGAGACCCCGAGCGCGCTGGAGGTCGTCGGCGGCGCGGTGATGCTGGCCGGCGTCGCGGCAGCGACGGTCAGGCCACGCTCACGCGGCCGAGGCGGCGACCCAGCGGTCCAGCACGCCGGCCGCGGACCCGTCGTCCACGCTGCGCGCGGCGAGCACCAGAGCAGTCCGCATCCGTTCGACGAGGGCGGTGCCCGGCGCACCGACACCAGCCGCGACGAGCGCGCCAGCGGCGTTGAGCACGACGGCGTCCCGGACCGGGCCGCTCTGCCCACCTAGGACGGCGCGCACGACCGAGGAGTTGTACGCCGCGTCGGCACCCCTGAGCGACTCGAGCGGAGAGCGTTCCAGGCCGAGCTCGGCCGGGTCGAGGAGCTGCTCAGTGACCGAGCCCTGGGCGACCTCCCACACCCGCGACGGCGCGCCGACGCTCAGCTCGTCCAGGCCGTCCTCACCGCGGAACACCAATGCTGACCGACCCCGGCCGGCCAGCACGCCGGCCACCAGCGGTGCCATCCGGGCGTCCGCCACGCCGACCGCGGAGGCGTGCGGCTGAGCCGGGTTGGTCAGCGGTCCGAGGAAGTTCAGCGCGGTCGGCACGCCCAGGTCGCGGCGCGGCCCCGCGGCGTGGCGGAAGGCCGGGTGGAACGCCTGGGCGAAGCAGAAGGTGATGCCGACCTCCACCGCCAGCTCGGCGACCCGCTCGGGCGGCAGGTCCAGCCGCACGCCCAGCGCCTCGAGCACGTCGGCGGCGCCGCAGGCGGAGGTCGCCGCGCGGTTGCCGTGCTTGACGACCCGGTGGCCGGCGCCGGCGACGACGAGCGAGGCCATGGTGGAGATGTTGACGGTGTGGGCCCGGTCGCCACCCGTGCCGACGACGTCGACGCACTCCCCCGGCACCTCGATCCGGATGGCGCGGTCGAGCATCGCGCCGGCCAGGCCGGCCAGCTCGTCCACGGTCTCACCCTTGGCCCGCAGGGCGACGAGGAACCCGGCGACCTGAGCCGGTGAGGCCTCGCCCTCCATCACCTGGCTCATCGCCCACTCGGCTTCGGCCCGGGCCAGGTCAGCGCCGCCGATGAGCGTCGTCAGCAGGTGCGGCCAGCTCGGCTCGGGCGTCTCGCTGCTCATGCGCCTCAGCCGAGGCGGCGGCGAGCCAGCTCGGCGACGGCCTGCGCGACAGCGGCCGGGTCGAGCGGGTGCGGCACGGCCAGGTCGGCCTGCGACCAGGAGGCCAGCCAGGCGTCCTCGCGCCGTCCGGTGAGCACCAGGATCGGAGGGCAGCGGTAGATCTCGTTCTTGAGCTGGCGGCTGATCCCCAGCCCGCCGTACGGCACCGCCTCACCGTCGAGCACGAGCACGTCGGCCTTGCCGGAGTCGGCCACTGCCACGACAGCGGGCTCGGTGGCGCACTCGATCCACTCGACCGGGGGCAGGTCGGCGGCGGGCCGGCGTCCGACGGCCAGCCGCACCTGCTCGCGGACCGTCGCGTCGTCGCTGTACAGCAGCACGGTCAGGGTGCGGGCTCGACCTTCACCGGCGGGCAGCTGAGTCGGGTGTCCGGCCGGCTGGTCGGCGGGCTGCACGGCCGCATCCTGCGTGGTCGCCATGGTCCCGGATGCTATCGGCACGATGCCCGGGGGGTCGCAGCCCCATGGACCGGCCGGTAGGGCAATAATGACCGCCGTGGCGACCGCAACGGCTCTCGATGCTCCGCACCACGCCCCCGTCAACCGGCCCAACATGACCTCGGTCGGGACGATCGTGTGGCTGGCCAGCGAGCTGATGTTCTTCGCCGGGCTGTTCGCGATGTACTTCACGATCCGGTCGGTCGTCCCGGACCTGTGGCAGGTCGAGCCGGCCAAGCTCAACGTCCCGTTCGCGACGGGCAACACGCTCGTGCTGGTGATCAGCTCGGTGTGGTGCCAGATGGGGGTGTGGAAGGCCGAGCGCTTCCAGGCCGGCCGGACCGGCGCGTGGTACCAGCTGAAGGACTGGGGCATGCGCGAGTGGTACGTCGTCACCTACATCTTCGGCGCCATGTTCATCGCCGGTCAGATCTATGAGTACGCCGGCCTGACCGCGGACAACGTCACGATCCCGACCAACGCCTACGGCTCGATCTTCTACCTGGCGACGGGGTTCCACGGTCTACACGTCACCGGCGGCCTGATCGCGTTCCTGTTGATCATCGGCCGGAGCTTCGCCGCCAAGAGATTCGGCCACCACGAGGCGACCAGCGCGATCGTGACGTCGTACTACTGGCACTTCGTCGATGTCGTCTGGATCGGTCTGTTCGCCACCATCTATCTGTTGAAGTAGCCGGCCTCCAGCCAGACCCCGCCGCAGGCAACGAGACGAGGAAGTGGTCGTGAGCGCACTCGCCGCACGAAGGCGTCACCCGCTGATGCTGGCGTTGCTCCTGCTCGCCGCGCTGCTGGTCACCGGGTTTGCGTACGCCGCGGCGAACCCCAAGGTCGCGGGTGCCGAGACGGCAGGGGCCGGCTCGATCACGAACGGCCAGAAGCTGTTCCTGGCCAACTGCGCCACCTGCCATGGCACGAACGCCCAGGGGCGCGCGGGCTTCGCCCCGACCCTCATCGGTGTGGGCGCGGCGGACGTCGACTTCCAGGTCGGCACCGGGCGCATGCCGGCCGCCCGGCCGGATGTCCAGCTGGAGCAGACCAAGGTCCAGTTCAGCCAGCAGCAGATCGCGGACCTGGCGGCGTGGGTGGCGTCGTTGGCGCCCGGACCGGCGATCCCCGGCGACGAGTACACGACCGCGGCCGGGGGCGACATCGCCAAAGGCGGTGACCTGTTCCGCGTGAACTGCGCGATGTGCCACAACTTCGCCGGCTCCGGTGGCGCACTCACCCGGGGCAAGTTCGCGCCGAGCCTCATGGGCGTCTCGGGCAAGCACGTCTACGAGGCGATGCTGGTCGGCCCGCAGTCCATGCCGGTCTTCAACGACACGAACATCGACCCCAAGGGCAAGCAGGACATCATCGCCTACCTGAACTCGGTCCACACCCAGGCCAGCCCGGGCGGCCTGAGCCTGGGCAACCTCGGCACGGTGCCGGAGGGCCTGTTCGTCTGGGTGGTCGGTCTCGCGCTGCTGGTCGGGTGCGCGGTGTGGCTGGGGTCGAAGTCCGCGTGAGCAGCATGATCCAGACGATCGGGACGGACGGCACACGATGAGCGACCAGCACGACCCGCAGCCCGGCAGCGACGTCGTCGTCGCCGACGAGATCGCGCAGCTGCCCGAGCGGTTCGAGAACCCCGGGCTGGTCCCCCACCACCACCGCATGGGCGACACCGACCCGCTCGCGGCCCGCAGGGCCGAGCGTCAGGTGGCGACCCTGTTCACGATCTCGATGATCGGCACGGTCCTGTTCATCGTCGCCTACTTCGCCGTCGGCAAGACCGACACCGTGTTCATCCCCGCGATGGGCCGGGTCGGCGCGCAGAACCTCTTCTTCGGGCTCACCCTCGGCATCAGCCTGTTCTGCATCGGCGCCGGGGCGATCCACTGGGCCAAGACCCTCATGCCGGACGAGGAGATCATCGAGGACCGGCACGCGCTGCGCAGCTCTGACGCGGACCGCGACGGCGCCGTCGCCACGCTGTCCGAGGGCGCTGCGGGTGCCGGGATCGGCCGCCGGCCGATGATCAAGTACACCCTCGGTGGCGCGCTCGGGCTGTTCGCGCTGCCCCTCGGCCTGCAGCTCGTCGGCGGCCTCGGACCGCTGCCCGGCGACGAGCTGTCCACGACGATGTGGAAGAAGGGCCTCAAGCTCCTGCGCGACCCGGAGCTGACCCCGATCAAGGCGTCGGACGTGACGCTCGGTTCGGTCTTCCACGTGATGCCAGAAGGCATCGACAAGGTCCCCGACGAGCTCGAGGAGAAGGCCAAGGCCGCCGTCCTCCTGATGCGCCTCAACCCCTCCGACATCAAAGTCGCGGAAGAGCGCGACAAGGGCTACCAGGGCATCGTCGCCTACTCCAAGATCTGCACCCACGTCGGCTGTCCGGTCGGTCTCTACGAGCAGCAGACCCACCATCTGCTCTGCCCCTGCCACCAGTCGACGTTCGACGTGACCGAGAACTGCAAGGTGATCTTCGGTCCCGCGAACAGACCGCTTCCCCAGTTGCCGATCACCGTGGACGCGGACGGATACTTGGTAGCGACGGCCGGCTTCGGACAGGCCGTCGGCCCGAGCTTCTGGGAGCGTGGATGACCACCGACACGACCTCGAACACCAACCCGGCCGCCAAGGTCGCGGGAGGTGTCGCCGGCTGGGCCGACGACCGCCTGGGCGTGGCCAAGCCGGCGAAGACGTTCATGCGCAAGGTCTTCCCCGACCACTGGTCGTTCATGCTCGGCGAGATCGCCATGTACAGCCTGGTCATCCTGCTCTTGACCGGCACCTTCCTGACGTTCTGGTTCGTGCCCTCGGCCGGCCACGTCGTCTACAACGGCTCGTACCTCCCGCTCAGGGGCGTCTCGATGTCCGAGGCGTACAAGTCGACTCTGGACATCTCGTTCGACGTACGCGGTGGGCTGATCATCCGGCAGATCCACCACTGGTCCGCCCTGGTCTTCGTGGCCGCGATCACGGTGCACATGTTCCGGGTGTTCTTCACCGGTGCGTTCCGCAAGCCGCGTGAGCTCAACTGGGTCATCGGCATCAACCTGCTGCTGCTGTCGATGCTCGAGGGCTTCGCCGGATACTCGATCCCGGACGACCTGCTGTCCGGCACGGGCCTGCGCATCGCCGAGGGCTTCATCCAGTCCATCCCGGTGATCGGCACCTACGCGGCGTTCTTCCTGTTCGGCGGGCCGTTCCCGGGTGAGGCGATCATCCCGCGGCTGTACACGATCCACGTCCTGCTGCTGCCCGCGATCATCGTGGGCCTGTTCACCGCCCACATCCTCCTGGTGACGTTCCAGAAGCACACGCAGTACCCCGGGCCCGGGCGCACCAACGAGAACGTGGTCGGCTACCCGTTCATGCCGGTGTACCTGGCCAAGGCCGGCGGGTTCTTCTTCATCGTCTTCGGTGTCACGTCGTTCCTCGCGGCGATCGCGACGATCAACCCGATCTGGATGTATGGGCCGTACGACCCCTCACCTGTGACGGCGGGCTCACAGCCCGACTGGTACATGGGCTTCACGGAGGGCGCACTGCGGCTGATGCCGGGGTGGCCGGAGTTCCATCTCTTCGGCTACACGTTGAGCCTCAACGTGTTCATCCCGGGCGTGATCCTGCTCGGCGCTCTCTTCACCATCGCCGGTGCGTACCCGTTCATCGAGTCCTGGGTCACCAAGGACAAGCGTGAGCACCACCTGCTCGACCGTCCGCGAAACGCTCCGACCCGCACCGGCCTGGGCATCATGGCCATCTCGTTCTACCTGGTGCTGTTCCTGGCGGGCGGCAACGACCTCATCGCCACGCACTTCCGCCTGTCCATCAACGACATCACCAACACGTTCCAGGTGCTGCTCTTCGTCATCCCACCGGTCGCCTTCGTGATCACCAAGCGGGTCTGCCTCGGCCTGCAGCGCCGCGACCGGGACCTGGTGCTGCACGGGCGCGAGTCCGGCCGGATCGTCCGGCTCCCGCACGGCGAGTTCATCGAGGTGCACGAGCCGCTGGAGGAGCACGAGGCCTGGCGGCTGGTGTCGTACGAGGCACTGCCTCCGGCCGAGCTGCCCCAGGACGAGGACGAGAACGGCGTACGGCGCAAGGGTGCCCGCAAGGAGCGGCTCCGGGCCCGGCTGTCCCGGTTCTACTTCGACGACCGGATCGAGCCGGTGACACCGGCCGAGCTCGCGGCGGCGCAGCACCACGGGCACGGGCCCGGCGAGATCGGGTCCGGCGACCACGAAGCGGCCATCACCACCGGCCACTGAGCCGGTCTGAGCCGCTAGCTGGTGTGGGTGGACGCCGTACGGAACTCGGTGTAGGTGTACGGGTTGTCCAGGATCTTGGTCTCGGGGATGTCCGGGTTCATGCCCGAGTCCCAGGCCTCCTGGCCCAGGGTGCCCCTGAGGTACTCGACAGTGGCCTCGACCGCTGACCGGGCCCGGTCGAGGTCGGAACCGACCAGGCGCCCGTCCTGCTTCACCACTCGCCCGTTGACCATCACCGTGTGCACGTCGCCCCGCTGGGCCTGCAGCGCGATGTGGCCGTAGGGGTGCAGGACCGGGAACATCACCGGGGACCGGTCGTTCTTGACCAGGACCACGTCGGCCTTCTTGCCGGTCTCCAGGCTGCCGATGCGGTCGTCCATCCCGAGCGCCTTGGCGCCACCTCGCGTGGCCCAGTCGACGACCTGCTCGGCCCGCAGGTGGTGGTTGGTCACCGTCTCGTTCCGGACATGGGCCTCGAGGTGCTCGCGGGAGCGGTCGGCGCCGAGCGAGGCGCGCATCGCGGCGAACAGGTCGCCGCTCTGCCAGACGCTCGTGTCCATGGACAGGGACACCGGGATGTCGTGGTTGCGCAGCACCCAGGTGGGTGGGTAGCCCTGCCCGCAGCTCTGCTCGCTCTCGGTCGACACCGAGACCGACCCGCCCGTCGCGGCGATCCGGTTGTAGGAGTCGGCGTTGAGCGACGCCGCATGCACGTAGATGTTGCCCGGGCGCATGAACCCGTTGTCGTACATCAGGCGGATGCCCTCGTCGTTCGTCGCGCCCCACACGCCGGCGTGGGTCGTCACCGGTACGTCGAGCTCGCGGGCGACCTCGAAGGCGGCCTTCTCCGGGAAGGCGGGGTCACCTGTGACGTCGAAGGCCATCTGGAAGCCGAGCAGGTCCGAACGCTTCATCCGGCGCTCCACGAAGTCGCCGAACTCCGGCGAGGTGGACCACTCCCATGGGCCGGCCTGGATGTTGCCGTAGGCCAGCACGAACCGACCAGGCACCGACTCGAGCGCATCCACCGCCGCGTCGGCATGCTGCGCGGTCTGCAGGCCGTGCGACCAGTCCACGGTCGTCGTCACGCCGGAGTCGAGCGCCTCGACGGCGGACAGGAGGTTGCCGGCGTACACGTCCTCGGGACGGAACTGGCGGCCGTGCTCGAGGTAGTACCAGACGAAGTACTGGGTCAGCGTCCAGTCCGCGCCGTACCCGCGCATCGCCGTCTGCCACATGTGGCGGTGGGTGTCGACCATGCCCGGCATGACGATGCCACCGCCGGCGTCGATCTCGACGGTCCCGTCCGGAACGTCGAGGTCCGGGCCGACGGCCTCGATCCGCTCCCCCACCACCAGCACGTCCCCCCGCGGGAGCACCGTGTGAGCGTCGTCCATGGTCAGGACCAGCCCGTTCCTCAGGACGACCGGCTGGCCGGCCTCGGCTGCGGAGACGGTCTGGCTCATCGGGCTCACCTGGCTTCCTCGTCCGGCCGGACCGGACGTCTGTCCGCAGGACGGCCCGGCACGCGTTTGCGTCACTCTGCGACTGGCAGTCGATGCGTGTCAAGGGCGCCCTGACCGAGGTAGTGTGCAGGCCGGGCCGGCTCCGGCCCGGGCCTGCGCCGGCCAGGTCGGCGATCGGCTGACGGGAGGTGCGCGATGGCCCGCCGGGACGAGGACCCGAGCTTCATCGAGGCGATCGCGCGCGGCCTCGACGTGATCCGCTCCTTCGATGCCCGCCGTCCGGCGATGACCTTGAGCGAGGTGGCCGGAGCGACTGCGCTGGCCCGGCCGACGGCCCGCCGCATCCTGCGGACGCTGGAGCTGCTCGGCTACGTCCGACAGACGAGCGAGGGGTACGCGCTGACGCCGCGGGTGCTCGACCTGGGACACGCCTACGTCCAAGCACTCGGTCTCTGGGACATCGCGAAACCACACATGCGGGCGCTGGTCGCGCAGACCCACGAGTCCAGCTCCGTCGCCCAGCTCGACGGCTACGACATCGTCTACGTCGCCCGGGTCGCGGTACCCAAAATCATTGCCCTTGCAGTGGATATCGGCACCCGCTTCCCGGCACCCCAGACGTCGATGGGCAAGGTCCTGCTGGCCGGGCTCACTCCAGCGGAGCTCGACTGCACGCTCGCGCTCCCGAGCCGGTCCGACGTGCGACCGCGCTGGCAACCCGAGCGGTCGGAGCTCGACGCCGTCCTCCGCGACGTCCGAGCGAAGGGCTGGGCGTTGACCGACGAGCAGCTCGCTCACGGCATCCGCTCCATCGCCGCGCCGGTGCGCGACGGAGAGGGGCGCGTCATCGCCGCGCTCAACGTGACGGTGCACGCGGCCGAGACCTCGATCGACACCTTGCAGCGGGATCACCTGCCGCTGCTGCTGCAGGCGGCGAGCGACATCAGCGCCGACTTCGCGCGCTACCAGGACCTGCCTCGCCAGACGTTGTCACCGGCCGGATAATGGGCTCACCGGTGACGAGCAACGGCGCCGTGCGCCGACCAGCCGAGCGAAACGGACGGTTGTCCGCATGACGGACGACGCCGGACGAGCGGGCAGCCCGCGCAGCTACCCGACATCGCTCGGCCGCTCCGGCCCGACGTCCATCACCCTGCTCGGGCACGACCTGGCCGGGGAGCTGATGGGACAGGTCGGCTTCGGTGAGCTGGCCCTGTGGCTGCTCGCCCGGCGCCGGCCCACTGCGGGGCAGGTCCGGGTGTTCGAGGCGGTCCTGGTGGCCCTGGCCGACCATGGCTTCACCCCGACCGCGATCGCGACCCGGCTGACCTACCTGTCCGCGCCGGACTCCGTGCAAGGGGCGCTCGCCGCCGGCCTGCTCGGTGGCGGCTCGCGCTTCCTCGGCGTCACCGAGGACGCGGCGGCGTTCCTCAGCGAGGTGCTGACCGACTCACCGCAGCTGCCGGTCGACGACGAGGGCTGGGACGAGCTCGCCCTCGACGCCGTACGTCGGGCCCGCACGGCCGGGCGCTTCGTCCCCGGACTCGGCCATCCGGTCCACAAGGAGGTCGACCCGCGCACGCCCGCGCTGCTGCGCATCGCCGCCGAGGAGGGTCTGCGCGGGCCGCACCTACAGCTGTTCGAGGCCATCGGCCGGGTGCACCCGCAGGTCCTCGGCCGGACCCTGCCGCTGAACGGGGCCGGCGTCTGCGGGGCCGCGCTGGCCGACCTCGGCCTGCCGGTCGACCTGCTGCGTGGAGTGGCGCTGCTCGCCCGGTGCGCCGGCCTCCTGGGCCAGCTGGCCGAGGAGCGGGTCCACCCCGTCGCCATGGACGTCTATCTCGCGGTCGAACAGGCCGCCACCGAGCTGCCCGCTGACGACGTCGACAAGGAGTGAGGCATGGCTGAGCTGGTGGCCGTGATCGCGTCGACCCACCATCCGTTCTACTACCGGGCGAGCACGTCACAGGGCGCCGAGCGGCCGCCGTTCGCGGACGAGTGGGTGGCGAAGATCGAACGGTTCCGGGAGACCCTGACCGCCGCCCGCCCCGATGTCCTGGTGATGGTCGGCAGCGACCACTTCCACCAGCTGTGGCTGGACAACATGCCGCAGTTCCTCGTCGGCAAGGCACCGATGTACGACGCCAACTGGTTCAACGAGGAGCGCGAGTTCGGTCTGCCGCGGTTCCGGCTGCCCGGCGACGAGGCGTTCTCGGCGCATATCCTGCGCGGCGGCCTGGACGCCGGCTTCGACCTGGCGTTCAGCAACGAGCTGCGGATCGACCACAGCATCACCTGCCCCATCATCACGCTGCGACCTCAGGCCGACCTGCCGATCGTGCCGATCTACACCAACATCTTCGCGCCGCCGCTCCCCCGGCCGGAACGGTTCGTGCAGCTCGGCCGCACGATCCGGGAGCTGGTCGAGTCGATGCCGGGCGACCAGCGGGTCGCGGTCATCGGCACCGGGCACCTGTCCCTCGAGCTGGGCGGGCCGCGCCAGTTCGGCCCGCACGGCCCGGACCCGGAGTTCGACGCCAAGGCGGTGGAGTGGATCGCGAACGCGGACATCGGAGCCTGCTGTGCCGAGGTGTCGCTGGACAGCCTGCACCTGCCGGGCAACGCCACTCACGGGTTCATGGACTTCATGCTGATGATGGGCGTTGCGGGCGAGGGCAACAAGGCCGACTACGTCGACCAGCTCGACCTGTTCCACACCATGGAGGCGTACTTCACCTGGTACCCAGGCGGCGACCCCCGCGGAGGCGCGCAGTGAGCAAGTACCTGCTGAACAAGTTCCTGTACACGGTCGACCGCGACCCGGAGCTGGTCGAGCGGTACCGCGAAGACCCGCAAGGGACGGTCACCTGGTGGGAGGCGGAGCGCGCGAACCAGATTCTCAACTGCGTCGAGCACGAGCACTCCACCTGGCTCGCGTTCACCGACGAGGAGCGCACGGCCCTGACGGCGCACGACTACCCCGCCCTGTTCGCGCTCGGCGCCCATCCGTTCCTGACCTTGACGTTGTTCATCGCCATGTTCGAACGCGACCACGAGCAGCCACTGGGCTTCCAGCTCGAGTACGCGGAGCGGCTCCGGGCCTACTCCCTGCCCTACCCCGACATCACCACCTGAGCCGTGCGCGCCGCCGTCATCCGCACCCCGGGCAGCCCGCCGGACGCCACCGAACATCCCGCACCCACCTCCGGGCCGGGCCAGTCCCTGGTGGACGTCACCGCCGCGGCGATCACGCCGTTGGACCTGCTCTGCGCGAGCGGCACGTCGTACTTCGGCGCACCGGCCACGCCGTACGTGCCGGGGGTCGCGGGCGTCGGGGTCGTCCGGGCCTCCGATGTGCTCGCCCCCGGGACTCGCGTGTGGTTCGCGACGTCGGCCGGGATGGCGCCCGGCGACGGCAGCATGGCCGAGCACAGCGTCGTGCCGGACGCGGACCTGGTCCCGCTCCACGGCACCGCCGCCGGCACCGCCGCCGACGCCGCGGTCGACGACGCTGTCGTGGCGGCGCTGGGCCTGTCCGCCGTCGCGGCGTGGAACGTGCTGACGCTGCGCGCCCGGCTCGCTCCGGGCGAGACGGTGCTCGTGCTCGGCGCCGGCGGCGTCGTCGGCCAGGTAGCGATCCGGGCCGCTCGCTTGCTGGGCGCTGGCCGAGTCGTCGGAGCCGCGAGGTCCGCCGGTCACCGCGAGCGGGCAGTGGCGATCGGTGCCGACGCGGCCGTGGCGCTGCCCTCCGGCCCCGGGTCTGACGATCAGGCGGCCGTGGACGAGATGGCTGCTGCCTTCGAGGCCGCGTGCGAGGGCCGAGCCGATGTCGTCGTCGACCCCCTGTGCGGGCTGCCGGCCACGGCCGCCGCCCGGGTGCTGGCCGTCCATGGGCGGCTGGTGAACCTCGGCAGCACGGCGGGCGCGAGCGCGGTCTGGGACTCGGCCAGTCTGCGGAGCGGGACGGCATCGATCCTCGGCTACACCAACAACGACCTGAGCAGCGAGCAGCGCCGGGACGCGCTCCTGGCGGTGGTCGGTCATGCCGCTCGCGGCGACATCGTGGTCGACCACGAGCGGGTGCCCCTTGAGGATGCGGCCACCGGCTGGGAGCGTCAGGTCTCCGGAACGGCGAACGGCCGCGTCGTACTCACGGTCTAGCCGGAGGTACGGCGGCGGGTCAGGCGAGCGCGGAGCGCGCCTGCCACTGCGACCAGGTGTAGTTCCACATGGTGTACCCGTTGCCCTGCTCCAAGGCCCGGCTCGACCCCGTGTACTTCACGACATCGCCGATCTTGGAGATGTCGTAGAGCCAGATCGCGTTGCTGGGACTGAGGTTCGTGCACCCGTGGCTGACGTTCGTGTTGCCCTGGGCGCCGACGGACCACGGTGCCGAGTGCAGGAACTCGCCGCTCCAGGTGAGCCGCATGTCCCAGTGGGTCGTGATCCGGTAGTAGCCCGGTGAGCCCTTCGGGATGCCGATGGACGTCGAGTCCATGATGTGGGTCGGCTCCTTGGAGATGATCACCTTGGTGCCGTACCGGGTCTCGGTCTTGGGACCGGGCCGGCCGGTGCTGACCGGCAGCGTCCGGAGCAGCTTGCCGTTCTTGTAGACCTTCATCTGGTGCGTCTTCATGTTCACGAAGCTCTTCATCGCCGAGCCGACCGTGTACGACGTCGACGCGTCCGACCCGACGTACTTGCCGGTGCCGGTCTTGACGCCCGCCAGGTTCGCCTTCAGCGAGATCCTCGTGCCGCTGGTCCAGTAGTACTGCCCGCGGTACATGACCTGGCGGTCGTCCAGCCAGCCCCAGGACCCCTGCACCGACGGGCTGGTCGTGACTGAGAGGTTGCGCTCGACGTCGTCCTTGGCCGACTCCGCGACGGGCGAGTCGAACTGCACGATGAGTGGCATGCCGATGCCGACCACCGAACCACCGGACGGCAGGACGTGGTACGTCGCGGTGATGTTCGGCGCGAACGTGGAGAAGCTGCTCTTGGTCGACGTACCGGACTGGGCCCGGGCCGACACCGTGTAGCGCGTCGACGGGCGCAGGAAGCGCGACGCCGTCCAGGACAGGCCGTCGGAGGAGAGCGACCCCGCGATCGCGCGGTTCTTGGCGTCCGTCACCGTGACGCTGGCGATAGCGCCGCCCTGCGCGGTCACCTTGACCGTGGTGTTGGGCGGGACAGAGCTCGAGCCGTTGGCGGGGGTGATGGCCAGGCTGACCGCATCGCTGGAGGTCGAGGAGGAGGACGACGAGCTCGACGAGCCGGACCCGCCACCGGACGGGCTCTGCGCCTTGGCGTCGTTCTGACAGCCGGTGACCACGACGAGAGCCGTCACGGCCGCAGCGGCGACCCAACCGGCTCGCGCAAAGCGGGTCGAGGGGGTGAAACCACGCACGGAATCTCCTTCGGGACCGGTTCGTCGACCGGCCTCTTCCTCCCTTAGGACGCGCGACGACCCCGAGAGGTTGCCCGCGTACGGCCTAAGAGTAACCGGAGCGGAGCGGTACGTCGCATACCTGGACCGAATGCAGAGACGGCGCGCCGACCCGGCGCCGAGGTGTGAAGCCCGGGGACTGCCTCGGGCCAAACCGGACGAATCCGGGACTCAGTGCACGAACGCACCCCGGGAGTACTCGTACACCCAGCCGACGAGGGCGATCGAGCCCACGCCGGCACCCACGATCACGAGCCACCACCCGACCGCCAGCCCGAGGAACACCAGGGCCGCGGAGAAGGCCAGCGGCAGCGGCCACCAGCTGTGCGGGGAGAAGAAGCCGTACTCCCCCTCCGCCGCCTCGATCGCAGCCGTCCAGTCGTCCTCCGGCCGGGGGTCGATCCGCCGCCCGGTGATGAACAGGTAGATCGCGATCAGGATGGACAGCCCAGCGGTCAGGAGCAGCGCCACCGGCCCGACGGGCTCGTCCCAGTCCGTGAGGATGCCGTACACGACGCCGATCGGTGCGAAGAACAGCGCACCGGCACCGAACAGCCAGGTCTCGACCTTCACGTCAGTGGTCCCGCCGCGACCCGGCCGAACCCCGGGGCGGTGCCACGTCGGGACCGCCCAACGCCGCCTCTAGGGGTCCGTGGTGCAGCGGCACCTCGGCGGCCGCGATCTCCGGGTGGTGCAGGTCGAAGGCCGGCCGCTCGGAACGGATCCGCGGGATGCTCGTGAAGTTGTGCCGCGGGGGCGGGCAGGAGGTCGCCCACTCCAGGGACCCGCCGTAGCCCCATGGGTCGTCGGTCTCGACCAGCGGTGCGGTGCGCCAGGTGTGCCACACGTTGTAGAGGAACGGCAGCGTCGATGCCCCGAGCAGGAAGGCGCCGGCGGTCGAGACCTGGTTGGCCCAGGTGAAGCCCTCGCCGGGCAGGTAGTCGGCGTAGCGCCTGGGCATGCCGATCACGCCCAGCCAGTGCTGGATGAGGAAGGTCGTGTGGAAGCCGATGAAGAGCATCCAGAAGTGGATCTTGCCCAGCGTCTCGTTGAGCATCCGTCCGGTCAGCTTGGGCCACCAGAAGTAGAAGCCGCCGAACATGGCGAACACGACGGTGCCGAACACGACGTAGTGGAAGTGCGCCACGACGAAGTAGGAGTCGGAGAGGTGGAAGTCGAGCGCCGGGCTGGACAGGATGATGCCGGTCAGGCCGCCGAACAGGAACGTGATGAGGAAGCCGATGGCCCACAGCATCGGTGTCTCGAAGGTCAGCGACCCTCGCCACATCGTCCCGATCCAGTTGAAGAACTTCACCCCGGTGGGTATGGCGATCAGCATCGTCATGAACGCGAAGAACGGCAGCAGCACCTGGCCCGTCGCGTACATGTGGTGCGCCCACACGGTCACGGAGAGCGCCGCGATGCCGATCGTGGCGAAGACCAGCGTCTTGTAGCCGAACAGCGGCTTGCGGCTGAAGACCGGGATGATCTCGCTGATGATGCCGAAGAACGGCAACGCGATGATGTAGACCTCGGGATGGCCGAAGAACCAGAACAGGTGCTGCCACAACATCGCCCCGCCCACGTCGGCGTCGAAGATGTGGGCACCGATCCGGCGGTCGGCGCCCAGGGCCAGCAGCGCGGAGGCCAGGACGGGGAAGGCCATCAGCACGAGGACCGAGGTGACCAGGACGGTCCAGGTGAACATCGGCATCCGGAACATCGTCATGCCGGGCGCGCGCATGCAGATGATCGTGGTGATGAAGTTGACGGCGCCGAGGATCGTGCCGAAGCCGGCGAGCGCGAGCCCGAAGACCCACAGGTCGCCACCGAGTCCGGGCGAGTTGATCTCGTTCGACAGTGGCGAGTACGCGAACCAGCCGAACGCCGCCGCGCCTCCGGGGGTCAGGAAGCCGGCCGACGCGATCAGGCCGCCGAACAGGTAGGCCCAGTAGGCGAGCATGTTGAGCCGTGGGAAGGCGACGTCCGGAGCGCCGATCTGTAGGGGCATGACCGCGTTGGCGAAACCGGCGAACAGCGGTGTCGCGAACAGCAGCAACATGATCGTGCCGTGCATCGTGAACAGCTGGTTGTACTGCTCCGGATTCTGGACGATCTGCAGGCCCGGCTCGAACAGCTCGGCCCGGATCAGCATGGCCATCACGCCGCCGACCAGGAAGAACAGGAACGACGTGATGAAGTAGAGGTTGCCGATGACCTTGTGGTCGGTCGTCGTGGCCCAGTTGACGATGGTGCGTCCCAGCGAGTGCGGCCGCGCCGGGGCGACAACCCACTCGGCCTCGCGATACGTCGTCATGAGCCGCTCCCTGCACCTGTCAGAAGATCCTGCTGGCCCGGCTCGAGCTGCGAACGGTTGAGGTCGTTCGGCAGCTGACCGGTCTGGCCGGCAGCCTGTAGCGCCTTGATGTGGGCGTCGAAGTCGCTCTGGGAGACGACCTTCACCTGGAACAGCATGGCCGAGTGGTACGACCCGCACAGCTCGGCGCACTTGCCGGCGAACGTGCCCTCCGTCGTCGGCACCACCTGGAACCGGTTGACCCGTCCGGGGATCACGTCGAGCTTCTGCAGGAACGCCGGCACCCAGAACGAGTGGATGACGTCGCGCGCGGTCAGCGTGAACTCGACTCGCTTGTCGACCGGGAGGTACAGCGTCGGGAGCTGGCTCGCGACGAGGGGCTTGCCGGTCAGCTCGGCCTGCGTGCCCACCTCGTACACCTGCTGGCTGACGTAGTTGAAGTCCCAGCTCCACTGCTTGCCGACGACGTTGACGACCAGGTCCGGCTTGGCCGAGGTCGACAGCAGTGCCTCCTCGTCGCGCGCGGTGAAGTAGAACAGCACGCCGATCATGAACAGCGGCACGACCGTGTAGAGGATCTCGATCGGCACGTTGTAGCGCAGCTGCTCGGGGAACTCGGGGTCGTCCTTGCGGCGGCGGTAGGCAACGACGCACCAGATGGTCAGGCCCCACACCAGGACGCCGACCCCGAGCGCCGCGATCCATGACCCGTTCCACAGGTCGGTGACGCGCTTGCTGTTCTCCGTGACCCCCTTGGGCAGCAGCCCGCGGGACAGGGATCCGGAGCATCCGCTGAGCAGCAGCGCTGTCGCTGCCGCGATCCCGGTCGAACCGGCGATTCGGCGCCGGTTCGGCGAGCCTGCGCGCACGGATGGCACCTTCCAGGAGACGGTCTGGCAACGGACGGAACCCTACTCCAGGGAGCTCCGCCGAGCCGGGCAGGGTGCGCCCTCAGCGGGGCGCGGCGCGCCGCCTCGGCGGCGGGTGCCGGAACGGCTCGGGCAGGGGCAGCGCGAGGGCGACGTCGAGGCGCCTCAGGTACTCCTCCCGCGGGATGTCGACGACGCCGAGAGTGCTCAGGTGGTCGGTGCGCCACTGGACGTCGAACAGCCGCTCCCGGGCATCGCCCGCTGCCGTCAGCAGCTCGACGGTCGCCATCAGCGCGGCCTTGGAGGCGTCGGTCCGCCGATGGAACATCGACTCGCCGGCGAACAGTCCCCCGACGGCGACGCCGTACAGGCCCCCGGCGAGCTCGTCGTCGTACCAGCACTCGATCGAGTGCGCCCAGCCAAGCCGGTGCAGCTCGACGTACGCCTTGGTGATCGCTGGGGTGATCCAGCGCCCTTCACGGCCCGGCGCGCCGCAGCCGGCCACCACCTGCTCAAACGCGGTGTTGACCCGGATGTCGAACCTCTTCATCGACCGTCGCAGCGAGCGCGAGACCACCGCGTCCTGCAGCGGCAGCACACCTCGCGGGTCGGGCGACCACCAGCCGATCGGCCGGGCACCGCGGCGGCCCAGACCCATCGGGAAGAGCCCGCGCCGGTAGGCCAGGAGCAAGGTGCCGGGCAGCAGGTCCGCGCCGACCCCGATCAGGTCCTCGCCCTCCTCGGCCCCCTCGACACCCAGCGCCCACAGCGACGGCGGCGGCTCGATCGGTGGTGGGGCCACGAGGGCGGAGACCTACGGGCGCAGGCAGCGCAGGTGGGGGCCGATCTGCGCCGCGGACTCGGAACCGTAGGCGGCCTCGAACCGCTGCAGGAAGCCGCCGCGGCCCAGCTCGTACTCCTGCGTCCCGACGGTCTCGATCACGTACGTCGCGAGCATCGACCCGATCTCGGCGCACCTGCGGTGCTCCACACCCCAGGCCAGGCCGGCCAGGAAGCCGGCCCGGAACGCGTCGCCGACACCGGTCGGGTCGACCTTGCGCAGCTCGCGGGCCACCGGGACGTGGACCGGCTCCTCGCCCTTGATGTCGATGTTGGCGCCCTTGGCGCCCAGCGTGGTGATCCGGACGCCGACCCGCTCGAGGATCTCCTGGGCGCTCCAGCCGGTCTTCTGCTCGATGAGTGCCGCTTCGTACTCGTTGCTGAACAGGTACGCCGCTCCCTCGACCAAGCTGCGGATCGTGGCCCCGTCGGCGAACGCCAGCTGCTGGGAGGGGTCGGCGACGAAGGCGTAGCCGCGGCTGCGGCACTCCTCGGTGTGCCGGAGCATGCCCTCGGGGTCGTTGGCACTGATCACGACGAGGTCGACACCGCCCGACCGGGCGAAGATCGGGGACAGCTCGATGTTGCGCGCCTCGCTCATCGCACCGGAGTAGAACGTGGCGATCTGCGCATGGTCGGAGTCGGTCGTGCACACGAACCGGGCGGTGTGCTTGAGCTCGGAGATCAGTACGCCCGCGGTGTTGACGCCGTGCCGCTCGAGCCAGGCCCGGTAGTCCTCGAAGTCGGCGCCGGCCCCACCGACGAGCAGCGGGTGCAGCCCCAGGTTGGCCATCCCGAAGCAGATGTTCGGAGCCACCCCGCCGCGGCGGACCTCCAGCTCCTCGACCAGGAAGGACAAGGAGATCTTGTCCAGCTGGTCGACGACCAGGGAGTCGGCGAACCGGCCCTGGTAGGTCATCAGGTGGTCGGTCGCGATCGACCCCGTCACAGCGATGCGCACGGCGGGAAGGCTAGCCCGCCGTGCGCACTCGTGCTGGATCTGACCGAACTGCGGTCAGCTGAGTATGCAGAAGCCTCAGTGGAAGGAGTCGCCGCACGCGCAGCTGCCGCCGGCGTTGGGGTTGTCGATCGTGAAGCCCTGCTTCTCGATCGTGTCGGCGAAGTCGATGCTCGCGCCCGCGAGGTAGGGCGCGGACATCCGGTCGACGACGACCTCGACACCGTCGAAGTCACGGACCAGGTCACCGTCGAGCGTGCGCTCGTCGAAGTAGAGCTGGTAGATCAGGCCCGAGCACCCGCCCGGCTGGACGCCGATCCGCAGCCGCAGGTCGTCCCGGCCCTCCTGCTCCAGCAGGCTCTTGACCTTCGTCGCGGCGACGCTGGTCAGCTCGACGCCGTGCGTGCCGGCGGGGGCGTCAGTGGTTGTCGCGGTCGTGGTCTCGGTCTGTGCGCTCATCGGTGGGATGTCCCATCCTCACGGGGCTCGGGGGCGGTCAGCTGCGGCAACGCCTGCTGGACGCCCAGATGTTCCTCACCAGAGTACGTCACGGTTCGGACAATGCGCGCTACCGGCGCGACCAGGTGCGCGCCACGCGGGCCGTGCGGCGCTGCAGCGCCTGGACCGGGTCGGCCAGGGCCGACTCCACGTCCTCCGGCCGCTCGGTGACCGGGTAGGCGCCGGACAGCCCGAGAGTCATCGACTCACGCCGTCCCACCAGCACCTGCCCGGCCACCACGACGACCGGTACCCCGCAGTCGAGTCCGGCCGCGGCGACGCCGGCGACCACGCCTCCCGTCAGGGACTGCCAGTCGAAGGTCTCCTCCGCGGTGATCCCGAGGTCGGCTCGCTTGATCCGTTCCGCCAGCCCCGCCGCCTGCGCGACCACCTCGACCCCCGGGGCGTACGTCGCGCCCAGTAACAGCAGGGCGAACCCGATCCCGCCGCCGGCCCCCGCGCCGGGCTGCGCCGCCGGGCCGAACCCGGCCAAGGGGCGGGCCGAGACCAGCGACCGGGCCGCCAGGTGGGCGAAGTGGCCGAGCGCACTCTCGAGCGCCTGGGCCTGGTCGGGCGACGCACCCTTGGCCTCGGCGTACGTCGCGCTGGTCCCGTGGAAGCCGAGCAACGGGAGGTCACGCGCCGCGGCCAGCACCAGCTCGACCCCCGCGAGCCGGGCGCGCAGCCCCGCGAGCCCGCTCACGTCCTCCGCGCTGATCCCCGACAGGGCCAGGCCGCCGCGGTCGAGCCCGGCCTCCGGCCCGCCGCCCAAGGCCGCCAACAGGCCGGCTCCCGCGTCGTTCGTCGCCGTACCGCCCACCCCCACGACGACACGGCGCGCCCCGGCGTCGACGGCGGCCTGGATCAGCTGCCCGACGCCGTACGAGGTCGTCCGGCCGGGATCGCGCCGTTCCGGGGGCAGCAGGTGCCGGCCGCACGCCTCGGCCGCTGCGACGTACGCCGTGCCGCTGGCCAGCACCACGGCGGCCGGCACGGGATCGCCCGTCGGCCCCCGCACCGTGCACGGCAGGACCTCGCCTCCGGTGGCGGCCAGGACTGCCTCGCCGAAGCCTGGGCCGCCGTCCGACATCGGGACGACGTCGACCAGGTCGCCCGGCGCAGTCTCGGCCCAGCCCTCGGCCATCGCGGCACCCACCTGGACGGCGCCGAGCCGATCGCCGAACGCCGCCGGCGCGATCAGGACTCGCACGGCCGCGATCCTGTCAGCCCTCGCCCGAGAACGATTTCGCCGGGGCAAGCGTCTCGGGGTACCAATGGCTTTCCGTTCTACGGAAACCGGTTTCCGTACTTCTCTAGCACCGGTCCGGGGCGACCGTTACTGTCGCTCGTATCCTCGGTGACCAGCGCTGAAAGGGCAGGCGCGGACACCGCACGATGGCCCGGGGCGCGGAGTCGTCGAAGGAGCGCTCGATGGAGCCCGAAGTTCTGGTCAACGGCACGATGCGCCCGCTGGGCGATGTCGGCGGCCACGTCACCTTGCTGGAGTGGCTGCGGGCGGAGGGGCTGACCGGCTGCAAGGAGGGCTGCGCGGAGGGCGAGTGCGGTGCCTGCGCCGTGATGGTCGCGCGCCCGGACGGCGACGACGGTAGCCGCTGGACCGCACTCAACGCCTGCCTCGTCCCGGCCGCGGGCTTCGACGGCCAGGAGGTCGTCACCGCCGAGGGCCTGGGCCAGCCGGGCCGCCTGCATCCGGTGCAGCAGGAGATGGCGGTCCGTGGAGGCTCCCAGTGCGGTTACTGCACACCGGGTTTCGTCTGCGCGATGGCGGCGGAGTTCTACCGGGCCGACCGCCGGCCGGCGGTGTCCAGCGACGGGCAGTCCGGCAACGGGCAGTCCGGCAACGGCCAGGCCATGGGCACGGCCGCGGGCACGGCCGCGCCGGACCACGAGCACGGAGCGAACGGCTTCGACCTGCACGCGCTCAGCGGCAACCTGTGCCGTTGCACCGGGTACCGGCCGATCCGTGATGCCGCCTACGCCCTGACGACGCCCGACGAGACCGACCCGCTGTCCGAGCGGCGCGGCCGTCCGGCGCCTCGGCCGGCGGAGACGGCCCTGGACAGTGCGGACGGCAGCTACGTTCGGCCACCGACCCTCGACCAGGTGCTCGACCTGCTGGCTCGGCACCCGGAGGCGCGGCTGGTGGCCGGGTCGACCGACTGGGGCGTCGAGCTGAACATCCGGCACGCACGGGCCGAGCTCAGCATCGGGATCGACCGGCTGGCGGAGCTGCGCACGTTCGTCGCAGCCGACGACCACGTCGACCTGGGGGCCGCGCTGACCTTGAGCGAGATCGAGCGCGCACTGGGCGGCTCCATCCCGCTCCTGGACCAGGTCTTCCCGCAGTTCGCCTCCCGGCTGATCCGCAACGGCGCGACGCTCGGCGGCAACCTCGGCACCGCCTCGCCCATCGGTGACACCCCGCCTGCCCTGCTCGCCCTCGGCGCAACGCTCGTGCTGGCGTCCCGCGACGGCGAGCGGGAGGTGCCCCTGGCCGACTACTTCACCGGGTACCGCGAGACGGTCAAGCGCCCGGACGAGCTGATCAAGACGATTCGCATCCCGACCCCGGTCGCGCCCGTCGCGGCCTTCCACAAGATCGCCAAGCGGCGGTTCGACGACATCTCGAGCGTGGCCGTGGCGTTCGCCGCGCGCTTCGACGGCGGCGACGTCGCGGACATCAAGATCGGACTCGGCGGCGTGGCCGCGACCCCCTTGCGCGCCTATGAGGTCGAGGACCGGCTCCGCGGCCAGTCCTGGACCCGCGAGGTGGTCACCGAGGCGGCCGACCTGCTCGGGCGAGCGGGTACGCCGATGAGCGACCACCGCGCCAGCGCCGGCTACCGCAGCGCCATGTTGCGAACGTCGTTGCTGAAGTTCTTCGCCGAAAACCCCGCGCCCGCCCTGCAGGAGGCCTGAGCCATGAGCAAGCAGCACGGACCTCTCGCCGATCGCCCGGACAACCCAGTCGTCGGCCTGGAGGTCCCCCACGAGAGCGCGGACCTGCACGTCTCCGGCAACGCGCTCTACACGCAGGACCTGCTGGCGCGCACCAAGGATGTCCTGCATGCCTGGCCGAAGCAGGCGCCGCACGCGCGCGCCCGGGTGACCCGGCTGGATGTCACAGCGGCGTACGCCGTGGCCGGAGTGGTCAAGGTGCTGACGGCCGACGACGTCCCGGGCCTGAACGACGCCGGCGAGAAGCACGACGAGCCGCTGTTCCCCTCCGAGGTCATGTACCACGGTCATGCCGTCTGCTGGGTCCTCGGCGAGACGCTGGACGCGGCCCGGAAGGGCGCGGACGCCGTCGAGGCGGAGTACGAGCCGCTCAGCTCGCTGGTCAGCGTGCGCGACGCGATCGCCGCCGGCAGCTTCCAGGGCCATCACCGCACCGTGGAGCGGGGGCAGGTGGACGACGCGTTGGAGTCCGCGACCCACCGGTTCAGCGGAGAGCTCGAGTACGGCGGCCAGGAGCACTTCTACCTCGAGACGAACGCTGCCCTGGCCCTGGTCGACGAGAACGGCCAGGTCTTCGTGCAGTCGAGCACCCAGCACCCGTCGGAGACGCAGGACATCGTCGCCCACGTGCTCGGGGTGAGCGCGCACAACGTGACGGTGCAGTGCCTGCGCATGGGAGGCGGCTTCGGTGGCAAGGAGTTCCAGCCGCACGGGCTGGCCGCCGTGGCTGCATTGGGCGCGACACTCACCGGCCGGCCGGTGAGCCTGCGGCTGAACCGCACACAGGACATCACCATGACCGGCAAGCGGCACCCGTTCCTCGCGACGTGGGAGGTCGGCTTCGACGACGACCTGCGCATCGTGGCCCTCAAGGCGACGCTGACCAGCAACGGAGGGTGGAGCCTCGACCTGTCCGAGCCGGTGCTGGCGCGGGCGCTGTGCCACATCGACAACGCGTACTGGATCCCCAACATCCGCGTGGACGGCCAGATCGCCAAGACGAACCGGCAGTCCAACACGGCGTTCCGGGGGTTCGGCGGACCACAGGGAATGATCGTGATCGAGGACATCCTCGGTCGCTGCGCGCCCATTCTCGGCGTGGAGCCGGAGGACCTGCGGCACCGCAACTTCTACGCACCCGGCCAGACGACGCCGTACGGGCAGCCGGTCCGGCACGCCGAGCGGCTCGAGGCCATTTGGCAGGAAGCGCTGCAGCGCAGCGACTTCCAGCGTCGCAAGGACGAGATCGCCGCGTTCAACGCCGCTCACCCGGACACCAAGCGCGCGCTTGCCGTGACGCCCGTGAAGTTCGGCATCTCGTTCAACCTGACCGCCTTCAACCAAGCCGGTGCCCTGGTGCACGTCTACAAGGACGGCTCGGTGCTCATCAACCACGGCGGCACCGAGATGGGCCAAGGACTGCACACCAAGATGGCTCAGGTCGCAGCCACGGCACTCGGCGTACCGCTCTCGTCGGTTCGGCTGGCGCCCACCCGCACGGACAAGGTGCCGAACACGTCGGCGACGGCCGCGAGCTCGGGCGCCGACCTCAACGGTGGCGCGATCAAGAACGCGTGCGACCAGATCCGGGAGCGGCTGGCCGTGGTGGCCGCAGCCCAGCTCGGGATCAACCCGGAGGACGTGCGGTTCAGCAACGGTGTCGTCACGGGAATCGGCTTCCACGACAAGCAGATCCGCTGGACCCAGCTGGTCCACGACGCCTACTTCCAGCGCGTGCAGCTGTGGGCGGCGGGCTACTACCGCACCGAGGGCCTGCACTGGAACGCCGACCGCATGGAGGGTGAGCCGTTCAAGTACTTCGCGTACGGCGCTGCCGTCGCGGAGGTCGAGGTGGACGGGTTCACCGGTGCGTACCGGCTGCGGCGCACGGACATCGTCCACGACGTGGGCGACAGCCTGTCGCCCCTCATCGACCTCGGGCAGATCGAGGGCGGCTTCGTCCAAGGTGTCGGATGGCTGACCCTCGAGGAGCTGCTCTGGGACGAGAGTGACGGTCCGAACCGGGGGCGGCTGAACACGCAGGCGGCCAGCACCTACAAGATCCCGAGCTTCTCCGAGATGCCGGAGGAGTTCAACGTGCATCTGTTCGAGCGGGCCACCGAATCCGGCGTCGTGTACGGCTCCAAGGCAGTCGGCGAGCCGCCGCTGATGGAGGCGTTCTGCGTGCGCGAGGCGCTGCGCCAGGCGGCCGGCGCCTTCGGCCCGTCCGGCCAGGAGGTGCACCTGGCCTCGCCGGCCACGCCGGAGGCGGTGTACTGGGCCGTCGAGGCGGCGCGGTCCGCGTCCAGGCCCACCACGGCACCGTCGTCGGACGCGCCCGCGTTCGCGGGGGTCTGAGTGGACTGGCTCAGCGCTGTCCGGCAGCTCCGTGACGACGGGCTGCCCGGTGTGCTCGTCACAGTGCTCGAGGTGCGCGGCCACGCGCCGCGCGACCCGGGGGCCAAGATGGTCGTCGGCACCGACCACAGCTGGGGCAGCGTCGGCGGCGGGAACCTCGAGGAGTCCGCGGTACGACGGGCGCGCCAGATGATCGAGGACGGCGATGTCGCGCCGGAGGTGCAGGAGTCCGCGCTCTCGGAGCACGCGGCCAACCCGCACGGACAGCAGTGCTGCGGTGGTGTGGTCCGGCTGCTGCTCGAGCCGCTGCCCGCGCGGGCGGTCGTCGCCGTCTTCGGCATGGGCCACGTCGGGTACGAGCTGGCGCGGATCCTGTCCCGCCTGGAGGTGGGGCTGCACCTGGTCGACACCCGGGCTGAGCAGCTCGACCCGCTGCGCCTGGCCGGCGTGACCGACGGGGTCGCCGACGTGACCGTGCACCGGGCGGTGGCGCCCGAGGCGGTCTTGGGTCGGCTGCCGGGCGGTGCGCACGTGCTCGTGATGACGCACGACCATGCCGAGGACCTGGCGCTGTGCGAGGCGGCGCTGCGCCATCCGCACCTCGGGTCGATCGGACTCATCGGGTCAGCCGCGAAGTGGTCCCGGTTCAAGGTCCAGCTCGCCGCGGAGGGCCACGCGACGGAGGAGATCGCGCGGATCACCTGCCCGATCGGCCTGCCCGACATCACGGGCAAGGAACCGGCCGTCATCGCCGTCGGCGTCGCGGCCGACCTGGTCCGATCCATGCAAGGCGCCGTGCAGCACACCTGACGTCAGGCGCGGCCCAGAGCTGCGATGCGTTCCAGTAGCACGGTTTCCGCGACGCAGACCCGTTCGAACTCCCCCAGGTGCAGGCTCTCGTCGATCCCGTGCGCACGGGTGTCGGGGTCCTCGACGCCAGTGACCAGGATCGCAGCGTCGGGGAAGAACTCCGCGAACTCGGCGATGAACGGGATCGAGCCGCCGATGCCGACGTCGACGGGTGGCACGCCCCAGGCGTCCTGGAATGCTCGCCGGGCCGCGTCGTACGCCGGCCCGTCGGCGTGTGCGGCGAACCCCTCCCCCGTCTCCTTCAGGCTGACCTCGACCTTGGCGCCGAACGCCGGCTGGGACAGGAAGTGCGTACGCAACGCCTCGAACACGTCGATCGCCTTCTGACCCGGAGCGACCCGGGCCGAGATCTTGGCCCGCACGTGCGCCAGCAACGTGTTCGACGCCTGGCCCGTCGAGGTCACGTCGATCCCCGTGCAGGTCACCGTCGGGTGGGTCCACAAGCGCGAGGTCAGCGGCCCGGACCCGATGAGCTGCACGCCCTCCAGCATCCCGGCGTCGGCGCGCAGCTGGGACTCCGGGTAGTCCAGGGCAGCGGCCTCGCTGGACTCGATGCCCTCGACGGCGACATTGCCCCCGTCGTCGTACGTCGACGCGAGCAGCCGCACCAGGACCATCAGCGCGTCGGGCACGGCACCGCCGAACATGCCGGAGTGCACCGGATGGTCCAGGGTGCGCACGTCGACGAAGCACTCGACCAGGCCACGCAGGCTGGTCGTGAGCGCCGGCTGGCCGATGGCCCAGTTGAGCGAGTCGGCCAGAACGAGCACGTGGCCGGCCAGGCGCTGGCGATGGCGCTCGAGGATGGCCGAGAGCGACGGCGAGCCGTCCTCCTCCTCACCCTCGACGAAGATCGTCACCGACACCGGCGGCGCGCCGTCGTGGGCCCGGACGGCACACAGATGAGCCATCACACCCGCCTTGTCGTCGGCGGCCCCGCGGCCGTACAGCCGCCCGTCCCGCTCCTCCGGCTCGAAGGGTGGTGACGTCCAGTGCTCCACGGCTCCGGTGGGCTGGACGTCGTGGTGCGCGTAGAGCACGACGTGCGGCGAGCCCTCCGGCCCGGGCAGGTGGCCGACCACGGCCGGTCGGCCGCCCTCGACCAGGATGTCCGTGGCGAAGCCGGCCTCCGTCAGCAGCGTGGCCACGGCCGACGCGCTCTGGTCGACCGGGGCCTGGTCCGCCTCGCCGACCGACACACTGGGGATGCGTACGAGGTACTCCAGGTCACGACGTACGCCGGGCAGCTCGCGGACAACGGCTGCGCGCAAGGCCTCCAGGCGCTCCGGCGCCAGATCTGGGCTCGGGCCGTCCAGGGATGCGGTCATGGCTTCGGAGGCTACGCGAACGCGCTCCGGGCGGCGCGACCACACCCGCGCGCCAAGTAGGCTGCCCGGGTGTTCGGACGTCGCAAGCCAGACGAGGCCGCCACCGACGTGACCGACCGCCCGGGCGCGAAGGGCCGTCCCACTCCCAAGCGCAGTGTCGCCGAGGCCGCCAACAAGCGGCCGCTCGTACCCGACAACCGCGACCGCAAGTCGGCCGCCCGGGCCTCCCGGGAGCAGCAGCGCGAGCAGCGCGTCCGGCAGCGCCAGGCGATGCTCACCGGCGACGAACGACATCTCCCCGCACGGGACGCCGGAGCGCAGCGTCGCTTCGTCCGCGACTACGTCGACGCCCGGTTCAACATCGGCGAGTTCATGCTGCCGCTGATCGCGCTGGTGTTCGGCCTGACCTTGGTCCGGGTGCCCTCGGTGATCCTGGCCGCGACCCTGATGGTCTACGTGCTGATCCTCGCCGCGCTGGTCGACGGGTTCCTGATGCGCCGGCGCCTGCGCCAGCTGCTGACCAAGAAGTTCGGCGAGATGCAGCGCGGCAGTGTGTTCTACGCGATCACGCGCAGCCTGCAGATCCGGCGCTGGCGGATGCCGCGCCCGGTGGTCGCGCGGGGCGAGTTCCCGTCCTGACGTGACGGCCGACCAGCCCGGCTCCGCGCGCACCGCCACGTCGTTCGACATCGGCCGAGAGGCGTGGCTGGCCCGGCTCGGGAACCTGCGCAACGTCACCCGCCAGGAGCTGGTGACCCGTCAGCTGGCCCGGCACCTGCCCCCGCCGCCGGCTCGCGTGCTCGACGTCGGCGCCGGACAGGGCACCCAGGCGCTGCGCTTGGCGGCCCTCGGGTACGACGTGCTGGCCGCCGACCCCGACCCACGGATGAGAGACGCGCTCAGCGAGGGCATCAGCCTGCTGCCGCCGGCGCCCGGCTTCATCCACGTGGTCGCCGGTGGCCTCGGCGCGTTGCCGCCCGAGGCGACCGTCACGCCGTACGACGTCGTTCTCTGCCAGGGCGTGTTGATGTATCTGCCGGACGCCGAGCCGGCTCTGGCCGAGCTCGCCCGCCTGGTCGGTCCTGGTGGCCTCCTTTCCCTCGTCTTCCGCAACGCGGAAGGCATCGCTCTACGCCCGGCCCTGCGCCGTGACTGGGCCGAAGCCGTCAACCTGCTGGACTCGATGGCCGACCGAAGCCCGTTGTACCGCAACGAGATCGGCGTACTGGCCCGAGCCGACCGGCTGGAGGACATCGAGGAGACACTGGCGGCGCAAGGGCTGGTGACGGAGGCCTGGTACGGCGTACGGATCGCGACCGACGGAGCCGATGCGGACGAGGCGCCACCCAGCGACCCGGCCGAGCTCGAGGCGATGTTGACAGCAGAGGATCGGCTGGGCAGCACCGACCCGTACCGGCGCGTGGCGACGTTGGCGCACCTGCTCAGCCGCCGACCCGGGTGAACGCGCACCCCCTGCGGCACTTAAGGTTTCAACCATGCGCTTCCGTTTCCTGGGCAACTCCGGTCTGAAGATCTCCGAGATCACGTACGGCAACTGGCTGACCCACGGCTCGCAGGTCGAGAACGACATCGCGACCGAGTGCGTGCACGCCGCCCTCGACGTGGGCATCTCGACGTTCGACACTGCGGACGTCTACGCGAACACCCGGGCCGAGACCGTGCTCGGCGAGGCGTTGAAGGGCCAGCGCCGCGAGTCACTCGAGATCTTCACCAAGGTGTACTGGCCGACCGGACCCGGCGGCCCCAACGACACCGGCCTGTCCCGCAAGCACGTCATGGAGTCGCTGCACGGCTCGTTGCGGCGGCTGCAGACCGAGTACGTCGACCTCTACCAGGCCCACCGTTACGACCACGAGACGCCCCTCGAGGAGACGATGCAGGCCTTCGCGGACATCGTGCGGCAGGGCAAGGCGTTGTACATCGGCGTCAGTGAGTGGACCGCCGACCAGATCCGCGAGGGGCACAAGCTGGCCCAGAACCTGGGCATCCAGCTGATCAGCAGCCAGCCGCAGTACTCCATGCTGTGGCGGGTCATCGAGGCGGAGGTCGTCCCGACCTGCCGCGAGCTGGGCATCAGCCAGATCGTGTGGAGCCCCATCGCGCAGGGGGTGCTGTCGGCCAAGTACAAGCCAGGCCAGGCCCCTCCGGCCGGTTCGCGAGCCACCGACGACAAGGGCGGCGCGGACATGATTCGCGACTTCATGCGCGACGACGTCCTGACCGCGGTCCAGGGGCTCGTCCCGATCGCCCAGGAGCTCGGCCTCACACCGGCCCAGCTGGCCGTCGCCTGGGTCCTGCAGAACGACAACGTGGCGGCCGCACTGGTGGGCGCCTCCCGGCCCGAGCAGGTCAAGGAGAACGTCAAGGCCAGTGGGGTCGAGATCCCCGCCGAGCTGATGAGCCGGATCGACGAGGTCCTCGGTGGCGTCGTCGAGCGGGATCCCGCGTTGACCCTCGAGGAGTCACCGAGTCGCCGGCTCACCTGAGCGGCCAGTCGGTGGATACCGTGCCCCGGTGACGGTGACAGCCACGGACCCGGTCGGGCCGGGCGCGACCGCGCTCGTCGCCGGCGTCGACTCCTCCACCCAGTCCTGCAAGGTGCTCGTGGTCGACGCCGAGTCCGGTTCCGTCGTGCGCAGCGGGTCCGCGTCCCACCCGGACGGCACGGAGGTCGACCCGGCGTACTGGTGGGACGCGCTCGGTCAGGCGTCCGCGCGGGCTGACCTGTCCGGCGTCGTCGCGCTGTCGGTCGCGGCCCAGCAGCACGGCATGGTCGCATTGGACGCCGCCGACGAGGTCGTCCGGCCGGCGTTGCTGTGGAACGACGTCCGCAGCGCACCGCAGGCCCGCGCCATGGTCGATCGGATGGGGGCGCAGGCCTGGGCGGACGCCGTCGGCAGCGTCCCGCTGCCTGCGTTCACCGTCACCAAGCTGGCCTGGCTGGCCGAGAACGAGCCCGCCCACGCCGACGCCGTCACGTCCGTCCTGCTGCCGCACGACTGGCTGACCTGGCGGCTGCTGGACCGGGCCGGCCGGCCCACCACCGACCGGAGCGACGCCTCGGGCACCGGCTACTGGTCCCCCGCGACGAACGGGTACCGGACCGACCTGCTCGAGCAGGCCCTCGGTCACGCGGCCGAGCTGCCGCGAGTGCTCGGTCCCCGCGAAGTGGCCGGCACGACGCGCGAGGGCGTCATCTTGGGGCCAGGAGCCGGCGACAACGCAGGCGCCGCCCTCGGGCTCGGGCTGCAACCGGGGGAGGTGGCGGTCTCGCTCGGCACGAGCGGCGCGCTGTTCGCGGCCACCGACCAGCGGACGAACGACGGCTCGGGCATCGTGGCCGGCTTTGCCGACGCGACGGGCCGTCAGCTCCCCTTGTGCTGCACGCTCAACGCGGCCAGGGTGCTGACCGCCACGGCCGCGATGCTCGGAACGGACCTCGCCGGCCTGGACTTGCTTGCGGCCCAAGCCGATCCGGATGCCGGCGGCCTGACCTTGCTGCCTTATCTGGACGGCGAGCGCACACCGGACCTGCCCACGTCCGCAGGAAGCCTGCACGGTCTGCGCCGAGCCAACATGACTCCCGAGAACCTCGCGCGGGCCGCCGTGCTGGGCCTGCTGTGCGGGCTGGCCGACGCCCTCGATGCCATGTGCGCCAACGGGATCCGCGCCGACCAGGTCGTCCTGATCGGCGGTGCGTCGAAGTCGGCAGCGGTCCGAACGGCGGCCCCCGACATCTTCGGCGTGCCGGCCGTCGTGCCGGTCGAAGCCGAGTACGTCGCGCTCGGAGCGGCCCGGCAGGCGGCCTGGGTGCTGTCGGGCTCCACCGAACCGCCGGTATGGAAGCGCGACGTCCTGGCCGAGGCCGTGCCGTCAGGGAGCGACTGGGGACCGGCGGTCCGAGAGCGCTACAGCGCGATCCGGCACGCGACGTACGGCATCTGACCGACCGGCAAAGGAGTCGCTGTGCTCGGTGATCTCACCGCTCAGACCGTCGCGATGGCCTCCGGGGACGGCACCGAGATCGAGGCGTACGCCGCGTCGCCCCTCAGCCAGGACCGCCGCGGGGGCGTCGTGGTGATCCACCACATGCCCGGATACGACCGCGGCACGAAGGAGATGGTGCGCCGGTTCGCCGACCTCGGGTTCGACGCGATCTGCCCGAACCTCTACTCGCGCCAGGCTCCCGGGGCTGCGCCGGACGACGCCTCGGCGACGGTGCGCGCCCAGGGCGGCGTGCCGGACCAGCAGCTGGTCGACGACGTCTCGGGTGCGGCCGATCACCTGCGGGGCCGGCCGGCGAGCAACGGCAACGTCGGCGTTATCGGCCACTGCTCGGGGGGACGCCAGGCCGTCCTCGCCGCCTGCCGTCTGGACCTGGACGCGGCTGTGGACTGCTACGGCGCCTACGTCGTGGGCCATCCGCCGGACGACTGGCCGCTCGCGGTCACGCCGTTGTACGACGACCTGCCGAACCTCGGTTGCCCGCTGCTGGGACTGTTCGGCAACGAGGACGCGCACCCGTCGCCGGCCGCGGTACGCGAGCTGGACACGCTCATGCGCGACCTGAGCCTGGACTTCGAGCACACCTCGTACGACGGCGCGGGGCACGCCTTCTTCGCCGTCGACCGCCCGGCGTACCGGGTCGAAGCCGCGACCGACGGCTGGCGTCGCATCGAGGCGTTCTACCGCCGGCATCTCGGCTGACCGACTCGAGCGGAGGCTCACATGTGCACCTATACGACCGAGCGGGTCGAGCTGCGCGGCAGTGCCAAAGGACCGAACGGCTGGTTCCGCGCGACGACGGCCAGCGTCTACTACGACCACCCGGTCCATGCACCGGCGGGGCATGCCTTGAACATCGATGTCCTGGCGCCGGCCGACGGCCCGTCCGCTCGCGTCGCCCTCGAGCTCACCGCCGAGTCGGCGCGGGCCCTGGCCGCCGCTATCGAGCGCGCACTCGCAGCCGTGCCCGCGGCGCTGCTGGAGTGAGCCGCGGATGATCTCGGTGGACCTGGCCCGCGCCCTGCGCACGGCGGGGCTCTCCTGGCTGCCCAGCTCGGGCGACCGGTTCATCATCGACCAGCCGGAGCTGCAGGGCCAGAGCTTCGTCCTGAGCGACCTCACGGTCGACCTGCACAGCTTCCGGGGCGAGCAGCTGCTCGGCTTCAACGGGACTGTGGAGTGGGCCCTGGACTCCGTGACCGTCGACCAGGCGCTGTGGCTGCCGCACGAGCACCAGCTGCGCGAGGCGCTGGGTGCGGCCTTCCGCCGGCTCGAGTCGCTGGGGGCCGACCGCGTGCGCGTGGTCGTGGCCGTCGACGGAGGAGCCATCGAGTTCGACGACGAGAGCGCGTCGTCGGCGTACGGACGGGCGCTGCTGCACCTGCTGACCCGGTAGGTCCGGGTCGTGGCTGGACTTGTCGGTAGGGCCGGGCTACTCGGTGGGGCGCAGGCTCATCGGGCCGTAGACGACCTGGCCGTCCTCGAGCAGGTAGACGGACTCCACCCCGTCGGCGAGCAGCACCCGCCACTCCTCGCCGAGCCAGGACTCGGCGTCCGACTGGGACGGGAACTGGCCGGGTGACGGCTCCGGAGCCACCGGCGCGCCGTCCGCGTCCTCGTACCGCCAGGTCCAGGCACCGCTGCTCATGCGCCAACCGTAGCGACGACTGCCGGATCGACCAGCCCGGCGACCGCACCGACGACGACCACGGCCGGAGCGCGCAGACCGCCGTCCCCTGCCACCTGAGCCGCCGTCGCGAGCGTCGCGGCCAGAACCCGTTGGGAGGCAAGGCCTCCGTCCTCGACGGCGACGACCGGCGTCGTGGGTGCCATGCCAGCCGCCGTCAACGCTGCCGCGATCGCGGGCAGGGTCTCGACGGCCATGAGCAGCACCAGCGTCGTGCCGGTCCGGGCGAGTGCAGCCCAGTCGACGGCGCTGCCGGGGTCGCCCGGAGCCGCGTGGCCGGACACCACGGTGAAGCCCTGCGACAGCCCTCGGTGGGTGGCCGGGACCCCGACCAGCGCCGGGACGGCGACGGCGCTGGTCACACCGGGGACGACCTCGACGGGTACGCCGGCCGCGACGCACGCGTCGACCTCCTCCCGGCCGCGGCCGAAGACGAACGGGTCGCCGCCCTTGAGCCGTACGACGGTCCGGCCGGCCTGGGCGTGCTCGACGAGGAGCGCATTGATGGTCTCCTGCGGGGTGAACCGGCCGCGCGGGATCTTGCCGACGTCGATCACCTCCACGTCGGGCCGCAGGCCGTCGAGCGCGGCAAGGGGCGCCAGCCGGTCGACGACCACGACGTCGGCCTCGGCCAACCGCTCGATGCCGCGCAGGGTCATCAGACCGGGGTCCCCGGGTCCGCCACCGACCAGGACGACGCGGCCCTTCGGGCGGGCGCTCGGGCGGCTGCGAGGTGCCTCACCGGCCCGGAGGGCGTCCGAGACGGCGTCGACCGCGATGTCGCGCAGGGCGGCCGCCTGCTGCGGGTCGCGGTCGGCGTGGACGGCGACCGTGGCCGGACCGGTACGGCCGGTCGCGGGCATCCACGCACTTGCCGCCGACGCGTCGTCAGCGCGCAGACACCACATGCGCTTGCTGTCCGCCTCGGCCAGTACGGCGGCGTTGACCTCCGGGTCGGCGGTGCAGGCAACGGCGAGCCAGGCGCCGTCGAGGTCTCCCCGCACGTACTCGCGCTCGTGCCAGGTCAGCTGGCCACGCGCAGCCAAGTCGGCCAGGGCGGTCTCCACCTGCGGTGACACGAGCGTGACGTCGGCGCCGGCCGTGCGCAGCGCCGCGACCCGGCGCAGCCCGACATGGCCGCCGCCCACCACCACGACTCGCCGATGGGCGAGCCGAAGGCCCAGTGGCAGCAGCGGCTCGGCGTCGCTCATGGCGGCTACGGTATTCCGACCGTCCGCCTGACCAGGCCTGGGCGAGGAGGAGACACGTGAGGCAGCCGCCGGAGCCGACACCCGAGGAGTCCGAGTCGGAGCCGGTCGACGAGCCCCTCGAGGAGCTGCGGGCCGTCTTAGACGGCGCTGCCACCGCGGGCGTGCGGCGGCGTGATGTTGCCGTCGAGAACGCGGCGCGCGAGGTGATCGGGTCAGGTACGGAGCCGGGAGCCCGGCTCGGTCGACTCGCGGAGTGGGCGATCTGGCTCAGCGGTGCGCACGGCACATTCCCACCTCGTGCGCTCGAGCGGGTGACGATGGTCTCGGTCGGTCCGCCAGCACCGCCGGGCCACCCGGCGTACGAGCTGTCGATCGGCGCGGGTGTGGTCGCCAGACCCCTTGTCATGCCAGCGGATTGGGCGTCGTCGGCCGACGTGGCTCGGGCCGGCGTCGAGACGATCGACGCCATCGTCGACGCCGGCTGCGACCTGCTGATCTGCCCTGGGATCGTGGACGAGGGCTCGAGCAACACCCTCGCCGCCCTCCTGCTCCATCTCACCGCGACCGAGGTGGTGGGTGACTCACCGCAGCTGGACGACGAGCAGTGGGCCGAGCGGGTCGCCGCGGTCCGCGACCGGACGTACCCGATGCGGGGAGTCGACGACGACCCGGTCGCGGTCCTGCACGCTCTGGGCTCACCCGAGCTGACGGCCCTCACCGCGATGCTGTTGCGAGCCGCCGCGCGCCGAACGCCGGTCCTGCTCGACGGCGCCGCCGACTGCGTGGCCGCGCTGTGCGCATCGCGGATCTCGATCCTCGCGTCCTGGTGGTACGCCGCTCCGGGATCCGGCGATGCCGCGACGACGCGGGCGATCGAGGCGCTGGGGATCGAGCCGGTCGTGGAGCTCGGCTCGCTGCTCGACGGTGGCGCCGCGGCCCTGACCGCTCTGCCGCTCCTTCGCGCCGCCCAGCTGCTGGCCAGCGGAGCGGCCTAACGGAGCCCGGGCGACACGAGTCATCGCCGAGGCGACACCAAACTCGGAAAGCCGTCGCGCCGTGCCCTCATGAGTCCCTGGTCTGGACCTGCACGAACGGCGGCTTGACCACGCGCACCGGCAGGTCGCGGCCGCGCACGTCCACGACCAGCTCGTCGCCCTCGGTCACGGCCGACCGGTCCAGGAGGGCGAGCGCGATGCCCTGCTTCAAGGTCGGGCTGAACGTCCCGGACGTCGTCTCGCCGACGTCGTCACCATCGGCCGTACGGACGCGACACCCGGCCCGGGGGATGCCCCGCCCGGTCGCCAGCAGGCCCCAGGACAGCCGGCCGCCGCCGGCCTTCCCCAGCTCGCGGGCGGCGAGCAGGGCGTCGCGGCCCCAGAACGCGTCCTTGGTCCAGCCGACCGCCCAGCTGGCGCGCGCCTCGACCGGGTTGATCGACAGCGAGAGATCCTGACCGTGCAGCGGGTACCCCATCTCGGTGCGCAAGGTGTCTCGCGCGCCGAGCCCGCACGGGAGCCCCTCCTGCGCCGTCGCCGCCTCGATCAGTGCGTCCCACAGCGCCTCCGCATCGCCCCACAGCGGCAGCAACTCGTAGCCGCGCTCTCCGGTGTAGCCCGTGCGGCACACGACGATCGGCCGCCCGTCCCACTCGGCATCGACGAACTGCATGTAGTCGTGACCGGTCGGCAGGCCCAGGGCGTCGAGCACCTCGTCGCTGCGCGGCCCCTGCACGGCCAGCACCGCATAGGTCTCGTGCTCGTCGGTGACGATCACCTCCGGCGCCGAGTCCGCGGCGGCCGCCGACAGCCGCCGTACGACCTCTGCCGTGTTCGCGGCGTTCGGCAAGAGCAAGACGTCGTCGCTCGAGCGCAGGTAGGCGATCAGGTCGTCGACGACACCACCGGTGGACTCCTCGCAGCACAGCGTGTACTGGGCCTGGCCCGGCCCGATGCGACCGAGGTCGTTCGTGAACGAGGCGTTGGCGAACGCCTCGGCGCCCGGCCCGCGCAGGTGTGCCTTGCCCAGATGGCTCACGTCGAAGATGCCCACCCGCTCGCGCACGGCCGTGTGCTCGCGCACGACGCCGCCGCCGGGGTACTCGATCGGCATCTCCCAGCCGCCGAAGTCGGCGAGCTTGGCGCCGAGGGCACCGTGCCGGGAGTGAAGAGGGGAGCGCCGGAGCCCGGTCATGGCAGGCAACGTACCGAACGGCGAGCCGGCACCCGACCGGTGAGCGCACCCGCGAAGCCCTAACATCGCCGTCGTGACGTCCCTCCGCATCAGCGACAAGGCCCCTTCCGACATCAAGACCGACGCCCTCGTCATCGGCGTCGCGAGCGGGCCGGACGGTCCTGTACTCCCCAGCGGCCGAGGCGCCCCAGAGCTGCCCCGCGCCCTGCGCACGAGCCTGACCGGTTCCTTGACAGCGCTCGGCGTGACCGGCAAGGCCGACCAGGTCGTGCGCATCCCGTCGAACGGCGCGGTCGCTGCACCCGTTCTCGTCCTCACCGGACTCGGCCAGGTGCCGGCCGGCCGCTCACCGGCGTACGACGCGGAGGTGCTGCGCCGCGCGGCCGGTGCGGCCACCCGAACCTTGGCCGGCACTGCGAGCGTCGCCGTCGCCCTCCCGGCTGCCGACACCGCCGCGATCGGTGCCGTCGCCGAGGGCGCGCTCATGGGCGCCTACGTCTTCACCCGGCACCGCAGCCGGAGCATGCAGGACGCGAAGCCGGCGGTCAGCGCGGTCACGGTCGTCGGCGCCAACCCGCGCGACCGGGCCGTCCGGGCCGCGGCCGCCCGGGCCGAAGCGGTCGCGACCGCGGTGAACCTCACGCGCGACCTGGTCAACACCGCGCCGGGCGACCTCCCGCCCGCCGCGCTGGCCGACGCCGTGGTGGCCAGCGTCAAGGGCTCGTCCGTGCGGGCGACCGTTCTCGATGAGAAGGCCCTGACCAAGGGCGGCTACGGCGGCATCCTCGGCGTCGGCAAGGGCTCGTCCCGGCCCCCCCGGCTGGTCAAGCTCAGCTACAAGCCGGCCAAGGCCACCAAGCACCTGGCTCTCGTCGGCAAGGGCATCACGTTCGACTCCGGCGGCCTGTCGCTCAAGCCCCCGGCCGGCATGGAGACCATGAAGTCGGACATGGCCGGAGCCGCGGCCGTCGCCGCCACCGTCCGGGCGATCGCCCAGCTGCAGCTCCCGGTCCAGGTCACGGGCTGGCTGGCCATCGCCGAGAACATGCCGTCCGGCTCGGCCCAGCGCCCGTCGGACGTCATGACGACGTACGGCGGCCGGACGGTCGAGGTGCTCAACACCGACGCCGAGGGCCGGCTGGTGCTCGCCGACGCCGTGGTGGCGGCCAGCGAGGAGCACCCGGACGCCATCGTCGACATCGCCACGCTGACCGGGCATCAGGTCATCGCGCTCGGCCTGCGCGTGTCCGCGATCATGACCAACGACGAGGCTCTGTCCGGCCAGATCAAGGACGCCGCCGACCGCAGCGGCGAGCAGTTCTGGCCCATGCCGCTGCCCCAGGAGCTGCGGGCCAGCATGGACTCCCAGGTCGCCGACATCGCGAACATGGGCTCGCGCGAGGGCGGCATGCTGGTCGCCGGCTTGTTCATCAAGGAGTTCGTCGGCAACCGCAAGGACGCCGACGAGCAGATCCCGTGGGGACACCTCGACATCGCCGGGCCGTCCTTCAACACCGAGCAGCCCTTCGGCTACACCCCCAAGGGCGGCACGGCGGTCGGCGTCCGGACGATGCTCGCCCTGGCCGAGGACATGGCCTCAGCCGGCTGAGCCGGACCCGCTCTGGCGGGAGCTCCACTCGCGCATCCGGGCGGGGTACCCGGTGAGCTGGACGTCGTACACCGGCACTCCCAGCTCCTTGGCGAGCCCGGCAGCGGCTCGCTCGTCGGCGACCCGGCGCCTGGTCCACTCGCCCGTCGTCGCCACGAGCACGATCGTCGTGGGCGTCACGGTGGTGCGCGGCTCGACGTACATCTCGACGCCGGTCCGGGTGGTGACGAAGTCCCGCAGGTGGGCCATGGCCGCCTTGACCTGCTCACTTGTCGGCTGACCGGACGGCACGGACGGGCCGCCGACCTTGCGCCGTCGCAGCCATGCCACGGCACCCTCCTCGGTTCGTGCGGTCCTGTGCGGTGGTGAAAGGATGGCCGGGCCATCCAGGCGATCATCGCGTGTCACCCAGTCGTGATGAACGTCCGACATGCAAGGGAGCGTTCCGTGTCCGACCCGGGCTCGCAGGATCCGGTCTTCGACGTCGTCATCCTCGGCGGTGGGAGCGGGGGCTACGCCTGCGCATTCCGGGCGGCCGAGCTCGGCCTGTCGGTCGCCCTCGTCGAGGTGGACAAGGTGGGCGGCACCTGCCTGCACTACGGCTGCATCCCGACCAAGGCCCTGCTGCACGCGGCCGAGGTGGCCGACAACGCCCGCGAAGGCGCAGGGTTCGGCGTGCGGTCCACGCTCGAGGGCATCGACATGGCCGGCGTCAACGCCTACAAGGACGGTGTGGTCGAGCGGCTCTACAAGGGGCTGCAGGGTCTGGTGAAGGCCCACAAGGTCGAGCTGGTCGAGGGCTGGGGCCGGCTGGTCGACAAGAACACGGTCGAGGTCGGCGACCGCCAGGTCCGTGGTCGCAACATCGTCCTCGCGTCCGGCTCCTACGCCCGCACCCTGCCCGGCCTGACCATCGAGGGGCGGGTCATCACCAGCGACCAGGCGCTCAAGCTCGAGTGGGTCCCCCAGTCGGTCGTGATCATCGGTGGCAGCGTCATCGGGGTCGAGTTCGCGAGCGTCTGGAAGTCCTTCGGCGCGGACGTCCACATCGTCGAGGCGCTGCCGCGGCTGGTGCCGCTCGAGGACGAGTCGCTGTCCAAGCAGCTGGAGCGCGCGTTCCGCCGCCGCAAGATCAACTTCACGACCGGGGTGAAGTTCTCCGGGGTGACTCAGGACGACTCCGGCTGCCGGGTGTCCCTGGAGAACGGTACGACGATCGAGACGGACCTCGTCCTGGTCGCCGTCGGGCGCGGTCCCCGTTCTGGCGGCCTGGGCTTCGAGGAGACCGGCATCACCGTCGACCGCGGGTGGGTCATCACCGACGAGCGCCTCCACACCAGCGTCGAGAACGTGTACGCCGTGGGTGACCTGGTGCCCGGGCTGCAGCTCGCGCACCGCGGTTTCGCGCACGGCATCTTCGTCGCCGAGGAGATCGCCGGACTCAGGCCGGTGCCGATCGTCGACTCGGGCATCCCGCGGGTGACCTACTGCGACCCGGAGATCGCCTCGGTCGGACTGACCGAAGCGCAGGCCAAGGAGAGGTACGGCGACGACGGCGTCACGTCGTACGAGTACAACCTCGGTGGCAACGGCAAGAGCCAGATCCTCAAGACCGCGGGGATCGTCAAGGTCGTCAGCGAGAAGGACGGCCCGGTGGTCGGCGTCCACATGGCCGGCGCCCGGATGGGCGAGCAGGTCGGCGAGGCCTCGCTCATCGTGAACTGGGAGGCGTTCCCCGCCGAGGTGGCCCAGTTCGTGCACGCCCACCCGACCCAGAACGAGGCGCTCGGCGAGGCCCATCTCGCCCTGGCCGGCAAGCCACTCCACACGCACGACTGACCAGCGCGACAGGGCGGCCGAGGGCCTAGGCTCGCGGCAGTCGGCCGTAACGCCACGACTCCGGCGTCGCCGGGACCGGAAGGAGACACCAGCCCATGTCTGAGCGGGTGACTATGCCAGCACTCGGTGAGTCCGTCACCGAGGGCACCGTGACCCGGTGGCTCAAGCAGGTCGGCGACACCGTGGCCGTCGACGAGCCGCTGCTGGAGGTCTCCACCGACAAGGTCGACACCGAGATCCCGTCGCCGGTCGCCGGCACGCTGCAGGAGATCCTCGTCGGCGAGGACGCCACCGTCCCGGTCGGAGCCGACCTTGCCGTGATCGGCGACGGCGCGGCCCCGTCGGCCGATGCGACGGAGGAGCAGCCGGCAGAGCAGCGAGAGCAGCCCGCCGAGCCGCCGTCGGCCGAGCAGCCGTCGGAAGCGTCCGCCGAGCAGCCGTCGGAAGCGCCGGCCGAGCAGCCGGCGGCCGCCGCGCAGCCCGAGGAGTCGCAGGAGGACGTCCCGGAACCGTCCGCCGCCGAACAGCAGGGCAGCGAGCCGGCCGCGAGGCAGCCGGCCCACAGGGGTCCGAGCGACGGCAGCGGTACGACGGTCACCATGCCGGCGCTCGGCGAGTCCGTCACCGAGGGCACGGTGACGCGCTGGCTCAAGGCCGAGGGTGACACCGTCGAGGTGGACGAGCCGTTGCTCGAGGTCTCGACCGACAAGGTCGACACCGAGGTGCCGTCGCCGGCCGCCGGCACGGTGCAGCGGCTCCTCGTCGGCGAGGACGAGACGGTGCCCGTCGGTGCAGAGCTGGCCGTGATCGGGACCGGGTCCGGTGCTGCCGCAGCGCCTGCCGCGGAGCAGCCACCCGAGCAGCAGCCGGCCGCAGAAGAGAAGGCGGCGGAGCAGCCCGCGCCCGAGCGGCCCGCCGAACCGGCGGACCAGCAGCCGCAAGGCCAGGAAAAGTCTCAGGACGAGACTCCGCGCGAGGCTGCCCAAGAGACGCGGCAAGAGGAGCGGCAAGAGGCGCCCGCGCAGACGTCCGCCACGCCGTCCTCGGCGCCGTCGACCGCTCAGCCCGGTGTGGCCCGCGAGGTCGGCGACGCCGCGTCGTACGTCACGCCCTTGGTGCGCAAGCTGGCCGGCGAGCACCACGTCGACCTGGCCGAGGTGACCGGCACCGGGGTCGGTGGCCGGATCCGCAAGCAGGACGTCCTGGACGTGGCGAAGGCCCGCGAGGCCGCCGCCCCGGCGGCTCCGGAACCGGCGGCAGCATCCACCGCGCCCGCCCCAACGGCCCGGGCCCAGACCAGCCCGGAGGTCGCGGCCAAGCGCGGCACGACGGAGAAGATGACGCGCCTGCGCAAGGTGATCGCCCAGCGCATGGTCGAGTCACTGCAGGTCTCGGCCCAGCTGACGACGGTCGTGGAGGTCGACGTCACGAAGATCTCCCGGCTGCGCAACCGGGCCAAGAACGACTTCCAGGCCCGCGAGGGCGTCAAGCTGTCGTTCCTGCCGTTCTTCGCGCTCGCCGTCGTGGAGGCGCTCAAGATCCACCCGATGGTCAACGCGAGCATCGAGGGCGACGAGATCACGTACCACGGCCAGGAGAACCTGGGCATCGCCGTCGACACCGAGCGCGGCCTGCTCGTGCCGGTCATCAAGGACGCAGGCGACCTCAACATCGCCGGGCTGGCCCGCAGGATCGCCGACCTGGCCGAGCGCACGAGGACCAACAAGATCGTCCCGGACGAGCTCGGCGGCGGGACCTTCACGCTGACGAACACGGGCAGCCGCGGCGCCCTGTTCGACACCCCGATCATCAACCAGCCGCAGGTCGGCATCCTGGGCACGGGCTCGGTCGTGCGCAAGCCGGTGGTGGTCAACGACCCGGAGGGCGGCGAGACGATCGCCATCCGGTCGATGGTCTATCTGGCCCTGTCCTACGACCACCGGCTGGTGGACGGCGCGGACGCCGCGCGGTTCCTCACCACGGTCAAGGAGCGGCTCGAGGAGGGCGCGTTCGACTCCGACCTCGGGCTCTGACCGCGAAGGCGCCCGCCGGAGTCGCTTCACGCTGATGCCCGACGCGTCTCGCCGGGCGAGGATGGCGCTATGGACATCGCCGTCACGGGCACCTCGGGTCTCATCGGCGGCGCCCTCGTCGGGCGGCTGCGTGCGAACGGGCACACCGTCCGCCGGCTGGTCCGTCCGGGACGGCCTCTGGGGCCGGACCAGGTCCGCTGGGACCCCACCACCGGCGAGGTCGACCTCGACGGGCTGGCCGGTGTCGACGGCGTGGTGCACCTGGCCGGAGCGGGCATCGGCAAGCACCGCTGGACCGAGCGGTACCGCGCCGAGATCCTGCGCTCCCGGGTCGACGGCACGCGCGCCATCGTCCGGGCCATGGGTGCGCTGGACCCTCGTCCGTCGGTGCTGGTGTCAGGCTCGGCCGTCGGCTGGTACGGCGACCGCGGCGACGAGCTCCTGACCGAGGCGTCCAGCGCGGGTAGCGGGTTCCTGGCCGGCGTGGCCCAGGCCTGGGAGGACGAGGCGGTGCGGGCCCGAGACCACGGCATCCGCGTCGTGACCAGCCGCACCGGCATCGTCCTGACCCCGGACGGCGGCGCCCTCGGACCGCTGCTCCTGCTGGTGAAGGCCGGCCTCAGCGGCCCGCTCGGGTCCGGCCGGCAGTGGTGGAGCTGGATCACCCTCGAGGACGAGCTGCGGGCCTTGGAGCACCTGCTCACCCACGACGTCACCGGCCCGGTGAACGTCACCAGCCCCCGACCGGCGCGTCAGGCCGAGATCGTCCGGGCGCTGGCCCGGGCCAAGCATCGGCCCAGTGTGGTGCCGGCACCGGCGTTCGCGCTGCGTATCGCGCTGGGACGGATGGCCGACGACCTGGTGCTGGGCAGCCAGCGAGCCCTGCCGACCCGGCTCGCAGAGCACGGTTTCCAGTTCACGTACGAGGACCTCGACACCGCAGCGCGCTGGGTCGCCGACGGAGCCGGAGCAGCCAGAGCCGGCTGAGGCGCCTGGATAAGGTCGCCCGGTGACCGCAGACGCACCCACCATCCTCGGCACGTCAGGCGGCCTGCGCATGGGCGATCGCACCCGGGTCCGGTTCGCCGCGCTGGTCCACTACGCCGTCGAGCTGTCCGGCGTGAACGGCCGGGCGCCGCGCATCGCCCACCTCGGCACCGCGCTCGGGGACCAGCGTCATTGGCACGCCGAGCTGGACGAGGCCGCGCGGGCCGACGGCTTCGACCTGACCCACCTCAACCTGTTCCCGATGCCGAGCGTGGACGATGTCGAGGCCTATCTCATGGAGCAGGACGTCGTCTGGGTCGGTGGCGGCTCCGTGGTCAACCTGCTGGCCGTGTGGCGGGCCCACGGACTGGACGAGATCTTCGGCCGCGTCTGGCAGGCCGGCGTCGTGCTGTCCGGGGTGAGCGCCGGGTCGCTGTGCTGGCACCGCGGGGGGACGACGGACTCGTACGGTCCCGACCTGGACCCGGTGACGAACGGGTTAGGACTCTTGCCCTATGACAATGGAGTCCATTTCGACTCGGAACAACGCCGGCGGCCTCTGGTTCACGGGCTGGTCGCGGACGGCACGCTCGGCACGACGTACTGCACGGACGACGGGGTCGGCTTGCTGTACCGCGGCACCGACCTGGTCGAGACGGTCACCGAGGTGCCGGGCAAGGGCGCGTACGTCGTCCGGCGCGACGGCGAGGAGGTCGTCGAAGAGCGCCTCGAGCCACGCCTGCTCTCGCCGCCCGGATAGCCGGCGTACCGTGGACGGGTGCTGGAGATCCGCGACCTGGGCCTCGTCGAGTACCTCGATGCGTGGGAGCTGCAACGCTCCGTCCACGCGGATGTCGTCTCCGGTGCCGGTCCGGACACGCTGCTGCTGCTCGAGCACCCGCCGGTCTACACCGCGGGCAAGCGGACGGAGCCGCACGAGCGGCCGTTCGACGGCACGCCGGTCGTCGACGTCGACCGTGGCGGGAAGATCACCTGGCACGGGCCCGGCCAGATCGTCGGCTACCCGATCGTCCGCCTGCCGGAGCCGGTCGACGTGGTCGGGCACGTCCGCCGTCTCGAGCAGGCTCTGATCGAGGCCTGCGCCGACCTGGGGGTCGAGAGCGGGCGGGTCGAGGGACGCAGCGGGGTCTGGGTGCCGGCCGACGCGCGCGGTCCGGCCCGCAAGATCGCGGCGATCGGGATCCGCGTGGCGCAGGGCGTCACGATGCACGGGTTCGCGCTGAACTGTGACTGCGACCTGGGCGCGTTCAGCCGGATCGTGCCCTGCGGCATCGCGGACGCCGGCGTGACGTCACTGTCGGCCGAGCTCGGCCGCGACGTGACGACGCGGGAGGCACTGCCGTACGTCGAGCGCCGGATGTCCGGCGTGCTCGGGACGTCGGGGCTCAGCCCGCGTCGTGCTCCCGCGCCTGCGTGACCAGCCCGAGCACCAGACCGGCCACCAGGCCGATCAGCGAGGACATGGCGGTGGCCCGCATGACGGGGTGCGCGACCTGAGCGCGCTCGCTCACCGGGGTCAGGGTCGTGCTGCTCATCGGCACCTCCTCCAGGGTTCGCGCCGGGCGGCGGCCCGGCGTACTTCCCTATCGGCAGAAACCCCGCTCGGGCTTGAGCCCGTGCGTCAGCGCAGCTGGGGCACGACCTCGGCGGCGACGAGGTCGAGGTGGCCCAGGTCGGCCAGGCCGTTGAGCTGCAGGTAGAAGCGGGTGGCCCCGATCTCGGCGAACTGGCCGATCCGCTCGACGACCTCGGCCGGTGACCCGGCGAACGCCTCGGCGTCCCGCAGCGAGGCCGCGTCGCCGTTGGCGTCGGCGGCGCGGCGGTTCACGTCGGCCTCGGTCGCGCCGCAGGCCAGGATGTGAGCGACCGACATGACCAGGTCGTCGGGGTCGCGCTCGATGTCGGCGCAGGCCGAGCGCGCACCGGCGAACAGCCCGGACACCTCCCGCGGCCCCGAGAAGCCCACGTTGAACTCCGCGGCGTACCGGGCTGCGAGGGCCGGCGTACGCCGCTTGCCATGCCCCCCGACGATGACCGGCGGTGGCGACTGCACCGGCTTGGGCAGCGCCGGTGAGTCGAAGAGCTGGTAGTGCTTGCCGTCGTAGCTGAACCGCTCCCCTGGCGGGGTCCCCCACAGACCGGTCACGATCGCCAGCTGCTCCTCCAGCCGGTCGAACCGCTCCGGTGTCTCCGGGAACGGGATGCCGTACGCCTCGTGCTCCTCCGCGAACCAGCCGGCACCGAGCCCGAGCTCCACCCGGCCACCCGACATCGCGTCCACGCCCGCGACCTGGATGGCCAGGATGCCGGGCAGGCGGAACGTCGCCGAGGTGACCAGCGTGCCGAGCCGCAGCCGCGTCGTCTCCCGGGCCAGGCCGGCCAAGGTGGTCCAGGCGTCGGTCGGCCCCGGCTCGCCGGCGTGGCCGTGCGCGGCCCACTCGCCCATGAACAGGTAGTGGTCGGAGCGGAAGAACCCGTCGAACCCGAGCTCCTCGGCATGCTGCGCGACCCGGAGGAGGTCGTCGTACGACGCGCCCTGCTGAGGCTCGACGAAGACACGGAAGTCCATGGCGCGCCACCCTAGGCCCGCCCGCGGGCGAGCCACGCGCAGGCTTACCCTGGACCGGTGAGGGCACTGTGACAGTCGCACCCGAAGGCCGCCGCATGTTGCGGGTCGAGGCGCGCAACGCCGAGACGCCGATCGAGCGCAAGCCGTCGTGGATCAAGACCAAGGCCACGATGGGGCCGGAGTACTCCGAGCTGCACGCGCTGGTCAAGCGCGAAGGCCTGCACACGGTCTGCCAGGAGGCGGGCTGCCCCAACATCTTCGAGTGCTGGGAGGACCGCGAGGCCACCTTCCTCATCGGCGGCGAGCAGTGCACCCGGCGATGCGACTTCTGCCAGATCGACACCGGCCGGCCGTCGCCCCTCGACCGTGACGAGCCACGTCGCGTCGCGGCGAGCGTGCAGGCGATGGGGCTGCGCTACGCCACGATCACGGGCGTCGCGCGGGACGACCTCGAGGACGAGGGCGCGTGGCTGTACGCCGAGACGATCCGCCAGGTCCACGCGGTCAACCCCCGCACGGGTGTCGAGATCCTCGTCCCGGACTTCTCCGGCAGGCCCGAGCTCCTGCAGCAGGTCTTCGACGCCGCACCCGAGGTGTTCGCCCACAACGTCGAGACCGTGCCCAGGATCTTCAAGCGGATCCGGCCGGCGTTCCGCTACGAGCGCTCGCTGGAGGTCATCGCCATGGGCCGCGCGGCCGGGCTGGTCACCAAGTCGAACCTCATCCTCGGCATGGGTGAGACGCGCGAGGAGGTCAGCACCGCGCTGCACGACCTGTACGACGCGGGCACGGACCTGCTCACCATCACCCAGTACCTGCGGCCCAGCCCGCGCCATCACCCGGTGGACCGTTGGGTGAGACCCGAAGAGTTCGTGGAGCTCGCGGCCGAGGCCGAGGCCCTCGGCTTCGCCGGCGTGATGGCCGGCCCGCTGGTGCGCTCGTCGTACCGCGCCGGGCGGCTGTGGGCCCAGGCGATGCACCGCCGTGGCCGGCCGATCCCCCAGCCCTTGGCCCACCTGACCCAGCAGGGCAGCGCCCGGCAGGAGGCGGCCAGCCTGGTCGCCGCGCAGGCGGTCCGGGCGGCCGGCCAGCCGACGGCCGCGCGCGCCGTATCCTGAGCGGCATGGCCAGCGAGGACCGAGCAGCACGACAGGCCGCGAAAGCGGCAGCGAAGGCGGACAAAGCCGCCGCCAAGGCGGCGAAGAAGCCCGGCCGCTTCGCGCAGGTCCGGCAGGTCTACACGGCCTCCCGCCAGGTCGACCGGGCCATCACCTGGTGGATGCTGGGCAGCGCCCTGGTCGTCATCGGCCTCCTCACCCTGGTCGGCTTCCTGCTCGGGCACTGGCTGTACGCCCTGATCATCAGCCTGCCGCTGGGCCTGCTCGCCGCGGTGATCGTCATGGGCCGGCGAGCCGAGCGCGCGGCGTACAAGCGGATCGCTGGGCAGCCGGGCGCGGCAGGTGCGGCGCTGACGGCGCTGCGCCGCGGCTGGTACTACGACCAGGAGCCGGTGGCCGTGGAGGCGACCAAGCCGAACGACCTGACCGGGGCCGCGTTGGTCTTCCGGGCGGTCGGGCGCCCTGGCGTGGTGTTGCTCAGCGAGGGGCCGCTCTCGCGGGCGACGCGCCTGGCCGAGTCCGAGCGCAAGAAGGTGAACCGGGTCGTGCCGAATGTCCCGGTCCACGTGCTACGGATCGGTGCCGGCGAGGACGAGGTGCCCGTGGCCCGGGTGGCCAAGCGGCTGACCCGGATGAAGCCCTCGCTCACCAAGCCCGAGGTCGATGCCGTCAACAAGCGGCTCAAGGCGCTGGGCGGCATGAAGATGCCGGTCCCCAAGGGCATGGACCCGACTCGGGCCCGGGTCGACCGCAAGGCTCTGCGCGGCCGCTGACGTCGGCTGACATCGGACGTCGGCTGACGTCGGCTGAGGTCGGGCGCGGCGGGACTGGCACGCGATCTTCTCTTCGTCGCCACCACGCCGAAACATCGCTGCGGTTGGCTTTGTCCATGCGCGCGACACGTCACCTGGGCCTGGTCACCGCTATCGGCCGCAGCATCGACCGCTCCGTCTGCAATGGAGCCGTGGCCAACGCCGCCCGCTCGGTGAGCCAGGACCGGGAGCGCGCGGACCAGCGGCGGGAGGCCTGGCTCGCCGTGCACCAGGTGGAGGCCCAGCCGGAGCGGCTCGCGCCGAGCGTGACGCTGCCGAGCCCGCGTCGCACCGGCTGAGGTCAGATCCGGACCAGGACAGTCCCGGCGAACCGGTCGTGCAGGCCGCGCTGGTCGCGGTCCCAGATCACGGCGGGGACCACCAGGCAGAGCAGGACCGAGCGGACGAGGGCGCGCACCGGGCCCGGCAGACCATGCCCGTCCACGCGCACGACGCGCAGCCCGAGCAGGCGATGCCCCACGGTGGAGCCGACGCTGCCGACCAGCAGCAGGTTCTCCACCGCGAACACCATCAGCGGCACGAAGTCCCGCACGTCACCCGTCGCACGCCCGAACCGGAAGCCGAACAGCGTGGCGATCAGCTCGCAGAGGAAGAAGTCCACCACGATGGCCAGCGCGCGGCGGCCGACACCGGCGACCGACCCGGCACCTTCGGCCGGCAGCCCGAGCCGGGTGCCGGGCGGCTGAGCGTCGGGGTTGCGGCTCCCCGGACCCTGGAGCCACGAGCCGATGTCCTGCCGGTCGACCATGCGGGCCAGGCTACTTGGGGCGTCTCAGGGGTCGGCGGCGAGCGGTCCGCCCGGGTCGGCAACCTCACCGTCACGTAGGCGGGGGCCTGGTAACAGGCCCGAAACATCGGGGACACTGAGCGGACACTGCCGTTTCCTAGCGTGCAGACCGTGAGCGGCAGTGGGCCCTTGCCTGGAGGAGGTTGGATGTTCACGCATGCCGATGAGGTCCTGAAGTTCATCAAGGACCAGGACATCAAGTTCGTCGATGTCCGCTTCTGCGACCTGCCCGGTGTGATGCAGCACTTCAACGTGCCGGCTGAGTCGCTCGCGGAGGAGTTCTTCACCGACGGGCAGATGTTCGACGGCTCCTCGATCCGCGGCTTCCAGCAGATCCACGAGTCGGACATGAAGCTGATCCCCGACCTGTCCAGCGCCTACGTCGACCCGTTCCGCGTGGAGAAGACGCTGAACGTCAACATGGGCATCGTCGACCCCTACACGGACGAGCCGTACAGCCGCGACCCGCGCCAGGTGGCCGCCAAGGCGGAGACGTACCTGCGGTCGACGGGCATCGCCGACACCTCGTACTTCGCACCGGAGGCGGAGTTCTACATCTTCGACGACGTGCGGTTCGAGACGAAGCAGAACGCCGGGTACTACTACATCGACTCGATCGAGGCCGCCTGGAACACCGGCCGCATCGAGGAGGGTGGCAACCTCGGCCACAAGACGCCGTACAAGGGTGGGTACTTCCCCGTGCCGCCCGTGGACCACTACGCCGACCTGCGCGACCAGATCGTGCTGGCGCTGGAGGGTCTCGGGCTGCAGGTCGAGCGCTCTCACCACGAGGTCGGTACGGCCGGCCAGGCGGAGATCAACTACCGCTTCGACACGCTGGCCAAGTCGGCCGACAAGGTCATGCTGTTCAAGTACGTCGTGAAGTCGGTGGCGCACAAGCACGGCAAGACTGCGACGTTCATGCCGAAACCCTTGTTCGGCGACAATGGTTCTGGCATGCACTGCCACCAGTCCCTCTGGAAGGACGGCACGCCGCTGTTCTTCGACGAGGCCGGGTACGGCGGGCTGTCCGACGTCGCGCGCTGGTACATCGGCGGTCTGCTCCGGCACGCTCCGTCGTTGCTGGCGTTCACCAACCCGACGGTCAACTCCTACCACCGGCTCGTGCCGGGCTTCGAGGCTCCGGTCAACCTGGTCTACTCCGCCCGCAACCGGTCTGCCTGCGTGCGCATCCCGGTGACGGGGTCGAACCCGAAGGCCAAGCGGATCGAGTTCCGCGTGCCGGACCCGTCGAGCAACCCGTACCTCGCGTTCGCGGCGATGCTGATGGCCGGCCTGGACGGCATCAAGAACCGGATCGAGCCGCCGGACCCGATCGACAAGGACCTGTACGAGCTGCCGCCGGAGGAGCACGCGACGATCCAGCAGGTGCCGGGTTCGCTGCCCGAGGTGCTCAACGCGCTCGAGGCCGACCAGGACTACCTGACCGAGGGCAACGTGTTCACGCCCGACCTGATCGAGACCTGGATCGACTACAAGCGCGCCTACGAGGTGGACCCGATCCGGCTGCGCCCGCACCCGCACGAGTTCGAGCTCTACTACGACGTGTAGCCGGTCGAGGCCGCTGACCTGCGGAGTCTCGAAGCCTGGCCACGCCACATGCCTTCGGCGACAGCTCGGGGCTGCCGAGCCCTCGAGCCGGAGGAGCGGAAAGTTGCCGAGCTGATGATCCGCGCTGGGCGGGCGCGGCTGCCACTAGCGTTCCGCGCTTAGCGGCGAGCGGGCTACCGCTGCTGCGACTGTGAGCCACTCCCGGTCGACGCTCGGTGCCATCACTTGACCCGTGGTTTCGACGCGGAGGACCGTCATGGCGTAAAACCCGCCGGAGTTGAAGGAGACAGCCATGAAAGGCCGAACGGTCCTTCTCAGTCTGGTCAGCGCCGCAGCATTGGTTCTCGGAAGTATCGCACCGCATGCCAGTGCGAGTGCCCGGCATTCTGGCACTGAGCACCTCTTGATTTTGACCACGAGTGGGGGCGCCTCGGTCTTTGCTACTGGGCCGATCCACGCGCGTGGTCAAGACTTCCCCGTGAACAACCATCGGGATGCCTTCGTTTTCCCCAAAGGTGAACTGCAGGTCAACCACCACGCCACCTCGCATCATGAGTCGTTCGACCCCCGAACATGCCTCGACCGGGTGAGCGAGCGTGGGACGTACAGAGTGGTGGCCGGCACCGGACGGTACAGGCACGCCACCGGTCACGGCACCTACCGGCTGACGGGTTACTTCGCTGGCTGTACTGACGGCGACCCGAATAACTTCTTCACGCAAACCATCCAGGCCAGCGGGCCACTCAGCTACTGACGCACCAACGGGCAGCTCTCCCGGCCCGCCAACGCACGGGCCGAAAGCCAGGCGGGGCCCTCGAGCCGCCGGCCCAGCCGGAGGTCGTAAACCGCCGAGGGCCGCTTGAGGTACGTGGCGCCCGCACAAGCTCCACCGAGCAGCGTGCGGGCGTCGTGGTCCCGCAAATCTCAGATAGCCCCACTCCGGGCGCTGCCATCCGGGAGAGCAGGAGATGATCTCCACGCCGTGAGCCAACGCGGCTAGCCTGCCGGCATGAGGGCGACGCCGACCCGATGACCGAAACCCGGCGGTTCATGGTCGCCAGCTGGGACGGCGGTGGCAACACGCCGCCGGCGATCAACCTGGGCGCCCGGCTCGTCGAGTCCGGACACGACGTCTGCCTACTCGGATGGGAGACGATGCGGGCGCGGTGCCACACCGCGGGCCTCGACTTCCGCGGCTACCGGTCCATGAAGCCGTGGCCCGACGGGTTGAGCCAGGACGATGGCTGGGAGCTCCTGGTGGAGTTCTTGCACGGACCAGCTACGAGGGACGACATCGTCCGCGAAGCGCGCGACTTTGCGGCGGACGTCCTCGTCCTCGACTGCATGATGCGCTCGGCCTATGAGGCCGCGGGAGAGCTCGGCCGGCCGTCCGCCGTACTCACGCATGTTCTGTACGCGCCATTCGCTTTCGAATGGGGCGCCGCGGTCATGAACACCGACCCGGTCGCCTTGTTGGCCGGCACCGACTGCGTCCTGGCGTTGACGCCGGCGGGGTTCGACCAGGAGTGCGTCCTCCCGGCGAACACCTCGTACGTCGGTCCGATCAGCCGCCGACAAGCGATTCGCCGGGATGGTGAGTTGGCCGAGCTGCGGTTCGACTCCCCCGGGGACCCCTGGCTGCTCATCAGCCTGAGCACCACGCTGCAAGGCCAGTTGAAGGCCCTGCCAGTGCTGCTCGAGGCCGTGAGTTCGTTGTCGGTCCGGGCGCTGTTGACCCTCGGCCCGGCGGTGCCAGAGCAGCACGTCAGGGCGCCGGACAACGTCATCGTCCGCGGCTCGGTCCCACACGACCTCGTGCTTCCGTACATGGCCGCGGTCCTGACGCATGGCGGGCTCAGCACGGTGATGTCCGCGCTGTCGAGCGGCGTGCCGCTCGTGTGTGTTGCTCAGGGCCGCGAGCAACCGCTGAACGCCGGCCGGGTGCAGGCCACCGGGGTCGGCCGCGCGCTTGCGGCCACCGCGAGTGCAGGCGAGATAGCCGAAGCCGTGCAAGACGTCATGGGGAAGCCGGGCTTCCGCGCTCGGGCGGCCGGTTTCGCGGCAGACATCGCGAGTCTCGGCCAGGGCTCTGTGGCCACCGAGCTCGTCAAGGGCCTCGGCGGGTGATCCGAAGGCCGGCAGGTATTCCTAGAAGCACTCCACCACGCGAGTGAACACGTCGTCCCACGCGGCTGCGGTTTGCACATGATCCTGCTTCGTCAAGGGGTCGTCGGCGCGCGCATTCTTGGTGATCTGACGAACCTTTCGGCTCGAACTTGAGCCACACGATTGGTCACGTCCTACGGAGATGTCAGCTTCGAGGCGTCGGTGCGCTGCGGACCTCCCCGACACTCACGATGCCTGTCCTGGTATCAGCGAGCGGTCCGGCGGCTCTTCGCCAGCAGTCCTTGGAAGGGAACGTCATGGCGATTATGGAACTGATCGAGAGTTACAACGTGCGGGTGGCACAGTCGAATCTGACCGACGCGACCCGCGAGATCCGATCGATCGCGGTACAGAGGACCGGATCCTCTGTCTGCAGAACCCGGTGAACGTCGACGAACTGATCTTCGGTCATCCAGACGGCAGCATCGAGGCCCTCATCGTCCGGGCCCAACACCTGCGGGCGAGCGAGGAGACCAGCGCGACCCACTGAGCTGTCAGACGCCACGCCGGCGGTAAAGGCCATCCGCCGACCCGTTCATCAGCGACCCCGACCAAGCCCTTGCTCGTGGACGACGTGGTCGTCGTCCCGGTTGACATCGCCGCAGAGCACGATCGGTTAGCTGTCGCGCCGGGCCGCGCCCTGCCCCTGAGCGTCTGACAAGCTCGGAGTCAGCCGGACAGTGCAGGGACCTCGTCTTCCGGCCCGACGCCCCGCCACCAGGCCCAGACAATGAACTGGCCCCAATAGATGGCAGCCGCGAAGATCTCCGCGGTTTCTTGGCTCCAGGCGGCGCGGCACCGACTCCGCTGGCATCTGTGACCTCGAGGAGGTGTCGGGTCAGGCCGGCTCGGTCGAACTCGGTCCGGGCAGAACGGGCAGGCTCTCCACGCCGTACACGATCGACAGCTTGTGGAAGCGGAGGCTGTGGGGTGGCACGGCGAGCCGCATCTGCGGAAACCGTTGCATCAGAGCCGGGTACGCCGTGCGCAGCTCGATCCGGGCCAACTCGGCCCCCACACAGCGGTGAAAGCCATGCCCGAACGCGAGATGCGGGATGCCCTGCCGACGGGGGTCGAACGCATCCATGGTCGTCGAGAGCCGGTCATCACGGTTGGCGCCGCTGAGCGAGAACAGCACGACATCGCCAGCGACGATCTGCTTGCCGTAGACCTCCATGTCGCGACGGGCGAAGCGCGGGAACGCGACCTGTACAACGGACAGGTAGCGCAGCAGTTCCTCGACCACGTCGGCAACGGCCTGCTCGCCCTCCCCCACGGCAACCCGTCCGTCGGGGCTCTGCAGCAACGTCAGCGCTCCTAGTGCCAGCATGCTGGCCGTGGTCTCATAGCCGCCGAGGAAGACACCGTCGGCCAGACCGCTCAAGGTCGTGTCGTCGATCTCCTCGCCGAGCTCAGTGATGATCGCCCCGAGCAGGCCGTCTCCCGGATTCGCGCGCTGCTTGCGGGTCGCCGCGAGCAGGAACTCCCGCGACTCCGACGCAGCCCCGAACGCTCCGACACCGCCCTGGGTGATGTCGAACCGGGCGTTTCCGATCCGGTGGAACTCCTCGCGGTCCTCATCCGGAAGGCCGAGCAGCTCACAGATCACGAGGAAGGGGATCGGGAAAGCGAAGGTCTGCACGAGGTCGACCACCGGACCGGCGTCCGCTACGACCTGCAGCTGCTGGTCCACGATCTCGGCGATCCGCGCGCGCAGCCGCTCGAGCCGGCGGACCGTGAACTCGGGCGTCAGAATGCGGCGCAGACGAGGGTGGTCGGGCGGGTCGGTGAACCCAAGGCCACCGATGGCGTGCACACCGGTCGCCTGGACGCTACCCACGAGCGGGCGGATGTTATTGCTGAAACTGCGGGGGTCGGACAACAGGGCCCGCGCCTCCTCGGACCCGGTCGTAACCCAGATCGTCCGGCCGAAGAAGCTAGCTAGCCGAGACACCGGCTCAGTCGCGCGGACCTCGGCCAACGCAGGCACCGGGTCAAGGCCGTCCCGCAACAGGGGCAGCCGCAGCGACTTGGGGACGTGTCGGACCCGCGAGAGGTCGAAGTCCCGCCCCACCGCGCGGGCCAGGAGACCTCGTCCGAGCCGATAGTGCACCTGCGACAGCTTGCTCAGCAATGCGCTCCTCGACCTCGGCCCTGGGCTCAGCTGTCCGGGTGACCAGCCGCTCGACCGCCACCGCGGCCACGACCGACATTATCGCGGCGATCGCGCTCACACTTGCGTGCACCCTGAGGGTCCGAAACCCTCCAACGATCAGACAACGGTGACAACCCCCGGGCTGACCAGGGGTGTCATGATCATGTGACGATCATTCGTGAAGCGCGGCTCAGCCAGATGAGCTGACGCTCCACTCCGACGTGTAGCTAGCAGAGCGCAGGTGACCTGCGGAAGACGGCTCAGCCGACTTTGAGTGTCCGAGATCGGACCCTCAGGTTGGTGAGCCATTGACGGCGTGGTGAGGCCGGCGGATGCTTCAGACACCTCTTGCGTGCGCTGCCGAGAGGCTGGAGGCCAACCATGGCTACTGAGCTTCGACGGCTGGAGCCACGTGCCGAGAGGCGGCGGGCGGCGCTGGTTGGGTCGGCGGTCCTGCTCTTGGCCGGGCTGGCGATGGCGCCGGGGGGTACGGCGACCGCCGCGTCGGCGGCGACCGAGCCAGAGGTGAGCGCACCGCGGCAGGCCTTCCCGGCTGTCGGCACGACCGTCCCTCAGAAGTCGTCGGGGGTCGTGTACGAGGTGACGACCTGGCAGCTTGTGGACCCGGGCACCAACGGATTCAGCTACTACCTGCTGGAGCAGTACAACACCTACGCGAACACGTGGGGTGTCGTCTACTACGGGACCGCTACGACGTACCAGGCCTTGTTGCCTGCCGTTCAGTTCACCGAGTTCCGGCTGACGCCGTTCGACGCCGGTGGCGAGCCCGGGGCGACGAAGTACGGTCACGGTTTCACTCCGGTCATCGCCGACGACTCCGACGCGACCGCTGCGTACGCCACCTCCATCACCTACTCGACGGGCTGGCGTCGAGTCCTCGCCGACACCGCTTACGGCGGCTCGTACCAGCGATCCACGCGCGCCGGAGCCTCGTTCACGTACTGCGGGTACTTCTCGCGGATCGCCCTTGTCGCTCCGCGCAGGACCGCCGGCGGGACGGCTACAGTCCAGGCGTTCGGCTCCGACAGCACCGTGAACTTCCGCTCGTCGTCCAACCGCTACCGCGAGGTGGTCGGGCGGTGGAACACGCTGGCGCAGAACGGCGTACCGGCGGGCAGCGGACCGACGTACTGCCTGACGGTGTCGGCGAACTCGTCGGCCCCGATCTTCGTCGACGCCGTCGAGTACAACGTGCCCGACATCATCGAGTAGGGACCGCGACGGTGACCCCGGTCTCCTACTCGGGCACTCGGACCAGGTAGTTGTCCTGCTGCGGTATCGGGACGCCCTGGCCGAACAACCGGACGTGCTTGAGGTTGGCGTTGTAGGCGACGTACGCCCTTCCAGCAACCGCGTCCACCTGGATGTAGTCGCCGATGAACGCGGCGCCGAGGATCGGATCGGACTCGGTCTCGTTCGACACCTTCGTCACCCTGGTGCGGTGCTGGACCACCCCATCGGCATTGAGGCCAACCATCTCAACGTCTTGCCGGTTGTGGAACACCGGATCGAACCGGCTCGTGTACCAGACTCCGACCACCTGCTGGGTGACAGGGTCGGTGTCCAGGTACGGGAAGACGTTGTCGCCCCCGGCCGAGATCGTCCGCGGGTTCGACCACGTCCGGCCCAGGTCCGACGACGTCGACACCTGGATCTCCGCCTCTTCGCAGAACTGGTCCACGACGTGGAGCTTGCAGCGATCCCACGTCGCCAGGATGACCGGGTGGCCATGAACGATCGTGACGGTGTTCTTGAACATCGTCCCGACTCGGAACGAGTTGGCGTGCAACGTCTCCTGGGCCCGGATGACCTGGTTCTCCTTGACGATCGGGTGCTTCGTGAAGGACAGGCTGCCCGCCTCCGCGACGGCGACCCAGCCGCGCTGGGCCGGCCCGATGAAGGAGTCACCGAAGAACTCGCCCCACGTGACATACACGCGGCCGTCGCGGTCGACCGTGACCGTCGGGTACTCGGCGACCTTCTGGCCGCCACTCAAGGGAATAGGGTGAGTGCAGCTGCTCAGGTCGGCCGAGCACCGCACGATCTCGACGACCCCGGCCTCTTCGTTGCCCTCGCTGTTGAACTGGGACAGGTCGTCGAACGCCACCCAGACGTAGTCACCGCCCGGGCCGCTCGACGTGGCCATCCAGTCCTTGTCGATGAAGTGGCCCGGCGCTGCCGTGGCCACGGCGACTCGGGTCGGCCAGCAGGAGGGATGAGTCAGGGTGCCGCCGCTCCCACCCTGCGGACAGGAGGCGAGGCGCTGCGGCGTACTGCGGTAGACCGCTTCGATGCTCGGCGTCTCACCGATGTTGCCGTTGCCGTAGTTGATGCTCGCGCCGTACACCGCCGAGCAGTCCGCGCTCATGGCGAACGTGGGATCGCCACCGGACGGGACGACGTCTCCCGCGGCTGACCGAGCGGGCGGCAGGAGTCCCTCGTTGCGCAGCGTCTGGCCACCGTCGTTCGAGTAGTACCAGCCGGTGAAGTCACCTTGAGCGTCGAGAATGCCCCGGTAGTCGTTGGTACCGCTGATGACCAGGTCGGGGTTGGCTGTGCAGGCCGAGACCGCCTCCTCGTTCTGCGGCAGACCGTCGGTGTCCCGGTTGAAGACGTTCCGCACGCCGGCCACCGGCGCGGCAGGGGCAGAGGCAGCGGACTTCGACGCGCTCTGGGCGGCAGCATGAGCCGCCAGGAACTGCTCTCGCAGGGCTGACGGCGCGGCCTTCGGATGAGCCAGGTAGTAACGGATGCCGACGACCGGAGACGGTCCGTTCAGCATCGTTGTGCTGGCTCCGGCAGTTCCGCCGCCTGCGCCAAGGGCGAGCGCGAGAACAGCGGTGGTGGCGGCGGCGACTACTGGCAGGCGCAGGGAACGAAGGTGCATGGCTACTCCTCTTCGCACAAGTCACCGCGAGCGCGGGTTGCGACGAAGTTAGCGCCGGTCGGGCCGGTCGGCATCCCAGACCTGGAGCCGGCCGGCTGACCGACGACAGTGCCCCGCGCAGTCATACCGGCGGGGCACTGTCAGCGTTCACCGGGTGCCAGTCAGCTCACGACCAGGTTCGTCGGATCGGTGGGGACCGTCGCCACGCAGTCTCCCGGGCGGTAGCCGCCGTTGCCACCAGCGGTTGGGTCGCTCGGCCGGATGCCGCCGCTGGAGTTGTGTCCACAGTTGCCCCAGCCGTTGTCACCGCCGTTGACCGAGGTCGTAACGGGGACGACGTCTCCGGCCGGTCGCTGGGGGTCTCCCGTGGCCGCAAGGGCGGGTGCGGCACCCGCAGCGACGAGCGCCACGGCAAAGCCGGCGGTTGCGATGAGTTTGGTCATGGTGGTCCTCTCCTGGTCCGGCACAGGCGTCCGGACCCTCGGGAGATATCGACCGCGTGAAAGTGAGCCTTGAAACGCCAGCCGGGTGACACAGCGGCTCGATGAAGGTCCATGTGCGTACAACGGTGCGCGCTCCAGCGGCCAGCTCACCAGCCTGGGCTCAAGTACCGGGGGGCGTGAACTCCGGCGCCACGGGCCCGTGGCATGGTGGAGGAATCGATTGGTCAGCGTCACTGGCGGATCCAGGAGGGGTCCGCCGCTGGACCGGGACGGGGACGAGTGAGCGCCTGGACACCTGATCGCGAACCTTCCGGCGTCGACGGCGGCTCGGTCACCGTCGTCGAGGGCTCGTCGTTCTGCATCTCCACAGCCGGTGGAGATCTCATCGGCAGCGGACCACAGGGACTGTTCTTTCGAGACACGCGCATCCTGTCCCGCTGGCAGCTGACGGTGGACGGCGAGCAGCCAGAACCGCTGGGCGCGCTGACTCCCGAGCCGTATCGCGCCACCTTCGTCGGCCGGCTCCCCCGGCGCTCGGGTCGCACGGACACCAACCTGCTGGTCGAGCGGGAGCGCCTCGTGGGCAACGGCATCCGCGAGGACCTGCGGATCCGCAATCCCGGGGCTGAGGCCGCTGCCTGCAGGGTGAGCGTGGCGGTGGAGGCCGACTTCGCCGACCTGTTCGAAGTGAAGGACGGGCGCATCCAGGCGCGCGGTGAGCGGGCCAGCGACGCGTCCGACGGCCGGCTCGTTCTGGAACACTCCTGGCGCGGCAGCCGGCGTGGCGCCGTCGTCGAGGTTCCCGGCGCGAGCTCTGTGACGGCCGTCAGCCGGACGCAGAGCGCCGGCGTCGTCCAGTACGACGTCGTCGTGCCCCCGCGTGGTGCGTGGTCGGTGTCGCTCGTGGTTCGGCCAGTCCTCGATGGTGAGGAGATCGAAGCGTCGTTCCCGCTCGACCGACCGCTGAAGGAGTCTCTTCCGGCTCGACGGCTCCAGCAGTGGAACATGACGACACCGATCGCCACGACCGGTCACGAAGGGCTGCAGCAGGTACTCCGCCGCAGCCAGCAGGACCTCGGCTCGCTTCGCATCTTTGACAAGGATGATCCCTCCATGGCGGCGGTCGCGGCCGGCGCGCCATGGTTCATGGCGCTGTTCGGCCGGGACTCGTTGCTGACGGCTGCCATGGCGCTGCCGGTTGACCGCCGCCTCGCACTGGGTACGTTGCGAACCCTCGCCCGCCATCAGGGCCGGGTCGTCGACCCGGTCACGGAGGAGGAACCCGGGCGGATCCTGCACGAGGTTCGGCTGGGCGTCGAGTCGGCGCTGTCCTTGGGCGGGGGCAACATCTACTACGGCACGGTGGACGCGACCCCACTGTTCGTCTTCGTACTCGGGGAGCTTGCGCGCTGGGGCGCCGCACCGGAAGAGGTGCAGGAGCTGCTGCCCCACGCGGACCGCGCTCTCGACTGGATCGACCGGTACGGCGACCGTGACGGTGACGGATTCGTGGAGTACCAGCGCGCCACTGACCGAGGCCTGCGCAACCAGGGCTGGAAGGACTCCTGGGACGGGGTCACCTTCGCCGACGGGCGCGTCGCCGAGCCGCCGATCGCCCTGTGCGAGGTGCAGGGGTATGCGTATCAGGCGTTCCAGGCCCGGGCCGACCTCGCGGGGGACTTCGGGGACGAGGAGACCGCGCAGTACTGGTCCCAGCGGGCCGATGTGCTCCGCGCCGCGTTCAACGAGCAGTTCTGGCTTCCCGACAAGGGGTACTACGCCCTTGCCCTCGACCGCGACAAGAAGCCGGTCGACTCCTGCGCCTCCAACATGGGCCATTGCCTGTGGACCGGAATCGTCGACGGCGACAAGGCGGCCGCGGTGGTCGAACACCTCATGTCGCCAGCCATGTTCACCGGCTGGGGGGTGCGCACACTCAGCGCCGAGATGGGCGCCTATGACCCCGTCAGCTATCACAACGGCTCCGTATGGCCCCACGACAACGCGCTCATCGTCGCGGGCCTGGTGCGCTACGGGTTCGTGAAAGAGGCGCAGCAGCTGGCGGAGTCGCTCCTGGACGCGGCGCAGCAGTTCCCGGGCGGCCGGCTGCCCGAGCTGTTCTGCGGGCTCGCCCGCGACGAGTTCGCGCAACCGGTGGCGTACCCGACGTCGTGCTCTCCGCAGGCCTGGGCCGCCGCGACGCCGATCCAGCTCATCCGCTCGCTGCTGCGCTTCGAGCCTCGGCTGCCCCGCAGGTCTCTCCGGGTCGCACCCGTACTGCCGCCGTCGTTCATCCCCCTGCTCGTCGACGGGATCGCCTTGGGCGACGGCCGGATCTGCTTGGAAGTCACCGAACACGGGTCACGAGTGACCGGCCTGCCGCGCGGCGTCGAGGTGCGCCTCGACGACCTCGATCCCCATGGGGCGCTCAGCGGTCGCGGTTAGCAGGCTCTCGAGTGCGGTCCGGCCGGCTCGGCGAGGTCGCCGGACAGGGCCCGCTCGTAGAGCCGCACGTGGTCGCCGACCATGCGCTCGGTGCTGAATCGCTGCTCGGCCTCGACCCGGCACCGCTCGCGATCGAGCGAGGCTGCCTCGAGCAGAGCCGATGCCAGCGCCGCCGAATCCCGGCGCAGGTAACCCGTCACGCCGTCCTGAATGATCTCGGGCGCTGACCCGGCGGGGGTGGCGACGACCGGCGTCCCGGTGGCCAGCGCTTCGATCATGACCAGGCCGAACGGCTCCGGCCACTGGATGGGGTTCAGGAGCGCGAAGGAGCCACCGAGCAGCTCCACCTTCTCCTCCTCGCCGAGCTCACCGACGTACTCGACGTCCTGGCCCAGCATCGGCTTGACGGCTGCCTCGAAGTACTCCACCTCCGCGGGCTCGCGCAGCTTGGCGGCCATCCGCAGCGGTACGCCGGCTTCACGGGCGATGATGGCTGCCTCCCGGGGACCCTTGTCGGCGGACATCCGCCCGAGGAAGCAGGCATAGCCTCCGTCACCGGCTCCCACTGGGAAGTTGGCCAAGTCCAGGCCATGGTGGATCACGGCAGCGATCGGGATGCCCTCTGCCGTGGAGGCCTGGTGGCGCGAGATCGCAATGATGGGCACGTCGGGCATGGCGCGATACAGGGATGAGAGCCGATCGTCGAACGGCCCATGGTTGGTCGTGACCACGTGTTCGTGCCGCGGCGGTCGGCGCAACAGCGGGCCGATGTTCGTGTGGTCGTGCACGATATCCATGTCGCCCATCGCGGCATAGCTCGTGAGCACGTGCCGCGCCTCACCCACGGCCTCGGTCTGAACGGCGGCGTCCTCGGGTGCTTCGTCGGTCCCCGGGACCCGGGCCACCGGGCAGGTGCTGTTGGCGGCGGCCGCAAGCAACACGTCGTGACCCGCGGCCTGCAGCCCGCGGGTCAGCCGGTCGATCACCGACTCGGTGCCGCCGTACGCCGGCGGTGGGACGGGCACCCACGGCGGGGCGATCAGTCCGATGCGCATGCGGACCTCGGGCCAGGGAGGAGATTTGCCTTGGGCTCAAGCCGTCCCGACTATATGACGGCCGGGCGTCCCTTTCATGTGTAGCAGATATCCGGGGCTCTCATGAGCGCCATCTTTTGGATCTATGGTGACGTCGCTCAGATCGAAGACGATGGAAGAGCTGATGACGTGAACGACCTGACGACCAGCGCGTTCGACCTTCCGGAGCACCTCACTCATAAGGCCGACCCGGCCCTCATCAGCGGCGACGAGCAGCATTTCCGAGCCATCGCGGAGAGCCTCGAACGGTCGATCACCGAGCTGTCCGACCGCCTGGACACCGAGCTCCGGCGGGCCGGCGGGGAAGGGCAAGCGGCCATGGATCGTGACCTCGAGGTGCACCGGCTGGCCGGACGCCTGCGCGCCCTGCGCCGCTTCGGTCTGGACCTGTGCCTCGGCCACATGGTCCGCGCAGATGGCTCGGACAACGGAGAGCCGGTCTACGTCGGGCGGCTCGGCCTCACTGACGCCTCGGGCCGGCGCTTGCTGATCGACTGGCGTTCCCCCGCGGCCGAGCCGTTCTTCGGTGCGACCCACGCGAACCCGATGGGCCTGGCCAGCCGACGCCGATACCGCTGGACCCGCGGCCGGGTCAGCGACTACTGGGACGAGGTGTTCACGCCCGACGGGTTCGCCGGGCACGCCGCGGCGCTCGACGACCAGTCCGCCTTCATCGCCAGCCTCGGGAGCAGCCGGTCCCCTCGCATGCGCGACGTGCTCGGCACGATCCAGGCCGACCAGGACGCCATCATCCGGGCCGGCTCCAGCGGTGCTCTCGTGGTGGACGGCGGTCCCGGCACCGGCAAGACGGTGGTCGCACTGCACCGCTCGGCGTACCTCCTGTACGCCGATCCGCGCCTCGGTCACCGTCGCGGGGGTGTGCTGGTCGTCGGTCCACACCAGCCCTATCTGGCGTACGTCGCGGACGTCCTGCCCAGCCTGGGCGAGGAGGGCGTGCAGACGTGCACGCTGCGGGACCTCGTCCCCGAAGGAAACACCGTAGATGGTGAGCCCGATCCGCAGGTGGCGCACCTGAAGTCGTCCGTCGCGATGGTGCACGCGATCGAGACGGCGGTCAGGTTCTACGAAGCACTGCCCACCAAAGGGATGACGATCACGACACCGTGGTCCGACGTCCGGCTCAACGCCGCCGAATGGGCCGAGGCCTTCGACGCCGCTGACCCCGGCACGCCGCACAACGAGGCGCGCGAACAGATCTAGGACGAGCTGCTGACGATCCTGGTCGACAAGCATGACGGCGACGCTCCGGACGCCCTGCTGCGCAAGTCTCTGCTGCAGAACCGCGAGCTGCTCAGCGCCTTCAACGCGACCTGGCCCCTGCTCGAAGGGACCGACCTCGTCGCAGACCTGTGGTCGGTGCCGGCCTACCTTCGCAAGTGCGCTCCCTGGCTCAGCCCCGACGAGGTCCGGTCGCTGCAGCGCGAGGATCCGCAGGCCTGGACCGTCTCCGACCTGCCACTGCTTGACGCGGCGCGCATGCGGGTCGGCGACCCGGAAGCCTCACTGCGGCAACGGCGCCAGGCCGCCGCCCGTGCCGCTGCCCGCGAGGAGATGAACCGGGTGATCGAGCACCTCATCGCGTCGGACGACTCCGAGATGCAGGTGATGTCGATGCTGCGGGGGCACGACCTGCAGGACTCCCTGGTCGACACCTCCGGCTTGTCCGGTCTTGACCCGGACCGGCTCGCCGGCCCGTTCGCGCACATCGTCGTCGACGAGGCTCAAGAGCTGACCGACGCCGAGTGGCAGATGCTCCTGCTGCGGTGCCCGTCCCGCAGCTTCACTGTCGTCGGTGACCGGGCTCAAGCCCGGCACGGGTTCACCGAGTCGTGGGAGGAACGGCTGACCCGCATCGGGCTCGACCGCGTGAGCCTGGCCTCGCTGAGCATCAACTACCGGACGCCGGAGGAGGTCATGATCGAGGCCGAGCCGGTCATCCGAGCCGTCCTGCCGGACGCCAACGTCCCGACATCCATCCGCAGTGGCGGCATCCCCGTCGTCCATGGACCGGTCTCGGACCTGACGACGATCCTCGACACCTGGCTCGCCGCGCACGCCGACGGAGTTGCTTGTGTCATCGGCGATCCCACGTTCCAGGCGACGTCCCGGGTCCGTTCGCTGGCTCCCGAGCTGTCGAAGGGGCTCGAGTTCGACCTCGTCGTCCTGGTCGACCCGGAAGCGTTCGGCGAGGGCATCGAAGGTGCGGTCGACCGCTACGTCGCGATGACCCGGGCCACCCAGCAGCTGGTCATCCTCACGAGCGAGTGACCTGGAGTGCCTTCTCGTGGACTTCGAGATCGCACGGCGTGGCGAGCAACGGCTTCAGGTGTGGAAAGGCGACGTCCATCGGCCGGCTCGCAACCAGCCGGTAGCCGCGCCGGCCGTACCAGCCCCGGAGGAGCTCCTTGCTCGGGTGTGACCAGGTGCGCGGAACGAGCAGCTCGAGCTGCATCACGCGCAGTCCCCTGTGGCAACAGTCGGTCTCGGCGAAGTCGACCAACGCCCGGCCCACGCCGGTGCCGCGCACCTGCGGAGAGGCGGCCAAGATGCCGAACTCCCCGCGGTCCTCACCGACGTCGTGCCACCGGATGCTCCCGACGACCTGTCCTTCGCGGGTCGCCACCGCGATCTCTCCAGCCCGCACCATGTCGGCCATCTCCTCGGCTGTCGTGCGGAGGAAGCCGTCACGCCACAGACCACGCTCAGCCTGTGCATACACCCCGTTGACGAGCTGGGTCAGTCGACTGACGAGCTCATCGTCCTCGGCACTCGGCGGTGTGAGCCGCCGCACCGCTGTCGCCGTCACGACCCACACGATGCCGTGCCAAAGCGGTGAGCGACACATCGAGTCGACCAACGCACACGTGAGCCGAGGTCACCCCGGGGCCTGTTGGCGAGCAGCGGAGATGGTCGACGGGCCGGTGCCCTGGTAGGCGTCGAGCAGGCGGTTGCGGAAGGTGTCCATCGGCCACACGGGAGCCTGTCGGCTCGGGTGGAGACCCGGCTCCCAGGACCAGCCAGCGATCTTGTCGAACACGGTCGGGTCGTGCGCGACGATCGAGATCGGTACCTCGTGGGTCGCCCCGACACCGCTGACCTTGGGCGCAGGCTGGTGGTCACCGAGGAGGATCAGCACCAGGTTGGGGTCGTGCGCGTTCTGCACGAACGACACCAGTGACTGGACCGAGTACTGGATCGACCGGCCGTACGCCGTTCGGACGTTGTCGTAGTTCGTGTAGAGGGAGGGCACCGACGGCCCCTGCGCGGGCATCGGGTCGTAGATCGAGCCATCGCCGATGGAGTCCCATGGGAGGATCCGCGGCAACGGCGTCCAGGGATAGTGCGACGAGACGAGGTCGAGCTCGGCCATCACTGGCGCGTGGCCCGGTGTGAGCTCGCGATCACGAAAAGCCTTGAGCGAGAACTGGTCCGGCATCGTCGCGTAGCTGAACCGCGGCCCTTCGTACCCGACGTTCGTCGCGTTGTACAGCTGGTCGAAATGGTAGAAGGACGTGCCCTCGGGCCACGGGCCGTCGTCGGCCGGCGCGACGCTGACCGTGCGCCAGCCGGCCTTCTTGAAGGCGTCGCTCAACGTGAACCGGCTGCTGTCGACCAGCTGCCCGTACCGTTGCTGGTTGTCGATCCACAGTCCGGACTGCAACGTCGAGTGGGCCAGCCAGCTCAACCCGCCGAAGGTGGGCGAGGTCAGGAACGCCGACCGGGCGGAGAAGCCGGCGGCGGTCAGCTGGCGGGTGCCCGCGTCGAGGACCGAGACGACGCCGGGCGCGTACGCCGAGTCCTGTACGGCGCGCTGGCCATAGCTCTCGACGAAGGCGACGATCACGTCCTTGCCCTTCAGGCCGGCCAGGAGGTCACCTGCGGGCCGCTCGGCGTACGAGTCGGCCGCGCGCAGCTGGTCGGGGAACTCGCGCCGGTCACGGGCGGCCGCCGCGATGTTGCGAACCTCGGTGGCGGCGAACTGCGTCGTCGTGCCCGATGCGACTGCGGTCTGCGGTGCGACGTCGAGGCCCAGCACCGCGCCGGCCGTCCAGACCAGGGCCAGCGCCCCCACGACCATTGCCGAGAGGCGCCGATGCCCGGCGCTGACCCGTGACACGCGCAGAGCGGCCCAGGCGAGGAGCCCGACGACCGCTATCGCGAGCAGGACCGCCACACCGACGGCGAGATACGCCCACACCGAGCCGACCGAGTCGCGCAGCACGCCGACGGCGGGGCCCAGGCTGCTCCACTCGATGACCGGGTTGAACGCGCGGTCGAGCTGGGAGTAGTAGCCCATGTCCAGCAGCTTGAGCAGCACCAGGACACCCAGCAGGCCGCCCGCGGTCGTCGACAGGGCACGTCGTGGACCGGCCGGCAGCAGTAGCGCGGCGGCGGCCAGAACCAGACCCTCGGCCGGCACCGGCACGAACGTGCTCACCGAGAGGCGGGTCAGCTGGTCCGGCAAGGCAAGCGCGGCCCACACCAGGACCACGGCAGCGACCGACAGGATCCGGCTCATCGCGACCCGCTCGCGCAGACCGGCCAGCACGGCCACCTGGTTCAGGAACGACTCAGCGAGCAGGCCCAGCGCGGCCGTCATCACCAGGACGGCGACGACGTGCGGCAGCAGACCCGAGGCCACCACCGTCAACGTGACCCCCTGCGTGGCCGCGACCACCTTGGCCCAGTAGCGCGGCGGGGTCGGCCGGCGCAGCCAGGGCCACAGGCTTCCGGCAGCCAGCAACAGGTACCGCGCCAGGCCGATCAGCAGGACCCACCCGCCGAGGCTGCGCGCGACGTACGCACTGAGCAACAGGATCAGGAGCGCGTCGACCTCCATGTCGAACCGCGCGCCCAGCGCAGACGCTGTGCGAGTCCTGCGGGCCACCTGTCCGTCGACGGCGTCGAGGGCGAGCGCGACCGCCGCCAGCCCGACGAGCGGTCCGAGGTGCGGCTGCCCCGCGAACGCGTCGGCGACAAGGGCGGCCACCCCGCCCACGAGGGCCGCGCGAGCCAGCGTCACATAGTCCGCCGGCCGTGGGGCGGTGGCGCCGGACCGGGCCAGCGCCCACCCGTACAGCCCGAACACCGCCAGGTCGGCCGCCGCCCCGGCGGCCCATCCGGCGGAGCGGAGTCCGACGACGCCACCGAGCACGGCCAGCACGGAGACAGCCCCGGCCAGTCCTAGGGCCAGACGCGTGCGAACGGATGTCACCGTGCCTCCGTAGATGGGTATACACACTGATTACGCCTGTCCGCGACCAGCGGTTCACATGGGAGGGTCTGACCGTGCCGGCCATCGCTCGTGCCTTCTGGGTCCGCAGCCCCGGAGAGGGCGAGATCCGGACGGCCGAGCTGAGTGACCCCGGCCCGGACGACGTCCTCGTGCACACGACCTGGTCGGGCATCAGCCGAGGCACGGAGGCTCTGGTGTTCCGGGGTGGCGTGCCCGAGAGCCAGCACCAGACGATGCGCGCGCCGTACCAGGAGGGTGACTTCCCCGGCCCGGTGAAGTACGGCTACCTCAACGTCGGTGTCGTCGAGTCGGGCCCGGCTGAGCTGACCGGCCGCACCGTCTTCTGCCTCTACCCGCACCAGACCCAGTACGTCGTGGCCGCCTCAGCCGTGCTGCCCGTGCCGGACGGCGTCCCAGCCCGCCGCGCCGTCCTGGCCGGCACGGTGGAGACGGCGGTGAACGCGATCTGGGACGCCGCGCCCATGCCCGGGGACCGGGTCGGTGTCGTCGGTGCCGGGATGGTCGGCGCGGGCGTGGCCCGCCTGCTCGCCGGGATCGTGGGCGTCCAGGTCACCGTCGTCGACCCGAACCCGGACCGGGCCGCGCTCGCGGCGGCGATGGGTACGGCGTTCGCACACCCGTCCGACGCGCCGCGCGACCTCGACCTGGTGATCCACACGAGCGGCACGAGCGACGGCCTGCAGGGCTCGCTCGACCTGCTGGCCGCCGACGGCACCGTCGTCGACCTCAGCTGGTACGGCGACCAACCGGTCACGCTCTCGCTCGGCGGTGCGTTCCACGACCGGCGGCTGGCCATCCGGTCCAGCCAGGTGGGCGCGGTCGCCCCGGCGCGCCGGAACCGGCGTACGACGAGGGACCGGCTCGCCCTCGCCCTCGAGCTGCTGCGCGATCCCGCCTTCGACCACCTGCTGTCCGGCTCGTCGGCCTTCGCCGATCTGCCCGACACCATGGCGCGCGTCGTCGGGTCGGACGAGCTGTGCCACACGATCAGCTATGCGGGAGAGTGAGCCGATGTTCAGCGTGACGGTCCGCGAGTCCGTGATGATCGCCCACAGCCTGCAGGGCGAGGTCTTCGGCCCGGCGCAACGTCTGCACGGCGCGACGTACCTCGTCGACGCGACGTTCGCCCGTGAGGGCCTGGACCCCAACGGCATTGTGGTCGACATCGGCCGAGCCACCGAAGGGCTGCGCGCCATCGTGTCCGAGCTCAACTACCGGAACCTCGACGAGGAGCCGGGCTTCGCCGGCGTCAACACGACGACCGAGATGTTGGCCCGGTTCGTCGCCGACCGCCTTGCCGACGCCGTCCACTCGGGCGCGCTCGGCGACGACGCGCGTGAGCTGGCCGGCATCACGGTCACCTTGCACGAGTCGCACGTGGCCTGGGCGTCGTACCAGCGCATTTTGTGACCAGGCGCCAGGTCCACCTCCTCTTCCCCGCCGGGTACGACGACCCGCAGCGGCCGAGCGGCGGCAACGTGTACGACGGTCATGTTCGCGACGGGTTGGCCGCCCTGGGTTGGACCGTTGTCGACCAGCAAGTGTCTGGCGCCTGGCCGGCACCCGAACGATCGATCGAGTCCGAGGTTCAACGGCAGCTTGCGCTCGTCCCGGACGGCGGTCTGGCCCTGTTCGACGGGCTGCTCGGCTCGGCGGAGATGGCATTGCTGCGGCACGCCCGCCGCCTCCGCTTGGTAGCGCTGGTGCACATGCCTGGACCTCCTGGCGGGCCGCCTCCGGCGGTGCTGACCGCCCTTCGGATGGTGATCACGACCAGCAGCTGGACCGCTTCGATGCTGGCCGAGGAGTCGGGCCTGGACCCCACCGCCATCGTCATCGCGACGCCAGGGGCCGACCCGGCCGAGGTCGCCTCCGGTACGCCGTCCGGTGGGTCGCTGCTGTGCGTGGCACCGGTCGTCCCCGCAAAGGGGTACGACGTCCTTTTCCAGGCTCTGGCCGGGCTGGACGACGCCGCCGGCTCGTCAGCTCGGACGGCCTGGTCGTGCACCTGCGTCGGGGCGCTGGACAGCGACCCCGACTTCGTCCGTCAGCAGCGGCAGCTCCTGGCCGGACGCGCCATCGAGCAACACGTGCACTTCGCCGGCGTGCGGACCGGCGCCGACCTGGACCGGTGCTACGGCGAGGCGGACCTGCTCGTCCTGCCGACCCGGCTGGAGAGCTACGGCATGGTCGTGACGGAGGCGCTGGCGCGCGGCCTGCCGGTCGTCGCCAGCGCGGTCGGGGGCCTGCCCGAAGCGCTCGGCCGGGCGGCGGACGGGAAGCCGCCCGGCATCCTGGTCCCGGCGCAGGACCCCGACGCGTTGCGGGCAGCGCTCACGAGGTGGCTGACCGAACCGGACCTGCGGACGGCCCTGCGCACCCGCGCCCGGGACCGTCGCAGGAGACTCCCGGGATGGGACCGAACGGTCGCGTCAATCTCCTCCGCGCTGGCGCGGGTGCTCGATGGGTGAACCATGCCGGCCCGCCGTGCGTAAGCCTTGATATGCACCGGTGGACTGAGGCGCGCGCCACGTCGCCTGGACGTCTCTGGCCGTGGCTGCGCCTGGCCGCCGGGGTGCTGGTGCTCGCCTTCCTCGTCGTCCGTCTGGGCGCCGGGCCGTTCCTCGACGGAGTACGACGGGTCAGCCCGGCGTCGCTGGCCGCAGCCGCCCTGATCACCGCCGGGACCACGTCCCTGTCCGCGTGGCGCTGGCGGCTCATCGCCCGCGGGCTCGGCCTGGACATCCCTATGCGGACCGCGATCGCGTCGTACTACCGCTCGCAGCTGCTCAACAGCACGCTCCCGAGCGGAGTCCTCGGCGATGTGCATCGCGGTGTGCGACACGGCCAGGAGTCCGGAGAGGTCGGGCTGGCCCTGCGCAGCGTGGTCTGGGACCGGGCGGCCGGGCAGGTCGTTCAGGTCGCTCTCGCGACCGTCGTCCTGCTGGCCTGGCCGTCGCCGATCCGGCCCGCGATGGAGGTCGTCGGTGGCCTGGTCGTCGCGGTAGCCGTCGCCGTCGTCCTGGTGGCTCTCGCCGTACCGCACGAGGGACTCTCCTGGCCGGCCCGAGTCACGCAGACGATCCGCGCCGACCTCCGCACCACGCTGCTGACCTGGGAGCGCGGGCCGGCCGTCGTGGCCGCGTCCGCCGCCGTCGTGGCCGGACACGTCACCGTCTTCCTGGTCGCTGCCGGCGCGGACAGCTGGACTTCGACGCGCGCACTGCTGCCACTCGCACTTATCGTGATGTTGTCGATGAGCGTCCCGACGAACATCGGTGGCTGGGGCCCGCGCGAAGGCGTTGCCGCGTGGGCGTTCGCAGCCGCTGGGCTCGGCGCGACGCAGGGTGTCGAGGTCGCCACCACGTACGGCGTGCTGAGCCTCGTGGCCACCCTGCCGGGCCTCATCGCTTTGTTCGTCCCGTCCGAGCCGGGGGCGGACACGACGCTGGCGACGGACGCAGGGCTTTCGGACGAGGACGAGGAGCAGCCAGTGCTGGTGGGTATCGGTCCGCGGGGCGCCGCTCATGGCTGACCGCCCCTACACCCTGCTGAGCTGCAGCATGTCGCTGGACGGGTACATCGGCAGCGGCACGCCGTCCCGGCTGCTGTTGTCCAACGACGAGGACTTCGACCGGGTCGACGCGGTGCGCGCCGGTTGTGACGCGATCCTGGTCGGAGCAGGCACGGTCCGTGCGGACGACCCACGGCTGTCCGTGCGGTCCGGGGCCCGCCGGGCGGAACGAACCGCCCGCGGCCAGGCGCCGTCGCCGCTCAAGGTCACCGTGACGACGACCGGGCGGCTCGACCCGGGCGCACAGATCTTCGCTGCCGAGGACGCCGACACGCTCGTCTACTGCCCTACGCCGGTCGCCGAGGACGTGCGCGGGCGGCTCGGCCGCCGCGCAGAGGTCGTGGAGCTCGGTCCCGAGGTGGATCTGACCGAGGTGAGCCAGGACCTGGGTGCGCGCGGCGTCAACCGGCTCATGGTCGAGGGCGGCGCGGCCGTCGCGACTCAGTTCCTGACCGGGGAGCTCGCCGACCAGCTCGACCTCGTCATCGCACCGCTGTTCGTGGGTGACCCGCGCGCCCAGCGGTTCGTCGAGAACGGACGCTTTCCCTGGTCCTCGCAGCGGCGGGCGACGCTGGCCGAGGTGCAACGGATCGGAGACGTCGCTCTCCTGCAGTACGCACTGTCAGACCGGTTCGGAGCCTCATGACCGTCAACGCAGTCCGCACCGCGACCATCCGCCGCGAGGTGGTCATCGACATGCGCCTGGGCGACCTGGTCACGCCGGCCCGGCTCGTGACGTTCCACGGACTGGCTGACGGCCGCGAGCATCTGGCCATCGGTCTCGCCGAGCCCGATCGGGTGCCGCTGGTCCGGTTGCACAGCGAGTGCCTCACCGGTGACGCGTTGGGCAGCGAGCGCTGCGACTGCGGACCGCAGCTGCGCGAGGCGGTCCAGCGGATCAGTGTCGTCGGGGGGTACCTGCTGTACCTGCGTCAGGAAGGCCGTGGCATCGGCCTGTACGAC
>JBJMHS010000037.1:0-50049 GCA_045807245.1 Actinomycetales bacterium
GCTGCTCGATCTCGTGGTCAACCACACCTCGGACCAGCACCCCTGGTTCCAGTCGGCCCGAGCCGCTCCGGACTCGCCGTACCGGGACTGGTATGTCTGGAGCAAGCCCGAACCGTCCGACCGCCGGCAGGGCATCGTCTTCCCCGGCGAGCAGACCGAGACCTGGACGTACGACAAGGCCGCGGGCGAGTGGTACTTCCACCGCTTCTATGACTTCCAGCCCGATCTGAACTGGGCCAACCCCGACGTACGGGGCGAGATCAAGAAGGTCATGTCGTACTGGCTGCAGCTCGGCGCCTCGGGCTTCCGGATCGACGCCGCTCCGTTCGTCCTGCAGCAGGTGGCGCCGGGCGTCGACCCTGGCCCCGAGGACTTCGGGATCCTCGACGACTGGCGCGAACAGGTCCAGTGGCGCAACGGCGAGGCCGTGCTGTTGTGTGAGGCGAACGTCGCGCCAGATGAGCTGCCGAAGTACTGTGCCGCCGTCGCCGGTGGCCCTAACGACCGGGCCCACATGCTGTTCGCCTTCGCCCTGAACGCCAAGCTCTGGCTGGCCCTGGCCCGGCAGGAAGCCGAGCCCCTCGTGGAGGCCCTCGCAACGATGCCACCGCTCCCGGCCATGGCGCAGTGGGCCACCTTCCTGCGCAACCACGACGAGCTCGACCTCAGCCGGCTGACCGAGGAACAGCGCACCGACGTCATGAGGGCCTTCGCACCGAAGCCGGAGATGCGCATCTACGACCGCGGCATCAGGCGCCGCCTGTTCTCGATGATGGAGGGCGATCGGGCGCGGACCCAGCTGGCCTACTCCCTGCAGTTCAGCATGCCCGGGACGCCGGTGCTGCGCTACGGCGAGGAGATCGGCATGGGAGAGTCGCTCCGGCTTCGCGGTCGCGACGCCATTCGCACGCCGATGCAGTGGCAGCCGCATGCCACAGCCGGATTCTCCACGGCTGCAGCCGGCCAGCTGATCCGGCCGGTCGTCACCCGAGGCCGGTACGCCGCGAGCAAGGTCAACGTCCGCGCTCAGCGTCGCGAGACGGGCTCGCTCCTGCGCTGGTTCGAAGACCTGATCAGCGTCCTGCGGGAGTGCCCGGAGATCGGGGTCGGCGAGCCGAGCGTGGTCGACATCCCACTTCCCCGTTCCGTCCTCGTCCATCGCTTCGAGGCGCCGGAGGGGGCGATCCTGCTGCTGCACAACCTCTCGCCCGAAGCGGTCTCGGTCGACCTGAGCCCCGTCGCCCTCAGCGAGGAGCCAGTCGAGGTCTTCGCCGACACTGACTACGGTCCGCTCACTCGCCGTCTCGGTGAGGTCAGCCTGTCGGGCTGGGGATATCGCTGGATCCGCACCCGCCGCGGTGTGTAGCGGCCCGGCTCAGCTCGGAGAGGTAGGCCGTTCGGCCAGGGCGCCCAACCGGCCCAGGCTCTCGCGGTTGCGCGGCACGATCAGACGGTCCATGACTGGCTTGGGCACGAGGTGGCCTGGGCCGTCGACCACGGTCTCCTCCATCGTGACCCGGGTGCCGGACGGTTCCTCCTCGAGCCGGAGCTCCACCCGCGCCCGGCCGAGTGGGCGACCGTTGGCGAGCAGAACCAGTCGCGACGCCGGCTCGCAGACCTCGACGGTGGTGACGTCTCGAAGGACCAGCGGCCATGCGCCGAACGAGTGGTGGATCCGCGCACCGACAGCAGGCCAGCTGGGCTCGACCGCCCGCACATGCGATGCACCGACGACCCAGGCCGTGTAGCTCCAACCATCGGCGAGCACTTCGAAGACCCGAGTGGGCCCGACCTTCATCACCGTGCTCACCGTCGCCATCTAGCCAGGGTGCGGCACGACCGGTTGTGGCGCACTCCGAGACGGTGTCAGCCACGTGGCGCCAAACCGGCACCACGACACCGTCTGGCGTTCATGACGGGCTTCGCCGGCTCCGGTCGCACGGTCTGGGGCGGCATGTCAGAGTCGAGAACAGAGCAGTGCTGCCAGCCGCTGCGACGGTATCCAGCCGCGAGGACCCCCATGCGCGCACTCACCTGGCAAGGCAAGCGAGACGTGAAGGTCATGGACGTTCCCGACCCGGTGATCGAAGAACCGACCGATGCCATCGTCAAGGTCACGTCGACCGCGATCTGCGGCAGCGACCTGCACCTGTACGAGGTGCTCGGACCGTTCCTGCGCTCCGGGGACGTGCTCGGCCACGAGGCCATGGGCATCGTCGAGGAAGTCGGCCCCGCGGTCAGCCAGATCACACCGGGCGACCGGGTCGTCGTACCGTTCAACATCTCGTGCGGCTCATGCTGGATGTGCGACCGCGGGCTGTTCGCCCAGTGCGAGACGACCCAGGTGCGCTCTCACGGCAAGGGATCGGCACTGTTCGGCTACACCGAGCTCTACGGCTCGGTCCCGGGCGGTCAGGCGGAGTACGTGCGAGTCCCTCAGGCCCACTTCGGCCCGATCAAGGTGCCAGACGACGTGCCCGACGAGCGGGTGCTCTACCTCTCCGACATCCTGCCGACGGCCTGGCAAGGCGTCGCCTACGCGGCCCTGGAGCCCGGCGACACCCTGGCCGTTCTGGGGCTCGGACCGGTCGGGCAGCTGGCCGGACGCGTCGCGCTGCACCAGGGAGCCGGGCGGGTCATCGGGGTCGACCTCGTCCCGGATCGCCTCCAGCTCGCGGCCAAGCACGGGATGGAACCGCTCGACATCAACGACTGCGACGACGTCTCGGAAGCCCTCATCGATCTGACCGGCGGGCGCGGTCCGGACGCCATCCTCGACGCCGTGGGCATGGAGGCGCACGGCTCTCCCGCGGGCAAGCTCGCGCACGCCGCGGTGGGGCTGCTCCCGGACGCAGTGGCCAAGCCGATGACGGAACGGATCGGTGTGGACCGCCTGGCCGCCCTGCGCACCGCGATGAAGGCCGTACGACGCGGCGGCACCGTGTCGGTCAGTGGCGTGTACGGCGGCGAGCTGGACCCGTTGCCCATGATGGAACTGTTCGACCGAGGTGTGCAGATCCGAATGGGCCAGTGTCACGTCAAGCGTTGGGTCGACGAGATCCTCCCGGCCGCGCTGGCGGAGAACGACCCACTGGGGCTGGAAAGCCTTGCGACGCATCATCTTTCGTTGCAGGACGCACCCCACGGTTATGACATCTTCCAGCGCAAGGACGACGGCTGCATCAAGGTCGTCCTCAGCCCGTGAGCTCAGCCCCGGCCCCGCCGGGTGGCGACCGCGTGCGCGGCCGCCACCCAGGCGTGCTGGGGCTCAGCCAGCGTCGTGGCGCACGTCGGTCGCAGCCGAACGGCCTTCTTCCCTGACCGTCGCGGCCGCATCCGTCGCACTCTGCTTGACCGCTCCGGCCGCCTGCTGGGCCGGCTCCTTGAGCTCACTCGCAGTGTGCTGCGCGATCTGCCTGGTCTCCTCCATCAGCGGCTGAGCCTTGTCCTTGGCGTCCGCCGCCAAGGAGCGCTCGCGGTCCGTGGCCGGCAGGAGCGATGAGACGAGTGCGCCCAGGCCGAACGCGATGAGACCGGCCGCCAGGGGGTTTCCCTGCGTACGCCGGGTCACCTGCACCGGCGCGTTCGCGGCCGCATCGCCGACCGCGTGAACCGCCTCGCCGGCCATGTCCTGCGCGTGGGACGAGCTGCCCATCACGCTTTCCTTCACGGACGAGAACGCTCCTGTCACCCGCTGCGTCTTGCGCCGCATGACGGTCTTGGGGTTGACCTCGTCGGCCAAGGCGTTGACGTCGTCACTCAGGCTGGCCCGGGTTCGCTCGATGTCGGCCCGGATCAGGTCAGGGTCGGTACTCATGCGTTCTCCTCTTCGTGCCCCTTCAGGGCGGTAGGAATCTTCTTCACGCTGTCGGTGGTGCGGTCGAGACCTCGGGCCGATTTCAGCTGCCGTCGGCCGATCAACGCCAAGACGGCGCAGACAACGGCCCACAGCGCGGCGAGAACCAACCCGGACCAGCCCCGACCGATGCTGTTGCCCAGAACCCACCAGAGGGCGATGGACAGGAACAGCAGCACGAAGTGGCCGGCCACGCCGGCCCCGCCGAGCAGACCCGCGCCCCTGCCGACGCGCGTCGCGGACTGGGTGGCCTCGGCCTTCGCCAGGGCGATCTCCTGCCGGAGCAGGTCGGACAGGTCCTTGCTCACGTCACCGAGCAGGCCGCCGATCGATGGGCGTTCCGTGGAGGTCGCCGTCGCGGAGTCGGTCGGGGTGCTCATCAGTACTGGCCCGCGATCGGGTCGACGGGCTGGAGGCTCTCGCCCGCCGGGCGACCCGGGTCCGCCAGGTGGCGTGCTTCCTGCGGCTCGCCCTCCTTGAGTCCCCGGCCGAGACGTCCGGCCAGCACTCCGGCCGCGGCCGCGAGACCCAGGAAGGCTCCCGGCCGCTCGCGGGCGAACGACCTGACCTCGTCGATCACCTGACCCGGCTCCCGCGACTCCAGCCAGCTCGCTAGCGAGTGGGCGCGGTGAGACGCCTGACGAGCGAGATCTGTCGCCAGACCCTGCTCCATGGAGCTGTCGGCCATGGAGCTCAGCTCGCGGGACAGCGACTGCAGGCCGGTGGCCAGACGGTCCTGCTGTTGGGCCGCCTGCTCGCGCAGCTGATCGCGTCCCTGACCGAGCAGGTCCTCGGCCTGCGACCTGGCCTCGGCCGCGACGTTGCCGGCCTGGTCCTTGGCCACCCCGGCCATGTGCTGGCCCGCTTCCTTGGTGCTGTCCTTGACCTGCGCGACCTTGCCGTCGCCGTCGTGACCATCGCCACCGCCGGCGCCCGCTCCTGGGCGCGCCACGGACGGGGCCGGGCGGTCGGTGCTCGGGACGCCGGCGGAGGGGTACACGTCGAGGCGGTCGTCGATGTCTGTGGCGAGGACGCCGGTCGGCTCGTCGCCGACGATCCCTGCGTCTCGCTCGTTCGGGTGTTGACTCATGGTGCTTCCTTCAGCTCGGTGTTGATCGGTCGGTCGGCCGGTTCTGGTCCGCTCGTTCACGGATGTCCACGGCCTGGTCGTGTGCTTTGCGGTCCTTGGCTCGCTTCTTCACCAAGGTTCGGTCATCTCGGGGTGGCAGCTGGATGCTGTCCTCGGCGGCCATTCCGGCCTGGAGCTGCCGGCTGCGCTCCAGCTCGGAGTCCAGCTCCGCGCCGAACAGCAGTGCGAGGTTCGTGAGCCAGAGCCAGAGCAGGAAGACGATGACGGCGGCCAGGCTGCCGTAGGTCTTGTCGTACCTGCTGAAGTTGGCCGCGTAGAGGCCGAAGAGCGCCGAGGCGACGACCCACACGACCAGCGCGACCAGAGCGCCTATGCTCATCCAACGGAACCTCGGCTGCCGGACGTTGGGTGTGGCGTAGTAGAGGATCGCGATGACCACCACGACGACGGCGACGATCGCCGGCCACTTGACGACCGAGAAGACCGTGACCGCCGTACGCCCCAGACCGATCTGGTCGCCGATGGCTCTGGCCAGCGGCCCGGTCACCACCAGACTGACGGCGATCAACGCGGTCAGCACCTCGGCCACCAGCGTGATCAGGATCTGCACCGGCCGCAGCTTCCAGAACGGCCGGCCCTCGCCGATCTCGTAGATCCTGTTCATGGCCCGGCCGAACGCCCCGACGTACCCCGAGGCGGTCCAGAGTCCGGCCACGGCGCCGATGACCAGGCCGAGGCCGGCACCCTTGGACCGTGCGATCTCCTCGAGCGAGGGCCGCACTGCGTCGGCCACGCCGGAGGCTCCGACCTGCGTCAGGACATCGAGAACGGCGTTGATCGTCTTCGGGCCCTGCCCCACGACACCCAGCAGTGAGACGACGGCGATCGCGGCCGGAAAGATCGAGAGGACGGCGTAGTAGGTCAGCCCCGCGGCCAGGTCGGTGCATTGGTCTTCGGAGAACTCGGCCAGCGTCCGCTTGAGCGCGAACCGCCACGAGGGCTTGTGCAGCTCGGTCGGGGACCGTGGCTTGCGGGGGTCGTCCGGCTCCGGAAACTGGCTGGTCGGCACGGAAACTGCGGGTTGGCGGGCCATCACACCTCCGACAACATGGACGTGGAGGCGACGGCTTCACCCACACCACAACGGTACGGCGCCGTGGCCACAGCGCATCTTGAACGCGTTGCCTGCCGCCCGCAGGCGCCGCGCGACGTACTCGCTGTGCGGCTGGTCCTCCAACGTCAGCGCGGTGGCCCGACGGAAGGATGTTCGAGAGCCCCTCCCCTCAGCGCCGGGGATCGCCGGTAGCTCCGCAACACCCGAGCGATCGTCCGTGGCCGCAGTAGCACCGAAGGCGGCTGGACCAGGTTGAGCACCAGGTTGAAGGTGCGGGCCAGCGGCAGTGACACGTGCGTGGCGCGGGCCACGTTCATGACGTAGCGGTTCGCCAGGTCGGTGCCGCGCGGCTTCGGTCCTCGGGTCTGCGGGTGGAGGAAGTCGGCTCCGACCGCGATCGCCCAGGGGGCGTCGATGATCTTCGCCGCCCGCTGGTGGAACTGACGCGGCAGCTCGGGCGGACGGATCCCGAGGGTCCGTACGACGTCGCCCAGGGCAGCCGCCTGCACGGCGGCACAGGCCATGCCTTGGCCGTACACGGGGTTGAAGCTGCAGGCCGCGTCCCCGACGGCGACGAACCGCGGCAACAGCCGGCCCACACGCTCGAAGTGCCGCCTCTGGCTGGAGGGGAACCGGTACGGCACGATCGGCGAGGTCGGCTCGCATCGGTCGAGCAGCTGGCCGACCGTCGGGGACAACAGGCTCCGGGCGAAGTCCCGGAAGCCCTGCTCGTCGGTCGGCGGCACATCACCGTGGACGCCGGCCAAGGTGACCATCCATCGGTCGCCCTCCACGGGGAGCACGACCCCGCCGCGGTAGCTCGTCGGCGGCGATGTCGCGCACGCGACGAAGGACCCTTCGAAGTCGTCTTCGGAGCGAGTGAGGAAGCGGCTGGCGTAGGCACAGTCGATGCTCACCCGGCTCACCGGTGGTGACAGCATCCCGGACGACTCGAGCTGGCGGACGAGCCGCGAGCTCCGGCCGGACGCGTCGACGACCAGCTCGGCTCGCCGTTCCCCGTCGGCCAACCCGACGCCGGTCACGGTGAACCCCCCGATCGTCACGCGCTCGACCTCCACGCCGTCCTCGATGACGACGTTGCCGAGCGCGGCCACGCGACGCCGGACCACCTGCTCCAGCAGCGGGCGCGTCATGCTCAGGACCGTCACACCCCAGTCGCCGCGAGCGCGGTAGCCGCCGGCCTGGAACAGCCAGGCCCGAGACCCGTCGATGCGCACGGCCCCCAGGCCCTCCAGCTCGTCGTCGATGCCGGGGAACCAGGAGACCAGCCGGTCGAGCCCCGCCGCCAGGAACAGGTGCAGGTGCTTGCCTTGCGGCACGTGGCCTCGCGGCTCTGCCGTGTCGAGCAGCACCTCGCGTTCGAAGACGACCACCTCGTCGACGTGGTCGGCCAGGGCGCGTGCGCTCAACAGCCCCGCCATGCCGGCACCGACCACGAAGGCTCGGGTCGCCGGTGCTTCGGCTGCCATCGCGACTCCCTAGCAGAACGGTTCGTTCCCCCCGCAGTCTGACCCTCTCGCACCCGGGTGGAACCGCCAGCGGCCGGCGCTGCGTATTCAGGTCGACCGACCCAAGGCAGTTCAACGCACAGGAGGACGACATGAGGTTTACCAAGGCCAAGGCCGCCACCGTCATCGGAGTCGCGGCCCTCGCCGTCAGCGGCGTGAGTACCGCTCAGGCGGTCAGCAGTGCGAGCTCGAAGCATCGGGTCAGCTTCTCGTTGCAGCGCTCGACCGCGTCGCTCGCCGCGAACTGCCTGGCCGGTGCCGGCGCCAAGGTGACCGTGGTCAACAAGGGCCCGGTCGAAGTCATGACGATCGACGCCAAGAACCTGCCGAAGAACACCGAGTTCGACGTGTTCATCACCCAGGTGCCCAACGCTCCGTTCGGAATCTCTTGGTACCAGGGCGACTTGGAGTCGGACGCTCAGGGCAACGCGCACGGCCAGTTCGTCGGTCGGTTCAGCGTCGAGACCTTCGCCGTCGCTCCTGGCGCGGCACCGGCTCCGGTGGTCCACGACAGCGGGACCATCGTCGACGCATCGACCAACCCGGCCTTCGCGCCGGTGCACACCTACCACGTGGGTGTCTGGTTCAACTCCGGCGTGGACGCGGGCAACGCAGGCTGCGCCAACGTCGTGACCCCGTTCAACGGTGACCACACCGCAGGGCCACAGGCCCTGAGTACGCGTCAGTTCGCCGACACGTCCGGTCCGCTACGTCAGCTGGTTCCCTGACCGTCGCCCCAGTCCGCCCGAGTACGTCGGCCGCGTGGCCTCTTGGCCACGCGGCCGGCGACCTGCTCATGGACGCCAGACGGAGGCGTCCTGGACCGCTCCCTGGCCGCGGTCCGGGACGCCCCCGCCACTCCGCAAGGGAGCAGGACGAGGCTACGCCGAAGCGCGACGCCAAGCGAGACCGGCCGCGGCGGCTGAGCCGAGGACAGCGGATGCCAGTAGGCCGTGGTGCTCGGACGCCCACAGCTGCAGCGAACGCTGGGACGACCGCTGGTCGAAGATGCCGTGGGCTCCGTAGTCGTGGCCGCTGGTGCCGTCCGCTGGCTGCCACAGGTTGCCGCCACGATGCGGATCGTGCGGAGCGTCGGTCTGCTGAGAGTCGAAGCCGGTCCGGGCCAGGTATCGGTCCAACAGCCCTGGTGCCACTGCGTTCGCGACCAAGGTCGCGGCGGTGCTGCCGCCCACCCAGTACTCCCGGCGACGGGGGTGGTCCGCGGCGTACAGGACGGCGCGCGCAGCAAGCTCGGGCTGGTAGATCGGAGGCACGGGCTGGGCCTGACGACGCATCCGCGACGTGAGCCAGGTGAACTGCGGGGTGTTGACCGCTGGCATCTGCACCATGGTGACCCGCACGCCGCTCCGCTCGTGCAGGAGCTCGCAGCGCACCGCCTCGTGAAAGCCCTGGATCGCGTGCTTGGCACCGCAGTACGCACTCTGCAGGGGGATCCCTCGGTAGGCCAGGGCCGACCCCACCTGGACGACGACTCCCTTGTCCCGCGGCTTCATCCGCGACAGAGCGGCCTTGGTGCCGTAGACGTAGCCGAGGTAGCTCACCGCCGTCACGCGCTCGAACTCCTGGGGCGTGATCTCCTGCACCTTGCCGAAGACGGACGTGAAGGCCACGTTCACCCATACGTCGATCGGTCCGAGCTCACGCTCGGCCCGCTCCGCCGCCGCATCCACCGCTTGCACGTCAGCGACATCGGTCGGGACGGCGATGCCCATCGAGCCGGCTTCCTCGACGTCGTGCAGCGCATCTTTCAGCCCCGTTTCGCCTCGCGCCAGCAAGGCGATCCGTGCGCCCCGAGCGGCAAAGGCCCGAACCACTGCCCGGCCGATACCGCCGGACGCACCTGTCACCACAACGACTTGTTCATTCACCAGTCGACTGTGACTCAATGCGTGCGGAGCCGCATTTCGGCGCTGGCCGACGTCCCTGGTCGCTGAAGGGGCCGCCGGCATCGGCGGCCGACGGTCACAGAAGGCGGCGCCACGCCGTACGCTGCAACGAACGACGGACCGAACCGAGAGCTCCGTTGTCCCGCAACGCGGTTCGCGCCGCATTCCAACCGCAGGCCCCGTGCACTCCGCCTCCGGGATGCGCCGACGCGCTGGCCAGATAGAGCCGCTCGTACGGCGTCTCGGGGCGACCCAGACCCGCGAACGGGCGGAAGATCGCCTGTTGGTGCAGCGCCGCAGTTCCGCCGTTGACCGCTCCCAGCAAGAGGTTCGCGTCGTCGGAGTTGATCCCGGTGGGTGTCTGGACGTGACGCGCGATGACGCGGTCGGTGAAACCCGGCGCGACTCGTTCGATGGCCGCCTCGACGACCCCCACCTGAGCCTGGACAACCGCGTCGTCAGCCGCGAGCGCCGCCGGGAGGTGCGTGTACGCCCAGGCCGACTCGGTCCCGGCCGGCGACCGGGTCGGGTCGGCTGTCGTCATCTGGCCGAACAGCACGAAGGGACGGGCCGGCGCGCGCCCGGTGGACAGGTCAGCGGCGAAGTCGACGAAGCCGGTGTCGTCGACACCCAGATGCACCGTGCCCGCGCCGGCAGCCTCCGGAGAACGCCACGGGACGGGGTCGCTCAACGCCCAGTTCATCTTCATCGTCGGGTGGTCGGCCTGGAACTGCTCGAGCCGGCGTACGAGTGCCGGCGCCAGCCGGTCCGCGCCGATGAGGCGGCGATACAAGACCGGAGCCACGACGTCGGCCAGCACGGCCCGGCGAGCGCGAACGTCGACGCCGTCCGTCGTCCGGACACCGACCGCCGTGCGACCGGCCAGCAGGACCCGCTCGACCTCTGTGCCGGTCATGACCACACCACCGCCGCCAGTGATGCGCCGGGTCAAGGCATCGGACAGCTCTTGCGCGCCCCCGCGCGGCACGGGGAAGCCGACGTCCTGCCCGAGCATGCACAGCAGCCAGCCGAACAGTCCGCTGCCGGCGGCATCCGGCGGGATGTCCGCGTGCATGGCGTTGCCGGTCAGCAGGAGACCCGCTCCCGCCCCGGCGAAGTGTTCCTCAGCCAGCCGCCGTACCGGCAGCGCTGCGAGCCGCGCCAGGTCGAGACCGTCGGCGACGCCCAGCCGTCGGAGCACCCGCAGCAGGCCGCGGATCGGAGGCAACGGCGCGAACAGGCTGTCCAGGAGCGGGTCGCGGATCTGCCGCCACTGCTCGAACATCGCCAGCCAGGCGTCGCCGTCGCCGCTCGCGAAGCCGTCCAGGCTCTCGGCCGTCCGGTCCGGTTCGGCGGCCAGCAGGGCGCAACGCCCGTCGTCGAGCGCGTGAGCCAGCACATCGGGCGCTGTGGACCAGCTCAGGCCGTGGCGGCCGAGCTCGAGGTCGCGGATGACCGGCGAGGCCGCGGCGAGAGGGTAGAACGCGCTGAACAGGTCGCTCACGAAGCCCGGGGCGGTCACCTGCGCGCTGCGAACCGCGCCGCCCACAGTCGGCTGGGCCTCCAGGACGACGACGTCCCACCCGGCGTCGACCAGCGCGTTGGCCGCAACCAACCCATTCGGACCCGCTCCGATGACGACGGCATCTGCGACCTGGACGGCAGCGGGCGGCATCCCCCCAGTCTCAGGGACTTCAGAGCACACGGCGCGCCGACCCGAGCTCGTCGTTCGGCCGCCGAGCCGGCCCACGGCGCTGCGGATGCGGCACCAGCCGTGACCGGGGACACTCCGCGATGTGCGACTGCGGACGGTTTCCCCGGACCAACCGGGCATCCGGCGGCTCCGGCGCGGCCGCGGCTTCGGCTACGTGCACGCCTCGGGGCGTGCGGTCAGCGCGGCGGAACGCAGGCGCATCGAGGAGCTCGTGATCCCGCCGGCCTGGACCGACGTATGGATCTGCGAGCTGGCCAACGGTCACATCCAGGCCGTCGGCACCGACGACGCCGGCCGTCGGCAGTACCTCTACCACCCGGTCTGGCGGGAGCGACGCGACCGGGACAAGTTCGAGCACGCGCTCACCGTCGGCCAGCGGCTGCCCGTCGCCCGGAGCGTTGTCACGCGGCACCTCAAGCTCCCCGGGATGCCGGCCGAACGCGCCCTCGCCACGGCCTTCCGGCTGCTCGATCTCGGCTTCTTCCGGATCGGCGGCGAGAGCTACACCGAGCAGCACGGCAGCTACGGCCTGGCGACCCTGCTGCGCCGTCATGTCTCCGTGCGTGGTGGCGTCGCGACCTTCCGGTACGCCGCGAAGTCCGGGCAGCGGCGCGACCTGACCCTGCAGGACGCCCAGACCATCGCGGCCGTGCGGGCCATGCTCGCACGCAAGGGCGGAGGCAACGAGCTCCTGGCCTATCGCCGCGGCCGGGTGTGGGTCGACGTGACGAGCTCGGACATCAACGCCTACGTCAAGGAGCGGCTGGGCGAGGACGTCTCGGCCAAGGACTTCCGCACCTGGCACGCGACCGTCCTGGCGGCCCTCGAGCTGGCCAGCCGCTCCGCGGAGGCGACGTCGCGGACCGCCCGGCAGCGGGTGGAGCGCGAAGCCGTGCGCGAGGTGGCCGAACGACTCGGCAACACCCGCACCGTGGCGCGCAACAGCTACATCGACCCCCAGGTGATCGAGTCGTTCCGGCGCGGCCAGACGGTCGACTGCGCGTTCACCGCCGCGGAGGTGGTGGGCTCGCCGCGACGGCGGGCCGTCGCCGAGCGGGCCCTCCTGCGGCTGCTCTCGGGATAGCCGCCGGACCCACGTCGCTCGACCTGCGGACGACCGGTTGCGGAGCTAGCGTCACAACGTGGCGCGCAACATCCTGTCCTGGCCCGTGGTTCGGCAGTTCCGGGGTTCGGACCGGCTGGGTCGAGGCGATGCGGCGTACTCCGACACGACCAGACAGCTGGCCGCCCGGACCGAGACTGCCGATCGCGTCGTGGGGTCTGTCTGCCCGTACTGCGCCGTGGGATGCGCGCAACAGGTCTTCGTCAAGGACGGCAAGGTCATCCAGATCGAAGGTGACCCGGACTCGCCCATCAGCCGAGGTCGCCTGTGCCCCAAGGGATCTGCCACGCTGCAGCTCACGACCGGGGACTCCCGGAGCCACCAGGTGCTCCACCGCCGGCCCCATGCCAGCGACTGGGAGCCCCTGGACCTGGAGACCGCCATGGACATGGTGGCCGACCGCGTGCTGGCCACGCGTGACGCGACCTGGCAGGAGACCCACGAGGACCATCCCGTCCATCGGACCATGGGTATCGCGAGCCTCGGCGGGGCGACCCTGGACAACGAGGAGAACTACCTGATCAAGAAGCTCTTCACCGCGCTGGGCGTCGTCCAGGTCGAGAACCAGGCCCGGGTGTGCCACAGCTCGACGGTCGTCGCGCTGGGCACGTCGTTCGGCCGCGGCGGCTCGACAACGTCGTTGCAGGATCTGCAACACGCGAACTGCATCGTGATCGAGGGGTCCAACTTCGCCGAGTGCCACCCGGTCGGCTTCCAATGGGTGATGGAAGCCAAGCTGCGCGGCGCGACGATCATCCACGTCGACCCGCGCTACACGCGCACGAGCGCGCTGGCGGACGTCCACGTGCCGATCCGGGCGGGGACCGATGTGGCGTTCCTCGGAGGTCTGATCCGGCATGTCATGACGAACGACCTGGACTTCCGTGACTATGTCGTGAACTACACGAACGCCTCGACGTTGATCAGCGAGGACTACCGCGACACCGAGGACCTCGACGGCCTGTTCTCCGGCTTCAACCCGGAGACGCGGCACTACGACCACGCGTCCTGGCAGTACGAGGGCATGAACGTCCCCGCGGCCTCAGGTGACCGGGACGAGCAGTACGAACGGATGAGCGGCGAGGGCTCCACCGTCTCCCAGTCCGGCCACGGCGAGTCGCACGGGTCGGGCGGACCGGCGCTCGAGGGCTCCCCCGTCCGGGACGAGACGCTGCAGCACCCGCGGTGTGTCTGGCAGATCGTCAAGCGGCACTACGACCGCTACACCCCGGAGCTGGTGGCGCAGGTCTGCGGCATCCCCGAGGAGCTGTTCCAGCGCGTCGCCGACGCGGTGACCTCGAACTCCGGACCGGACCGCACGACCGCGTTCGCCTACGCCCTCGGCTGGACCCAGCACACCACCGGCGCGCAGAACATCCGGGCCGCCTCGATCCTGCAGCTCCTCCTCGGCAACATCGGGCGTCGCGGGGGCGGCATCATGGCGCTGCGCGGCCACGCGAGCATCCAGGGCTCCAGCGACGTGCCGACGCTGTTCGACCTGCTGCCGGGGTACCTGCCGATGCCGCATGCGCACCAGCACGACGACTTCGACCACTACCTGCGGGCCGAGACGTCCCAGCGCGGTTTCTGGCACGGCATGCCGGCGTACCTGGTGAGCCTGCTCAAGGCGTACTGGGGCGAGCACGCCACGGCGGACAACGACTACTGCTTCGACTACCTGCCGCGGCTGACCGGGGCTCACGGCACCTACCAGACCGTCGCCGCTCAGATCGACGGCGAGTGCAAGGGGTACTTCCTGTTCGGCGAGAACCCCGCGGTGGGGTCGGCCAACGCGAGGATGCAGCGTCTCGGCCTGGCCAACCTGGACTGGCTGGTCGTGCGCGACTTCTCCCTGATCGAAAGCGCGACGTGGTGGAAGGACGGCCCGGAGATCGGCTCCGGTGAGCTGCGCACGGCCGACATCGGGACGGAGGTGTTCTTCTTCCCCGCGGCGACGCACACGGAGAAGGAGGGCACGTTCACCAACACCAACCGCTTGCTCCAGTGGCACCACATGGCGGTCGAGCCGGCGGGAGACGCCCGGAGCGACCTGTGGTTCATGTACCACCTCGGCCGGCGGATCCAGGACCGGCTGGCCGGCTCCTCCCTCGACCGCGACCGCCCGGTACAGCACCTCACCTGGGACCTGCCGACCTCCGGTCGCCATGACGAGCCGAGTGCCGAAGCGGTACTGAGAGAGATCAACGGGTACGACGCGGACGGACAGCCGCTGTCGGCGTACACCGAGCTCAAGGACGACGGCTCGACCTCCTGCGGGTGCTGGATCTACTGCGGCGTCTACGCCGACGGGGTCAACCAGTCGGCCCGCCGTACGCCGGCGACCTCGGCGGACGGCTGGCTCGGCCTGGAGTGGGGCTGGGCCTGGCCGGCCAACCGCCACATCCTCTACAACCGGGCCTCGGCCGACCCGGACGGCCGACCGTGGAGCGACGCCAAGTCCCTGGTCTGGTGGGACGAGGCCGGGTCGAAGTGGACGGGCTACGACGTGCCGGACTTCAAGGCGGACAAGGCGCCCTGGTACCGGCCGCCCGAGGACGGGACCGGGCCGGACGGGTTGTCGGGGAGCGAGCCGTTCATCATGCAGGCCGACGGCCGCGGCTGGCTCTTCGCACCGACGGGCGTCGTCGACGGACCCCTGCCGACGCACTACGAACCGCAGGACTCTCCGGTCCGCAACGCCCTGCACGCTGCACACTCCCGCAGCCCGGCTCGAGGCGTCATGGCCAGGCCCGAGAACCCGTACCACCCCAGCGCGGGCGAGCGCGGTGACGAGGTCTTCCCCTACGTCCTGACGACGTACCGCGTGACCGAGCACTTCACCGCGGGCGGCATGACCCGGTGGACGCCGTACCTGGCGGAGCTGCAGCCGGAGCTGTTCTGCGAGGTGTCACCCGAGCTGGCTGCCGAACGGGGTCTGGCCAACGGCGGCTGGGCGACGATCGTCACCGCCCGCGGCGCCATCGAGGCGCGGGTGCTGGTCACGTCGCGGATGCGTCCGCTCCAGGTCGACGGACGGACGATCCACCAGGTCGGAGTCCCGTTCCACTGGGGCCCGAACGGGCTGAGCCGCGGGGATGCGGTGAACGAGCTCACGGCTGTCGCTCTGGACCCGACCGCGCACATCCAGGAGGACAAGGCGCTGACCGTCGACATCCGACCGGGTCGCAAGCCGAACGGCGCGGCCTTGCCACTGCTCGTCCAGCACTACCGCGACCAGGCCCACATCGACGAGCGCACGGGCACGGAGGTGTGACCGGTGAAGGTCTTCCTGGGCAACGTCCTGTCCGGTCCGGAGCCGCACGTGGCCGCCGACGCCGGGCACCCCGACCCACCGCCGCGCAAGGGCTTCTTCACCGACACGAGCGTGTGCATCGGCTGCAAGGCCTGTGAGGTCGCCTGCAAGGAGTGGAACCAGGTCCCGAGCAAGCCGCTGAGCCTGAGCGGGATGTCCTACGACAACACGACGCAGCTGGGCGCCGACAGCTGGCGTCACGTCGCGTTCATCGAGCAGGACCGACCGGTCGACGACCCAGCCGGACGAACGAGATGGCTGATGGCGTCGGACGTCTGCAAGCACTGCACGCACGCCGCGTGCCTGGACGTGTGCCCGACCGGCGCGCTCGTGCGGACCGAGTTCGGGACCGTGGTGATCCAGCAGGACGTCTGCAACGGGTGCGGCTACTGCGTCTCCGCCTGTCCGTACGGCGTGATCGGGCAACGCGAGGATGACGGGCGCATGTTCAAGTGCACCATGTGCTACGACCGGCTCGGTGCCGGTCTCGAACCCGCATGTGCCAAGGCCTGCCCGACCGACTCCATCCAGTTCGGTGACCTCGAGGAGCTGCGCGAACGCGCAGCGGCCCGGGTCGAGCAGCTCCACGCCGACGGCGACAGCGGAGCCCGCCTGTACGGCCACGACCCGGAGGACGGCGTGGGCGGCGACGACGCCTTCTTCCTGCTGCTGGACGAGCCGGAGGCCTACGGGCTCCCACCGGACCCGGTCGTGACGACGCGCGACCTCGGTTCGATGTGGCGGCACGCCGGAGCGGCGGCGGCGGCGCTCGCCGGCCTGGTGGCGGCGAGCTTCCTCGGGCGGCGGCCGTGAGCCCGCGCGGCGAGCGCGCGATGGTCCCGCCGGCGCAGCCGACGTCGTACTACGGCCGACCCATCCTCAAGGCACCCACCTGGCACAAGTCCAACGTCGCCGGGTACCTCTTCCTCGGGGGCCTCGCCGGTGGGTCGGCCCTGCTGGCCGGAGGCGCCGAGATGTCGGCGCGGCCCACCATGGCGCGGTCGACGAAAGTCGTTGCGCTGGGGGCCATCTCGCTCTCCACCGCCGCGCTCGTGCACGACCTCGGGCGTCCGTCTCGGTTCGTGAACATGTTGCGGGTGCTGAAACCCACCTCGCCGATGAGCGTCGGCTCGTGGATCCTGGCCGCGTTCGCCCCTGCGGCCGGCCTGGCGACACTGTCGGATGTCAGCGGTCGCCTGCCGAGGATCGGCCGTGTGGCGACGATGTCGGCCGCCGCGCTCGGCCCCCTCGTCGCGTCGTACACCAGCGTTCTGATCGCCGACACGGCGGTGCCGGCCTGGCATGACGCCCACCGTGAGCTGCCGTTCGTGTTCGTCGGCTCGGCCGGTGCCGCCTCCGCGGGAGCCGCACTGATCACGTCACCTGCGGCCGAGGCCGGACCGGCCCGGCGGCTGGCCGTGGCGTCGGTCGCGCTCGAGACGGCTGCGTCCGCCCGCCTGGAACGCGGGCCGCAGATCGAGCGCCGCTCCTTCCGCACCGGCCGTCCGGCGGCCCTGCTGAAGGCCGCGAAGGTGCTCGCCGTGGGCGGGGCCGCTTTGGCGGTCCTCGGACGACGGTCGCGTCTGCTCTCCGCGTCCGCGGGCGCAGGCCTGCTCGCCGGCTCTCTGCTGACCCGGCTGGGCGTCTACGAGGCCGGCGTGGCGTCGAGCCAGGACCCGGCCGAGACGGTCGAGGGCCAGCGCACTCGTTCGCTGCAGTCCCGGTAGAGGTCGGTCGGACTCAGGCAGCGGCTCAGGCAGCGGCTCAGGCAGCGGCTCAGGCAGCGGCTCAGGCAGCGGCCTGGACGAAGGACCCGATCAGCGGGCGGACCTCACGGTCGAAGAACTCGAAGAAGGCGTCCTGGTCCGGGCCCACCTGGGCGACGTGCAGCACGTCGACGCCGGCCTCGGCGTACTCCTGGACGACCTTCGCGTAGCCACTCGGGTCCGGCCCGCAGGCCATCGAGCCGCGGGTGGACTCCTGAGTGACCAGCGTCGCCGCCTGCTCGAACTGGCGGACGCTGGGCAGGACCTGTGACAGCTCACCGGGCAGGCCCTGCGTTGCCCACAGCCGGTGGGCCGTCTGCACGGCCTCGTCCTCGTCGTCGGCATAGCAGAACTTCACTCCCGCCTCGACCGGGCCGCGACCGCCGTGCGTGCGGTACACGCCGATGTCGTCGGCCGACGGCTTGACCGTCACCAGGCCGTCGCCGACTTCAGCGGCCAGCTCCAAGGCCTTCGCCCCGAAGCCGGAGACGTATATCGGCACCGGCCGCTCGGGCAGGGAGTAGATGCGGGCGTCCTCGATCTCGTAGTGCCGGCCGTGATGGTCGACCCGCTCCCCGCTGAGGAGCCTCCGGATGACCTCGATCGCCTCGGCCAACATCTCCAGCCGAACATCAGCCGTCGGCCAGCGCGCCCCGAAGACGTGCTCGTTCAGCGCCTCGCCACTGCCGACGCCGAGCCGGAAACCGCCGGGGAGCATGGCGGCGGACGTCGCCGCCGCCTGGGCCACGAGACCAGGGTGGATCCGCGTCGTGGGACAGGTGACCGACGTCGTCACAGGCAAGGACGTGACCTGGCTGAGAGCGCCGATCACGGACCAGACGAACGGACTCTCACCCTGCTCGTCGTTCCACGGATGGAAGTGGTCGGAGATCCACAGGCTCTCGAACCCGTGCTGCTCCGCGAGTTGAGCCTGCCGGACGAGCTCGGTCGGCGGATGCTCCTCACAGGAGAGGAAGTAGCCCAGGTGCATGTCTCACTCCTCGCGTCGAAAACCGATGCGTGTCAACCTCTTACGACACCAAAAGGCCCCGAAGCGAGCAACTCGAGATCGGCCCTGCGCGGTTGCTGGATGGCCGGCCTGGTGATGTGATCGGAGACGTGGTCGCGCACGCAGTCAGTCGGGTGGGCGCGGACGAGTTCGTCCCGCACACGTCCAGTCTGCGGACCCTGGACACCGCGGCGCGCGCGTGCCGCGGCTGCGAGCTGTACGAGCGCGCGACGCAGACCGTCTTCGGCGAAGGTCCGCCGCGGGCCGGTCTGTTCCTTGTCGGCGAGCAGCCGGGCGACGTCGAGGACGTCGAGGGTGCGCCGTTCGTCGGTCCGGCGGGGCGTCTGCTCGACAAGGCCATGGCCGAGGCCGGACTGGACCGCAACGAGGTCTACGTGACCAACGCGGTCAAGCACTTCAGGTGGAGGGCCGCGGCCGCCGGCAAGCGTCGCATCCACGACACCCCTGCAGCCCGGCACATCGCAGCTTGCCAGCCGTGGCTGGAGGCCGAGCTGGGCGTCGTCCGTCCGCGCATCGTGGTCGCGCTGGGTGCGGTGGCCGCGGTGGCGCTGCTGGGGGCGGGCTTCCGTCTCACCCAGCACCGGCGCGAGCTGCAAACCTGGCCACCGCCCAAGGGTCCCTACTCGGACAGCGAGCTGGACATCGCGGGGGTGTTGGCGACGGTCCATCCATCCGCCGTCCTCCGCGCTCGCAGCGACACCCGCGGCGAGCTGTACAGCGGCCTGGTGCGAGACCTGGCCCAAGCAGGGCAGATGGCCGCCGCCTGACATCGACGGTGCTCAGGGAGCTCTCAGGGCGCCAGCGTCCACTCGCCGGCCGCTGTGACCACATCAACCAACGAGCCCCGCTGCCGGAAGGCGTCGCGCTGCATGCTCGCACCACCGCCCCGGGCGAAAAGCTCGGCCACGCCACGCTGGACCAGGGCCAGGTCTCCGCTGGTCTCCAGCGCCGGCCGCACGTGTTCGACCAGCTCCGCGACCACCTGACCGGCCGGTGCGGGCGATGATCCGTCGGCCGGCACCAGCTGCTCGGTGATCCCGTGGCGCGCGGCCCGCCACGTCATTGCTCGAAGGACGGCCCGACTGAGGCCGGTCGGCGGATGCCCTCGTTCCGCTTCCTCGGCGGCGGTCTGCACCAGGCCCCGGCACAGCGCAGCGAGCAGAGCCACGTCAGCGCTCAGGGCCGGGATGTCCATCACGCGGATCTCGACAGTCGGGTAGCGCGACGAGAGCCGAGCGTCGAAGTAGACCATCGCCTCGTCGATGGCGGCGCCCGTGCTGATCAGCTGGTCGGCCACGGCTCGGTAGCTCGCGTAGTCACCGAAGAGCTCGGTCGGGCCACTCGTGGGCCACAGACCCCACATCACGCTGCGGAAGCTGGCGTAGCCGGTGTCGCGCCCTTGGTAGTACGGCGAGTTGGCCGACATGGCGAGCAGGACGGGCAACCAGGGGCCGACCCGGTCGAGGATCTGGACGCCCTCTTCGTTCGACGTGACCGACACGTGGACGTGCAGGCCGCAGGCGAGCTGGCTGTCGGCGACGGACCCGTACAGCGCGACCATCTGCGCGTACCGGTCGTCCTTGGTCGTGATGGCGACACCGGCGGCGGGGTCCGTCGCGAGCGCGGTGACGATCGACTCACGCGCGGCGGCCCGGCGGGCGATCTCGTGCCGGCCACCCTCGACGTCTTTGCGCAGGTCGGAGATCCGCTCGTGCGGACTGGTCGCCGCCTCGATCTGGGCCCGCTTGAACTCGTGCTCGACGGTCGACAACGGATGACCTGGGGTGTCCCCCGGCGGGCCGTCCTGCGGGTCGGCCAAGGCATCGCCCAAGCGCGCGAGATGCGCGGTCCCCCGCTCGAAGAGCAACAGCTCCTGCTCGACGCCCACGGTCCGCACAGGGCGAAGGATAACGACGTTCTCACGCTCGGCGCGGGCATCGCCCTGTGCGCCTGGGGCACGCCGTACGCGGTCACCGAGATGCGGCGAGCGCCGTCCTGAGCGACCGTAATGAGATGCCCGAACCACAGTCACGCTAGCCAGAGGGAGGAACCATGCCGGGTCGACGGTCACCAGGACCGAGTGTCAAGGACAAGAACCTCTACGAAGAGCTGAGGGACGAGGGCAACAGCAAGGAGAAGTCCGCGCGGATCGCCAACGCCGCCGCCAACACGTCTCGGTCGGCGGTGGGCCGCAAAGGCGGCAAGAGCGGGACGTACGACGACTGGACCGTCGCGGACCTGCGCAAACGAGCCGCTGACATCGGCATCGAAGGGCGATCCAGGATGAACAAGTCCCAACTCGTCAAACAGCTCCGGAACCACTGACGCCATGGCTGCCATCGACGAGGAGATGATCCGGGCCGCCATGGCGCCGGGACTCTCGCAGGCGAAGAGGACGTTCGACGACGTCGCCCAGCGGATGGGCGAGCGCCCGCCGGACGAGGTGCATCACGAGCTGGTCGAGCGGCTGCAGGCCGAGCCGTTCGCCTGGGACGACGGCGAGCTGCACAAGATCGCGGCGTCAATAGGCCAGTCCTCCGACGAAGAGCCCGCTGAGGACCAGGCGCCGAGGTGATCATTTCCGCTCTGATCCGGTAGGCCGGTCACCGGTCCGGTCACGCGTCCGGGGCCGACGCGTCTAGGCCGCAGATGTCGAGGGCGAGGACGGCCAGAGCACGAGCGCAGGTGAGCACCTCGGCGAGCGGCACGGACTCGTTCGGCCCGTGCGCGAGGGTCACGTCGCCCGGCCCGTAGTGCAGGGTCGGCACACCGGCCAGGTTGGTCATCAGGCGCAGGTCGCTGCCGTACGGCGCCGCCCAGGTCGCCTGCGGTCGACTCGAGACCCGCTCGTGGGCCGCGCGCATCCTGCGATCGAGGTCACTGCCGGCCGGCAGCCGCGCCGGCTCGAACGTGCCACCCCACCACTCGACGGTCGCCGGGTGGTCGCGCAGCCAAGGATCCTCGGCGCAAGTCTGTGCGACCGCTGCTTCGAGCTCATGCCGGGCGTCGGCAACCGGCTCGTCGAGGCCCACCCCCAGCCGGCCATCCGCGACGACCCGGTCCGGCACAGTCGACGCCCAGTCGCCGCCGCGGACGATGCCGATCGACAACGGGTACGCGATGTCCCAGCGCCTGGTCAGCGGGTCGACGTCGGCGTTGCGCCGTGCCTCGAGTGCGGTCAGGGCGGAGCGGATCGGGTCGAGCTTGTCCAGCGCACTCACCCCGGCCGTGCGCCGCGCCGCGTGAACCGCCAGCCCGGGAACGGTGATGCGGAAGGTGAGCGACCCGGCGTTGGCGGGCACGAGGTCGAGACTCGTCGGCTCGGGGATGACGCAGGCGTCGGCCCGCCAGCCTCGCCTGATCGTGGCGTAGGTGCCGAGGCCGCCGTCCTCCTCACCCTGGACGCTGGCCAGGATCAGGTCGCCACGCAACGGGGCCCCACTGTCGCGCAGGGCCTTCACGGCGAAGTACGACGCGGCCACCCCAGCCTTCATGTCGCAGGTGCCGCGCCCGGCCATCAGGTCCCCGACGATGCCTCCGGCGAACGGGTCACCGGACGGCCAGCCGGCGGCTGGGCCGGGCGGTACGACGTCGACGTGTCCGTTCAGCATCAGCGAGGCGCCGTCACCTCTGCCGCGAAGACGGCCGACGAGACCCCAGGCCTGTGAGCGGTCCACCTCCATGCCGGGGAACTCGTCCTGCGCCATGAGCTCGCCCAGCGGGATCTCCCAGTGGTCGACCTCGAGCCCGATGGCGTCGAGCTCTCGGCGCATCAGGTCCTGAACCTCGTGCTCCGCGTCGCTCCCGCTGACGCTGGGCACCCGGACCAGCCGCTGCAGCCAGGACGTCATCTCGCGCGCCGACGCGTCGACCAGGTCGAGGACGCGTGCCTGCCAGTCGGTCACGGTGTCGGCACCCTGCGCGCCGGCGGCTCAGCCGACGCGGTCGAGGAGCTCGCGCGAGCGCTGTACGACGAGTGCGCAGGCATCCGCGTCGTACGACGGCAGCGAGCTGTCGGTGAACAGGTGCTTGTCTCCCGGGTAGACGAACAGCTCGGCGAGCTCCGGCCCGACCGTCGCGACGATCTGGCGCGCGGCGTCGATGTCTCCCTCGAGGGCGAAGAACGGGTCCTGGTCCATCCCGTGAATCTGCACCGGGACGCCGTCGGGCCACGGACCGAACGCCCAGTCGCCGGTCAGGGGGACGCAGGACTCGTACAGCAGCGCGCCGAGAGCACCCGGCCGGGTCTGGGCAAAGCGTTGCGCGGTGGCACCTCCGAAGGAGAACCCGCCGTACACGACAGCAGCGGGCAGGTCGGAGATCGCTGCCTCCGCTCGCCGCGTCAGCTCCTCGTCACCGACGCTGCGGGTGAACGCGATGCCGTCCTCTATCGTGCGCGGCCGCTCTCCGTCGAACAGGTCCGGCGTGTGCACCGTGTGGCCGCCGGACCGGAGCCCCTCGGCGAACGCCTGCATCCCGTCCGTCAGTCCTTGCACGTGATGGAAAAGCACGACCTCGGCCATCGTCTTCACTCCTGTCCTTGGTTCACCGGCTCAGCCATCCACCCTGGTGGAGCCCACCGACAACCGCACCACGGGGTACCGCACCGCGGCTACCGACTCGCTCACCGCGGGCCCGGGGAGCGCCACACATCGAGCCGGGCATCGAGCAGTCGCTCCGCGAACCCGCCGCTGGGGCTGGCGTCCAGCAGCAGCCTCCGCAGCTCTCCTTCGAACGCCTCGGCCGGCTCGCCGAACCGCACCGGCGCCGACGATGCCGTCGAGAGGTAGCGCGCGACCAGGTCGTCGACGGTCGAGGTCACCACGTCGCCTCCCGGCACGATGACGATGTCCGGACCCTCGAAACCGGCCCCGCGCATCGCGGTTGCTGCCTCCTCCGGGTCGGCGCGGCCGGTCCCCACGCGCCAGCCTGTCCCGAGGTGGCGGTCCCGCAGGTCGTTGACCGCCTCGTACGGCGGTGCAGGGTCACCGAGGACGGGCTCACCCTGCAGAGACGGTGCATAGACGTGGACGCAGCGGCCGCCCGGACGCAGCACCGAGCGCACGGCCTCGGCCACGCGGGGCTGGTCCATCCAGTGAAAGCTCAGCGCGAACGTGACGGTGTCGAAGCGGCCCAGCCGGGGGCCGATCTCCTCGGCCGGCAGATGGCGGAACACGACCTGGTGCAGCCGACGCTCGCGGGCCGTCTGCTCAGCCACGGCGAGCATCTCTGCGTCCACGTCGACACCGACCACCTCGTCGTACCGGTCAGCCAGCTCGAAGGTGAGCCGGCCCGGTCCGCAACCCACGTCGAGGAGCCGCGAATGCGGGCGAAGGCCGACGGCGCCGGCGAGAGCCTCGCCCAGACCGCGCGGGTACGGGAGGCGGCCCCGCGAGTAGTACGACGCGCTGCCGCGATACCGGTCCGGGCTGGCTGGCACGCTCATCGCCGGTCAGGTTAGCCCGCGGTCCTGAGCCGCTGTCGAGGACTGGTCAGGCATGCGACACCGTCTCGCGGAAGCGGCTTCGGTCGCGCTCAGATGGCATGCGTTCACACTGCGTGCCCGGCTCCGGCTGCCGTGCGACAACGAGGTGCCACGGGCGTAGGTTGTCCGAGGCTTCGAGTCGGGAAGGGTGCGGCGAATGCGTTCAGCTGCCGTCGTCGTGGCCGTGGGCACCCGGCCCGAGGCGATCAAGCTCGCGCCGGTGATCATGGCCATGCGGGCACACGGGACGATCGCGCCTGCCGTCGTGACAACGGGCCAGCATCGCCAGCTGGTCCGCGACGCTCTTGACCTGTTCGGCATCTCCAGCGACGTGGATCTGGCCATGGGAGAACAGGTTTCGGAACTCTCCACCAAGGCGGCCCACCTCATCGAGCGAGCCGGGCAGCTGCTGCGCGATCGCGCCCCTCGGGCAGTTGTCGTCCAGGGCGACACCTTGTCGGCGTTCGGTTTCGGCCTCGCCGCGTTCTACCAGCGCATCCCCGTGGTCCACGTCGAAGCAGGTCTGCGGTCCGGAGACCTGTCGGCGCCGTTCCCGGAGGAGTTCCACCGTCGCTCGACGGCGTTGCTGGCCCGGCTGCACTTCGCGCCGACCGAACGGGCCGCGGCGCGGCTGCGCGGTGAGCACGTGCCGGAGGGTCGCATCCACGTCACGGGCAACACGGTGGTCGACGCCCTGCGGCTGGTCCGGGCCCATGGAGCCCGGCCGGCGGAGAGCACGGTCGAGCCGGCGGCCCAGATCCCCGAGGTCGAGCAGGTGCTGCGCGGACGGACCCGGCTCGTCCTGGTGACCGCCCACCGGCGTGAGTCCTGGGGCGCACCCATGGAGCAGGTCGTCGGCGCGCTGGAACAGCTGGCGGCGGGCCGGCCCGACACGGCGTTCGTCGTCTGCGTCCACCCGAACCCCCTCGTCGGTTCGGAGTTCTCCCGGCTGGCCGGACTGGGCAACGTCGTCCTCACGCCTCCCGTCGGCTACGCCGACTTCGTCCGGCTGATGGACCGAGCCGACCTGATCCTCACCGACTCCGGAGGGATCCAGGAGGAGGCGCCGAGCCTCGGCACTCCCGTGCTCGTCCTGCGCGAGCTGACCGAACGGATGGAGAACCTCGACGCCGGCGTGGCTCGCCTGATCGGTACGTCGACGCCGGGGATCGTCGCGGAGGTGGGGCGGTTGCTCGACGACCCGGCCGCGCTCGCGCTGATGGCGCGGCTCGGAGACCTGCACGGTGACGGTCACGCCGCCGAGCGGTGCGTGAAGATCCTCGCCGAGGAGCTCGAGCTCATGCCGTGAGCAGCTCCAGCAGCTGCGGGGCCACGACCCGCTGGTAGAACCAGACGCCGTCGATGGAGCCGGTGAACGCCGGCTCTCCCCCGGTCCGCTCGGTGCGCGGGCGCGCCGTACCGAGGCCCATCCCGAGCACCCGGGGGCTGACCCGGCCGTCGACGACCAGCCGGCCGTCGCCGTCCCAGCTCGCAGCCGTCGGGGTGCTCGCCGCACGGTGATTGTCTACCGACAACAGTGATCGGACCGGGGAGTCGTAGCCGGTCGCCCAGACTCGTTGCTCCCGTCCGTCGGGCGGTCCGAGCTCATCGGCCGGCCGGCCGCTCATCGGGACCAGCCGCACCCGCGGCTCCGCCCCTGACCGCACCCGCCGATAGAGAGCGGCCGCATCGGTGCGCAGCCCGCCGAACCGGTGCACGAGCCCGGTGGCCGGGCAGATGTCGTCCGCAGCCACGGACTGCCCGTCCGCGCGCGCCGCCTCGACGTCGGAGTACGTCATGAGGATGGGGCTGCGGTGCAGGATCCGGATCGACCCGTCCGTCCAGGGCAGGTCCGTCCGCAGCAGGCGCCCGGCCACCGCGAACGCACTGTGTGAGCCGCCCACGACCGCGACCCGTGGCCGCTGCGGGTCGAGCCGGCTCAGGAGTGCTCGCAGGCCCGGATCGCGCAGGACCGAGTCACTGTGCACGTCCACCGCGAGGTCGGGCCGGACGTCGGACGGAAACCGTGGCGCGCCACCGATGCCCAGCACGACTGTCGAGGCTCGCAGCCGGCGCACTCCGCCGTTGCCCCGCAGTGACAGCTCGACGCCGTCCGGGTCCGGGGCCATGCTGACCAGCTCCGTGCGGTCCAGGATCGTCACGCGTGGACGCTTCGACAGCGCCTCGACCAGGCGCTGCCCGGCCTGGCGCAGCAGCCGGCCGGCCACGGTGAGCGGCACCGGCTCGTCGGTCGAGCAACGCCTCATCAGACGCCGGGTCTCGGCGTCGAGGTCGTCGTCGAAGCCGCCCTCGAGCCATTCACAATATTCGGTGAAAACCCTTCCCCGGGTGTCTGATCGGACTCGATAACGACCCAGCTGTCCGGCGCCGAACCGCTCCCTCGACGCCGCGTCGACAATGACGAGCCCCTCACGCGCGAGCTCGTCCAGCTGCTCCCGGCTGGCCGCAGTCAGCAGCCCCAGCATCGCCGGTCCGCCACCGACGACTACGACGGTCATGGTTCAGACAAGAGACGCCACCGACGCTGCCGCGGCGTCGTTGTGCCAGGAGAGCGCCTGGTGGCCGAAGATCGTGGACCAGGCGTTGACGTCGTCGCTGTCCGGCTCGTACCGCAGACCCCGGCCCGGGACTCGGAGCGCCTCCAGCGCCGCAGCCGCTCGGGCGGAGCTGTCCGCGAAGTGGTCCGGGTCGACCAGCGTCCAGATCCGAAGGGCCTGGGCCGTCGCGTCCGCGCGCACCGGTCCGGACGCCGACCGCCCGTCGTGCCAGGCAACGAGGCCACCTGACGCCTCCTGGACGGCGGCCAGCCAGGCGGCGCCGGCCCACAGCCGGTCCCGCAGATCCCTCAGATCCCCCTGATCCGGCTGGTCCGCCGTCGACCCCCCGTCCGCCGCCGCCATGAGCAGTCCTTCGACGGCATAGCAATGGCTGTGGACATAGGTCTGGCGCGCGAACGCGTGCGCCCGGAAGCGCCCGTCCGGTTCCTGGACCTCCGTGGCCGCGGCCACACAGACGTCGACCGCGTCCCTCATGCGCGCAGAGTCCCCGAACCGATCCCGCGCGGCCAGCAGGGCGCCGACCACCTTGGCCTGGTGAGCGCCGTACGACTCGGACCACCGCGTCTCCGGCCGGAGAGCGCTCGCCCACGACTGCGCGGCAGCCGGGCTGCGCTTGTCGGCAGCGGTCACCAGTAGGTCGGTCCAGCGCCGGGCCACCTCGTCGGTCCCCGCCGTAGTCAGGTCAGCGAGCAGTCCGCCCAGCGCCATGGCCGTGTCGAACGTGTAGGCCTGCCCGTCCCGGGCGACCCCCTCGACCGGTGCCGGGTCCCTGACCAGAGCCTGGACCAGCTCGCCCCGCCGCGACGGCGCGGCACTCTCCACGGCGAGCAGGTGCAGGAGCAGACCGCTGATCTCCGGGTAGGGGTAGCCGGGGTGCCGCGGGTTCCACCAGCTCAGGCAGTGTCCGGCTCCAGGCCCGTCGGGCGCCCGCAGCTCGGCCGACGCCAGCCAGCTCAGCAGCGACGCGGGCAACGGCTTCGCCTCCTGAGCAGCGTCTTCGGCCGGGACAACGAGTGAGACGATAACCGCGCCCGGGCGGGCTGCACGCGATGATCGAGGAAGGCGGGTCGATGGCTGCGGAAGGCGAGCTACAGGCGCGCGTCGATGACATCACCATCGACCTGATGTCGCGGCCCGCGGTCCTCGACCACATGCGACGGGCCCTCTCCGGTGATCGCCCACCTCTGGTGCTGATGTCGGCCAACCTCGACCACGTGCATTCCTTCGCGACCCGGCACCGGCTGCCGACCGGTCGCCATCGTGGCGTCGACTTCGTGACTCTCCTGGACGGGCAGCCGGTGGCCCGCGCCGTACGGCGGCAGACCAACGGCGCTCGGGCCGAGGTGGTGCCCGGCAGCGAGCTGCTCGAACCCGCGCTGGAGTTCGCGGCGGCGAGCCAGTCCCGGGTCGTCCTCGTCGGCGCCAGCGATCGCACGCGCAAGCTCTGGCGGACGGACCTGCCGCGGCGCTTCCCCGGCATCGCCGGACCGGAGACGTTCGCGGTGCACTGGGCCGACTACGACGCACCCGGCGGGAGCGCGGCGTTGGCGACCCGCGTGGCCGCCGCGCAGCCCGACCTCGTCGTCGTCAGTCTCGGCAAGCCGCGCCAGGAGCTCTGGCTGCGCGACCACGTCGCCGAGCTGGGCTGCCGGCTCGCCCTGGCGTTCGGCTCGGCCGCCGACTACCTCGTCGGCACGCAGACCCGTCCTCCAGCCTTCGTCCGCCGGCCCGGGCTCGAGTGGCTGGTCCGGCTGGCCAGGGAGCCACGACGCCTCGGCCCGCGGTACCTGTTGCAGGCTCCCCCGGCGTTGCGCGTCGTACGGCGTCAGCTGACCGTTCACGAGAGAGTGGGGGGCGAGCCAGTGACCGCCGAGGACCACGGCCGCGATGTGCGACCCACGCCGAGGAGCAGCTGATGCCGGAGGCACCCGGGCCGCTGACCACCGGACGCGGACGCCGCAACCAGCTGGGCCGGAGCTCGGCTCGGCGCCTGCAGGTCGTGCGGTCGGTGCGGGCGCAGCTGGTGCGGGCCCGAACTGCGACGGCCGGCCTGCGCGCCCTGCCGGACTTCATCATCATCGGCGCGCAGAAGGCGGGTACGACGTCGCTGTACGCGTATCTCAGCGCGCACCCTCAGGTCCGGCCCGGCCTGTTCAAGGAGGCGCACTTCTTCGACCTGCGGTTCGACCTCGGCGAGCGCTGGTACCGCTCGGTCTTCCCGCTGCGCGCGCGGCTGAGCCGGGCGCACGCGATCACCGGCGAGGCGAGCCCTTACTACCTGTTCCATCCGCTGGCCGCGGAGCGCGCGGCGAGCGTCGTTCCCGAGGCCCGGCTCATCGTGCTGTTGCGTGACCCGGTCGAGCGGGCCTGGTCGCACTACCGCCACGAGGTCGCCGCCGGGCACGAGCAGCTGAGCTTCCTGGCCGCCCTCGAGGCGGAGCCGCGCCGGCTCGCGGGCGCCGAGGAGGCGATCCGCGCCGGGAGGTCACCAGAGCTGGCCGAGAACCACCGCCGGTTCGGGTACGTCGCCCGCGGCCGGTACGCCGAGCAGCTCGAGCGGTGGTTCGCGGTGTTCGGGCGAGACCAGGTGCTGGCGCTGCGGGCCGAGGACCTGTTCGGCGACCCCGCGGAGACCTGGCGCCGGACCCAGGAGTTCCTCGGCCTGCCCCAGGCGCTGCACGAGAACTTCGCCGCCCACAACGCCCAGCCGTCGGTCAACATCCCGGCCGGTGCCCGTGAGCTCCTCGACGAGGCGTTCCGGAAGCCGAACGAGGACCTCACCGCACTGCTCGGTCCCCACCTCACGTGGCCCTAGACGGGTCTGCCTCGGGGCACTAGGAACGACTCGTCATGGGCACCGAGATCCTCGACTTCGACCACGCACCCGAGCCGCGTGGCGACCGGCCCTCGCCGAGCCCGGCCGGCGGCAAGACCCCGCGCGTCCCCGAGTTCGTCGAGGACCTGGACGACGACGAGGCGGGCCAGAACGACACAGGCCGGACCGGCTCCTCCAGGCCCGTCCCGGTCGGGCGCCGGGTCGCTCTGGCGCTCGAGCGCCTGCGCGCGGACCGCAGACGTCAGCGTCACCTGCTCCAGCTCCTCGGCGGGGGTCTGGTGCTGGTGCTCGCCACGACCTTCGTCGCCAACCACCAGGCGGACCGCAAAGCGGCGGCCGCGGCGCAGGCCCGGCTGGCCGTCGACCTGCGCATCGACCAGCTCCCCGAGCTCAACCCGCGGACCGACGCCGACCCGGACATCGGAGCCGGCTCGATGACGGTCAAGCTGCACAACCTCGGCGAGCGCGACGTCCGGTTCACCGGGCTCCTGTACCGGTTCGACGGCCAGCCGGCGCCGGGCCGGACGCTCCTCGATGCCGACGTCACCGTGCGCCCGGACGACGTCATGAACCGCCCGTTCGCGGTCACCCTCCCGTGCGGCCGCAGGCCGGCACCGGCCATCCCCGGGCCCGCGGCCCTGACCGGACTGGTGGAGACCGCAGACGGCAGGACGCACGTGGTGCCGGTCGACGTGAGCGCACTGGACGTGTTCGGCGGTCTCTTCTCACCCTGCCGGCTGTACTCCCAGCTGGCCGGCGAGTACGACGCGAACTCCCAGATCGTGGGCAGCGGCGTCCGCATCACGCTGACCATGCCCGTCGTCGAGCTGGTCGGTGCCAACTTCGTCGAGGTCGGCGTGCAGCGCGACGGCGTGCCGTCGGTCATCGGCTTCGCCACCACGCCGACGTTGCCGGAGCGAGCCCGCGCCGGCACGCGGATCTCCATCGTGGTGCGACCGGTCGTCAGCCGCTGTCCGACCCGCTTCGACCCGACGGCGGCGCTCGCGTTGGGGCTGCGCATCGGCTCGGACACCTACCCCGACCCCTACCTGCCCCTCCAGGTGGCGCGAGAGGTCGGCCGGGTGTGTGCCGACGCCGCCCGTGGAGGCTGAGTGCGGCGCTGAGCCGAGTGGTTGAACGACCCTTCACCTACGGGTCGGGGCGGACGACGACAGGAACACGGTCTCTGGCCCAGGGGCCCGCTCAGCGCGCAGCCAGGTAGGACGACATGACCGTGACCACCATGGAAGGCCAATGGTCGGCCCGACCGTGGCTGTCCGGTGTGCTGCGCGTCGCCATCGTCGGCGTACCGGTGCTGGTCGGTGCGGTCGCCGCCCGCCTGCTCGCCGTCCAGGTCGCCGACTGGCACAACCGTTGGGGCGCCGTCGCCGTCGTCGCCGCGGCCGCCGTGGGTGTCAGCGTCTCGGTCTCGCGACTGACCAACCGGTTGCTTCCTCTGGCGTTGCTGCTGCGCATGACCATGCTCTTCCCCGACCAGGCCCCGAACCGGATCAAGGTGGCCCGTCAGACCACCAGCGTGAGCGAGCTCAAGGTCAAGCTGCACAGCCAGCGCCTGGACGAGTCGGAGGCGGCAGCAACGATGCTCGCCCTGGTGACGGCGCTCGGGCGGCACGACCGGCAGACCCGCGGCCACAGCGAGCGGGTCCGCCTGTTCTGTGACCTGCTCGCGTCGGAGCTCAACCTGTCCCGCGCCGACGCCGGCCGGCTGCGGTGGGCGGCCTTGGTCCACGACATAGGCAAGCTCGAGACGCCGGCGATGGTGCTCAACAAGCCAGGCAAGCTCGACGCGCGGGAGTGGGTTCTCATCAAGCAGCACCCCCAGGCAGGCGCCCGGCTGGCGGCGCCCCTGCAGGGTTGGCTCGGACCGTGGTTCAGCGGGATCGCCGAGCATCACGAACGGTACGACGGCCTGGGCTACCCGCGTGGCTTGGCGGCGACGAACATCTCGCCGTCCGGACGAGCCATCGCCGTGGTCGACGCGTTCGAGACCATGACGGCCGCCCGCTCCTACAAGGCAGCGGTCACGACGATCGCCGCGCGGGCCGAGCTGACTCGGTGCGCGGGCAGTCACTTCGACCCGGTCGTCGTCCGCGCCTTCCTGCGGATCGCGTTGCCGCGACTGGTGTGGACCGTAGGCCCGCTCGCGTTCGTGGTGAATGCTCCCTACCTGGCCTGGCTCGGACAGACCGGCCGTGGACTCGGCCAGGTCGTCACCGCGTCGACCGCCACGGCGGCGCATGCGGCCGGTGTGGCGGCGGTCGCGGTCGCGGTGAGTACGGCCACACCGGCAATGTCGGCCGACGCGATCAAGCCCGAGCCCCTCCAGAAGCACCACTACAAGTCGACGCACGGACAACGCGCCACGGAGTCGAAGACCGAGCATCACCAGACGTCCGAGCCCGCCACGCCACAGAAGGCCCCGCCGGCCAAGTACGCCGCCGCGCCGCCTCCGGTCGCCGCGACGACGGCGGCGCCAAGCCCCGCCGAGGCCTCGACCGCGGCAACCGCCGAGTCGGCCGCCGGAAGCGGTGAGAGCGCGTCCGAGCGGGCTCATCGGCATCAGCGGCACCGCAGGCATCATCGGCACCATCGCGGTGGTACAGATGACCACGCGGTGTCGCCAAAGTAACCACGCTGCGTTTCAGAACTGTGACGTTTGAGCAGGGGCTCTCACGGTGCGTGATCAACCGATCTCACGTAGTGTGAGCAGAAGGACGGCGCCCCTGCCCTCAACTTCATCGGCAGTGCGGGGGCGCCGTCTCGGCATCAGACCCTAGCGGTGCAGCGGCGGACCCGACTCGGCTCGACCGCCGGCCTAGGAGCGTCTGTGGACGCGCAGGTCGAACACGCCGGGCACGTGCCACTCGGTCGAGCGCATGATTGGGCTCGCGTCGTCGGTGTAGTCGACCTCGTCGATGCGCTGCAGAGCCGTGCCACGCCGTACGTCGAGCAGCCGGGCCAGGCGCGCGCCGGCGACCACCGGCAACAGCACCGCGGACGCGGTGCGGACATGCGCGCCGACGGCGTGCAGCACGTCGTACAGACCGGTGCTGAGGTCCGCATCGGCGACCTCGTCCAACCAGTGCGCGGCCACGATGTCCAGCGAGTAGATGACCGGGCGGCCGTCCGCCGTACGCAGGCGTTCCAGCACCCGTACGGCGGCGCCGTCGTCCAGGCCGAGGTCGACCGCCTCGTCGGAGTCGGCGGGCCGAACGGTCGTCGACAGCAGTCGCAGGCCGGGCTCCATGCCGGCCTGGCGGATCATCTGCGTGTAGCTCAGCGTCGTGTCCAGCGCGTGCTGGCGGCCGGGCGGTGACGAGACGAACGTCCCACTGCCGTGACGCCGCACCAGGTAGCCGCTCTCGACCAGACCGCCGACGGCCTCGCGCACCGTGGCCCGGCTCACCCCGAACCGGCCGGCCAGCTCCTGCTCGTTCGGCAGCTTGGTGCCGATGGGCGTCGACCCGCTCAGGACGTCGGACAGCAGACCGTGCCGTACCTCGTCGATCCGGCTGGGCCGGGCTGGCATCCGAACCATGTCCCTTCGCGGCGGGTGCGGCCGGGTGGCCGCTCAGCAAAGGACCCTACGAGATCGCGGCGATCGCAAGCACTTCACGGACCTGCGCCGCCACGTCGGGCGCGCCCGGCAGCAGGCCGTCGAAGATGGCACTGCCGATGGTGAACCCCCACGCACCGGCTTGCGACAGGTCACGGATCTGCTCGGCCGACGTCACGGAGCCCGCCGCGATGACCGGTCCGTGGGCGGCCTCGACCACCGCACGGGTCAGGGCGGGAACGTCGGCTGTCGCGTGCCGGTAGGCGAGCAGGTCCAGGCCGTGCACACCGGGCCTCGAGGTCAGATCGGCTGCGCTGGCAGCGATCTCGTCGATCTCGCCCTCGAGCACACTGGGGTGGCCGACGACCCGGCCTGGGAACGGGCAGTACTTGATGCCGGTCCCCTCCAGGAGCGGCAGCGCCGCATCGGGGTTGGTGCCGCCCAGGACCCAGTCCACCCCGGCCGCGATGGCGGCTCGCACCGACCGCACCTCGTCCTCGCGGCTGACCGAGACCACTTCCAGCATCGTCTCCAGTCCCGCGTGGCGCGCGGCTTCGGCGATCGCGGCCTGGGTCTCGGCGTCGGCTCCGACGTCCTTGAAACCGATGTAGCGCAAGCCGGTTGCCGCCATCGGCTCGACGAAGTCGATCGCGCCCGGGATGGTCGAGTCGGAGTGGGTCAGCATGAAGACGAAGTTGATCATCGAGGTCCTTCGGCGGGTGCGGGCAACAGGTCGGCCAGGGTCGAGATCACGAAGTCGGGCCGCACGTCGGACAGCGACAGGTCCGATGCCGACGTGGCGCCGCTGAGCGCCAGCACGCCGGCCATGCCCAGTCGCTGGCCCATGACGACGTCGGTGGCGAGCCGGTCTCCGACCATGGCGGCCCGGCCGGCGGGCACGTCGAGCCGGGCGAGCAGCGCCTCACCCATGAGGCGGCTGGGCTTGCCGGCGACGACCTCGGCGGTCCGGCCGGTGCAGGCCTCGAGCGCGGCGAGCATGGCCGCGCAGTCGGGCAGCCCGCCGTCCGCCGTCGGGCAGTAGGGGTCGGGGTTGGTGGCCACGATGACGGCACCGGCGCGAACGGCCTGGTACGCCGCGAGGAGCTTGGCGTACGTGAACCCGCGGTCGAAGGAGACCAGGACCACGTCCGTGTCCTGAGGATCGGTCACGACCCGGAGGCCGGAACGGCGGCAGACCGCGTCGACCAGCGGCTCGGCGATGGTCAGCACCCGCGCGCCACGGTGCTCGCGTGCGAGGTATCCCATCAGCGAGTCCAACGCTGTCACAACGTCTTCCGGCTCCGCCGGGATACCCAGCTCGCTCAGCTTCGCGGCGTACGCGGCCGAGTCCTCGAGTGGCTTGTTGGTCGCGAAGACGACTCGCGCCCCGAGCTCGCGCAGACGCCGTACCGCCTCACCGGCGTGCGGCAGGAGGCTGTCGTCGAGGTACACCGTGCCGTCGAGGTCCAGGGCGTAGCCGTCGTACACGGTCGTGGGCTTGCGGACGACACCACTCCCGGCCGCCGGTGGGGCCGCCGTCATGGACCGGCCACCGTCGGACGGGCGGGCGCCGTCACCGCCGTTCGCCCGGACAGCGTGTCGTCGACGTCGCGGTCGGTCCAGAAGCCGGTCATCTCGGCCAGGTCGACGATGGTGAACCGGTCGCGCATCAGGTGACAGTTCTGCACCGCCCAGCGGGCCGTGCCCTGAGCGGGCGCGGGGTCGAGCGCGGTCATCGTGACCGGCGCGCCAGCCGACCGGAGTGTGGCCGACAGGAGCTCCGGCTCGACGAGCAGCGCGCCGATGCTCGCGTCGTGCGCCGCCCAGTCATCGCAGACCTGTTGGATCTCCTCCAGGTGCTCGTTGACCCACTGCAGCTTGCGCTGGTACGCCGACCAGCACTCGCGGGCCATCGCACCGGAGCGGTCGAGGTGGGTGAAGGCGTCGTGGACGCGCTCATGCAGTGCGGACGGGTCGAGCGGCCGGGCCACGCACTCGCCCGCGGACAGGCGAGCCCGCATCGCCGTCCAGATCCGCGCGACGACGACGCTGGCCACCCCGACCTGCGCGCCATGGTGAGCGGCGTTGCGGTGCAACGCCGTCGCGCTCATCTCGAGCAGGTGGCTGATCGTGTGCTCCGCGCCGGACGAGGGCGAGGTCCGGCCGGCCACCCCCATGGCCAGGCCCCCGTAGGTGAGCGACCGGGCGAGCGCCCGCACCGCAGCCGGCTCGTTGGCCCGCAGCCCCGGGGCGAGGGCCAACGTCTCCTCGATGCCGGTGCGCAGGACGGCCACTGCGGTCGGCGAGTACGACGGGTCGAACCCCACGGTCGCTGCCAGGTGCCAGTCGGCCGCGCCGGTGAACGTGGAGAGCAGGTCGCCCAGCCCGGACCGGGTCATCGCGACGGGCGCGGACGACAGCACCCGGGTGTCCACCACGAGCGCCTCCGGCCATCGGCTGGGGGTCGTCCGCTTGGTGCCGTTGACCAGCAGCACGGACTGGTCGTCGGCGTACCCGTTGACACTCGCCGCTGTCTGCACGACGACGTGAGCGAGGTCGCGCCGCTGAGCCACGACCTTGCCGATGTCAGCGATGGTGCCGGATCCGACGGAGACAAGGACTGCGGCGTCGGCGTCACCCACCGAACGCTCCGCGGTGTCGACGGTCTGCGCGTCGGCATGGAGGTCGGCGGCTCCCGGAGAGTCGAGCACGACCGGGCGGATGGCCCAGCGCCCGGCGAGGCCATCGTGCACGACGTCCAGCACATCGTGGTCGTCGCAGCGCTTGGGCACGTCGTCGGACAGCACCGCCACCGTGGCCCCGTCCGGCACGTCGAGCCGGGCGAGCACCTCAGGGAGGGCGGACAGCGCGTCGTCGCCCCACACGACCTCGCGCAGGCCGACCCCGGCCAGACGCTCCTGCGCGCTCGCGCCCGCAAGCAGCGCCCGGACGTCGCCGAGGTCGTCGACCGCGGCCGGCTCGTCGAGCACAGGCTCGGTCATGCGAGCGCACCCTCGACACCGTCGAACAGCGCGCGGTAGCGCGGGTAGGCGCGGGCATAGACCTCACTCGTCGCGGCCCGCGGCAGGTACGGCTCGTCGTCGGTGACGACAGCGGACTTGACCGCTTCGTCGAGGTCGGCGAACGTGCCGCAGGCGACCGCAGCCAGCAGAGCGGCACCGAGCGCCGTCGCCTCGGCCACGCGCACCGCACGGACCGGCTTGCCGGTCACGTCGGCCTTCGTCTGCAGCCACTCGACACTGCGCGCGCCGCCACCCACGACGCGGATCTCCCTGCTGTCCAGGCCGAGGGCGGTGAACCGGTCAGTGACATCGCGCAGCGCGAAGCAGCATCCCTCGACGACGGCCCGGGCCAGGGACGCGGCCGTCGTCGCCATCGACAACCCGGCGAACGTGCCACGCATCGCGCCGTTCCATCGCGGCGCCATCGAGCCAGACAGAGCGGGAAGGAACAGCACGTCGTCGGCACCGGCGGGCGCGGAAGCGGCCAGGTTGAGCACTTCGGCCTGCGTCGTCCCGAGGACCTCTCGGGCCAGCCACAGGATGCTCCCGCCCGAGACGAACCCCGGGTTCTCGACCAGGTAGTGACCGGGTACGGCGTGCGCATGGGTCTCGACCAGACCGGTCGTGTCGAGCACCGGCGCCGCGGAGCAGGTGGCCACCGGCTCGGCCGTCCCGGTGACGTCCGCGACGAGCCCGGGGGCGACGACGCCGGCTCCCAGCGAGCCGGCGTGGTCGTCGCCCGTGCCCACCAGCACGGAGCAGCCGGTCGTCAGGCCGAGCAGCCCGGCGGCCTCGGCGGTGAGCGGTCCGGCCACCTCGCCCGCCTCGGCGACCTCTCCGAGCTCGGCCGGCGTGATGCCCGTGACGGCCAGCAGCTCCTGGCTCCAGGCCCGCCGCTCGACGTCGTACAGGAGGCTGGAGGAGGCGTTCGCGTGGTCCAGGACGAGCCGACCGGTCAGCCACCGGACCAGGTAGGCGCACACCGGCGGGAAGGCGACGGCCGCCGCCGCGACCTCGGGCAGGTGCGCGCGGACCCAGAGGATCTTCGGCCCGGTGTGCGACGCATCGGCCGTCAGACCCGTGATCGCTCGCAGCCGGTCGGCGCCCACCCGCTCGACCAGCCCGGCCGTCTCCGCCTCGGCCCGCCGGTCCAGCCAGATGATGGCGGGCGCGAGCGGTCGGCCAGCGGCGTCGACCGCGACGACGCCGTCGACCTGGGCCGCCAGGCTGAGCGCACGCACGTCGCCGGGGTCGACACCCGCGTCGGCGAGCAGCCGGCGTACGACGGCCGCAAGGGCGGTCTCCCACGAGCGCGGCTCCTGCTCGGCCCACGCCGGCGACGGGTGGGCGGTCGACAACGGCTCGCTGGCGATCGCACGGGTGCCGCCGGAGTCGTCGAGCAGCACCCCCTTGACGCTTTGCGAGCCGACGTCGACGCCGACGGCGAATCCCATCTAGCCGTGCTCCAGATTGAACTCGTTGCCTGGGATCTCCGGGTGGGTGCCATCATCCTCGGCCTCACCGGTCGCGAGCACCGATCCTGCGACCGCCAAGACCTGCGGGCGGCGGTTGCCGATCCAGAACGCGATCGCCGAGACGAGGATGACCCATGCGACCACGACGTAGGGGAACGACTTGAACGGCTGGGCGCTGTTCTCGATGATCTGCCCGACCAGCAGCGCGGCCATCAGACCGGCCCCGACGAGCGGCAGGATGAGGTGCTTGAGCCAGCTGAACCCGTCGGCCTTCCAGAGGAAACGGACGGCGGCCAGGTTGGTGAGCACGTAGACCGGCAGGATGCCCAACGTCAGCACGAAGCCGAGATAACCGTAGACCTGGCTCCCGCCGAGCGGCTTGGTCAAGCCTCCGGCGAAGATCCCGACGATGATGGCAAGGGCGACCGAGAAGGCACCCTGGACGAGCACGGCGTTGGTGGGCGTACGGCGTACGGGATGGACGTGGGCCAGCCACTTCGGCAGCAGGCCTTCGCGGCCCATGGCGTAGAAGATCCGGATGATGCCGTTGTTGCTGTTCACCATGACGGCGAACATGCTCGACACGGACGCCACGATGATGAACCACTTCATCCACGGCGCGAACGTCGCGGCCAGGTTGTTCCATGGCGTGTCAGCGCCCGTCAGCTTGTTGGCCCCGTCGATGCCGAGACCGTTGACCTCGGCCCAGATGCAGAACAGGTAGATCAGGCCGACGACGACGCAGGACAGGAAGATCGCACGCGGCACGGTCTTGCGCGGCTGCCGCACCTCCTCGCTCAGTGTCGACGCCCCCTCGAACCCGACGAAGCTCAGGGCAGCGAACACGAACCCCGTCACCAACCCGTTGAGCCCGTGGGGCGACTCGGTCGGCGAGAGCGGCTTGAGGGTGAGCCCGTGCGCACCGCCCTTGACCACGATGATGATCGCGATGAGCAGGACGACGAACACTTCGGCCGTGAACAGCACCATCGCGGTGCGGATGCTGGACTGGATGCCCTCGTAGGCCAGGAAGATCATGAAGGCCGCCGGCACCAGGCCGATGACCCACCAGGGGATGTCGACGCTGAACTCGGCGTTGAACGTGTTCTGCAGGTAGCTCCCGATCAGCCCGATCTCGGCCGGCGGCAGCAGGGCGTAAGCGACGAACATCAGCCCGCCGGTCACGAAGCCGGCCCGTGGTCCGAGCCCGCGGGTGACGTAGGTGTAGTACGCCCCCGCGCTGGGCAGCCGGGCCGACATCGCGATGACACCACTCGCCGCGATGAGCGTCGCGACCAGACAGGCGAAGTAGACGAACGGCGTCGCGGCGCCGGAGAACGGCGTCGAGAACTGCGGGTTGAAGAACGTCGAGACGGCCGGCCCCATGATGGCGGCGGACATGATGACCGCGCCGCCGAGGCCGATGGCGTTGGCGCGCAGGCGCGGCGGAGCGGGTGGTTCGATGGTCGCGGTCACTGAATCTCTCCCGATCTCGGCATGGGCGATCTGTCCGAGCAGTCGGTACTCCCCTCAGGCACCGGGCCAGAGGTTAGACGTCTGATGACTTTGGCGTCAATGGTTTCCCGGTGCGTCCCGCCGACCGACCGGCCGCTGGGTGCACGGCCGAAGCGTCACCGCAGGGCGTTGAGAGCGGCCCAGGTGGCGCGCGTGAGGCGGCCGTCGTCCTGGCCACCGGTGCCGCGCTGGAAGGCGCGGACCGCCGTGGCGGTAGCCCCGTCGTACTCGCCGTTCTCGACGAGCGCCCGCCCCTCCAGCTCCGCATGCCGCCCGTCCGCGGCGAAGTTCAGCCGCGCCTGAGCCCAGCGCACATGCCTGGACGCGGGTGCGCCGACCTCGATGGCGTGTCCGGGGAACGGCCGGTCCGGCCGCCCGATGTCGCTGACCTGTCCGCCGATGATGCCGCCGCCCCCCAGTCCCTTGCGGAAGCCCAGCCGGGCCGCGGCCTCCGGCCAGGTCGCCGTCGTGAACAGGCGACCGAGGTCGCGTCCGATCGCTCGGCAGACGACGCCGCAGAGCAACCCCGAGCTGTCCCCGCCGCGGTCGGCGTCCGGCACCTGGTCCAGGACGAACGGCCGGCCGACGCACCGCTCGGCGTACCCGAGAGCGCGTCGGGCGGCCTGGTCGGACACGACGAGGTGCGCCCGGTGCACGAACAGCTCGTGCCGCGCACCTCGGGCCGCGTCGCCCACGACACAGCCGACACCGGCGCGTGCTTCGACGTTCACGCCGCCGAGCGTGCACGCCATATGCCCCACGTCCTCGTGGATCTCGACCGCCGTGCTCGAGCCGACCTGCAGCAGGAACGGCACGTCAGCCTTCCTCTGCGCCAGGGCCGTCGCGACGAGCCATCTGCCGCGCCACCTCGAGGCGCTCGGCGTCGGTCAGCGACCGGCCCTTCGGCGCCGGGCCGAACTGCGCGACGTCGGCCTCGACGTCGATGCCCTCGAAGGGCACCAGTTGCTCGGGATCGGACGACCCGCCACGTTCGACCATGAGGGTTCCTTTGCCGGATGCACTGGCGGACGGGCGAATTCGTGCACCCTACGAACGCCGGGCAAGCAGCAGCAACCACCGTGACGTGTCAACGACAGTGCGTAACCGGTCGCTACTTGCTGGGTTGTGGCACCTTGCAGTGCACCTTCGGGTTCGCGCCGACGTAGTTCAGCGGACCGGCAACGATCGTGACCGCGACGGTCCCGGCATGCGCGCAGCTGTCGTTGGATCCCTTGTAGTACCCGCGCTGACCTGCGGCGATGACCCCCACGACGAGCCAGATGACCACGATCGCGCCGATGATTCTCACTGTTTCCTCCGTAGCAGGCGTCGTTTGGATCATCGGCCAGGCCTGGTGGCCTCGCCACTTGAACGTGAGACTGGCGGACATGCCACGAGCCCTCCCGGACCTGTTTCCCACCTCGCTGGTCGGCAGCTTCGCGCAGCCGGAGTGGCTGATCGACCGGGCCAAGCTGGCCGGACGGTTCCCCCCGCGGGTACGCGCCAAGGAGCTCTGGCGCCCGGCTCCGGAGCATCTCGACGAGGCGCAGGACGACGCCACGCTGGTGGCGATCCGCGCGCAGGAGCGGGCCGGGCTGGACATCCTCACCGACGGCGAGATCCGGCGCGAGAGCTACTCCAACCACTTCGCGACGGCGCTCGACGGCGTCGACATCGACAACCCGGGCGAGGCCCTCGACCGCAGCGGCCATCCGAACCCCGTGCCGAGGGTCGTCGGCCCCGTCGCGCGTCCCGGCCCGGTGCAGCGTCGCGACGTGGAGTTCCTGCGCGCCAACACCGACCGCACGATCAAGGTCACGGTGCCCGGCCCGTTCACCATGTCGCAGCAGGCGCAGAACGACTACTACCCGGACGCCGAGTCCCTGGCGATGGCCTACGCCGACGCCTGCAACGCCGAGGTCAAGGACCTCTTCGCCGCGGGCGCCGACATCGTGCAGCTGGACGAGCCGTACCTACAGGCCCGCGCGGAGGCTGCGCGCGAGTACGGCGTCACGGCGCTGACGCGTGCGCTCGACGGCGTGCAGGGCACGACGGCGGTGCACCTGTGCTTCGGGTACGCCGCGATCATCCACGACCGGCCGTCCGGGTACTCGTTCCTGTCCGAGCTGGCCGAGGCTCCGTGCGACCAGGTGTCCATCGAGACGGCTCAGTCCGGCCTGGACCCGGCGGTGCTGGCCACCCTCGACGGCAAGACCGTCATCCTCGGCGTGCTGGACCTGTCGGACCACGCGGTCGAGCCGCCCGACGTGGTGGCCGACCGCGTGCGGCGGGTGTTCCCGTTCGTGCCACCCGAGCGGCTCGTCCTCGCGCCGGACTGCGGCATGAAGTACCTCCCCCGCGCGAGTGCCGAGGGCAAGCTCCGGTCGATGACCGCAGCCGCGACACAGCTGCGCGCCGAGCTCGGCGGCTGAGGGTTCCGCGCGGGTGCCCGACACCATCCCGGACCTCCTGTCCGCCGCCGCCGAACGCGACCCCGACGGCGTCTGGCTGCGCACCGACGACGGCACGCAGACCTTCGCCGGCGCGAGCGGTCAGGTCGCGGCGGCCGCTGGGCGGCTGCGGGGTCTGGGCATCACGACGGGCGACCTCGTCGTCGTGATCACCCGGACCACACCGCCGTACCTGCTCACCTGGCTCGCCCTGACGTCGCTCGGTGCGATCGCGGTCACAACCGACCCGAAGGGCACGGTCGAGGAACTGACCGGCCTGGTCGGTCAGGCCCAGCCGTCGATGGTCGTCACGGACGCCGAGCTCAGGTCCTTGGCCCAGGAGGCGATCGGCCGAGCGGGCTCCAAAGCCCGGCTGACCGACGTGGCCGAGCTGGTAGAGGACTGGACCGCGACCGTCAACGGCGCCGACCTGCCCCATGCCGTCGAGCCGGACGACGTCGCCGTGCTGATCCCGACCTCGGGGACGACCGGGCGCTCCAAGCTGGTGATGCAGACTCACCGGGCTTACGCCTGGGCCGGCGAGGGCTTCCCCTACTGGATGGAGCTCGGGTCCGACGACCGGCTCATGACCTCGCTACCGCTGTTCCACATCAACGCCCCGGCGTACTCGGTCATGGGGTCGCTCGCAGCGGGGGCCGGGCTCGTCCTGCTCCCACGGTTCTCGGCGAGCGGTTTCCTCGACAGCGCGCGCCGACACGGCGCCACGGAGTTCAACGCCATCGGCGCGATGCTGGAAATCCTGATGCGCCAACCGGTTTCGCCCGACGATGCCGACACCCCGCTGCGACTGTGCTACACCGGGCCGTCCCCGGCCAAGGAGTGGCAGGAGGCGTTCGAGGAGCGTTTCGGGCTCCGCGTCGTCTGCGGCTACGCAATGTCGGAGTCGCCGTACGGCCTGATCTGGAGGCACGGCACGCGTCCGTTCGGCACGCTCGGCTCGGTGCGCCAACATCCGCGGCTGGGCGTGGTCAACGAGGCTCGGGTGATCGGCGACGACGGTCAGGACGTGAGCGACGGCGAGACCGGTGAGCTGTGGTTGCGCAACCCGGTCGTGACCCCCGGCTACTGGGGCATGCCGGACGTGACCGCCGAGACCATCACCGACGGCTGGCTGCACACCGGAGACCTGGTCACGAAGAACGCAGGCGACACCTACACGTTCGTCTCTCGCCGCAAGGAGGTGCTGCGCCGGCGCGGGCAGAACCTCTCACCGCTCGAGGTCGAGGAGGCCGTGGCGAGCCACCCCGACGTGCTCGAGGTGGCGGTGGTGGCCGTACCGTCCGAGCTGACCGAGGACGAGGTCAAGGCGTTCGTCGTCATGGCACCGGACTCCGCACCCGACTTCGCCGCGTTGCGGGCCTGGGCCGGCGAACGGCTCTCGGCGTTCAAGGTGCCGCGGTACTGGCAGCAGGTGGACTCCCTGCCCCGCACGCCCACTCAACGCGTGGCGAAACACCGGCTGCCGAGCGGGCATCCGGAGGACGAGTACGACGCCGAAACGTCGCGCTAGACGGTCAGATCCGGAAGAACAGGTTCAGGTACCGGTCGGCCAGGGCGCGGTCGCCGCGGATCGTCCCGCCGTTGACCCGTCCGAACGCCGTCAGCACCATGCTGCCCGCGTCGAACTCGACCCGGGCCGGCAGGCTCTCGATCTCGCCCTGCTCGTAGCTGAGCCCGTCACCGGTGACGGTGACCCGGTAGTCGCCGGCGTTGCGTCCGGTGACCCGGATGCCGACGGTGAACGGCTCGGTGACCTGGTCGGTCTTCACCGTGCCCCGCCAGATCTCGAACATGAACGGCACCAACAGGTCCGCGGCGTCACCGGTCAGGCCGTGCGCCTGGCCGCTGCCTTGACGGATGTCCCACGAGTGCACGCCGTAGTCCATGAGCTGACCGGCGGCGTAGAAGAAGGCCGGTACCGGCCCCATGTACGGGTGGGTCACCATGAAGCCGGTCCAGTCCTCCGGTCCGATCGGCTCGAGGATCTCCCGCATCTTGTGGAAGTCCGCCTTCAGCCGGTCCATCAGCTCGGCCTGCGGCACGCCCCGGAACGCGGTCGCGAACTCGTTGGCCTTACGGCTCATGACCGTGAGCCCGTACGGCTCGGGGATCTCGCCGGTCCCCCGGGCGGCGTCGAACGCCCGGAAGTAGCCCTCCGTGGTGTCGACGATGTGGGCGACGATGTCGCGGGTCGTCCACCCGTCACAGGGCGTCGGCCGCTCCCAGATCTCCGGGTCGTCGGCCATCGCGAACATGGCCTCCGCCTCGTCGCGCACGACCCGCATGATCGTGTCCTTGCCCTCGTAGGTCATCGCGTTCCACTCGCTCATGGCGTCACTCCTCCTCGTCCAGCTGGCGGCCGCCGAAGTACATGAGCGGGTCGCTGAGCAGCTCGATCTGGATCCCGTCGGGGTCCTTGAAGTACATCGACTCCTCGATGCCCAGGTCGGGCCCGGCGTACTTCACACCCTCCGTGTCGAGCTTGTCGCGCAACTGTTCCCAGCGCTCGCGCGGCACCGAGATCGCGATGTGCTGCACGCCACCGATCGCCTCGATGCCCGGCTCGAGGCCAAGGCCCGGGAAGTCGAAGAAACCGAGCAGCGTCTGGTTGCCGAGGTCGAAGAAGAAGTGCGAGGAGCCCTTGTAGTCGCGGTTCTCCGTCAGCTCGACCAAGGGGAAACCGAGGAAGCCTTGGTAGAACCGGATCGTCTGCTCGACGTCCGAGCAGATCAGCGCTGCGTGATGGATGCCGCGCCCGGGTGTGTCCCGCTGGTCGACCGGCATCAGATACCTGGACTTGAGCTGCTCGCGACGATGGGCCAGCTCGGCGAGCTCGGCCTCGGTCGGGGGCGACGGGACTGCCATGCGCGCTCCTCTCGACGAGAGCCGCCCTGCTCCGATCACCGTCGAGCCGATCACCGTCGAGCGACCCTCTTTTTCGATCTAACCACCGTGAATGGGCCGACGGTAGTTGCTGGCACAACAAATCTTGGGGACCCGCGGATGCATCACGGCCGGAGTCCGGCTCCTCCTGGTGGCACAAGGCCGCCGACAGCCGAGGAGCTCGTCCATGCCGCAGACCGCCGACCCCGACCGCAACGCCGACACAGGCCTGAGCCGGCGGACCTTGCTGCGCGCAGGAGGTTCCGGTCTGGGCGCGCTCGCCGTCACCGGGCTGACCGGTGCCGCCTCGGCGCGGGCCGCGACGCGCGGCACGGGCGCCGCGCAGGCCACGGTCGTCGGGTCGGGCGGCTGCCCGATGCACTCCGGCTCCACTGGCGGGCCGACGTACACACCGTCCGCGACGTTCGGCCGGCTCTTCCCGAACCTGCCGCCGTTCGCCGCCAACTCGCACCACCTGCGCCGCGCGTTGCTCGAGATCGGCGAGCCGGGCGGCCTGCTGGACGCGAAGGACGACCTGTTCGGGCCGAACGGCGGCCCGGTCAACCTCATCACCGACCCCAGCCTCAACCTGGTCAACCAGAACAACCCGCGCGACACCGCCGGGATGACGTTCGTCGGCCAGTTCATCGACCACGACCTGACCTTCGATGCGACCTCTCAGCTCGGCGTACCGACCGAGCCGACGACCTCGCCGAACGGCCGGTCCGCGCGGTTCGACCTGGACTCCGTGTACGGCGGCGGGCCCGTCCTGCAGCCGGAGCTGTACGACCCGGCCGACCCGGTCAAGCTGCTCGTCGAGTCCGGCGGCCTGTTCGAGGACCTGCCCCGCCGGGCGAACGGCTCGGCGATCATCGGCGACATCCGCAACGACAGCAACCTGGTCATCGCCGGACTGCACGCGGCGTTCCTGAAGTTCCACAACCACGCCGTCGACGTCGTACGCCGGCCGGGACTGAGCCCGGGCCAGGTCTTCCTCGAGGCGCGCCGCCAGACGACCTGGCACTACCAGTGGCTCGTGGTGAACCGGGTGCTGCCGGCGTTCGTCGGCCCGGACCTGGTCGATGCCGCGTTGGCCGCGCACCAACCGCTCGGTGGGAACGGCGGTCCCGCGTACATCCCGGTCGAGTTCTCCGGCGCGGCGTACCGGTTCGGGCACAGCATGGTGCGGCCGTCGTACCGCGCGAACCTGGCCGGCGACGCCGGCGCGCCGTTCTTCGGGCTCATCTTCGACTCCCGGGTCGTCGTACCGGACGGGCAGAACCCGGCCACTGACCCGGGCGACCTGCGCGGCGGCTTCCGCGCACCCCGGCGCTTCGTCGGCTGGCAGACGTTCTTCGACTTCGGTGGGCCGCACTCGTCGGCCACGCGGCCGAACAAGCTGATCGACACGATCCTGTCGACACCGCTGTTCGCCCTGCCGACCAGCGCGATCGCTCACGTCGTCGGCGCGCCGGGACCGATCGCGCTCCCGCAGCGCACCCTGCTGCGCCATCTGACCTGGTCGCTGCCGTCCGGCCAGTCCGTCGCCAAGCATCTGCACCTGCCCCGGCTGTCGCGGGCGGACCTGGACGACCTCCGCGGCTTCGGGCTGGACCTGGACCGCTCGACGCCGTTGTGGCTCTACGTCCTGCGCGAGGCGCAGCTCGTCAACGGTGGGCAGTACCTCGGCCCGGTCGGAGGCCGGATCGTCGCGCAGGTCATGCTCGGTCTGCTCAAGGCCGACCCCACGAGCTACCTCACCGACCATCCCACGTGGCGGCCGCACCTCACCGGCTCGGGTGGCAGCACCGGCGGCGACTACCAGATCGCCGACTTCCTGCGCTTCGCCGGCGTCGACCCCGACTCGCGCGGTCAGTGAGCCGGCGTCGTGTAGCTGCGGATGGAGAAGTTGTCGCCCCACTTCACGACCGGCCAGTAGTGAGTGCCGGCGTCCAGGATGTGCACGTCCGCCTCCTGACCCCCGACCGGACGTCGGTGCACGGTGATGCCCTCCATCTCGACGTAGTCCCCGAACTGCCGGACGCCGAGCCATCTCCCGTCGGAGAGACGGTAGGTGTAGAGGCGGCCGCGGCCCGCGCTCGAGGTCAGCAGGATGCGGCCGTCCAGGAACGCGCCGCCCTGCACCCGGTCCAGAGCCGGGTCGGAGGGACCGAGGACGACGTCCGCGTCCGACACCCGGGCGAGCGTCTGCCACTCCAAGGCCTGGAGCCGTCCGGGCCGCCAGTGCAGGGTGGTGTAGAGCAGCCCGCTGCCAGGCTCCAGGTCGACCCAGGAGTAGCGCTCCGGCCGCTCCGGTGCCGGGTCCGGCCACCAGTCCTGATGCGCCAGGTCGTCGGCCAGGACCCAGATGCCGGACGGTTTCTGGGTCGGCACGAGCAAGGTGTCGCGCACCCATGCGGGCGCACCGAGATGGATCGGGCGCTCCTTGGCCACGGCCCGGTTGCGGCCGACCAGCTCGGCCCAGATCCCCGCATCCGGGGCCACCTCGCGGATCTTGCGGCCGTCCGGTCCGAACACGCCGACCCGGCGCGTGTTGCGGTAGCGGCCGAACACCGACGCGGGCGCGGTGATCTTGCGCATCAGCCCGGCGACCGCGCGGTTGGACACCACGAACCATCGGGTGCCGTCGGTCGCGACGCCCTGGGCTGACTCGGCGAAGTCCGTGTGGATTTCCTGGACCGCGATCCCGACCTCCCGCCAGCCGTCCAGCCACGCGTCCTTCATCGACGCGCCCCGCCGTTCACCTCAGGGACCCTAGCCTCGAGTGGCGCCGGCGCACCCGGAGGTCTGTCATGGACAGATGACGCGTCGCCGGCTCCGCCGGATGCTGACCGCCGTCCTGATGGCCTTGCTCCTGGCGGCGGCCCTGCTGCGCTTCGGCGGCTCGGCGTCCGCAGCGCCGGCATCGTCCGGTGGTGGCGGCGGCTGGGTGCAGCCGGCAGCCGCCGCCGGCAGCACTCGCTAGCCTCGACGACTGTGCCCGGTCCCGACGTCCGCGTGGCCACCTCCGCGGACCGCGAAGCGATCGTCGACACCGTCCTCGCAGCGTTCGTCGCCGACCCGGCGTTCCGCTACTTCTTCCCGACCGACGCCTCGTACGCGGAGGAGACCCGGCTCTTCGTCGGCGAGCTGCTGGACCAGCGGCTGGCGTTCGGCACGGTCTGGGTGGTGGAGGACGGCGCCGCGGTGTCGATGTGGAACCCACCCGGGCCCACCCATGCAGCGCTGCCGGCCGGGCTGTCCGCCGAGACGGCCGGACGGATCAACCGGTTCGACGCGCAGGTGCGGGACCTCATGCCGGCCGACCCGCACTGGTATCTCGGGATCGTCGCGACCCATCCGGACCACGGCGGCCGGGGCTGGGGCCGGCTGGCCATGGAGCCCGGCCTCGAACGCTCGCGAACCGACGGGCGGCCGGCGTACCTGGAGACCGTCACGGCGGTGAACGTCGGGATCTACGAGCGGTACGGCTGGCGGTTGGCCGCGACGACGCAGGTGGACCAGATCGAGGTCCGCATCATGCGGAACCCCTGACCGCCCGACTGCAGAACGCCCCTCAAGCATGGCCGTGATCGCGCCGACAAAACGGATACAGCGGACGGTACGTCGAGGGGACCACCATGCGGTACGACGTCGAGTCGAGGCTGCGCAGCCTCGCCTCGATGGCGCGCGCCCTGGGTCGCTCCGAACGCCTCGAAACCATCGTCGAGATGTGTGCGGAGGAGGCCCGGCGGGCCATCGACGCCGCCAGCGTCTCGATCAGCCGGCTGGAGGCCGGCACCGGCCTGGTCCGCACGGTCATCAACGTGGGGGACCTCGGTCCGGGCGAGGAGCGCTGGCCGAGCAACGAGTTCTACAGCCTGCAGGACTTCGTCCAGCTCCAGTCGGTGGTCAACGACCTGCGCACCTGGACCTACGCCCTCGGCGACCCCGATGTCGACCCGAAGGAGGCGGAGCTGCTGCGCGCCCTCGGCAAGGCCTCGGCGCTCGGGGCGCCGCTCGTCGTCGACGGTGCACTCTGGGGTGAGCTGTACGCCACGCGCGGCCACCGCCAGCCGGCGTTCGACGCGGGCGAGACGGCCTACCTCGAGGCGCTCGCGGCCATCCTCTCCGGTGCCATCTCGCGTGCGCTGCACGTGCAGTCGCTCGAGGAGATGGCCTTCCGCGACTCACTGACCGGGCTGGCCAACCGCCGGGCGGTCGACGAAGCGGTGCGCAGGGCGCTCGACGAGCTGACCATGCACGGCACCCAGGAAGTCTGCGTCGTCCTCGCGGATGCCAACGGGCTCAAGGCGGTCAACGACACCAAGGGCCATGCCGAGGGCGACCGGTTCCTCCGGCTCATCGGGCGCACTCTGGTGCAGCAGTTCGCCCAGCTCCCGGGCAGCCTGGTGGCTCGGGTCGGCGGCGACGAGTTCTGTGTGGTCGTCGTGGGGCACACTCCCGAGCGCGTGCTCGAGGTGGCGACCGGGATGGTGCGCGCCACGCACCGGCTCTCCGTGGGTGGCGGGGTCGCCTGCGGCGTCGCCGCGGCCGACATCGGAGCGACCGGCGTACGGATCTCGGCGACGCTGCTGTTCCAGGCCGCAGACCGGGCCCAGTACGCCGCCAAGCGACTCGGCGCGCGGCATGCGATCGCCGCCGAAGCCGGGCCGGGCATCAAGTCCGCCTGACCGGGCCGGCGCCTCACGGCCCCTGAACTTGAGTGATTGTGTCGATCTTCGTCGGCCGAAAAGCGGGCAAACAGGGGCGCTCAGGACGACCGGATTCGGCAAACGGCCGACTAAGAGGGCACCGACCCATACGCTGAGCGTCAGCGGTCTCACAGAGCGTCATCCGGCTGCGCCGTCTGTGGCGGCGGCACTCGGGCGCTTCCCCCGCCGTGGGACCGCTGGGGAGGGTGCAGGTCGCAATGCTGATCAACGAAGACGACGTCATGCTCAGCGCTCGCGTGTCGTCTCAACACCGCCCGTCGCTGGAGCAGTTCGCCGAGGCGCGGGTCCTGTTGATCGACGACGAGCCGGCGAACCTCGCGCTCCTCACGCAGCTGTTGTCCCGGGGAGGGCTGCGCAACCTGCACAGCCTCAGCGACCCGCGGCTGGCCCTCGACGCCATCGCCTCCCTCGACCCGGACCTGATCCTGCTCGACCTGCACATGCCGGCCATCGACGGCTACGCGATCCTGGCCGACCTGCGCCGCCGCGCGAACGGCTCGTACCTGCCGGTGCTGGTGCTGTCGGCCGACACGACCCGTCAGGCCATCACCCGAGCGCTCGCACTGGGGGCGAAGGACTTCCTCACCAAGCCGTTCGACATCGACGAGGCGACGCTGCGGGTCCGGAACCTGTTGGAGACCAAGCAGCTGCACACGACGCTGCGGCACCACAACGTGCGCCTGCACCGCCGGCTCGACGAGTTCGAGCGGGCCGCTGATGTGGAGCTCGAGGCGCGCCAGGCGGTGGCCGAACGGATCCAGGACGTCTTGCGCGGCGACGCCATCACGATGGTGTTCCAGCCGATCGTCGACGTCGCCGAGGGACGCCTGGTCGGGTGCGAGGCCCTGGCCCGCTTCACCACTCCCCCGGTGCAGGCGCCGGACCGGTGGTTCGCCGAGGCCGACCTGGTCGGGCTCGGCATCGAGCTGGAGACCACGGCCGTGGCGCTGGCCCTGCGCGAGCTGCCGCGGCTGCCGAGCCACGCGTTCCTCGCGGTCAACGTGTCACCGTCCACCGCCGTGTCACC
>JBJMHS010000038.1:0-37481 GCA_045807245.1 Actinomycetales bacterium
CATGAGGCCGAAGGCGTTGCTGATCAGCTTGGTCGTGGGCAGGTGCGGTCCCCGGCACAGGTCCCGCCAGGCGACCGAGCCGTCTCGCCGTACGTTGTCGTAGATGGTCAGCTCGTTGCCACCGACCTCGGTCGCCGCACCTTCGGCGGCGCCAGCGAGGTCGGCATCGGAGGCGGCACCTCCCTTGAGCCCGATCAGCTCGAGCTTGTACGGCTCGTCGGCCAGCTCGGTCCGGGCCTCGTCGTCGGTGACGACCCGCCGCACGAACGCCTGACCCTCGTTGACGATGCGCTGCATGCCCTTCTCGAGCGCCTTGAGATCCTCGGGGGTGAACGCGCTCTTGACGTCGAAGTCGTAGTAGAAGCCATCGGTGACCGGCGGCCCGATGCCGAGCTTGGCGTCCGGATGCATCTGCTGCACCGCCTGGGCCAGAACGTGAGCGGCCGAGTGACGCAGCACCGAAAGACCGTCCGGTGAGTCGATGGTCACCGGCTCGACGGCGTCGCCGTCCCGCAGAACGTGCGCCAGGTCGCGCAGCTGGCCGCCGACTCGCGCCACGACCACGGCCCGCGGCCCGCGCTGCTCGTCGGCGAAGAGCTCAGCGGCCGTCGTCCCCGCCGGCACGCATCGCTCGCTCCCTGCGACGGTGACGGTGATCTGGGCGGACACGTGGCCCTCCTTGCCGGTCGGTGAAACGGACTGGGCGAGCCTAGCCGCGTGGCTGCACCGAGTCTCCGAGGTTGATCCGCCCCGGCCGGACCACCTCGGCGTACACGCCGAGGCAGTGCTTCGGCACCGTCGAGACGTGGAGGACCGCGTCGCCCACGGCGACGTCCTGGCCGACCCAGGCGCGTTCGAAACCCTCCGGCGGGTCGTCGCCCAGGTCCAGCATGACGTTGGCGCGGGGTGTCTCGATGTCACACGCCGGGTCGTCGCTCGTCGTACCGATCGCGGCGGCCACCGCCTGCCGCGAGACCAGGTGTACGGCGGCGGCCTCCTGCCCGCTGCCTTGCACCCGGGCCAGCCGTACCGGCGCACCGATGTACGTCGACAGGGCGGCGTCCGCGTCCGGGCCGGCGACCCTCGCTGCGACGCCCGGGACGTCCAGAGTCGGCGCCGCGCCCACGTCGACGACGGTCACCTCGCGCAGCCCGGGCGAGGTCCGGGCGCTGACCACCCCTCCGTCCTCGGCGATGACGGACCAGGCGCGGTCGCCGTCCAGGCCGGCCGGCGTCACGTCGGCACCGGCCAACCCCGCGGCGCCCATGGACTTCACGGGATAGGTGTGGACTTCGACGACCCGGGCGCCCGTGCTCATGACGCGAGTATCCCCCTGAGCCGACTGCGTCACGCCTGGCGTCGCCTGATCTCGGCGTTGATGGCGGGCACCACCTCGTGCAGGTCGCCGATGACGGCGTAGTGCGCCTTCGTGACCATGGGCGCGTCGGCGTCCGTGTTGATGGCCAGGATGGTCTGGGCCGAGGAGCAACCCACCCAGTGCTGGATCGCGCCGCTGATGCCGCAGGCGATGTAGATCTGGGGCGAGATCTTCGACCCCGTCTGCCCCACCTGCTCATGGTGCGGCCGCCAGCCCAGCGAGGTCACCACGCGCGAGACGCCGAGTGCGCCGCCGAGCAGCTCGGTCAGCTCCAGCAGGTCGTCGAACCCGTTCTGGCCCCCGGCACCGCGACCCGCGCCGACGACGACGCGCGCGGACTTCAGGCTTCCCGACATGTCGGGCTCCGGGTCGGAGACGGAGACCACTCGGGCCAGGAGGTCCTGCTCGGCCACCGACGGCTGCTCGACCACGACCTGCGCCGGACCGGGAGCGGGCGCGGGCGACGCCTCGAGCGCGTGCCCCGCCACGGTGAGGATCGCGGGATCGTCGGTCAGGCGCATCTCCTCCAGCGCCGCACCACCGACGACCTGACGGGTCACGGTCAGGGGCTGTGCGCTGTCCAGCGCCACCACGTTCGCCGCCATCGCCACGCGCCGGCGCGCGGCCAGGTGGGCCATGACCTCGTTCCCACGAGGAGTGCCGGCCGCCATGACGACGGCCGATCCGGACGCCGAGAGCACGCTGTCGACCCCGGCGGCCCAGGCGGCGCCCGCGTAGGCGTCGAACGCCTCGCCGGTCAACACGTGGACCTTGCGCACGCCGTACCCGGCCAGCTCCTGCACGAGGGAGGGCGCCGGCTGGCCGACCACGACAGCGTCGATGCCAGCTTCCCCGTCAGCGCCTCCGGGAGCGAGACTGCGCGCGAACGTCAGGGCCTCGTCGGAGACGTCCACGAGGACGCCGGCGTTGGTCTGCTCGACCAGGACCAGGGTCATCGGGTCAGCACTCCCAGCGTCTCCAGCAGGTCGACGACAGCGCCGGCCGCGGCTGCCCCGGTGCCGAGAACCTGCACCTGCGACGGAGGCGGCTCGGGCAAGCGGAGCCGCACCCGGGAGGGTCCGATGAGCTCCGTACCAGGCTGCCGCTGCTCGATGGTCACCCGCTTGGCCTTCATCCGGCCCGGAATGGTCGGGTACCTCGGTTCGACGCCGCCTTCCAGGACGGTGACGACGGCGGGCAGGGGCACGTCGTAGGTCTCCTGACCGTCGGGGCCTTTGACGAACGCGACCACATGGTCGTCTTTGATCTCCGCCACGTTGGCGCCGTTGACGATCGGCCGGCCCAGCTCGTGCGCGAGCCGGATGCCGACCTGGAAGTCCCCGCTGTCGGCGGCGTCGTTGCCGAGGAGGACCAGGCCGTAGACCCGGCCGGACGCAGCGTGGTCGGTGACCACCGCCGCCAGCTCCGCGGCGACATCGGCCGGGCCGCGCAGCCCCGAGTCGGCGACGATATGGGTCGCCGCGTCGACACCCATCGCCAAGGCGGTCCGGAGCTGCTCCTCCGCGTCCTCGTCGCCGAGCGTCACAACGGTGGACGAGCCGTCCGTCGCCTTGGCCACCTGCACGGCCAGCTCGATCGCGCACTCCTCATGACGGCTCAGGGTGAAGCCGGCGTACCGGCCGTCGATCGACTGCTCGTCGGGGCTCAGAGTCACCTTGCCGGTGGGGTCGACGACTCTCTTCACGCAGACCAGAACGTCCGTCATCAGCGGATCCGCTCGTTGTTCGGGTCCAGGAGCGCCGTGATGTCGGCCGACGCGACGGTGACCGGGTACAGCTCCTCCATGTACGAGACGGCCAGCTCGTTGCCGACGACGGCCTCCTGCGGCGGCAGGTACGCGAGCAACAGATGCCGGCCCAGAGACGGAGCCGAGCCCGCGCTCGTGACGTACGGGTGCCAGCCATGGCCGTCGGTCAGCGTCTCGCCCGAGCGCTTCAGGATCGGCTCACCGCCGAGCATGTAGCGCTTCACGCCGGACGCCGACGTGTGGTCGTCGACGGTCAGCGTGCAGAGCACCGCCTTGGGCTCCTCCTCGCGCTGCTTGAGGTAGGCCTCGCGGCCGACGAAGTCGACCTCCTTGACCTTCGGTCTCTGCATCCCCGCCTCGACGATCGAACGCTCGCCGTCGAGCTCGTACCCGAACGCGCGGTAGCCCTTCTCGATGCGCCCGGTGGTCCCGTAGACCCCGATGCCGACCGGTACGGCGCCGTGCCGGGCCCCTGCCTCCAGCAGGCTCTCCCAGAGTGATGCCGCATCGTCGAAGGCGACGTAGAGCTCCCAGCCGAGCTCGCCGACGTACGAGATGCGCGAGGCCAGGACAGTGACGTCACCGATCTGCAGCTCCCGGCAGGTCAGGAACCGGAAGCCCTCGTCCGAGACGTCGTCGCGGGTCAGCCCGGCCAGGATGTCCCGCGCGCGCGGACCCCACACCCCGATGGTGGAGACCTCGTCGGTTCGGTCGGTGAGCGCCGCACCGTCGGCCAGCTGGTCGGAGAACCACTTGCTGTCGGCGCGGCCGTGCGCGCCACCGGTCACGACCCGGAAGTGGTTCTCTCCCAACCGCATCACCGTGAGGTCGGACCGGAAGCCCCCCTTGGCGTCGAGGACGGGCGTGTAGATCACCCGCCCGACCGGCACGTCGCACTGGGCCACACACGTCCGCTGGACCGACTCGAGCGCGCCCGGCCCCTCGATGTCCAGGATCTGGAAGGCGCTCAGGTCGATGACCCCCGCGGCCTCGCGCATGCGCAGGTGCTCGGCGTTGATGATCGGGCTCCACCAGCGGGCGTCCCACTCGTTCGCCCGCGGCATGACCGCGTCGCCGTACTGCTCCAGCAGTCCGGCGTTCGACTCGTACCAGTGCGGCCGCTCCCAGCCGGCGGTCTCGAAGAAGACGGCGCCCAGCTTCTTCTGCGACTCGTGCATGGGCGCGAGACGGATGTTGCGGTCGGACTCGTACTGCTCCGACGGATGGATGATCCCGTAGGTCTTGATGAACGACTCGGTGGTCCGGGCCCGGGTGTGTTCGCGGTTCATCTGATGGGGATGGAACCGAGCGATGTCGCTGTGGTTGACGTCGATCTCCGGCTGTCCGTGGACCATCCACTCCGCCACTGCGCGACCGACGCCCGGACCCTCCTTGACCCACACCGCGGAGGCCGTCCACAGTCCCTTGACCAGGCTCTCGCCGAGGATCGGGCTGCCGTCGCACGTGAGCGACAAGAGGCCGTTGATGGCGTAGCGGATCTCCGCACCCTCAGCGCCGAGCAGCTCCGGCATGAGCTCGTAGGCCTGCTCGAGCTGTGGGTCGAAGTCGTCGGAGGTGAACGGCAGCTCGGTCGGCGACAGGCTCGCCTGCTCGATCGAGGGGATGTCCTCCGGGGCCATCAGGATCGCCCGGTGCGCGTAGGAGCCCACCTCCATGTCGGCCCCGTGCTGGCGTTCGTAACAGAAGGTGTCCATGTCGCGGACGATGGGGAACGAGATCTCGCCCTCCCGCTCGGCCAGCTGCGGGCAGGGACCCACGCTGATCATCTGGTGCACCGCCGGAGTGAGCGGGATCGAGATGCCCGCCATGTCGCCGATCTTGGGGCTCCACACGCCGCAGGCGATCACGACCTGCTCCGCTTCGATCGTTCCCAGCGATGTGTGCACCCGACGGATCCGACCGTTCACGACCTCCAGGTCGGTCACCTCGACGTTCGGCACGACCGTGAGCGCGCCGGATGTCAGGGCGCTCTCCCGCATCAAGGTGCCGGCCCGCAGGGAGTCCACGACGCCGACGCTCGGCGTCCAGAACGCGCCCAGGAACTTGTCCGTCTCGATGAACGGCACCTTCTCCTTGACGAACTCGGGAGTCACCAGTGAGGCCTCGATACCCCAGGCCCGGGCGCTCGACATGCGGCGGCGGAGCTCCTCCATCCGCGCCTCGGTCCGCGCGATCTCGAAACCACCGGACTCGGTGAAGACGCCCAGCTCCTTGTACTGGCGCACCGAGTCGAGGGTGAGGTCCGTGATCTCGCGCGAGTGGTCCACCGGGAAGATGAAGTTCGAGGCGTGCCCGGTGGAGCCGCCGGGGTTCGGCAGCGGTCCCTTGTCCAGCTGGACGATGTCGCGGACGCCGAGCCGGGCCAGGTGATGGACGAGGCTGTTGCCGACGATGCCGGCGCCGATCACGACGACCCGGGCGTTGCTGGGAACGGTGCTCAATTCGACTCTCCGAAAGACCGAGGGTTGCGTATTACGCTTCGATGCATCGCTATGTAGAACAATATCGCACGATGCTGCCGCGGTCCTGTGGCCGGCCGAGGTGGCCGGCCACAGGACATGGCCGTTCCTGCGGTCAGCTCTTGCCGGTGCCCGCCAGCCACTGGGTGACCAGCTCCGGGTGCGCGTCCAGGAACTTCTTCGCGGCGTCGTCGTCGCTGAGCTTGTCGACAGCGATCGACTTGGCGACCAGGTTCTGGTCGTCGTTCGTCCAGGTGAAGTTCTTGATCACGGTGTACGCCGGGCTACCGGAGTTCGCGAACTTGGTCGACACGATCTTGTTCAGGTCGTACGGCGGGTAGTCGCACGCGACCTTGGCCAGGTCCTTGTCACAGCCGGGGGTGTACGGCGGGAGCGGGATATGCACCAAGGGCACCTCGGAGTTGAACCACTGCGGCGTGTAGAAGTAGCCGATCAGCGGCTTCTGGTTCTTCTCCGCCGCCCGGAAGGCAGTGATGAGCGCGGGCTCGCTGCCGGCGTACACGACCTTGAAGTTCAGCTTGAGGTTCTTCACCAGTGCCGCGTCGTTGGTGACGTACGACGGGTCGCCGTCGAGCAGCTGACCCTTGCCACCGGACTCCGACGTCTTGAACAGCGACGCGTACTTGTTGAGGTTGTGCCAGTCGGTGATGTCCGGGTACTTCTTCGCCATCCACGGCGGGACGAACCAGCCGATGATGCCTTGGACCTTCGTCGAACCGGCGTTCTGGGCGACCTTCTGCTGCGTGATGTACTTCGCGGCCAGGTCGTCGTGGCCCCAGTTCTCCAGGATGGCGTCGACCTGTCCGGTCGCGAACCCTTGCCACGACACCTGCTCGTTGATGTGCTTGACGTTGACGTTGCAGCCAACCTTGTTCTTCAGCACGTAGGCGACGACTGCGAGGTTCGCCTCGTAGCCGACCCAGGCGTTGTCGGCCAGGTTGACCGTGCCACACGGCTTGCTGGCGCCACCCGAGGCGGAGCCTCCGCTGCCCGCGGTGTCACCTACCTTGCCACCACCACAGCCCGCCAGGACCAGCGCGGCGATCGCCAACGCGGCCGTGGGAACTGCGCTGCGCCACAACGCTTTCCGCATTTTGATTCGTCGCATTCCGTATTGCCTTCCTGAGTCGCCATCGGCAGTCGATGGAGTTGTGGACGCCTCTCGTCCCGGTGGTTCGATCCCGGCCCGGTCCTTGGTGGCCCCTGCCGTCACGTCCCTCGAGCGTGACGGTTCGTGGCCCGGTCAGCGGCCGACCGCGTGACGCGGTCGAGCATGATCCCGAGCATGACGATGGCGAATCCGGCGGCCAGACCCTTGCCGAAGACGCTCAGCTGCGTGAACCCGGCGACCACGTCGTAACCGAGCGCGCCCGCGCCCACCAGGCCGCCGACGACGACCATGGAGAGCACGTAGATCAGCCCCTGGTTCGTGGCCAGCACGAGCGTCCGGGCCGACATGGGCAGCTGGACCTTCGTGATCAGCTGCCACGTGCTGGAGCCGGCCGACGTCGCCGCTTCGACCGTGGTCGGCGAGACCTGACGGATCCCGTCGGCGATGATCTTCACCGCCACCGGAGCGGCATAGGCGATGGCCGCGACGATCGCCGTGAACCGGCTCGGGTCGAACAAGGCCAGCAGCGGGACGAGGTACACGAACGCAGGGATCACCTGCAGCATGTCCAGCACGGGCCGGATGACCTGGTCGGCCACGTCGCTGCGACCCATCCAGACCCCGATGACGACGCCGACGATCATGGTCAGGACGGTCGCCACCAGCGTCGAGGCCAGGGTGTCCATGGAGTCCTGCCACAGGCCGACCGCGATGATCGCGCCCAGGCTGGCCGCGGTCCAGACCACAGCGCGCACGCCGCCGACGATGAGCGCGATACCCAGCAGGGCGGCGCCGGTCAACCAGAACGGTGAGTTGTCGAGCAGTGACTGCAGCGGGTTCAGCCCGTGCAGGGTGATGTTGTTCTTGACCGCGCTCGTCACGCCGCTGAAGTTGTCCTGCACCCAGGTCGTCACATTCGTGACGGCTTTGGTGATGCCGTCACCGACGGGATGGTCGCCGGTGTCGTCGCCAGGGAACTGCGCCGCGAACAGGTAGGTGTACGAGACGTAGACGAGCGCCAGAGTCACCAGCGCGCCGACGCCCAGAGCCGGGCGGCGGTACTGCCGGTACGGCGAAGCGGCGGCGGCCGCACGGCGGTGCGGGTCGGCGCGGATGGAGGCGGCTGTCGTGACCCGGTCCAGGATGATCGCCATCACCACGATGGCGAGGCCGGCGTTGCCCGCCGTGCCGACGTCGAGGCTCTCCAGGGCCTGGATGACGGTCTGGCCCAGGCCCGGAGCCCCGATGAGCGCCGCGATGGTCACCATCGACAGGGCCGCCATGATCGTCTGGTTGATGCCGACGACGATCGTGCGCCGGGCCATCGGCAGGAGCACCTTGATGAGCCGCTGCCAGCCCGTGGACCCCAGGCTGTCGGCGGCCTCCACGGTGTTCGCCGGGACGCCGCGGATGCCGTGCGCGGTGAGCCGGATCACCGGCGGTGCCGCGTAGATGACGGTGGAGATGACGGCGGATGCCGGGCCGATGAGGAAGAACAGCGCGAGCGGCGTCAGGTAGGCGTAGGCCGGCATGATCTGCATGAAGTCGAGGATCGGCGTGACGATCGAGTCGACCCGCCGGGACAGCCCGGCCCACACGCCGATCGGGATGCCGATCACGAGCGACACCGCGACGGACACAAGCGTCAGGGCCAGCGTGTCCATGCTCTGCTGCCACAGACCCTGCAGACCCATGAACGCGAAGCCGGCGACCGCGAGGATCGACACCTTCCAGTTGCCCCAGGCCCAGGCCACGAAACCGGCGATCGCCACGACTCCGAGCCACCCGATCAGCGGCAGCGGCCGCGTGCCGTAAGGCTGGGAGATGAGATGCTGCACGGCGGTCGTGAACGAGTCGATGACGCTGCGGATCGGGTTGAAGAAGTAGACGAACACCGGGCTGGTCGTCTGGTGGTCACCCACCCACGCGTTGAGGTCGTTCAGCTTCTCGTCGACCTTCGACAGGTCGGCCGGTGCGAGCGGCAGCGTGTTCTTGCCCTTGAGCGGGATGTACAGGGCGATCCACGCGAGGATGACCAGCCCCACCATCTCGAGCCGGCTCAGTCGCCGGCGCGGCTCGGGCTGTGGCGGCGGGGCGGGCTCCGCGGAGGCCGGCCGTTCCGGAGCGATGGTGGTCATCAGAGCGAGACCGACTCGCCCACGACCGCGTCGAGGATCTCGTCCTCACCGACGACACCCAGCAGCTGGCCGTTCTCGACGACCTTCACCGGCTTGTCACTGGCCAGGACTGCGCGCGCGGCCTCGCGGATGACGACGTGCGGGCCGAGCTCGGCTCCGTCGGTGGGCTCCCCCGCCTTCGGCGGGCGCATGATCCAGCGCAGGGTCAGGACGTCGGCCCGAGGGACGTCGTGCACGAAGTCGCGCACGTAGTCGTCGGCCGGCGCACCGACGAGCTCGTCGCCCGTGCCGATCTGCACCGGCTGGCCGTCGCGCATGATGAGGATCCGGTCGCCCAGCTTCAGCGCCTCGGACAGGTCGTGGGTGATGAAGATCATCGTCTTGCCGACCTCGTGGTGGAGTCGGATCACCTCGGCCTGCATGTCCCGCCGGATGAGCGGGTCCAGAGCCGAGAACGGCTCGTCGAACAGCATCATCTCCGGATCCGTCGCCAACGCCCGGGCCAGGCCTACGCGCTGCTGCATGCCTCCGGAGAGCTGGTCGGGGTAGGAGTTCTCGAAGCCGGACAGCCCGACGAGCTCGGTGACCTCGGCGGCCTTCCTCATCCGCTCGGCCTTGCTCACCCCGCGGATCTCGAGGCCGTACGCGACGTTGTCGACGACCCGGCGGTGCGGCAGGAGACCGAAGTGCTGGAAGACCATCGAGACCTTGGTCCGACGCAGGTCGCGCAGCTCGCTGTCCGAGGCCTTGGTGACCTCGGTCCCCTGGAACTGGATCGACCCGGATGTCGGCTCGATCAGCCGGGTGAGACAGCGGACCAACGTGGACTTGCCCGAGCCGGACAGACCCATGACGACGAAGACCTCGCCCCGTGGCACCTCGAAGCTCACGTCGCGGACGGCGGTGACGCAGCCGGTCTTGGCCTTGATCTCCCGGGCCGTCATCTCCTTCAGGCTCTCGTCCGTGGTGATGCCTTCGGCCCCGTTGCCGAACACCTTCCACAGGTGGTCGACGGTCAGCTCGGCCTCGCCGGACGGCCTGCTGCCGTTCAGTGACCCGGGCACGACCTCGGGCCCGGCGTCAGTGGCGGATGTCGTCGGACTGGTCACGCGGTCACCTCCGGCTCGTCCTGCGACGAGCTGCCGCCCGAGAACCAGTTCCGGGGCGACGGGTTGATGTTCTGCCAGATGTGTTTGATCTCGCGGTACTCCGACAGCCCGGTGGGGCCGAGCTCACGGCCGTTGCCGGACTGCTTGAACCCGCCCCACTCGGCCTGCGGCACATAGGGGTGGTAGTCGTTGATCCAGACGGTGCCGTGCTCGAGGCGCTCGGCGACGCGTTGCGCCTTGCCGGCGTCCTGGGTCCACACCGCTCCGGCGAGGCCGTACGTCGTGTCGTTCCCTATCCGGACGGCGTCCTCCTCGTCCGTGAACGTCTCGACCGTCATGACCGGTCCGAAGGACTCCTCGTGGACCACGGTCATGGTCTGGTCGCAGCCGTCGAGGATCGTCGGCAGGTAGAAGTACCCGTTCGCCAGGCGGGCGTCATCGGGCCGCTTGCCGCCGCAGCGCACGACTGCGCCCTCGGCGACGCCGGCCGCGACATACGCCCCGATCTTGTCCCGGTGTGCCGCGGAGATGAGAGCGCCCGTCTCGGCGTCAGGGTCGAACGGACCACCGAGCCGGATCTGGCCGGCTCGGTCCACCAGAGCGTCGACGAACCGGTCGTGCATCGACTCCTCGACCACGAGCCGGGCGCCTGCCGAGCACACCTGGCCCGAGTGCAGGAAGACGGCCGTGAGGGCCATGTCCACGGCCGTGTCGAAGTCCGCATCGGCGAAGACGATGTTCGGGTTCTTGCCGCCGAGCTCGAGCGCAACCTTCTTGATCGTCTGAGCCGCCTCGGCCATGACCCGACGCCCGGAGAGCACGCCTCCGGTGAACGACACCATGTCGACCCGGGGGTCGCTGGTGAGCGGTCCGCCGACCGCCGCGCCGGCACCGAGCACGAGGTTCGCCACGCCGGGCGGCAGGCCGGCCTCCTCGAGCGCCGTCATCAGCAGGCCGGCCGTCGAGGGCGTCAGCTCGCTCGGCTTGAGCACGAAGGTGTTGCCGGCGGCCAGGCATGGGGCGACCTTCCAGGAGGCCTGGAGCAGCGGGTAGTTCCATGGCGTGATCAGGGTGCAGACGCCGACCGGCGCGTAGACGATGCGGCTGATCGCGCCGTCCTGGCCGGTGTCGACCACCCGGCCGGCTTCGGTCCCGGCCACACCGGCGTAGTAGCGGATGGACGCCACGACGTCGTCCATGTCGTACTCGGCCTCGACCAGGCGCTTGCCCGTGTCGAGGGCTTCGGCGTTCGCGAAGTCCTTCTTGTCCCGTTCGATGATGTCGGCCAACCGAGACAGGAGCTGGCCCCGCTCACGCTCGGAGGTATGCCGCCACGGGCCCTCGTCGTACGCTCTGCGGGCTGCTGCGATCGCGTCCTCCGAGTCGGCCGCCGTACCTTCGGGGACCGTCGCGACCAGGTCACCGTTCGCCGGGCACCGGATCTCCCGGACACCCCCGTCCACCGCGGGCCGCCAGGCGCCTCCGATGTACATCTGGTTCACATGGCGCTCCCTGGTTGCGGCATACGCAATTCCGGTTCGGGCGTCCCTATGCTTGTCACGCCTGCCAGGGCTGTCAATGCCCGGCAACCTCTGGGCCGCGCTGCGGGGACCCGACTGTTACCCGGTTGTCACCTGAACAGCCGTTCAGCCCCGGCATGATGGGCTTCATCAACCCGCAGGGCCACCGGCCCGCGCACGAAAGGTGGAGCACGTCATGTCGCCACGGCCGCAGCCCGGTCGCGAGTTCGTCCTCACCGTCTCCTGCCCGGACCGGCCCGGCCTGGTCTTCGCAGTGAGCAGCTACTTCGTCCAGCACCGCGGCAACATCCTGTCCAGCCAGCAGTTCGACGACCGCAGCACCGGTGAGTTCTTCATGCGCGTGGTCGTCGAGATCGCCGGTGGTGGCGATCTGGCCCAGATGCGCGCGGACTTCGCCCCGGTCGCCGACTCGTTCGCCATGACCTGGGAGCTGGTCGACGCCGCGACGCCGACGCGCACGCTGTTGATGGTGTCCAGGTTCGGGCACTGCCTGAACGACCTGCTGTTCCGGCACTCCTCCGGTCTGCTCCCCTTGGACATCCCGGCCGTCGTGTCCAACCACCTGGACCTGGAGCCGATGGCCAAGCAGTACGGCTTGCCCTTCCACCACATCCCGATCTCGCCCGACACCAAGGCCGACGCCGAGGCGACCCTGCTGCAGATGGTGGAGTCACACGACATCGAGCTCGTGGTCCTGGCGCGGTACATGCAGGTGCTGTCGCCCGAGCTGTCCCGTCGGCTCAGCGGCCGGGTGATCAACATCCATCACTCGTTCCTGCCGTCGTTCAAGGGCGCGAAGCCGTACCACCAGGCGCACTCGCGCGGCGTCAAGCTGGTCGGAGCCACCGCACACTATGTGACGGACGACCTCGACGAGGGGCCGATCATCGAGCAGGACGTCGTCCGGGTCGACCACCAGCTCGCGCCCGAGGAGCTGGTCGAGGCCGGCCGCGACGTCGAGGCGCAGGTGCTGGCCCGGGCCGTGCGGTGGCACGCCGAGCGCCGCGTCCTGCTCAACGGCCACAGCACGGTGGTCTTCCGCTAGGCCGGGCTGGGGCTGAGGCCGTGGCGGTAGAACTCGGTGTGCTCGGCCTCCAGCGGGGTGTTGCCGAGCAGCAGGTCGGCGGCCTTCTCGGCCAGCATCATCACGGGCGCATAGATGTTGCCGTTCGTCACGTACGGCATGGCCGATGCGTCGACGACCGAAAGTCCCTGCACGCCATGGACGTTCATCGTCAACGGGTCGACCACAGCCATGTCGTCGATCCCCATCTTGGCCGTGCAGGACGGATGCAGAGCGGTCTCGGCGTCCTTGCGCACCCAGTCGAGGATCTCCTCGTCGGTCTCCACCGAGGCACCGGGCGAGATCTCGCCGCCGTCGTACGGCGCCATGGCCGCCTGGGCCAGGATGCGCCGGGTCACGCGGATCGCCTCGACCCACTCGCGGCGGTCCTGGTCGGTCGAGAGGTAGTTGAAGCGCAGGGCAGGGTGCACCCGCGGGTTGCGGCTGGTGACCTTCACCGAACCGCGCGCGTCGGAGTACATCGGCCCGACGTGCACCTGGTAGCCGTCGCCGCTCGCCGGCGCCGACCCGTCGTACCGCACCGCGATCGGCAGGAAGTGGTACATGAGGTTGGGGTAGGCGACCTCGTCGTTGCTGCGGACGAAACCGCCGCCCTCGAAGTGGTTCGTGGCTCCCGGCCCCCGCCGCAGGAACAGCCACTGCGCGCCAATCCACGGCCGGTACCTCATCTGCATGTACTTCTGCACCGACACGGGCTGCGTGCACGTGTGCTGGATGTAGACCTCGAGGTGGTCCTGGAGGTTCTCCCCCACTCCTGGCAGGTCATGGACCACCTTGATCCCGAGCGCACCGAGCTCGCGCGCGTTGCCGACGCCGGAGAGCTGCAGCAGCTGCGGGGTGTTGATCGCGCCGCCGCACAGGATGATCTGGGCACCGCGGGCGACCCGCGCCGGCCCGCCGTGCTCTCGGTAGCGCACACCCACGGCCCGGTCGCCCTCGAACACCACGCCACCGACGAAGGCTCGGGTCTTCACGGTCAGGTTCGGCCGGTCCATGACCGGGTGCAGGTAAGCCCGCGCAGCCGACAACCGGCGGCCGCGGCTGATGTTGCGGTCGAACTTCGCGAAGCCCTCCTGGCGGTAGCCGTTGACGTCCTCGGTCCGGGGGAAGCCCGCCTGCACCGTGGCGTCGAAGAAGGCCTGGAACAGCGGGCTGGTGGCCGGGCCCCGCTCCAGCGTCAGAGGCCCGTCGTGTCCGCGGAAGGGGTCGTCCGGCTCGGCGGCGAGGCAGTTCTCCATCCGCTTGAAGTACGGCAGGCAGTGCGCGTAGTCCCACGTCTCCATGCCCTTGTCGGCGCCCCACCGCTCGTAGTCCAAGGGGTTGCCACGCTGGAAGATCATGCCGTTGATGGAGCTGGAGCCGCCGAGCACCTTGCCGCGCGCGTGGTAGACCCGCCGGCCGTTCATGAACGGCTCCGGCTCCGACTCGTACTTCCAGTCGTAGAACCGGCTGCCGATCGGGAACGGCAACGCCGCGGGCATGTGGATGAACACGTCGAACGGGTAGTCGCTGCGCCCCGCCTCGAGGACCAGCACGCGGTTGCCCGGGTCGGCCGACAGTCGGTTGCCGAGCGCCGACCCGGCGGAGCCGCCCCCGACGATGACGAAGTCGTACGTCGTGCTCTCAGAGCTGTGCGAGCTGGTGCGCACGTCCTTGGCCGCCACGCGCGGAGCCTAGTAGCGCCGTACCCCTTTGTGCAGTCCTGTCGCGCAAGACGCAACGAAAAGGCGCTCGCGGGCTGACCGCAAGGTCACCACGTGCCGACGGGCACCTGGCTCGGCAGTGGCTGGATCTGTACGCCGTGCCAACCCAGGCGACGGGAGATCCCGGTGGCCGCGGCGCGGACGGCATCGGCGACAGCGGGCAGCCGGTCGGCCGGCAGCCGGAACGTCGGCCCGGACGCGCTCACCGACGCGACCACGTGTCCGTCGATGCCGAAGATCGGCGCCGCCACGGCGGTCAGGCCACGCTCCAGCTCGTCGACGGCCGTGGCGTAGCCACGGGAGCGCACCAGGTCGAGCTGGTCCTGCAGCTCGGCGAGCGACACGATCGTGTTGTCGGTGAAGCGAGGCAAAGGGTCGGTCAGCAGCGCGGCCGCCGTGCCCGGTGGCGCGAACGCGAGCAGGATCTTGCCGTTCGACGTGGCGTGCAGGGGGATTCGCTGCCCGGCCCACATGTGCAGCTGCAGCGCTGACGGCCCGGCCACCTGGTCTAGGTACAGCGCCTCGTGTCCGGACAGGACGGCGACGTTGACGGTCTCGCCCACCTGGGCCGCGAGCTCGGTGGTGACCGGCCGGCTCTCCTGGACCAGGTCCAGCCGCACGCGGGTCGCACCGGCCAGCCGCAGGACACCGACGCCGAGGCGGTACTTGCCGCGGTCCTCGGTCTGCGTCACGACGTCGTGCCGCTCGAGGGTCGCCACCAGCCGGAACGCCGTCGACTTGTGCACGCCCAGGCCTTGGGCGATCTCGGTGACCCCGAGGTCACCGCGCTCGGCGAGCAGGGCCAAGATCGTCAGGGCGCGGTCGACCGACTGGACCGCGCTTCCGTTCCCCGCATCGCCGTTGCTCATGGCGCAACAGTAGGCGTAATGCGCGCTATCCGAAACACCAGCGGCAGGGGCGTGGCGGCCCGGCAAGGCACGGACTCAGTCGCCCAGCTCGCGGCGGCGCCGGATCACGTACGCCTCGAGCTCCTCGCGCACCGTGTCGTCCATCGGCGGCTGCTCGTACTCGGCCAGCTTCTTGGTCACGATCTCGCCGGCTCGGGTCGCGGTGTCCCGCGCGCCGGTGCGCATCCACTTCTCGTAGTTGTCCGAGCTGGACAGGAACGGGCGGTAGAAGCAGGTGCGGAACCGCTCCATCGTGTGCGCGGCGCCGAGGAAGTGGCCGCCATGGCCGACCTCCTCGTGCGCGCCGAACGCCAGCGACGCCTCGTCGATCTCCAGCGGCGTGAACTCGTGCTGGAGCATCTCCAGGATCTGGACGTCGATCACGAACTTCTCGTACGACGCGACCAGACCGCCGTCGAGCCAACCGGCCGTGTGCATGACCCAGTTGATGCCCGCCAGGAACGTCGGCAGCATCGTCATCAAGGCTTCGTAGGCCGCCTGGGCGTCGGGGAGCTGGCTCGAGGTCAGCCCGCCCCCCGAGCGGACCGGCAGGCCGAACCGGCGGGCGATCTGACCCGTGCACAGCAGCCCCACCGCGGACTCCGGCGTACCGAACTGCGGGGACCCCGACTGCATGTCGATGTTCGACAGGAACGAGCCGAAGATCACCGGCGTACCGGGGTTGATCAGCTGCGAGAGCGTGATGCCGGTCAATGCCTCGGCCATCTGCTGGGTCAGGGTGGCCGGGATGGACACCGGCGACATCGCGCCCATCAGCAGGAACGGCGTGATGACGACCGGCTGGCGGGCCGCACAGTACTCGAACTGGGCGTCGAGCATCCGGTCGTCCCAGCGCAGCGGCGAGTTGCAGTTGATGAGCGAGATGGTGGCCGGCGTCTGCTCGATCTTGTCCCGGCCGCCGAACAGGATCGACGACATCTCGATGGTGTCCTGGGCGTTCACGCCGGACACCACGTTGCCCATGTAGATCTTGTCCGTGAGGGTCTGCAGTGCGTAGACCATGTCGAGGTGCCGGGAGTCCAGGGGGGCGTCGTTGGGCTCGCAGATCACACCGCCGGCCGAGTCCAGCGCGTCGAAGGACTGCGCGAGCCGGGTGAAGTTGCGGAAGTCGTCCATGCTCGCGTCCCGGCGCACCTCGCCGTCGCGCACGAACGGCGGTCCGTAGACGCCGCCGAAGGCCATCGCGTCGCCGCCGATGTGCACGGTGTGCTCGGGGTTGCGGGCCTGGACGTCGAACTCGCGGGGCGCCTTGGCGACCTGCTCCATGATGAAGTCCGGGTCGAAGAAGACCGTGTTGTCCTCGACCTTCTGCCCCGCGTCGCGCAGGAGGTCGACGGCCCGCGGCGACATGAACTCGACGCCGATCTCGGACACCAGCCGCCGCCAGCCCTTGTCCAGGACCGCCATCGCGTCCTCGGAGAGGATCTCGTACCGCGGCATCTGGTTCCGGAACATCGCCACTCCCCTCCGCCCGCCCGGTACGCCGGACGACGCGTCAGCCTTGACTGCTGTCTCGGCGCGATCCTACAGTGACTTCGTGGAACCGCGGTTCCACGACATGGAACTCTAGTCGCCACCGTCACAGGGAGGTCGAGGTGCCCCAGGCCGGCAGCCAAGCGGTCGACCGCGCCGCCGCCCTGCTCGTGTCTGTCGTGGAGTCCCCCGAGCCGCGCAGCTTCACGTCGCTCGTCGACGAGCTGGGCCTGGCCCGCTCGACGACCTCGCGTCTGCTGCAGGCGCTGGAGCGCAACAAGCTGGTCCAGCGGGACCGCACGGGCGGCTTCCGGGCCGGTTCGGTGTTCGCGACGTTCGCGATCCGCCACGACCGCCTGGCCGACCTGGCCGAGCTGGCCCAGCCCAGCCTCGAACGGCTCGGCAAGCTGTCCGGGGAGACCATCAACCTGGCCGTCCCGGACGGCGGGGAGATCGTCCAGGTCTCGCAGGTCGACGGACGCCACGTGCTCGGCGCGATGAACTGGCTCGACGTCGACGTCCCCGCGCACTGCTCCGCGGTGGGCAAGCTGTTCTACGCCTACGGCGCGATCCCGCTGCCGACGGGTGACCTGCCACGCCGTACGCCGCACACGCTGACCAGCGCCGCAGCCCTCGCAGCCGACCTGGAGTCGGTCCGCGAGCTCGGCTGGGCGAGCGCGTACGAGGAGCTCGAGCCCGGCCTGGTCGCCGTCGCGGCACCCGTGCGCGACGCGAACGGACTCGTGATCGCCGGTCTGTCCGTGTCCGGCCCGATCCTGCGCATCACGCGGCACGACCTCCATCGCATCGCCGAACCCCTTGTCGCCGAAGCCGATCGGCTCTCCCGCCGGCTCGGCCAACCCACCACCACGACCACCGCCAGGACCACCACCCGGACCATCCCCTCGTCAGCCGCCCGGTCACGACGAGCAGGAAAGGCAGGAGCCGCATGACCACCGAGGAGTTCCTCAAGACGCTCTTCGACGAGACGCTCATCGGCAACGCGCCGCGCGTCCTCGAGCTGACCCAGCAGGGCCTCGACGACGGGCTCAGCCCGGAGACGATGCTGTTCGAGGCGCTCATCCCGTCCCTCGAGGAGGTCGGCGCGCGGTTCGAGCGCGGCGACTTCTTCGTGCCCGAGATGCTCATCGCCGGCAAGGCCATGAGCGGTGCGCTGAACCTGCTCCGTCCGCTGCTGGCCAACACCGGCGCGCAGCAGGTCGGCACGTTCGTCATGGGCACGGTCAAGGGCGACGTCCACGACATCGGCAAGAACCTGGTCAACATCATGCTCGAGGGCGCCGGCTTCCACGTGATCGACCTGGGGGTGCAGGTCCCGCCGGAGAAGTTCATCGCCGCGATCGAGGAGCATCAGCCGGACATCGTCGGCTTCTCGGCGTTCCTCACCACGACCATGCCGATGTTCAAGGCCAACATCAACGCACTGGAGAAGGCCGGCCTGCGCGACAAGGTGATCGTGATGGTCGGCGGTGCTCCCGTCACGCAGGAGTACGCCGACGCGGTCGGCGCGGACGCCTACGCACCGGACGCCTCGCAGACGGTCAAGCGAGCCAAAGACCTGATCCAGAAGCGCCGCGCCGGCGCGATGGCGGGGGTTTGACGTGGCGCAGATCCGGCACACGGTCCTGCGCTCGGCGACCAAGGAGATCCGCATCGGGCCCGACCAGCCGTTCTGCATCATCGGAGAGCGGATCAACCCGACCGGCCGGCCGAAGTTCCAGGAGCAGCTGCGGGCCGGTGACCTCTCCCAGGTCGAGACCGACGTCCTGGCCCAGGTTGCGGGTGGCGCGACGATGCTGGACGTCAACATGGGCGTGCCACTGACCGACGAGGCCGACCTGTTGGCCCGGGCGGTCAAGCTGGTGCAGGGTCTGACCGACCTGCCGCTGTGCATCGACTCCTCCGTGGTCGAGGCGCTGGAAGCCGGGCTCGCGGCGTACGAGGGCAAGGCCCTGGTCAACTCGGTGACCGGGGAGCGGGAACGGCTGGACTCGATCCTGCCTCTTGTGAAGCGGCACGGCGCTGCGGTCATCGCTCTCCCCAACGAGGAGGACGAGATCCCGGAGGACCCGCGCAAGCGGCTCGACATCACCCGCAAGATCATCGACATCGCCTGTGGCACCTACGAGATCCCGATCGAGGACATCGTCATCGACCCGCTCGCGATGCCGGTCGGCGCCGACTCCACGCTCGCCCGCAAGACGATGGACGCCATCGCGCTGATCCGCGAGGAGTTCGGCGTCAACATGACGCTCGGCGCAGGCAACGTGTCGTTCGGCATGCCTGGGCGCGCGGCGCTCGGGGCGTCGTTCCTCCCCATGGCGATGAGGTCCGGACTCACGTCGGCGATCATGGACGCTCGCACTCCCCAGATGGTCGAGGCGGTGCGGGCTGCCGATCTGATGCTGGGCAACGACGAATGGGGCGCGGCGTGGATCAAGGCCCACCGAGCCAAGCAGGCCGCAACCGCGTGAGCGAACCCCTCGATCGCGACATCTATCGTCGCGAGGGCCTGATCGATGCCCTGCCCCCGCGCACGGGTGCGGCGTCGGGGGCAGAGCCGGACGGAGTCGGGCGGGTCCGGATCATGTTCGACCCGGCGGACCGTGAGGTACGGGTGCCGCCCGGTGTCAGCGTCTTCGACGCGGCGAGCTGGAACGGCATCGCGATCGACTCGACCTGTGGCGGTCACGGCACCTGCAAGAAGTGCAAGGTCCAGGTGACTGGCGGCACGGTGGCCGTCAACCGGCTCGACCAGCGCGCCTTCACGCCGGACCAGCTCCGGGCCGGATGGCGGCTGGCCTGCCTGGTACAGCCGGCCCAGGATGTGCGGGTCGACGTACCGCCCATGACGACCCGGCCGAAGGCCGCCACCGTCGGCGTCGGACGGCAGGTGATCCTGCGACCGGCTCTGCAGAAGCGGTACGTCGAGCTGAGCGAGCCGACCCTGTCCGACCAACAGACGGACCTCGAGCGGTTGCTCGCGGCCGTCGACGACATCGAACTACGGGTCGACCTGCACGCACTGCGTCGCCTGCCAATAGTGCTGCGGGCCAACAACTTTGCCCTCACTGCCGTGATCGTCGACGACATCCTGATCGACGTCGAGGCGGGCGATACGACCGAGCGCCGGCATGCCGTCGCCTTCGACCTCGGCACCACGACGGTCGTGGCCACACTGCTCGACCTGGCCACGGGCACGCCGCTCGCCGTGCGCTCGATGCTGAACAAGCAGCAACCGTTCGGCGGCGACGTCATCACCCGGATCAGCGCGGCGATGATGGACCCCGAGACACTTCCCCGGCTGACGGCGGCTGCCCACGCCACCTTGAACGAGCTGACGCGCGAGGTCTGCGAGGAGGGCGGTGTCCCGCCCGAGGAGGTCTACGAGATCGCCCTGGCGGGCAACGCGACGATGACCCAGCTCGCGCTCGGCATCGACCCCGAGGCGCTCGGCGTGGCGCCGTTCGTGATGGCGACCCGCAGCATGCCCGAGCTGCTGGCCAGCGAGATCGGTCTGGCCGTGCACCCCCGAGCCCGGGCCTTCCTGTTCCCCGCCCTCGGTGCGTACGTCGGCGGTGACATCGTCGCCGGCATGCTCGCCTCGGGGATGGACCGCGACAAGCGGCTGCGGCTGTTCATCGACGTCGGCACCAACTGCGAGATCGTCCTGGGCAACGGGGAACGGATCCTGTCGACGGCGGCACCGGCGGGGCCGGCCTTCGAGGGAGCCCAGATCCGGTGCGGCATGCGCGCGGCGGACGGCGCGATCGAGGTGGTGAAGATCGTCGACGGCGAGGTCGCCCTGCAGGTCATCGGCGACGTGCCGCCGCAGGGACTCTGCGGGTCCGGTCTGGTCGACGCGGTGGCGGCGCTCGTTGAGGTGGGGCTCCTCGACGGGTCGGGCCGGTTCATCGCCGAGGACGCCGCCCGGGAGCTGTTGCCTTCGCTGGCGCCCCGACTCGGTGAGATCCACGGAGAGCGGGTCTTCGCCCTGCACTGGCAGGACGAGCCCGGCGACTTCGTGGACTCGATCTACCTCTCCCAGCGCGACGTGCGTGAGCTGCAGTTCGCGAAGGCCGCCATCGCCACGGGTTGGCACCTGCTGGTCGAGGAGATGGGCGCCGAGGTGTCCGACGTACAGCAGGTCCTGCTGGCGGGGTCGTTCGGCAGCTACCTGTCACCGGCCAGTGCGGTCCGGATCGGTCTGGTGCCGAAGATCCCCGTCCTGCGCATCGTCAGCGCGGGCAACGTGGCCGGCGAGGGCGCCAAGATGACCCTGCTGTCGAGCCGCGAGCGGGTGGGTGCGCAGACGCTGCTGGAGGAGGTGCGCTATGTCGAGCTCTCCGACCGGCCGGACTTCAACGACCGCTTCATCGACCTCCTGGCCTTCCCCGGCTGAGGAGTCCCTGTCGCTGCCCGCCGACGAGACCATCCGGACGCCGGCGCCCGCTCGCCGGCCGGGAGCCACCGTTGCGGTGGTGGCCTGCGGCGCCATCGCCGCGCATATCGCAGAGATCGTCGACCGGCGCGACTGGCCGGTGGACGTGCACCCGTTGCCGCCGTTGCTGCACAACCATCCCGAGACGATCGCCGCAGCGCTCGAGCGGCGGATCGGGGAGCTGCGGCCGTCGTACCGCACCGTCGCGGTGGGCTACGCGGACTGCGGCTCGTACGGCGGGGTCGACGAGCTGTGTCTGCGGCTCGGCGTCGAGCGCCTGCGCGGCTCGCACTGCTACGACATCTTCGCCGGCGAGCAGCGGCTGCGGGAGATCTTCGAGGCGCAGCCGGGGACGTACGTGCTGACCGACTTCCTGGTCCGCGCCTTCGACCGGCTCGTCGTCCAGGAGCTCGGGCTGGACCGGCATCCGGAGCTGCGCGAGGACTACTTCGGCAACTACACGCGCGTCGTCTGGCTGGCCCAGCGCCCCGACGACGAGCTCACCGGGGCCGCCGACGAGGCCGCCCGGCGGCTCGGCCTCCCCCTGGAGATCGTCCGCGTCGGTGACGAGGGGCTGGAGCGCGAGCTGCGCGACCTGCTCGGCGCGTGACCGGCCCTGAGGTCAGGCCGGCACGCGGGACCGGGTCAGCAGCGCCTGCCGCCAGCGCTCGGTCTCGGCGACCTGGTTGAACGTGAACACGTGCAGGCCGGCGATGTTCGGGTCCCCCGTCACGGTCGCACCCGACACCTGGCGCAGGAGCTTCTCGGGTGAGTAACCGCCGGGCGAGGCCAGCCGCATGAACCACGAGACGTGGTTGGTCAGGAACCGCGTCGACTCCCCCACCCCGATCTTGCCGGCCATCGACAGCAGCTTCGTCGTCTCGACCGGTCCGGCCAGCCCGAGCTGGACGGGCAACGTGACGCCGCGGCGGCGGATCCGGGACAGCCAGGTCGTCAGGACCTTCGCGTCGAAACAGAGGTTGCTGACGATGTACGTCGCGTGCGCGCGCTTGTCCCACATGGCCTGCACGGTGATGTCGTCGTCGATCGACGGGTGCGTCTCCGGATAGCCGGTGATGCCGACCGAGCGGAACGGGCTGCCCAAGGCCTTCAGGTCGGCGAGCAACGGCAGGGAGCCCTCGTAGATGCCCGCGGGCTCCACCGCGTCGCCGGCGGGGACGAAGACGTTGTCGATCCCGACGGCCTGCATCTGGGCGACGATGTCGCTCAGGTGTTGCTTGTCGACCACCAGCCGGGCCGAGACATGCGGCACGACCGTGTAGCCGGCCCGGGCCAGCCGCTCGGCCAGGCCGAGCGTCGTCTCCAAGCCCTTGGTCGGTGACGCGGTCACGGTGACCGTGAGGTCCTTCGGTACGGACGCGAGCACCTTGTCCTCGATCGAGGCGGTGGGGATGACCTCGTACCGGGCGCGCTGGAGCAACGCGAGCGCGTTGCCCGGGAGAGGCCGCGTGGCCGTCCGCATCACGGTCCAACCGTACTGGCTCCGTGCCGCTTTGTGCAGTCGTGCAGCGCAGGACGCAACAGAGCACTCACAAGGACTTGCGGAGCCGGACGAACGGGCGCGGGCGGTCGATGCCCAGGACCGCGACCGGTTGGCCCCTCCGGCGGTAGACCGCGAGCAGGCTGCGCTCGGCTTCGCTGCCCTCCTCCACCGTGACCTCGTCGCCCGGGCGGACGTGCCCGGCGAACTGGATCCGGACGCCGTACTGGTCGGACCAGAAGTACGGCGCCCGCCCGCCCCGCGGCGCCGGCGGCTCGCGCCCGAGCAGCGTGGCGGCGGCGAGGGGGCCGCGTTCGTGGGCCGAGGTCCAGTGCTCCACCCGCTGGGGGGCACCAGCGTCGTCGTCGTACCACGCGGCACAGTCGCCGACCGCGACCACGCCCGGGTAGCCGGTCGCACCGGAGGCGTCGCAGTGGATCGCCCCGTGACGCTCGTCCAGCGTCAGGCCACTGCCGGCCAGCCAGCCGGTCGTCGGCCGGGCCCCGATCCCGACCACGACGACGTCGGCGGGCAGGACGCGCCCGTCCGCGAGCTCGACGCCTTCGACCCGGCCGGCGCCGCCGGTGCCACCGAGCAGACTGCGCACCCCGACGCCACACTCCAGGACCGTGCCGCCGGTGGCGTGCAGGCTGGAGACCACCCGCGCCATCTGTTCACCGAGCTGAGGCACGAGCGGCAGCGGCGCCGCCTCGACCACCGTGACGTCGAGCCCCAGATGGCGCGCGGTCGACGCGACCTCCGAACCGATGAACCCCGCGCCCACGACGACCAGGCGGGCTCCGGGCCTGAGGTCGTCGCGCAGCAGGCGGGCGTCGTCGATCGTCCGCAGCAGGTGGACCCCCCCGAGCACCGGTGTCCCTGGCAGGGCCATCGGGTGCGCGCCCGTCGCCAGCACGAAGCCGTCGGCCGGCAGGACGTCTGCGTCATCGACCGTCAGGGTCTTGGCCTCCGGGTCGAACGACGTCGCGGCCGCGCCCAGACGCCAGTCGATGCGCAGGTCCTCCCCCGGCATCTCCAGGCTGAGCGAGGGCTCCTCGATCGCACCGGCCAGGAACTCCTTGGACAGGGGCGGCCGGTCGTAGGGCCGGTGCCGTTCGGCCCCGACCAGGGTGAGCCGGCCGTCGTACCCCTGCGCGCGCAGCGCCCGCGCGGTGCTGATGCCCGCGAGCGAGCCGCCGACCACGACGACATGGCGCAGCGCGGGCATGCGGAGCCGTTCCTCTCCTTGGTCGACGAGACAGCTTGGGCGCCTACTGCGCGCTGCGCGGCAGGTTGGGCGAGTCGGTGCTGAGGACGACGTGCACCACGTCGTCCTGGACGACGACCTGGTGGGTGCGTACCGGCCGGACTGCCGGCGGCGCGTCGACCGCTCCGGTGCGCAGGTCGAACCGGGACGAGTGCAGTGGGCACTCGATCTCGCAGCCCTCGAGCCAGCCGTCGGCCAGCGACGCCCGCTCGTGCGTGCAGGTGTCGTCGATCGCGTAGAACTCGCCGTCCTCGGCGTGGAAGACGGCGATCGGCGGGTCGGCGTCCGGCGGGCCCACCCGCAGCGCTTCCCCGACCGGCAGCTCGGACACCGGGCAGATCGTCAGCATGCCGAGAACCTATCCTGTTGGACGCGCGTCCAACAGGCAGGTCAGATCCGGGTGGCCCGCAGGCGCAGGGCGTTGGTGATCACGCTGACCGAGGACAGCGCCATCGCGGCGGCGGCGATCACCGGCGACAGCAACCACCCGAAGGCCGGGTAGAGCACCCCGGCCGCCACCGGGATGCCGGCCACGTTGTAGACGAAGGCGAACCCGAGGTTCTGCCGGATGTTCGCCATGGTCGCCTCGGAGAGCCGGCGAGCGCGCACGATGCCGGTCAGGTCGCCCTGCAGCAACGTGATGCCCGCGCTCTCCATGGCCACGTCGGTGCCCGACCCCATCGCGATGCCGACGTCCGCTGCAGCGAGGGCCGGCGCGTCGTTGATCCCGTCGCCGGCCATCGCGACCACGTGTCCCGCGTCCCGCAGGCGGGACACGGCCTCGCTCTTGCGCTCCGGCCGGACCTCGGCCTCCACCTGCTCGATGCCCAGCTCGCGGGCCACGGCCTCGGCGGTGATGCGGTGGTCGCCGGTCAACATCACCACGTGCACTCCGGCCGCCCGGAGCGCGTCGAGTGCCTGCGGTGTCGTGGGCTTGGCCCGGTCGGCGATCGCGATGACACCTGCGGGCTGCCCGTCGACGCCGACCAGGACCGCAGTCGCACCCGTGAGGCGAAGCTGGGCTGCCGACGTCTCCAGGACGGCGGGGTCGACCGACTGGGAGGCCAGGAAGTCCGCCGTACCGATCACCACGTGGTGACCCTCGACTCGGCCGGTGACTCCTCGACCGGCGTGCGCGTCGAAGTGCTGCACGGGCGGAAGCGCTCCAGGTCCGGCGGCCGCCACGACGGCCTGGGCCAACGGGTGCTCGGACGCCTGCTCGACCGCCGCGGCCCAGCGCAGCAGGTCTGCCGGGTCGAGCGAGCCGGCAGGTTGCACCCGGGTGACCGACGGGCGCCCCTCGGTCAGCGTCCCGGTCTTGTCGACGACGACCGTGTCGACTCGTTCGAGCAGCTCCAGCGCCTGGGCGTTCTTGATCAGGACACCCATTCGGGCGCCCCGTCCGACACCCACCATGATGGACATCGGCGTCGCCAGCCCGAGCGCGCAGGGGCAGGCGATGATCAGTACGGCGACCGCCACCACGAGCGCGTGGGCCAACCGGGGCTGAGGACCGGTGAGCGCCCAGACGGCGAACGCGACGACGGCGGCGGCGATGACGGCGGGCACGAACCACGCGGCCACGCGGTCGGCGGTGCGCTGGATCGGTGCGCGCGACCGTTGCGCTTCGGCAACCATCTGCACGATGCGGGCCAGCATGGTGTCGCGGCCCACGGCGTCGGCCCGCATGATGAACCCGCCTGTGGCGTTCAACGAACCGCCGACCACCCGGTCGCCCGGGTCCTTGCGGACCGGCATGGACTCCCCCGTGACGAGCGACTCGTCCACCGTCGACGTACCAGACTCGAGCAGTCCGTCCACCGGGACCTTCTCCCCCGGGCGGACGCGCAGGCGGTCACCGCGACGGACCTCCTCCAGCCCGACGTCCTGCTCGGAGCCGTCGGAGGTGAGCCGGCGGGCCGTCTTAGGCGCCAGGTCGAGCAGCGCTCGGATGGCCCCCGAGGTCTGTTCGCGGGCCCGCAGCTCGAGCACCTGCCCCAGGAGCACCAAGGCCGTGATCACGGCTGCGGCCTCGAAGTACACCGCCACCGTGCCGCCCATCGTGCGGAACGACGCGGGGAAGAGCTGCGGCCGCACCGTCGCGACCGTGCTGTAGACCCAGGCGACACCGGTGCCCATCGCGATCAGCGTGAACATGTTGAGCCGCATGGTGCGGACCGAGGTCCAGGCCCGGGCGAAGAACGGCCAGCCGGCCCAGAGCACGACCGGGGTGGCGAGCACGAGCTGCAGCCAGTTCGAGGTCGACGCGGAGACCGCGTCCTCGAGCGCCCCGACCAGCTCGCGTCCCATCTCCAGGGCTACGACCGGCACAGCCAGGACGGCGGCGACCCAGAACCGGCGGGTCATGTCGGCCAGCTCCGCGTTCGGACCCGTCTCCGCGGTGACCGTGACCGGCTCCAGGGCCATCCCGCAGATCGGGCAGGCACCCGGGCCCGGTCGCCGGATCTCCGGATGCATCGGGCAGGTGTACTCCACCGTCGGACCGCTCGCCGCGGTCAGGGTCCGCTCGCTCACCACCCCAGTTAATACCCCTGGGGGGTATCTGGCAACCCCGTGACCCGGTCAGGAAGCGGTGGCCGTTCGACGTCGGCGGCGTACCCCCACCATGTACGGCACGCCCGAGCCCGCGACGGCCAGTGTCCTTCCCACCCGTCCCAGAAACGATGGGCCGGGCGGCAGAGCGGGCGAAGCCGGGAGGTCCGCGACGTCCAGGTAGTACGCGCGAACCGGCCCGATCCCCTCGAGCTCCTGGGACACCTCCTGCGCCGGACCAGGCATCGGGGCGGCCGAGGTGCGGTAGAGCTCCTCGGACATGAGCAGGTACTCGGGAACCTGCACGGGGTTCTTCAGCAGCCGGTGGACGAGGATGACGTCGATCCCGACGAGCTTGCGTTGCTGCCGGATGGTCTGCGTGGCGACCTCGCCGATGTGGGCGACGAACTTCAGCTTCAGGTTCTCCGCCTGGGTACAACCGTCGCACGGGCAAAGGTTGGTCGCGACGTACTGCCGCTCGAGGTGGAACGCGCGGTGCATGGCCGTGGCGGCCTGCAGAGTCAGCGGGACACTGGCGTCACGGTCCACGTCGTCGGCCTGAAGTGAGAGGAAGGCTGCATCACCTTCGATCTCGATCAGGTCGAACTCCGGCACGGCATCGATCACCTTCTCCAGCAGCCGCGCGGTGTTGACCTCGGCGTGCGCAAGGCTCATCCGATGGAAGCGCATGTACTCCGTGTACCCGCCGATGTCAGCGATGAGCAGGAGCGAACGCCCGGACGCCATGCGTGACCGTACCAACACCCCGACCCTCGGCCAGGATCCGAAGGCGGGCTACGGAGCGGCTCCTTCGGAGTCGTCGCGCGGTGTGAATCTGACGAGCATCGAGTCCACCACCGCTCCCGCCTCTCGGGCGCTCGGTGTGTACCCCAGTACGACGGGCAGGAAGTGGTCGGAGCTCAACGCCTTCAGCCGGAGCTCGCTGCTGGCTCGAACCGTCGCCGTCCGGCGGATGCGCCTGAGCAGAGCGATCTCTCCGAACCCCATCCCGGGACCGAGCGTGGCCACGACCCGTCCATCCCCGATCACCTCGGCCTCGCCCGACTCGATGACGAAGTAGTGGTCCCCGACGTCGCCCTGACTGAAGACGACGTGACCAGCCGGCACGTCGAGCTGTTCCACTCCGCGAGCGAGCTGTTCGATCGCGGGCAGGGGCAGGACGTTCAACATCGCTACCGAATGCAACGTGTCGATGTCGAGGTCGCGCACGCCGATTGACCGGTCCATTCCTCGCAGCCGCCGCCACGACGCCACGGCGAGGATGGGACACAGCAGACCGACCGACACGAGCGCAGCCCGTACGCCGGCTCGGTCGACCACCAGTGAGGCGACGATCGCTCCCAACCCGACGGACAGGGCGACCAGGCTCTCCAACACTCCGAAGACTCGTGCGAGGACCTCGTCGGCGGCCAGTCTGGCCAGGAGGGTGAACCCGGCCAGGTCGATCAGCGAGTTTCCGATGCCGACGCAGGCGAGCAAGCCCAAGGCCGGCACCTGGTGTGGGAAGACGCCGATCAGCGTCACCGGCGCGCCCCACAGTGACACCCCGACGGCGAACCACGCGCCGAGGCGCCGACTGCCGACGAGCAACGACGCGCCGAGTGAGCCCAGAACTGCACCCGCTCCGATTGCAGCGGTCAGTATGCCCACGCCGGGTTCGCCGATCCCCAGCAGTTCGATGGCGACCACCACGTTGAGCACGGTCAGTGCCCCGCGGGTCAAGGACTGCGCCACCGCCAGGCCCATGATGAGGGCCAGGTCGCCATTCCTGCGCACGACCCGCATGCCTTCGGCGGCCGAGCCCAGGAGGTTGGCCTCTCTCGGGGCCGACGGCCGCGGAGGAGCGTCGTAGTCCAGCCGCAACAGCAAGCCCGCCGCCCAGAACGAGGCCCCCGCAGCGACCGCGAACACGACGGTCACGCTGGTGAACTGCAGTAGCAACGCCGCGAGCAGCGGACCCACCAAGGTGGCGGCGGCGTCCAGCAGCCCGCGGACCACGTTCGCGCTGGCGAGCTCGTAGCCGGTGTGGCACAGGGACGGGAGCAACGCGGAGTGCGCCGGTCGGTAGAGCGTGGCAGCGATGGTCGACGACACGGCCAGCGCATACACGAGCTGGGTGGGACCGCCTACGCCGATGACGACCGCGGCCCCGGCGGTGACGACACCCCGCAGCAGTGAGACCAGGACCAGCACTCGCTCCCGGCGGCCCCTGTCAGCCAGCGGCGACAACAGGGGGGCCAAGATCGCGGACGGGGCCATGCGCAGCAGTCCGACCAGCCCAACCGCAGTTGCACCGCCATCCCGATAGGCCACGATCCCGAGTCCCACCGTGAACGCCCACTCGGCGGTCCAGGCTGCGAGGAAGCTGAGCTGGGCGCGGCGCAAGAAGGGGTTCCGCGCGTTGCTGGTGAACGCGCCGGCCGCGTTGCCCAGCCTGCCCCGCAGTCCTGCACCCGCCACGCGGCGACCGTATCCGTTCGATGGTGGGCGATACTGGGTTCGAACCAGTGACCTCCTCGGTGTGAACGAGGCGCTCTACCACTGAGCCAATCGCCCGCGGCCGGCCCGGTGCACCTGTGACGGTGACGCTGGGCGGCACGGCGCTCGATGTTATCCGGTCGCCAGCTAGCCCTGCAGGCCGCTCCAGCCGGGCACTAGCGCGTCGGGCACGAAGGCCGGGACGCCCGTGAGCCGCAGTGACAGCCAGAGCGCGCTGACCAGGACGGCCAGGGTGCCGAGACCGAGCAGGACGCGGACCGGCCACGGCCGGCTGGTGGCCCAGTCCGTCCACCGGCCGACCTGATGGCGGGCATAGTCCAGGAGGCGGCGCGCCCACTCGAACTCGGACGCCAGGATGGCCAGCCCCAGGAAGACCACCAGCCACCCGGGCCCGGGCGCCGGGATGAGGACCAGGCCGAGCACGGTGACCGTTCCGCCCAGCACGCCCACGACCAGTCGGTACGCCAGGTGAACCTTCCGCTTCGACCGGATCCGGCGACGCCACGCCCAGTCTCGGTCGCCGACTTCGTCCCGGTCCCCGGACCGGTCGACGTCGACCCGCCTCGAGTCCTCGGTCGTCACTTCTCTCCCTTCAGACCCATTCGTGCGGGTCACGCGTGACAGGGACGTGACAGCACGGTTTCATGAAACCGGAGTGGTGATTCCCACCTGGGGGGTGGACGTGCTTCACTACGCAACGAACGAGGCATGAACGCGACCGTCGGGGGCGCGCCTCAGTCGCGAACGCGTCCCTTCCCCGGCGCGCCTTCGGGCTCGGACAAGGAGGGCCGATGCGGCAGACCACCGTGGTCGAAGAGCTGACGCTCCACCTGGTCGTCGCGGGCCAGCCCGGGGTCCCCATGACGGCCGAGCTTCGTTACGACACCGGTGACCCGTACGCCGTGCACGCGACCTTCCGCGCCGAGGACAGCGAGGTCACCTGGGTGCTGGCCCGCGAGCTGCTGATGACGGGCCTGCAGGCGGTCAGCGGTATCGGCGACGTCAAGGTGATGCCGAGCGAGGAACACCCCGAGTCGGTCGTGCTGATCCAGCTCTCGTCCCCGGACGGCGTCGCGGTCCTGGCCGCCGACGCGGCGGACCTGCGCGGCTTTCTGCTCCGCACCTGCGACCAGGTGCCCCCCGGCGCCGAGGCCGAGTTCCTCGAGCTCGACCTCAAGCTGTCCCAGCTGCTGGCCTGACGACCCACAGGCCCGGCCTCGCCGCACCATTGCTCAGGGGTCGATGTCCTGTGCCGCTCGCTCCCGGAACAGCGCCACGGCCCGCCCGCCCAGGTCACCGAGCTGTCCCGGCTCACGCAGCCTCCGGCGGTCCACCGCGTGCTGGGGCTGGACGTCCCGGATCGACGACGTCAGCAGCACCTCCGTTGCCTCGTTCAGCACCGATGCCGGCAGGTCGGCCTCGCGGATCCGCAGGTCGGTCCCCTCGGCCCACTCCAGCAGCAGCCCGCGGCTGATCCCGGCCAACGGCCCGGCCGAGAGCGGCGGAGTGACCAGCTCACCGTCCACGGAGACCAGGACGTTGCTCCCGGTCCCCTCGCACAGGTTGCCGACGGAGTTGGCCAGCAGCGCCTCGGCCGCCCCCTGAGCTTTCGCGTAGGCCAGAGCCACGACGTTCTCGGCGTACGACGTGGTCTTGATGCCGGTCACCGCGCCGCGTTCGTTGCGGGTCCACGGTGCGAGCACCGCTGCCCCGGTCGGCGGCGGTGGATCTTGGCCGGCCGCCTGCAGCACGACGGTGCCGGCACCCGCCAACCGCTCGGACCCGAGCGGTCCGGAGCCGCCGGTGACCGTGATGCGCAGCCGGCCGAACGCCATGGGTGCGTCTGCCGCGAGCAGCTGCCTCACACCCGACCGGATCTGCTCGAGGTCCGGCTCGGGCAGGCCGAGACCCGCCGCCGAGACGGCCAGCCGGTTCAAGTGCCGGGTCAGCGCGAACGCCTGCCCGCGGACGATCTTGGCCGTCTCGAAGATCCCGTCACCGACGGTCAGTCCGTGGTCGTTCGTCATCAGGACCGGCTGGTCGGCGTCGACCAGCCGCCCGTTGACCCAGGCTCGCGATGTCACGGGACGACCTTGCCAGACGCCAGAGCCACCAGCCGCGCCGCCTTCAGCTCCGTCTCGTCCCACTCACGTTCGGGCTCGCTCCCCCACGTGATGCCGGCCCCCGTGCCGAACCTCAACAGCCGGCCGCGGTCCGCGTGCTCGGTCCAGAACGTCCGGATGCCGACGGCCAGCTCGCCCCGGCGGTGGTCCGCGTCCACCCACCCGACGGCGCCGCAGTAAGGGCCACGCGCAGCCGGCTCCAGGTTCCGAATCGCTTGCAGGGCAGTCGATTTCGGTGCACCGGACACTGAGCCGGGGGGAAACGCCGCCGCGAACAGGTCGGACCACCCGGCACCGGGACGGAGTCGGCCGGTGACGGTCGAGACGAGGTGGACCAGGCCGGGATGCTCCTCGACCCTCAGGAGCGACGGAACGTCGACGCTCCCCGGCCGGCAGACGCGGGCCAGGTCGTTGCGGACCAGGTCCACGATCATGACGTTCTCGTCCCGGTCCTTGGCCAGCAAGCCGTCCGCTGTCGGCGCGGTGCCCTTGATCGGCGAGGACGCGACCCGGTCACCGTGGCGCCGCAGGAACAGCTCCGGCGACGCCGTCACGACGTCCAGTCCCAGCCTCGGCACCCGCACCAGACCGGCGTACGGCGCCGGGTTGCCTTGCGCGAGGCGCGCCGCCAGGGCCAGGGTGTCCGCGTCCTCCGGGAGGTCGTGTTCCATCACCCGGCAGACATTGACCTGGTACACCGTTCCGGCCGCGATGCGCTCGCGGACCTCCCGACACGCTGCGACGTACGCCGATCGGTCCATCGTCGTCCGCCACTCGCCGGTCAGCTCGGGCCAGGGGCGGCGGCCTTGCGGCATCGGCGCCGGGTGGACGTGCGCGAACCGGGCGAACGCCAGGCTGCCCTCGAAGGTCATGACCACGGCCCAGTAGCCGCTCCCATCCAGCGCACGCGGGTCGTCGGTCAGGTCGGTGCACCCGGTTGCCAGGCGGCCGCCGAACCACGCGAACGCCTCGGGGTCGACATCGGCCACGACGGCACCGTAGCGAGCCGATCATCAGAGGCGGCGGTGCCGCAGCTGGCTACCGCCCGGTGACGCCGTCGATGGCCTCGCGGATCAGGTCGGCGTGACCGTTGTGCCGGGCGTACTCGGCCACCATGTGCACGTAGACCAGCCCGAGCGACATCGCCTCCCCGTCGTGCTCGAACGTCGCGTGCGGGTCGAGCCCTGCGACCGCCTCGTCGGCGTGGCGCCGCTCCACGTGCCAGCGCTCGAAAGCGGCCTCGGCGTCGGCCGGGTCGAGGTGGTCGAAGTCGTAGTCCTTGCCCAGCACCGGGTCGTACAGCGGCTCGATCGGCTCGCCGGCGGCCCGGATGCGGAACCAGGTCCGCTCGACCTTGGCCACATGACGGACGATCCCGAGCAGTGACAGGTTCGACGACGGCAGCGGCCGCCGGGCCAGCTGCTCGGCGGTGAGGCCGGCACATATGTTCGCCAGCGTGGCCCGCTCGAAGTCCAGGTAGCCCTTGAGGATGGGCCGGTCCGGACCGGTCAGCGGGCCGTCGACGGGCTCTGCCTCAGGCGCGGTCCAGCTCATGCGCGGAGCCTAGGCGGGGTCCGGCTCCAACACCGCAACCGGCGTCTCGTCCGCTCGCGAGCCGCCCGACGTCGCTGCTCCGGAGTCCACCCGCCAGCTCCGCCACAGCGTCCGTACGCCGATCTGCGCCCACGCTGTAACGACCAGGATCGCGATGGCGACGATCCCGTCCAGCCACCAGTGGTTCGCGGTCACCACGACGACGAAGATGGTGATCACCGCGTGGGCCGGCCCGATGTACCGCCAGCGGCTCGGGCTGATCCGCCAGGCGTAGTACCCGATCAGCACGGCCCAGCCGACGTGGACGGACGGCATCGCGGACAGCTGGTCGAACGGCAGACCGCCGGCGTAGACCGACTGGCCGTAGTACCAGCCGGTGTCGACGAAACCCGGCAGCATCCGGGGCGGGGCGACCGGCGCCAGCTGCACGATGAGGCACAGCAGCGTGACCCAGGCCATGCAGGTCCGGACCGGCCGGTACTGGTCGCGGTGGCGCCAGAACAGCCAGATGAGGAAGAACAGCATCAGCGTCAGGTGCATCGAGGCGTAGTACAGGTTCGCGGTCTCGATGACGTAGCGGTGCCCGAGGACGAGCTGCTGCGTGCTGATCTCGGAGGGCAGGTGGATGTCGCGCTCGAACCGCTCGATCCAGTGCGCACGGGCGAACGCGCCAGGAACGTCGGTGATCGAGATCCTGCCCGCGAGCTGCCACAGGCCGTACAGGATCCCGATGATCGAGCCTTCGAAGCAGAACGGCGCCGCCGCCTTCAGCCAGCGCTGGCGCGCCGCCGACAGCAGTGCGCCGAGAACGAGCAGGAGTGCTGCTGTGGCCCAGACGTTCTCCCACGTCGGGCGAATCGTGTGCAGCACCACCGCAGACTAAACGGTGGTCCACAAATGGTGGGCGATACTGGGATCGAACCAGTGACCTCTTCCGTGTCAGGGAAGCGCGCTCCCGCTGCGCCAATCGCCCTTCGATACTGCGTGGTCCTGCCCGTGCTCCGTCCTGCAGTGCGAGGTGGAGACGGGATTTGAACCCGTGTACACGGCTTTGCAGGCCGTTGCCTCGCCTCTCGGCCACTCCACCGCGAGGCTCTACGCCCCCGAGCGGACGACGGGATTCGAACCCGCGACCCTCACCTTGGCAAGGTGATGCTCTACCAACTGAGCCACGTCCGCACGACGCCGGCCGGTTGGCTGGCGTGCTGGACGAGGTTATCCGATGCCCGGAGCGACGGTCCAACTCGTTGCCCACTGGGACGGTCCGGGGGCCTCAGGGCCGGATGCGGCCCGCCCGGACCGACTTGTGGATGATCTTCCACTCCTGCTGCCGGGCCTTGCGCAGACGGGCATCCGTCCGCGAGGCGACCCATTCGGCCTCGCGCTGAAGCTTGCGCCAGCGCTCCAGCCGAGCCTCCGGGAGGTCGCCCGCCTCGACCGCGGCCTGGACGGCGCACCCGGGCTCGGTGTCATGACCACAGTCGGCAAACCGGCACAGTGCCGCCAGCTCCTCGACCTCCGGGAAGACCGCCGCCAGGCCGCCGGAGTCCAGCAGGCCGACACCGCGCAGGCCGGGCGTGTCGATGACCGCGCCGCCCCACTGGCTGCGGTGCAGCTCTCGGGTCACCGTGGTGTGCCGGCCCTTGCCGAACGTCGCCAGGTGGTTCGTCGCCATCAGCTCGGCGCCGACCAGCGCGTTGAGCAGCGTGGACTTGCCGGCCCCCGAACCGCCGACCAGGGCGACGGAGCGTCCCGACGAGCAGAGGTCGGCCAGCGGCTCGAGGCCGGCCCCGGTCGGTGCGGACGCGACGTACACCTCGACTCCCGGCGCGGCTCGTACGGCCAGATCTGCCGCGACCTCGTCGCCGTCATCGCACAGGTCGGCCTTGGTCAGGACCACCAGCGGTGTGGCACCGCTGTCCCAGGCCAGAGTGAGCAGACGCTCCATCCGGGCCACCTGCGGCTCGGGCACGAGCGACTCCACGACAGCGACGGCGTCCATGTTGGCCGCGAGGACCTGCCCCTGCGAGCGCCCGGACGAACTGGCCCGGACGATCGCCGTACGTCGCGGCAGCACCCGCTCCACCGTGCTGCGGCCGTCGGCCCAGTGCTGCAGCCAGACGAAGTCGCCGGTCGTCGGAGCCTCGGTCGGGTCGGCCGTGGCCTCGGCCAGCAGGTCGGCGCCCCAGGTGCTGCGCGCCGGGCCGCCGGCAGCCAGCAGCTCGACATGCGAGCGGTCGGCCCGGATCACCCGCGCCGGTTCGGCCGGACCACACAGCTCGCGCAGGCGGCGGCAGATGGCCGAGCCGTCCACCTGCGCGTACTCCTCGGCCCAGGCGTCGTCCCAGCCGAGCCACGACGGCAGCGCCGTGGCGCCAGCGGGGGCGGCGGACTCCTCCGGTGCGACCATCACGCGAGGAGGCTAAGCACGCCCGGGCGTCCGGGTCACCTTGATTTCGGCCGAACGGGGTCGGGCTCTGGTGCTTCCACCTGGGGTTCGGGCCCTCGCTCCAGGACCTGCGGCGGCAACGGGGTGAGCGGCCGGGTGGCGGGGTTGGCGACGGCCGCGCCCGGTGTGGTCGTGCTGCTGGCCGGCTGCGCGTCCATGCCGCCGCCGGTCCGGAACTGCCGTCGCGGGCGGTCCCTGGCCGGCCAGAGCTTGCGCGTCGCTGCATTGAGAGCGGCGCCGATGAGGACGGCGATGGCCAGGAAGTAGAGCCAGATCAGGACGACGATGGGCGCCGCCAGCGGGCCGTAGATCGAGGTCGAGCGCGGCCCGACGGACTCTCCCAGGATCCAGCGCAGCACGACGCTCGCACCGACCCAGATGAGCAGGGCCAGGCCGGCCCCCGGGACGTTGCGCAGCCAGGACGACCGGCGGGGCGTGGAGATCCAGTAGAGCGTGGACAGGCTGGCCACCGTGACCACGACGACGAGCGGCCAGTACAGCCAGAGCAGCCACTCCACGTGGCCCTCCAGAATCTGGCGGAGCAGGTCCGGGCCGAGGATCACGAGCGGGAAGACCACGACGCCGACCAGCAGCGACGCGACGTACAGGCTGAACGACAGGACTCGGGTGCGGACGATGCCCCGGATGCCGCTCTGGCCGTACATGATCGAGATCGTGTCGACGATGACGTTGAGGACCCGTGAGCCGGACCACAGCGAGAGCAGGAAGCCGATCGAGATCAGGTCGGCGCGGCCGTTCTTGAACACGTCGTTCAGGGTGGGCACGATCGTGTCGCGCACCGTGGCCTCGGTGAGCACCTTGGAGGCCAGGTCGGTGACCTTGTCGGTCAGGGCTTGCACGTTGTCCCGGCCCATGGCCTTGCCGAAGTACCCCACCCCGCCGAACAGCCCCAGGACCAGAGGCGGCAACGAGAGCAGTGCGAAGAAGCCGGCCTCGGCGGCCAGCCCGGTGACCCGGTAGGTCAGGCAGATCGAAGCCGTCTGTCGAGTCAGGCGCCAGGCCCGGCTGAGCAGCTTCACCCCAGCCAGCGCCGCGCGGACGGACGCCCAGGCGGCGCCTACCGGAGACACCCGCCCCTCGCTCACCCCCTCACGGTAGTCGTGTGGGCCGAACCGGCACCGATCCGACACGTTGGCCCGGCACCCCCTAAGTTGTGCCCTGATGAGCACAGCGACGACGGCGCAAACAGCGCCGGAGCAGCAGGTCTGGCCGGGCAAGGCCTATCCCCTCGGAGCAACTTTCGACGGCACGGGGGTGAACTTCGCCCTCTTCTCCGAGGTCGCCGAACGGATCGAGCTCGTCCTGGTCGACGACAACGGCTCGACCCGCTCGGTCGACCTGGCCGAGGTGGACGCCTTCGTCTGGCACACGTACCTGCCGGGCGTGCAGCCCGGCCAGCGCTACGGCTACCGCGTGCACGGGCCGTTCGAGCCGTCCCAGGGCCATCGCTGCAACCCCAGCAAGCTGCTCCTCGACCCGTACGCCAAGGCGATCGACGGGCAGATCGACGGAGACCAGTCGCTGTTCTCCTACGACTTCAAGGACCCCAACGCCGTCAACCTCGACGACAGCCTGAGGCACACCATGCTGTCGGTCGTCGTGAACCCGTTCTTCGACTGGGGCAACGACCGCGCACCCGGCCACGGGTACCACGAGACGGTCATCTACGAGGCGCACGTCAAGGGCCTCACCAAGCTGCACCCCGGCATCCCGCAGGAGATCCGCGGGACCTATGCCGCCCTGGGACATCCGGTGATGATCGACCATCTGCGCCGGCTCGGCGTGACGGCTATCGAGCTCATGCCGGTGCACCAGTTCGTCCAGGACCCGCATCTGGTCGACGAGGGGTTGGCGAACTACTGGGGCTACAACACGATCGGTTTCCTGGCACCGCACAACGGTTACGCGGCGTTCGGCACGCGCGGCCAGCAGGTGCAGGAGTTCAAGGGCATGGTGCGGGCCCTGCACGACGCCGACATCGAGGTGATCCTCGACGTGGTCTACAACCACACCGCGGAGGGCAACGAGCTCGGCCCGACGTTGTGCTTCCGCGGGATCGACAACGCGTCGTACTACCGGCTGGTCGACGAGGCGCCGGAGCACTACTACGACACGACGGGCACCGGCAACAGCCTGCTCATGCGGCACCCGCACGTCCTGCAGCTGATCATGGACTCGTTGCGGTACTGGGTGACCGAGATGCACGACGACGGGTTCCGGTTCGACCTGGCCGCGACGCTGGCCAGGCAGTTCCACGAGGTCGACCGGCTGTCCGCCTTCTTCGACCTGGTGCAGC
>JBJMHS010000039.1:0-22781 GCA_045807245.1 Actinomycetales bacterium
CCGGACAGGTCAGGCATACGGCCTTGGCTGCCTCGTCGCGGTTGCGACGGGCCGGGCCACGCTCGCCCTCGGGGTGGAAGAACACGTCCGGGCTGGTACGGCGGCACGCTCCTTCGAGCTGCCAGTCCCACAGGTCGGCCACGGGGCCGGGGAGGCGGGAGATCTCTGCCATCGGGTACTCCTTCGGTTGGAGCCGTCCGGAGGTCGTGCATCCGCTCGGCACCAGCTGCGAAGCGATCAACGGCGCGCTGTCTGCACCGCTGGGTCAGTCGATCTCTTGTGACCGTACAACCGCGCCAGAGGTTCTTCAAGCGAAACGCTTCAGATATTGTTCAGAGAGCGAAATGCTTCCCTAAGAGACAGGTATATCCCGCTATGTCCCACCGCCGCGAGCCGCTGTCCACGGTGGCTGGCGCCCGCACTCACGGGGGCCCAGACTGTCTGCCATGACGTACGGCCGACCCGGGGAGGCGGCGGGCACGGTGGTCGGTACGACGCAAGAACGAACGTTGACCGTGGCCGTGGTCGCCCGGCGGCTCGGGGTAGCGCCCGCCACGCTGCGCACCTGGGCCCGCCGCTACGAGCTCGGCCCGACCCAGCACACCGCCGGGTCGCACCGCCGCTACACCGCCGAGGACTTCGCCCGTCTGGTGGTCATGCGCCGCCTCACCCACGAGGGTGTGGCACCCGGCGAGGCCGCCCGGGTGGCGCTGGAGACCCCGGGCGACTCGCTCGACGACGTGGGACGGGCTGAGGTGGGCGTGCTCGAGCCGGGCCCGTGGGAGGACAGCGACGGGTCGACCTACCTCTCGCTGGCCAGGGTCGTGCCGATCCAGGACGCGCGCAGGGTCGCACGTGGGCTGCACCGCGCCGCCGTGTCCATGGACGCGCGGGGCGTCGCCGAGCTGCTGCGGCGCCAGATCTCCGTCGGGGGTGTGGTGGCCACCTGGGACGACGTCGTCGTACCGGTGCTGGAGAGCCTGGGCCGACGCTGGGAGTCGACCGGCGAGGGGGTCGAGGTCGAGCACCTGTTCGCCGAGGCTGCGGTCGCCACCTTGACCGGGGTGACGGCGCGGCTCAGCGCCGGACGGGAGCCGGGCCAGGTGTTGCTCAGCTGCGTGATCGACGAGCAGCACAGCCTGCCGTTGTACGCCGTGGCCGGCGCGCTCGCGGAGCGGGGTCTGGCCAGCCGGGTGCTGGGGGCGGCGCTGCCGCCGGACGCGCTGTCCTCAGCTGTACGCCGTATCGGACCGGCCGCGGTCCTGGTCTACGCGGCCATGCCGGTGGCGCCGGGGATCCGGGAGCTGGTCCTGCGCCGGACCCAGCAGGGGCCGCGGTTCCTGCTCGGCGGCCCGGGCTGGGGCACGGGTCCATTGCCGCCGTACGCCGAGTCGGTGACCAGTCTCGGCCAGGCCGTCCATCGGCTGCACGACATCGTCACCGGCTGACCGCTGCATGCTGGGCGGGCGACCGGCCGCCTGGCGGGGCGCCTGCGACGTGGCGACCGGAGAGTGCGTGGGCGCGATGTCCGGATCTGATCGCACTTTGCCTGGACTCAGCGCTAAGGCCGAGCACATCTCCCGCCGATAGTCACCTCAGGTCGGTCGCTCGGACCAGAGCGACCCGGAACTCGAGGTCAGGAGAACTGTGGCCACCGTGATCGTCTGTGACGACGCGCCCATCGCCCGGGAGACCGTGCGACGGGTCGTTGCCACTGTGCCCGGAGTCACTCGGGTGCTCGGTGCCGCCTCCGGCGAGGAGCTGCTCGGTCGGTGGGGAGCCGAGCGGCCCGCACTGGCGCTCATCGACGTACGGATGCCCGGCCTGGGTGGGGTCGAGACGACCCGCCGACTGCTGTCCCTGCACCCCGACGCGTGCGTTCTCATGCTCACCACCGCCGAGGACGTGGACGGTGTCGCGCGCGCAGTGACGTTCGGCGCTCGCGGCTACGTCGTGAAGGACGCGGGCCGCGAGGAGATCGCGCTCGCCATCGTGCAGACACTCACGGACAACTACCGGCGCCAGGCGCCGACACCGGCCCGGCCGGTCGCGGTCAGCTCGATGCCCAGCCTGACCGAGCGAGAGCTGCAGGTTCTCGGCGGCATGAGCCGGGGCCGCAGCAACTCCGAGATCGGCAAGGAGCTGTACCTGTCTGAGGACACGGTGAAGACCCACGCCCGTCGCCTGTTCCGCAAGCTCGGAGCGGCCGACCGCGCGCAGGCAGTCGCTGTGGGTTTCCGCAGCGGCCTGGTCCGCTGACCTCGGCTGCGTGATTTCCGCCTAAATCCGCGGTATCGCCGCCTTCCCCGTCCGGACACCGTCACGGCCAGTGACCGACCTGGCAACACCCTTCTCCTCGCGCGTCACTCCGCGTAGGCTCGGCGCCTGACTGCAGCGCCGTGCAACCTCCGCGGCGGTCCGTCACCTGCGGAGAGGGCTCGGGGACGTGAGTGAGCAGGGTGTAACGCCGCGACCATCTGCGGCGATCACTCCTGCGCGGGATGCCGTCACCGCGACCCCTGACCTTCGTGGCCTGGTGGCCATGGCCCTCCGTGGTGACGTGGTCGCGACGGAAGGCTTGCTCAAAGCCGTACGACGCATGGTTCACCGCTACATCCGGGCTCGCCTCGGTGGGCCGCACGGTGACGACAGCGCCGCGGATGACGCAGCGCAGGAGGTGTGTATCGCGGTGCTGTCGGCCCTGCCGCGCTACCGAGACGAAGGGGTCCCCTTCGAGGCCTTCGTCTACTCCATCGCGGCCCGCAAGCTCGCGGATGTCCACCGGGCCGCGGTACGGCGGGCTGTCCCGGTCGCCGAGCTGCCCGAGGCGATCGACCTGACCGACGGCCCGGAGGCGCTGGCGGTCCGCTCGAGCGATGCGGACCTGGCCCGCGAGCTGCTCGACATCCTGCCCGAGCAGCAGCGCGAGATCCTCCTGCTCCGCGTGGCCGTGGGCTTGTCGGCGGAGGAGACCGGGCGAGCCCTGGGCATCACCGCGGGCGCGGTGCGCGTCGCCCAGCACCGGGCGTTGCGCCGGCTGCGCGAAGAGGCAACCTCGGCAGCCCGCGTGGCCGCGGCGCACAGCGACGGGCGGGCCGCGCTGAGCGGGGCCGGGACGCGGCAGGTGACGCGATGACGCCGCGCGGGATGTACGGCTTCGGTGCGTTCGGCGCCCTCGGCGCGAGTGCGACCTCGCTCACCGAGCTGTTCGAGACCGACGCGCTGCTCGACGAGCTGGGTGCGCGGGCGTCCGTCTCCGGGGGAGCCGACGAGTGGGAGGCCTGGGACGAGTCGCCTGAGGTGCAGCTGCTGCGCGCCCTCGTCATGAACGTCGACAGCTCGATGGACTTCGACGTCGAAGGTGACGTCGACCCGGTTGCCGTGGCGGCGCTGGCCGCCGGTTTCGAGCTGGCCGGGTCGGCCGTCGCCGACGACGCCGAGCTGGACGGCGCGGCTCGCGGGCGGCGTTCGCTGCTCTCTCGTGCCACGGCTGCGCCGCGCCTGCGCCTGGTCGGCGGAACGACCGGCCGTCGCCTGCCGCGCGCGCGGCCGGCCCGCTGGGTGGCCGCCCTCGTCGGCGTTGCGCTCGCTCTGGGTGGCGGCAGCTTGGCGGCGGCGGCGACGACCGACCCGACGCACGCGTGGGGTCCGCTCCGCCCGCTCGTCGACGTGTTCCACCCGGACTGGCAGGACAACCTGTTCGCGGCGAGGCGCGATGCGATCCTCCGGACGCTCCAGCACGCCAGCGACCAGTCGAAGGCCGGCCAGTCCGTGGCGGCCGCCGTGACGTACGGCGCGGCCCAGGAGCAAGCGCGTGACCTGCCCCGACCGCCAGATCCGGTGCTGCGCGAGAAGTTCGACGCGGTGGCCCGGGAGATCGGCCTGACCGGTGGGTCGTCGCGTGCTCCTGGGGCCGGGGCGCCCGGCTCGACCGGCCCGGTGGCTGGCTCGCCGTCCACCGGCAGCGACGCCGCTCCGCCCGTCGGCACCGTCACGACCCCCGGCCTGCCGCCCACTGCGGCTCCATCGGCCGGGTCGTCCAGCGGTCCGTCGGCCCCTGGCACGGGTAGCGGGACCAGCGACGGTACGACCGACGGCACCACGACCGGTACGACGACGGGCACCACGACGGGCACCACGACCGGCATCACGACCGGTACGGACGGCGACAGCGGCGAGATCTCGGGCGCCGATGGGACGGCCGGGTCGACGGCCGGCGGCACCACCAGCGCCGACGGTACGACGGATGCCACGGACGGCACCGCGACCGGAGATACGCCGTCCGGTGATGCGACCGCCGGCACGACTCCCGACCCCGCCGCGCCGCCGGCCGACGCGCAGCCGGCGCCGTCGCCGCAGCCGTCCGATCCCGGTTCGTCGGTCGACGGCTCGTCCGGTGGCTCGTCGGCGAGCGGGATGCAGGGAAGTGGGTCGACCACCTCGAACACGACCAGCGACCCGGCGCCGGTCAAGTCGACGACGACATCGGGAACGGCGTCCGGGGCGACGTCGAGCACGGACGCGGACCCCTCTCCCACCCCTGCTTCGACCACTGCGACGGGATCGGCCAGCGCGCCCACGGCGGCCCCGGCCGATCCGGCTGACCAGAGCGCGCCCTCGGTCTGACGCCCTCGGCGGTGCGGCGCGGAGCACCGCGGCTGCCCGGTTACCATCGAAGCCTCGGCGACGCACTTCCTCGCGGCCGGGATTCGGCTGGCGCGAAAGGCTTGTGATGTCGGAGTTGAACCAGACCGGCAGCGGCGTACCCGCGATGTTCGAGACGATCGGGCTGACCTTCGACGACGTCCTGCTGGTGCCGGTGGAGAGCGACGTCGTGCCGAGCGAGGTCGACACGTCCACGCAGGTCTCCCGCCGGATCACGTTGCGGCTGCCGCTGGTCTCCTCACCGATGGACACGGTGACCGAGTCGCGCATGGCGATCGCCATGGCCCGGCAGGGCGGCCTCGGCGTACTGCACCGCAACCTGTCCATCGAGGAGCAGGCCTCCCAGGTCGACGTGGTCAAGCGGTCCGAGGCTGGGATGGTGAGCCATCCGGTGGTGACGCATCCGGATGCGACCCTGGCCGAGGTCGACGCGCTCTGCGGGCGATACAAGGTCTCCGGTCTGCCTGTCGTCGACGGCGACGGGCGTCTGCTCGGCATCGTCACGAACCGCGACCTGCGCTTCGAGTCCGACCACTCGCGCACCGCCGGGCAGATCATGACGCCGATGCCGCTGGTCACCGCCGCGCCAGGCATCGCGCCGGCCGACGCGATCGCGTTGCTGGCCAAGCACAAGATCGAGAAGCTGCCGCTCGTCGACGAGTCGGGCCGGCTGCGAGGCCTGATCACGGTCAAGGACTTCACCAAGTCCGAGCAGTACCCCCTGGCCACCAAGGACGACGCGGGCCGGCTGCGGGTCGGTGCTGCCGTGGGATTCTTCGACGAGGGCTGGAAGCGGGCCATGTCGCTGGTCGAGGCCGGTGTGGACCTGCTCATCGTGGACACCGCGCACGGGCACTCGCGCGGCGTCGTGGACATGGTCAAGCGCCTCAAGGCCGACCCGGCGGCCGCCGGTGTCGACGTCGTGGGCGGTTCGGTCGCGACGCGAGCCGGTGCCCAGTCGCTCGTGGACGCGGGGGCCGACGGGGTGCGCGTCGGTGTGGGACCGGGCTCCATCTGTACGACGCGTGTTGTCGCCGGCGTCGGCGTACCGCAGGTCACCGCGATCTATGACGCGGCGCTCGCGTGCCGGCCGGCCGGCGTACCGATGATCGCCGACGGAGGTCTGCAGTACAGCGGCGACATCGCGAAAGCCCTTGTGGCAGGCGGAAATACGGTCATGCTCGGGTCGTTGCTCGCCGGCTGCGAGGAGAGCCCGGGTGAGCTGGTCTTCATCAACGGCAAGCAGTTCAAGCTCTACCGCGGCATGGGCTCCCTGGGCGCGATGCAGTCGCGCGGCCAGCAGAAGTCGTACTCGAAGGACCGCTACTTCCAGGGGGACGTGTCGTCGGACGACAAGCTCATCCCGGAGGGCGTCGAGGGCCAGGTGCCGTTCCGCGGACCCCTGTCGGCGGTGGCGTACCAGCTCATCGGCGGACTGCGGCAGTCGATGTTCTACAGCGGTGCCCGCACGATCGGCGAGCTCAAGACGAACGGGCGGTTCGTGCGGATCACCCCGGCCGGGCTCAAGGAGTCCCACCCGCACGACATCATGATGACGGTCGAGGCCCCCAACTACTCCTCGCGTTGAGCGCTACCGGAACACCCACACGACGAGGGTCACAGCCAGGCTCAACGCCAGCAGGGTGCTCCAGCCGAGCCAGTCTCGGGGCTTGGACCGAGTAAGCATGTACGCCGACAACACGAGGCCACCGGGTGCCAAAACCGTGGCCGCGACGAACGCCGCTCCCCACAGCCATGCCGGCGTAAATACTGGCTCGTCCGGTGTCGTCGCCGTTGGCATCAGTCGCTCTCGGCTCCGTTGTAGAGCGTGATTGTGCCGGAGGGATATCCGTTTCACGTGGCCCCTGCCGAGCGATTGACTATGTGGCCGACCGTAGGATGCTACTCATAAGTGTGTCAATCAGGACAAGCCGTCCACCGCCTAGGGCCGGATAAGGTTTCGCGGTGACCGAGATTGAGATCGGCCGGGGCAAGCGCGGCCGCCGCGCGTACGCGTTCGACGACGTCGCAGTGGTTCCCAGTCGCCGTACCCGTGACCCGGAAGAGGTCTCGGTCGCCTGGCAGATCGACGCCTACCGGTTCGAGCTGCCGGTCATGGCTGCGCCGATGGACAGTGTCATGTCGCCCGCGACGGCGATCGCGCTCGGCCAGCTGGGCGGGCTCGGCGTGCTCGACCTCGAAGGCCTGTGGACGCGGTACGACGACCCGGAGCCGCTGCTCGAAGAGATCGCCGGTCTCCAGCCGGCGACGTCGACCCCCCGCATGCAGCAGATCTACTCCGAGCCGATCAAGCCCGAGCTGGTTTCGGCCCGGCTCAAGGAGATTCGCGACGCGGGGGTCACCGTCGCCGGCGCGCTGACTCCGCAGCGGACCCAAGAGCTGTGGCGCGTCGTCGTCGACTCCGGGTGCGACCTGTTCGTCATCCGGGGGACGACCGTGTCGGCGGAGCACGTGTCCGGGCGCGCGGAACCGTTGAACCTCAAGCGGTTCATCTACGAGCTCGACGTACCGGTCATCGTCGGCGGCTGCGCGACGTACACCGCAGCTCTGCATCTGATGCGCACGGGCGCGGCGGGTGTGCTGGTCGGGTTCGGCGGCGGCGCCGCCCACACGACGCGCACGACGCTCGGCATCCACGTACCCATGGCCAGTGCGGTGGCCGACGTCGCGGCGGCCCGGCGCGACTACCTCGACGAGAGTGGTGGCCGGTATGTGCACGTCATCGCCGACGGCGGCATGGGGACGTCGGGTGACCTGGTCAAGGCGATCGCGTGCGGTGCCGACGCCGTGATGCTCGGCGCGGTCCTCGCCCGGTCGGTCGAGGCACCTGGTCGCGGCTGGCACTGGGGCCCTGAGGCGCACCATCCAGAGCTCCCGCGCGGCGAACGAGTCCCCGTCGGGACGGTCGCGCCGCTCTCCGAGATCCTCGGTGGCCCGGGTCGATCCGCCGACGGCCAGACCAATCTCGTCGGGGCCCTGCGCCGCGCCATGGCGACCACGGGATACTCGGACGTGAAGGAGTTCCAGCGGGTGGAGGTCGTCATCGCCCGGCACCCGTCGGCCTAAGGCGGATATAGATGGAGCACGGCGAGCTGTCCCCTGCAGCGCGCACCGAAGCGCTGGCCGGGCTGGTCGAGGACGAGCTCGACGTCGTTGTCATCGGCGGCGGTGTCGTCGGTGCCGGCGCGGCCCTGGATGCGGCCACCCGCGGACTCCGCGTCGGTCTGGTCGAGGCGAGGGACTGGGCCAGCGGCACGTCCAGCCGGTCCAGCAAGCTCATCCACGGCGGCTTGCGTTACCTGGAGATGCTCGACTTCGGCCTGGTCCGCGAGGCGTTGCACGAGCGCGGCCTGCTGCTGCAACGGCTGGCGCCGCACCTGGTGCGACCCGTGCCGTTCCTGTATCCGCTCACCCACCGCGTCTGGGAGCGGCCGTACGTCGGCGCCGGCCTCGTCCTGTACGACACGATGGGCTCGGTCGCGCCGGGGTCGCGCGGGCTGCCGCGCCACAAGCACCTCAGCAAGAAGCATGCGCTGCGCATGGCACCCGGGCTACGGCCGAGCTCGCTGGTCGGTGCCGTGCAGTACTACGACGCGCAGGTCGACGACGCCCGGCACACGGTCACCCTGGTCCGTACGGCGGCGGCGTACGGCGCGCTGGTCGCCAACCGCGCCCGGGTCGTCGGGTTCCTGCGCCAGGGCGAGCGGGTCACCGGCGTGCAGGTGCGCGACCTCGAGAGCGGAGACCTGCTGGACGTCCGGGCCAAGCAGGTGCTCAACGCGACCGGAGTCTGGACGGACGACACCCAGGCCATGGTGGGCGAGCGCGGACAGTTCCAGGTCCGGGCCAGCAAGGGCATCCACCTCGTCGTACCGCGCGACCGCATCCAGAGCTCGACCGGCCTGATCGTGCGGACGCAGACCTCCGTCCTGTTCGTCATCCCGTGGGGCCGGCACTGGATCATCGGCACCACCGACACCGACTGGCGGCTCGACAAGGCGCATCCGGCCGCGAGCTCCCACGACATCGACTACCTGCTCGAGCAGGTGAACCGGGTCCTGTCGCGGCCGCTCACGCACGAGGACGTCGAGGGGGTGTACGCCGGGCTCCGGCCGCTGCTCGCGGGAGAGTCCGAGTCGACCTCGAAGCTGTCCCGCGAGCACATCGTGGGCCATCCGGTGCCCGGCCTGGTCGTCGTCGCGGGCGGCAAGTACACGACGTACCGCGTGATGGCCGCCGACGCCGTCGACGAGGTGGCGCGCGCGCTCGACGGGCGGGTGCCGCTGTCGTGCACCGAACGCATCCCGCTGCTCGGCGCGGACGGGTACGACGCGGCCTGGAACTCGCGGCAGCGGACTGCGACGAGGTACGGCGTGCACGTGGCGCGGGTCGAGCACCTGCTCCGTCGCTACGGCACCATGGCGCCCGACGTGCTGGAGCTGGTGGAGGACGACCCCGACCTCGGGGCGCCGATGCCCGGGGCCGACGACTACATCGCGGCCGAGGTCGTCTACGCCTGCACGCACGAGGGTGCTCGGCACCTGGACGACGTGCTCACCCGCCGGACCCGCATCTCGATCGAGTCCTGGGACCGCGGCGTCGGCGCCGCGCCCGTGGCCGCCGACCTCATGGCCGTCGTGCTCGGCTGGAGCGAGGAGCAGCGGGACAAGGAGGTCGAGCACTACCTGGCCCGCGTCGAGGCCGAGCGGCTCTCCCAGCAGCAGCCCGACGACGAGACCGCCGACAGTGCCCGGCTGGGTGCACCGGAGATCGTCCCGCTCGCCTGACAGACCTGGTTGGCATGCTGGGGCAGGTGACCTCGACACCGACCCACGAGCCGAGTACGCCGCGCGCCGAGCCGTTGGCCGAGCCGTTGGCCGAGCTGCGGGCTGAGGCTGAGCAGCACCTGCGGGCCCTGGTCGGCCGTCCGGACGCCGCGCTGCGCGAGGACCAGTGGACCGCCATCGAGGCGCTCGTCGCCGACCGGCGCCGGGCCCTGGTGGTGCAGCGCACCGGGTGGGGCAAGTCGGCGGTCTACTTCGTCGCGACCGCCCTGCTGCGCGCTCGTCAGGCCGGCCCCACCGTGATCGTCTCCCCGCTGCTCGCCCTGATGCGCAACCAGATCGCCGCGGCCGACCGGGCCGGCATCCACGCGGTGACCATCAACTCGACCAACAGCGACGCCTGGGCCGAGACGTACGCGGCGATCCAGCACGGCAAGGTCGACGTGCTGCTCGTCAGCCCGGAGCGGCTCAACAACCCGGAGTTCCGCGACGAGGTGCTGCCCCGCCTGGCGGCAGCGGCCGGGCTGCTCGTCGTCGACGAGGCCCACTGCATCTCCGACTGGGGCCACGACTTCCGCCCGGACTACCGGCGGATCCGGACCATGCTGGCCGACCTCCCGGAGGGCATCCCGGTGCTGGCGACGACCGCAACCGCGAACGCCCGGGTCACCTCCGATGTGGCCGAGCAGCTCTCGGTCACCGGTCGCAATGTGCTCGACGACGTCCTCGTCCTGCGCGGTGACCTGGACCGCGAGTCGCTGCACCTCGGAGTCGTCCAACTGCCCGGACAGGCCGCCCGCCTGGCCTGGCTGGCCGAGCATCTGCGCGACCTGCCCGGGCCCGGGATCATCTACTGCCTCACGGTGGCCGCCACCCACGAGGTGGCCGAACATCTCCGCGGTGCGGGTTACGACGTCGCGGCGTACTCCGGCCAGACCGAGACCGCCGAGCGGCTGGCCGCCGAGGACGACCTGCTCGCGGGCCGCCTCAAGGCGCTCGTGGCGACGTCTGCGCTCGGCATGGGGTTCGACATGCCGGACCTCGGCTGGGTGGTCAACCTGGGCGCGCCCGCCTCGCCGATCGCGTACTACCAGCAGGTCGGGCGGGCCGGCCGGGCCATCGACCGAGCCGTGGCCGTCCTGCTCCCCGGCAGTGAGGACCGAGACATCTGGGACTACTTCGGGTCTCTCGCCTTCCCGTCCGAGCTAGAGGTCCGGCAAGCCTTGGCCGTCCTCGGTGAGTCTGACCGGCCGTTGTCCACGGCGGCGCTGGAGCCGCATGTCACGCTGCGCCGTACGCGGCTGGAGACCATGCTCAAGGTGCTCGACGTCGACGGTGCCGTACGACGGGTCCGTGGCGGCTGGGTCGCGACCGGAGAGCCCTGGACGTACGACGCCGACCGCTATGCGCGAGTCCGCGAGACGCGCCAGGCGGAGCAGGCTGCGATGCTGGAATACGTTGCAGCGCAAGGTTGTCGGATGGAGTTTCTGCGTCGTGCCCTCGACGACCCGGGCGCGGAGCGGTGCGGGCGCTGCGACCGCTGCGGTGGGCTGGACCTCGCCGCCGGCTCGTCCGCAGCGGCGGTCGCGCAGGCCCAGCAACGGCTGGACCGGCCCGGCGTGGTGGTAGACCCGCGCAAGCTCTGGCCGACCGGGATGGCCGGCGTCGGCGTCGCACTCAGCGGCCGCATCCCGGCCGAGGAGCTGGCCGAGCCAGGCCGGGCGATCGCCCGGCTGACGGACCTCGGCTGGGGCCGCCAGCTGCACGACCTGTTGCGCGACGGCGCACCCGACGGTGAGCTACCGGTGCCCCTGCGGCATGCCCTCGTTGCGGTGGTCGACGACTGGGACTTCGACGGCGGGCCGCCCGACGGCCTCGTCGTCATCGGCTCGGCGACCCGGCCGCGGCTGGTGGCCCATCTGGGCGACGGGCTGGCGCGCTACCTCGGTGTGCCAGTGCTCGCGACCTTCGACGTCGTGGACCCGGACGCTCCGAACCCGCACGACGTGAACTCCGCGCAGCGGCTGCGCGCCGTGGCCCGCCGACACCGTCTGTCCGATCCGGGCGCCGTGGCCGGGCTCCGGGTCCTGCTGCTCGACGACCGCACCGACACGGGCTGGACCCTGGCCGTCTGTGCGCAGGCGCTGCGCCGAGCAGGCGCGGCCGCGGCGTACCCGCTCGTCCTCGCCGCGACCACCTAGGAACTCATGATGGAAGACAGGTCTTCCATCGCTAAATGGAAGATCTCTTTGACATCCGTAAGTGGAAGATCTATCTTCCACTTACGGATGGAAGATCTCTTTGACAATCGAGGAAGACGTGACACAGGTGCGCACCGCTCGCGAGCTGGGGGTTGTGGTGCGCCGAACGCGCCGACGCCTCAACATGACCCAAGCCGAGCTGGCGGAGCGCGTGGGTGTGACCCGCCAGTGGGTGGCCAGCGTGGAGGGCGGGAAGGCGAATCCTCATCTGAAAGCACTTCTTTCTGTGGGTGAAGTCCTGGGTCTCGAACTCGAACTGACGACCACGTCATCAAGCCAGGTTCCGCCGCCCCCGACGGGGCGTACTCCACCGCTGTCGTCGCCCCCCGAACGAACGACTGTGGAGGACCTGCTAGACGAGATGGCGGAAGACGCGAGGGTCACGTCCCGAGGCGGGCGCGATGCCGACGCGTGAACTTGCCCTGCTCATGGCTGGCACGCCCATGGGGGTCTTGCGCCAGAACTCGAACGGCCCGTTGACGTTTCGGTACGACCGCGACTACGCCGCGAACCCGCGGGCGACCCCGCTCTCCTTGTCCATGCCCGTATCCGATGAGGACTTCCGAGGCCGCGCCCTGACGGCGTTTCTGTGGGGTCTACTTCCGGACAACAACGAGGTCCTGCAGCGTTGGGGAGCGCGGTACGGGGTGTCGGCCAACAACCCCTTCGCTCTCTTGGCAAACGTCGGGGAGGACTGCGCTGGGGCAGTGCAGTTCGTAGCCCCAGAACGGATAGCGAGTCTGTCCCCCGGGGGCGTGAGCTGGCTCGAAGAGAGTGACCTAGGTGACTGGGTGCGACAGCTTCGAGAAGATCCGGCCGCGTGGCTCCAAAGTGTCGAACAGGGGCAGTTCTCCCTGGCGGGTGCCCAAGCAAAATTCGCTGTTGCGTTTCATCGTGGTCGCTGGGGGCGTCCTTATGGAGCTGTTCCAACGACCCACATCGTGAAGCCAGCGTCCGGTCGTTTCGCGGACCAGGAGCTCACCGAGCACCTGTCCCTCAGGCTTGCCGATGCATTGGGGATGGTGACTGCGGAGTCCTCGATCCACGAATTCGACGGCGAGCGGGTTGTTGTAGTGAAGCGCTACGACCGCCGCTTCGATGGCGGGCAGGTGAGAAGGATCCATCAGGAAGACCTGTGCCAGGCCCTCAAGGTGCAACCGTCCGGCAAGTATCAAAGCGACGGAGGGCCGAGTCCAAGGGACGTCGTGCGTCTCTTGCGCGGCGCGATCGCACCAAGCCGTGCGGACCAGGATGTGTGGCGATTCGTTTCTGCGTTGGCTCTCAATTGGGTAATAGCAGGCGCGGATGCGCATGCGAAGAACTATTCGTTGCTACTAGACGGAAGCCAGGTCCGCCTCGCCCCTCTCTACGACGTTGTCAGCGGGCTCCCGTACTTCGGTGCCGGTAACGTTCGCACTCAGCGGCCTGGTCGACTCAACCCGGTAAACCTTCGCCTTGCCATGTCCATCGGCGGAACGGCCGTAGTCCGGGAGATTGACCGACTGGACTGGGTTCGCCTCGCGACGCAACTCCAGCTCGAAGCGGACCGCGTGATTGACCGAGTCGCCGACATAGCCGACCGGGCCCCCGATGCCATGGCTGACGTCGTACGTCGTGAGTCTGCCTCGGAGTGGAAGAGCCGAATTCCGGGTCAGATGGTGGATGGAGTGGCGAAGCAGGCGGTGCGATGTCAGGAGGCCCTGCGGGGCCGTCCCCTTTCGGAAAGGCATCGGTAACCGACGGGCTGACCGAGGCTGCGGCTTAGGCTTTGGCCATGCCGGACACCATCGCGGACCCGCAGCACGACGTCACCGCGACGTACGCCGTCGCTCCATCCCTGGCCCGCCGGCTGGCCGCCCGCGTCGTCGCGGCTCCCGATGCGCCGACCCACACGGCCATGGCCCCGTTCACCGGCGCACCCGTCGCCGTCCTGCCGCTGTCGTCCCGCGCCGACGTCGAGACCGCCGTACGCCGAGCCCGGGCGGCCCAACCGGACTGGGCCGCCGTCCCGCTCGCCGACAAGGCGCGCATCATGCTGCGCTTCCACGATCTCGTCCTGGACCGGCAGAGCGAGCTGCTCGACCTGATCCAGATCGAGTGCGGAAAGGCGCGCTTCCACGCGTTCGAGGAGGTCGCGGACGTCGCACTCGTGGCGCGGCACTACGCGCGACGAACGGCCGGTTACCTACGCCCGCACCGGCGCGGGGGCCTGTTCCCGCTGCTGACCCAGGCGCGCGAGCTGCGCCATCCCAAGGGCGTCGTCGGCATCGTCGCGCCCTGGAACTACCCGCTGACGCTCGCCATCTCCGACGCACTCCCGGCGCTCATGGCCGGCAACGCCGTCGTCCTGCGACCCGACCAGCAGACACCGCTCACCGCCCTGCTCGGGGTCGAGCTGCTGGTCGAGGCCGGCCTGCCCGAGCAGGCGCTTCAGGTCGTCCTCGGACCCGGTCCGGACGTGGGCCAGGCGGTCGTCGAGACGGCCGACTACATCTGCTACACCGGCTCGACCGCGACCGGCCGACAGGTCGCGCAGGTCGCGGCCCGCCGCCTGGTGGGTGTCTCGCTCGAGCTGGGCGGCAAGAACGCGATGTACGTCGCAGCCGACGCCAACCTCGAGCGTGCCGCCGAGGGAGCGGTGCGCGCGTGCTTCTCCGGCGCCGGGCAGCTGTGCGTCTCGATGGAACGGCTGGTCGTGCACGAGGCCGTGGCCGACGCGTTCCTGGACCGGTTCCTGGCGCGGGTGCGCGCGATGACGCTGAGCCCCGCCCTGGACTGGTCCGCCGACATGGGCACGCTGCTGTCGCCGGAGCAGCTGGCGACGGTGACCCGGCACGTCGAGGACGCACGGTCCAAGGGGGCGACCGTGCTGGCCGGCGGCCGTCCGCGTCCGGACCTCGGACCGCTGTTCTACGAGCCGACCGTACTGGCCGGCGTGACGACCGACATGGTGTGCCGGGACGAGGAGACGTTCGGGCCGGTCGTGTCGGTCTACCGGGTCGGCTCGGACGACGAGGCGGTCGAGCTCGCGAACGACACGCCGTACGGGCTGAACGCGAGCCTCTGGTCGCGCGACGTGCGCCGGGGTCGTGCCCTCGCGGCGCGGATCAAGGCGGGCACGGTCAACGTCAACGAGGGCTACGCGCCGGCCTGGGGCAGTGTCGGTGCGCCGATGGGCGGCATGAAGGACTCCGGCCTGTCGCGACGGCACGGCGCCGAGGGCATCACCAAGTACACCGAGGTGCAGAACGTCACGGCCCAGTACGGGATCGGTGTGGGCGCTCCGTTCGGCCTGTCCACCCGGAGCTGGGCCAAGGTCATGACGGTGGCGTTGAAGACGATGAAGCGCGCCGGCCTGAGGTGACGGCACAGGTGACGGCCCCGGAAGCGGGCAACGACGAGCAGTCACCGTACGACGTCGATGTTGCCGTCGTCGGTTCGGGTTTCGGCGGATCGGTTGCTGCCCTTCGCCTCTCCGAAAAAGGTTATGGGGTCACCGTTTTCGAGTCAGGCCGCCGCTTCGCGGACGATGAGTTCGCCCGGACGAGCTGGGACGTCCGCCGCTACTTCTGGGCTCCCCGGCTCGGGTGCTACGGCGTCCAGCGGATCCATCGGCTGCCCGACGTCGTCCTGTTGGCCGGAGCGGGCGTTGGCGGCGGCTCGCTGAACTACGCCAACACGCTCTACGTGCCGCCCAAGGCGTTCTTCGACGACCCGCAGTGGCGGGGGATCACCGATTGGGCGGCCGAGCTGACCCCGCACTACGACCAGGCCGCCCGGATGCTCGGCGTCGTCGACAACCCCTGTGAGGGGCCGGTCGAGGAGATCATGCGAGCGGTGGCCGACGACATGGGGGTCGGCCACACCTTCCGCAAGACGCCCGTGGGTGTGTTCTTCGGTGAGGTCGATCCCGCGACCGGACAGCAGCGGCGCCAGCCGGGCGTCCTGGTCCCCGACCCGTTCTTCGGCGGAGCCGGTCCGGCCCGCACCGGCTGCACCGAGTGCGGCAACTGCATGGTGGGGTGCCGCGTCGGCGCGAAGAACACGCTCGTCAAGAACTACCTCGCGCTGGCCGAACGGCTCGGCGCGCGCATCGAGCCGATGCGGACGGTCGTCCACATCCGCCCGCTGGACCCGGCCCGCCCGGAGAGTGGCTACGCCGTGACGACCGAGCGGACGGGGGCCTGGGTCCGCCGCGACCGGCGGACGGTGACCGCCGCGCAGGTCGTGCTCGGGGCGGGCACGTGGGGCACGCAGAAGCTGCTGCACACGTTGCGCGCCAACGGGTCCCTGCCGGAGCTGTCCCCGCGGCTCGGCGAGCTGACCCGGACGAACTCGGAGGCGCTGCTCGGCGCCGTGACCCGGCGGGTGCCCGCCGGCACCGACCTGGCCAAGGGCGTCGCGATCACGGCGTCGTTCCACCCCGACGCGGACACGCACGTCGAGAACGTGCGCTACGGCAAGGAGTCGAACTCGATGGGGCTGCTCGGCTCGCTGCTGGTCGACGGCGGCGGGCGGACGCCCCGCTGGACGCGCTGGCTCGGCCAGGTGGCGCGCCGGCCGGACAAGCTGGCCCGCACGCTCTGGGTCCGCCGCTGGAGCGAGCGGACGGTCATCGGCCTGGTCATGCAGTGCCTGGACAACTCGCTCACGGTGTCGACGCGGCCACGCCGGATCGGCCGCGGCTTCACGTTGACATCGCGCCAAGGGCACGGCGAGCCGAACCCCACCTGGATCCCGGCCGGTCACCAGGCCGTACGCCGCCTCGCCGCGCGGTTGCAGGCCCGCACCGGAGTGACGGCCGACCCGGGCGGGACGATCGGGGACGTCGTCGACGTACCGATGACGGCGCACTTCTTGGGCGGCTGCGTCATCGGCGCGTCCGCCGAGACCGGGGTCGTGGACGCCTACCACCGCGTCCACGGCTATCCGGGCCTGCACGTGGTCGATGGGTCGGCGGTCTCGGCCAACTTGGGGGTCAACCCCTCGCTCACCATCACCGCCCAGGCCGAGCGCGCGATGTCGTTGTGGCCCAACCGGTCCGAGCACGATCCCCGCCCGACGCCCGGCGCCGCCTACGTCCGGCTCGACCCCGTCGCACCGGCTCACCCGGCCGTTATCGACGGCGCCCCCGGGGCTCTGACGCCGACACCCCTCGTGCGTTAGGTATCAAACCGCTCCCTCCCGGTGTCCTGGTCAACGGCAGAGACCCGCGCGCGAGCCGGGGACCCATGAAATCCAGGCCCTGATGAAGGAGTAGTCATGAACAGACTCACCAAGACGGCATCGGCATTCGCCGCGGCCGGCCTGCTCGTCGGCGGTGTCGCCGCGGGCGGCGCCTTCGCCAAGACCACGTCCGGCGGCACGGCGCTGAACGTGCCAGATGGCAAGGCCTCGACGCTCACCGCCGCGGCCACAACGGTGCCGCAGCGGGTCTTCGCCGTGGTCAACGCCGACGGCACCAAGCTGCGCGGCAAGGCCGTAGCGTCGACCGCCCACCTCAGCTCCGGGGTGTACGACGTGCGGTTCAACCGCAACCTGTCCACCTGTGCCTGGACCGGGACGGTGGGCTTCGGGACCTTCAGTGGGTCGACCGGGCCATCGATGATCAGCATCAGCGGCCGGGCCGGCACGAACAACGGTCTGTTCGTCCAGACGTTCGACGCTGCTGGCACGCCGACCGACCTGCCGTTCTCCGCCATCGCGATCTGCTCGTAGCCGGGACCGCCGGGCAGCTGTCAGCACCCGTGTCAGCACCTGGTGAGGGATGGCCCTCACCAGGTGCTGACAAGGCGCTCGGGCTCAGCCCACGGGGTCGGTGGTGTCGGCCCGGTCGGGCTGGTGCTGCCAGGAACGCCACAAGGCGGCGTACGCACCGCCGGAGGCCAGCAGCTCGTCGTGGCTGCCGAGCTCGGTGATCTCGCCGTCCTCGACGACCGCCACCCGGTCAGCGTCGTGCGCGGTGTGCAGCCGGTGGGCGATGGCCACGACCGTGCGTCCCTCGAGGACGGCCGACAGGGTGCGCTCCAGATGCCGGGCGGCCCGCGGGTCGAGCAGCGAGGTCGCCTCGTCGAGGACCAGGGTGTGCGGGTCGGCCAGAACCAGCCGCGCGAGCGCCAGCTGCTGCGCCTGCGGCGGCGTGAGCTGCACACCACCCGCACCGACGTGCGTCTCCAGCCCGTCCGGCAGGGCGGTCGCCCAACCCAGCGCCTCGACCGAGCCCAGCGCGGCGGACAGCTGCGCGGTCGATGCTGCTGGGCGCGCGATCCGCAGGTTGTCGGCGAGCGTCCCGACGAACACGTGGTGCTCCTGGGTCACCAAGGCGACCGAACCGCGCAGGTGCTCCAGCGACAGGTCGACCAGCGGCACGCCTCCGACGGTCACCCGTCCGGCGCGCGGCGGATGGATGCCCGCGAGCAGCCGCCCGAGGGTCGACTTGCCGGCGCCCGACGGCCCGACCATGGCCAGCCGCTCGCCCGGGGCGAGTGACAGGGAGACGCCGTGCAGGACGTCGTGGCCGTCGCGGTAGGCGAACGACGCGTCCCGGGCCTCGATCGACTCGTCCACCGGCACCGCACCCGACGGCGTGCGGTCCGGCGGGACCTTGGCCACGCCGATGATCCGGGCCAGCGACGAGGCCCCGACCTGCACCTCGTCTAGCCAGGAGAGCAGCTCGTCGAGCGGCTCGACCAGCTGCACGACGTACAGGGTCACGGCGGTCACCGAGGCGACGTCCGCGCGCCCGTGGAGCACCAGGAACCCGCCCCACGACAAGCACAGCGAGACGGGCAGGAGGAATGCCAGGTCGACGGTGGGGAAGTAGATCTGGCGCAGGCCCAGGGTGTACCGCTCGATGCCGTACGCGGTGGCCAGGTCCCGGCGGGTCCGCGCGACGCGACGCTCGGACAGGCCCAGGGCGTCCACCGTGCGGGCGCCGTCGACCGACTCGGTGATGGTGCCGTTGAGCTCGGCGTACGCGGCCCGCTCGGCCAGGTACCCCTCGGGTGCGCGGCGCAGGTACCAGCGGGTCGACAGCCACAGGATGGGTACGCCGACGAAGACGGGCAGGGCGACGAGCGGGCCGGCCGTCAGCGTCGCGCCCACCGTGAGGACCGTCGTCACTGCGGCGACCAGGACGGACGGTACGGCGAAGCGCACCGTCTCCGAGAGCGCGTCGACGTCGTTCGTCGTGCGCGCCACCAGGTCGCCCGTGCCGGCGCGTTCGACCGTGGACAGAGGCAGGGCGAGCACCTGCCGGACGAACGTCTCGCGCAGCGTGGCGAACACGCGCTCACCCAGGACGAAGGAGGTGTAGCGCGCGTAGCGGGTCAGAACCGCCTGGAGCACGACGGCTCCCGCGAGCAGCAGGACGAACCGGTCGGCGTCCGACGTGGTCAGCCGGTGGTCGCTGAGCAGCTGGACGAGATGCCCCAGCACGGGGGGAGCGATCAGGCCGGCGAGCGCGGCCAGGGCATGCAGCAGCAGGACGACGGTCATCGCGGTGCGGTGCTGCCGGAACAGCCGGCGCGCCTCGCTGCGCACTTCGGTGGAGGTGGCGACGGGCAGCCGTCCGCCCGGGCCGGGACTGGTCGGTACCGGGGCCACCATCACTCCTCCTCTCCCCGCAGGACCACTGCCCGGTACCCGGGCGAGGTCTCCAGCAGCTCCTCGTGCGTGCCGGTCGCCCGCACCACGCCGTCCGCGAGGAACACCACGCGGTCGGCGTGGTCGAGCATCAGCGGGCTCGAGGTCATGACCACCGTCGAACGGCCGGTCCGGGCCTGGCGCAGCCGGGCGCCGATCCGGGCCTCGGTGTGCGCGTCCACGGCGCTGGTCGGCTCGACCAGCACCAGGGTGTCGGGATCGCGCAACAGGGCCCGGGCCAGCGCGAGCCGCTGCCGCTGGCCCCCGGACAGCGACCGGCCGCGTTCCTCGATCAGGCCGTCCAGTCCGTCCGGTGTCGCGTCCACGGCATCCGCCGCGTTCGCGACCTCGATGGCCGCCCACAGCTCGTCGTCGCTGACGTCCCGGCCGGCCGCGCTGGACAGCTCGTCGCGCAGGATGCCGGTGAACAGCCGGGGCTCGGTCTCGCTGACCACGACGCGGTCGCGAACGGCCGACAACGGCAAGGCCGTCAACGGCACGCCGCCGAGCTCGACGCCGTCGGACGAGCCGAACCGGCCCAGGCGGTCCGCGAGCGCCGCCGACTCCTCGGGCTCGGCGGTGACCACCGCCGTCAGCAGGCCCGGTTCGACGACGAGGCCTGTCTCCAGGTCGGCCAGCCCGGTCGCGGGTGCAGGCAAGGGTGCCGTCACCAAGGCATCGCCGACGGTGGGCTGCACCGACAGGACGCGGATGACCCGGCGGGCCCCGACGTACGCACGGGTCGCGCGCTCAGCCATCTCGACCGCGGTCGCCAGCGGCCCGACCAGGAACGCGGCGTACCCGTAGCAGGCGACGAGCTGGCCCGCGCTGATCCGGCCTTCGATCGCGAACCGGGCGCCGAGCCAGGTGATCAGGACGACGAAGACGCCGGGCAGCAGGACCTGGGCCGCGTCCATCACGGACTGGATCCGCGCCACCTGGATGCCCCGCTCGCGCACACGGCCGGACTGCTCCGCATAGCGCTCGGCGAAGACCGCCTCGCCGCCGATGCCGCGCAGGACGCGCAGCCCGGCGACGGTGTCGGCGCCGAGAGTGGTCAGCCGGCCGACCTGCTCGCGCTGGGCGCTCTGCCGGTGGTGCAGCGGCCGGATGAGCACGCTGAGCCCCATCGTGACGACCGGAACGCCGAGCAGGACCACCAGGCCGAGCGGCACGGAGGTGCGCAGCAGCACCACAGCGACGACGACGTACGAGGCAACGGCGCCGGTGAACCGCGCGCTCACGTCGTACATCCCGCCGATGCGCTGGGCGTCGCTCGCGACGGTGGCGACCACCTCGCCGGTCGGGATCTGGTTTGGGAGGGCCTCACCGGTCCGGGCCGCGTGGGTCCCGAGCAGCTGGATCATCCGGAAGGCCGCCTGCAGCCAGTTCGCGACTGCTGCGCGGTGGCGCATCATGCCGGCCAGGGCGGTGGTGACGGCCAGGCCCAGGACGGCTCCGGACCACCAGAGCAGCGCCGACAGGTCGTGGGCGACCACACCGTGGTCGATCGCCTTGCCGATGGTGGCGGGCATCAGGGCCTGGGCGACGAACCACAGGACGCCCCAGCTCATGCCGCTGAGGAGCGAGGTCCACTGCAGGCGCGCGACCCACAACAGCAACCGCCCCGGCGACCTCAGGTCGGGGCGGCCCGCGTCGTCGTAGGGCAGGGAACGCACAAGGCTCCACGCTAGAGACTGGGACCCCTGGGAAAAACAGGTTTTGGGCCTACCGGCGGACATGCACAACAAGCCCTCACGCGCACCGAGGGCGGCAAACCCCGCGTTGCGCCGGTCGGTCGGCGCGGCGGTTAGCGTTGAGGGGTGCCCGTTGGCCCGGTTTGGCGCACGGCCGCGCGACCCCGTTGGCTCGCGCTGCTCGGCGTCGTGCTGGTGCTGTGCGTCTCGTTCGGCTGGCTCGGGCACTGGCAGCTCGACGTCGCCCGGTCCAAGGAGCACCCGCACCCCGCCGCTCCGAGCGGCGCACCCGTCTCCCTCGACCAGGTGACCCAGCCGCAGCAGGTGTTCCGGACCGGCATGCAGGGCCGGGTGGTGAGCGTCTCCGGCACCTACGACCAGACCCGGCAGGTGCTCGTCTCCGGCAAGCGGCTGGAGGGACGCGCTGGGTTCTGGGTGATGACGCCCCTGCGGACCGCCGGCGGAGCCTTGGTCCCGGTGGTGCGCGGGTTCGGGACGGGCTGGGTGGCCGGTGCGGGACCGGCACCCGCGGCGACCGACCCCCGCTATGCAGCGCCCCCCGGCGAGGTCTCGGTGACCGGTGTGCTGCAGGCACCGGAGCCGGGTGCCGACTCGGGCGGCGCACCGCCCGCAGGCACCGTTCCGGCGGCTGACACCGCAGACCTGGTCAACCTCTGGGGTGGCCCGATCTACAACGTGCTGCTGTTCGCGTCCGCGGGCCAGTCCGCGGCGCCGGGAGCCCTCGCGCTGTCGGCCGTGCCACCCGCGCCGGCCGACGAGGGTGGGGGGCTGGGCCTGCGCAACGCGGCGTACGCGCTGCAGTGGTGGCTCTTCGCAGCGTTCGCCGTTCTGCTCTGGTGGAAGATGGTGCGCCAGGACGCGCTCGACGAGGTCGCGCGCCAGATCTCCGCACCCCCGAAGGAGCTCACCACCCGATGACCGCACCCGCGACGTCCCGCACCCGCCCGATCGGCGGTGCGCTGACCCGGTTCCGCGTGATGGCGATCGTCACGGGCACGGGGCTGGTCATCCTGACCTTCGTCGGCATCCCGCTGCAGATCTGGGCCGACAACGACACGGTCGTCGCGATCGTCGGCACGGCGCACGGTTACCTCTACCTCGTGTATCTGGCGGTGACGGCCGACCTCGGGCTGCGGCTGCGCTGGCCCCTGCTGCGGATGCTGCTCATCGCGATCGCGGGGACCGTGCCGTTCTGCTCGTTCATCGCCGAGCGCAAGGTCACCCGGACGGTGCGCGCTGAACGACCGGCGCAGGGTCGGCAGATAGCCTGAGCCCATGGCAGACGGCCCGGTCCTCGTCGTCGACTTCGGCGCCCAGTACGCCCAGCTCATCGCCCGCCGGGTCCGCGAGGCGGACGTCTACAGCGAGATCGTCCCGCACACCACGCCGGTCGCGGAGATGCTCGGCCGCCGGCCGGCGGCGATCATCCTGTCGGGGGGGCCCAGCAGCGTGTACGCCGAGGGTGCGCCCTCGGTCGACCGCTCATTGTTCGAGGCCGGTGTCCCGGTCCTCGGCATCTGCTACGGGTTCCAGGCGATGGCGCTGGCGCTCGGTGGCGACGTCGCGAACACCGGTCTGCGGGAGTACGGCGGCACGGTCGCCTCGGTCTCGCCGGCCGGGTCGACGCTGTTCGACGGGCAGCCGGCCGAGCAGTCGGTCTGGATGAGCCACGGCGACGCGGTGCACCG
>JBJMHS010000040.1:0-59402 GCA_045807245.1 Actinomycetales bacterium
CCCTGCATCTCCTGCTCGACGTCGATGTCGACGATGCGCTCGGTGAAGTCCTCAGGGGGTGGGGGCGGAGTACGGCGGGCCATGCGCCCCATCATCGCCGAGCCGGGCCCGGGCGCTGGTCAGGCGCCCCGGTGCACCGACTCGGCCGCCTGGTACGGCGTGCCGAACCGGCCCTCGTGGGCGACCACCTCGAGCCCGCGCCGGCCCCGCTTGAGGCTGGGTGAGCGGCGGTCCGGGGCGGCGTACCCGACCGAGACCACCCCGACGGGCGTGCGGTTGGCGGGGATGCCGAACGCCTGCCGCAGGTCGCCGTGACGGGCCGGCGGGACGCCGAAGAAGCAGGAGCCCAGACCCAGGTCGACGGCCGTGAGCAGCATCAGCAGCGCGGCCATGCCGGTGTCCACGTCCCAGTACGGCACCGGCCACCGGGCCTCGTCCCGGTCGGTCCAGCCCTTGTCCGGCTCGGCGTACCGGTCCAGATAGTGGTCCTTGTCGGAGAGGCAGACCACGAGCAGGGGGGCGCTCAGCAGGCCCCGCAGCCAGTCGTCGGGGCCGTCCTCGTCGGCCGGATCCACCGTGGCGGTCCAGAACCGGTCGCGGTCCTGCTTGCTGCGCAGTACGAGGAAGTCCCAGCCCTGGCTGAACCCCGCGCTGGGGGCACGGACCGCGTTGTGCAGCAAGGCATCCACGACTGCGGCCGCGACCGGGCGATCCGGATCGTAGGCCCGCACCATGCGCCGGCGGCGGATCACCTCGGAGAGCTCCATCCGGCCACCGTAGGCTCTGCGGTGTGACGACGAGCCTCGGGTTGCTGCCGGCGTTGCTGGCCGACCTGGCTGACGAAAGCGACGTGCTGGACGCCCGTGTCGCAGCGCTGCCCCCGTCCGGCTGGGCGACCCAGACCCCTGCTCCAGGTTGGACGATCGCCCACCAGATCGGGCATCTGGCCTGGACGGACGACCAGGCGTTGCTCGCGATCCGCACCCCGGCCGAGTTCACCAGCACGCTGCGCAAGGCCACCGCCGTCCTCGGTGGGGCCGTCGAGACCGGAGCGGAGGAGGCCGCGCAGACGCGGCCGGCCGAGCTGCTCGCGCGCTGGCGGCAGGGTCGCGCCGACGTGCTGCGGGAGCTGGAGGAGCTGCCCCCAGGGGAGCGCATCCCGTGGTACGGACCGCCGATGTCCGCGTCCTCACTCGTGACGGCTCGGCTGATGGAGACCTGGGCCCACGGCCTCGACGTGGCCGATGCGCTGGGACAGCCCCGCAGCATCACGTCCCGGCTGCGGCATGTGGCCCACCTCGGGGTCCGCACCCGGGACTACTCGTTCGCCGTCCACGGCCTGGCGCCGCCGCGGGCGGAGTATCGCGTCGAGCTGGTCGGCCCGGCAGGTGAGGTGTGGACCTGGGGACCGGACGAGGCTCCGGAACGGCTCAGCGGCGACGCCCTCGACTTCGCGCTGCTCGTGACCCAGCGGATCCATCGCGACGACACGGGGCTGCGGGCCGAGGGCGACAGTGTCCGGCACTGGCTGGAGATCGCCCAGGCCTTCGCGGGACCGCCGGGGCAGGGCCGGCCCTCTGGCGGCTAGCTGCAGCCGAGACGGCGCTCGGTTCCGGCGGCGGTCAGGACCTCAGGCCGGGAAGGTCGTCCTCCCAGTACTCGGCCTCGGTGATCCGCAGGTCGACGTCCGACCCGTCGCCGTGCTCCGTGGTCTCGCGCCCGCGCAGCTCGACCCGGCGGATCTTGCCGGAGATGGTCTTCGGCAGCTCGGCGAACTCGATCCGGCGGATCCGCTTGTACGGCGCCAGGTGGTCGCGACAGTACGCCAGGATCGACGCCGCCGTCTCGGCGTCCGGCTCGTGTCCGGCGGCCAGGACGACGTACGCCTTGGGCACCGCGAGCCGGGTCGGGTCGGGTGAGGGGACGACGGCCGCCTCGGCCACGGCCGGGTGTTCGATGAGGACGGACTCCAGCTCGAACGGGCTGATCCGGTAGTCCGAGGCCTTGAAGACGTCGTCGGTGCGGCCCACATAGGTGATGTAGCCGTCCTCGTCGCGGGCAGCGACGTCGCCCGTGTGGTAGGCGCCACCCCGCATGACCTCCTCGGTCCGCTCCTCGTCGTCGCGGTACCCGACCATGAGCCCCACCGGACGGCCGAGCGGGCCGTCGAGGCGCAGGCAGATCTCACCCTCGCTGCGCTCCTCGGCGGTGAGCGGGTCGAGGAGGACGACGTCGTACCCGGGCATGGGCCGGCCCATCGAGCCGGGTTTGAGCGGCTGGCCCGGGGAGTTGCCGATCTGCAGGGTCGTCTCGGTCTGGCCGAAGCCGTCCCGGATCGTGACGCCCCAGGCTTTCTCGACCTGCTCGATCACCTCAGGATTCAGCGGCTCTCCCGCGCCGACGACCTCGCGGAGCGGGATGCGACCGCGGAAGGCGCCGAGATCCGCCTGCACCAGCATCCGCCACACCGTCGGTGGAGCGCAGAAAGTCGTTGTGCCGCAACGCTCCATGGCCTCCATGAGACCGACCGCGTCGAACCTCGGCTGGTTGACGATGAGGACGGTCGCTTCGGCGTTCCACGGTGCGAAGACGTTGCTCCACGCGTGCTTGGCCCAGCCCGGCGAAGAGATGTTGAGGTGCACGTCGCCGGGCCGCAGCCCGATCCAGTACATCGTCGTCAGGTGCCCGATCGGGTACGACGCGTGCGTCTGCTCGACCAGCTTGGGCTGGGCCGTCGTACCGGAGGTGAAGTAGAGCAGCAGCGTCTCGTGCGCCATCGTCGCGACTTCGGGCTGGAACGACTCCAGGTGCTCGAACGATGCGCCGTAGTCGAGCCAGCCTTCGACGTCGTCGCCGACCGCAATCCGCGTCCAGCTGCCGGAGAGCTCGCCGAACTTCGGCGCATCCTCGCTGCGCGCCACGACGTGCCGCACGTGTCCCCGTTCGATCCGGTCGCGCAGGTCTGTGGTCGCGAGCAGGGTCGAGGCGGGGATGACGACGACACCGAGCTTGATGCACGCCAGGACCGTCTCCCAGAGCTCGACCTGGTTGCCGAGCATCAACAGCAAGCGGTCGCCGCGGTCCACGCCTTCGGCCCGCAGCCAGGCGGCCAGCTGGCTCGAGCGACCGGACATCTCGCCGTAGGAGACGGAGGTCTCGGAGCCGTCGGCCTCGACCACGCGCAGGGCGGCCCGGCTGCGCGTCGGCTCCTCAGCGGCGACCTGGTCGAACCAGTCGAGCGCCCAGTTGAACTGCTCGGGGCGCGGGGGCACGAACCGCTCGCGGGCCGCGGCGTAGTCCTCGCGCAGCTCGATCAGCAGGTCACGGGCCGCGCGGAACGCCTGGCTCGCTGAGCTCGGGTCGGATGTCGTCATGCCTCGGACCCTGGCACCGCGACCCGGACCGGTCAACGCGGGGGTCGGTGAACCTGATGGCCCGCCAGGGCCTCGACCGCGGCCCCGAACACGGGTGGAAGCCCTCGCGCCGCCGTGACGATGTGCCGCCGCAGGACGGTGGGCCGCGAGGACACCACCAGCGTCGAGGTCAGCAGCCGGTAGCTGCGGGTCAGCCGGCGCCACTGGCGCTCGTAGGCAGCGGGCTGCCCCGCCATGACGGCGTCCACCGCCGCCTGAGCGCAGGCGAGACCCGTGCGGATGCCCTCGCCCGTCAAGGCGTCGACGTACCCGGCGGCGTCCCCGACCAGCAGCACGCGGCCAGCCACGCGCTGCGGCACGCGCTGCCGGAGCGGTCCGGCGCCCCGGGCCGGTGTGGTCCACTGCGCGCCCGCCAGCCGCTCGCGCAGGGTAGGGATGCCCGCGAGCAGCCCCTCATGCGAGGCCCCCGGCGGCCCCAGGACAGCGATCCCGACCAGGTCAGGTGCCACGGGGGTCACGTACGCCTCGGCCTGCGGACCCCAGTGCACCTCGACGTAGTCACTCCACGGCTGCGCGGCCAGGTGCCGGCGCTGCCCGTACCGCCGGTGGCTCACCGCACCGGTCGGATCGAGCCCGACGAGATGGCGCACGGTCGAGTGCAGGCCGTCGCAGGCGAGCAGCCAGGAGGCCTGCACACCGTCGACGTCCACGCCGCCGGAGTCCTGGCTGACGCGCTCGACCCGCCCCTCGATCCGCTGCACGCCCAGCTCGTCGGCTCGAGCAGCGAGGCCCGACTGAAGCACCGTACGACGCACGCCAAGGCCCGGTCCGGCCCGAAAGGCGTGTCGCGCAACGCCTTTGGCGTCCACGTAGGCGATTCCGGAGAGCGGTACGCCGGCCGGCTCGACCCCGAGTCGACGCAACCCGGCCACTGCCCCCGGCATGAGCCCCTCTCCGCACGCCTTGTCGATCGCGCCCGTCCGGGGCTCCACGACGGCGACGGAGAGCCCGCGCAGTGCGGCCTCGACCGCGCAGGCGAGCCCCACCGGACCGGCTCCGGCGACCAGCACGTCGTAGCGGGGCATCGGCGGTCAGCCGGCGGCGGCGAGCGCGCGTTGCTCCGTGGGGATGCGCACCGACAGCACCACCGCGTTGAGCACGGTGAAGACCAGCGCGGTCAGCCACGCTGTGTGGACGAGCGGAAGGGCGGCCACCTCCGCCACGACCGCGACGTAGTTGGGATGCCGCATCAGCCGGTACGGCCCGCGCCGGACCAGGGGCAGCCCAGGCACGACCACGATCCGCGTGTTCCACTGCCGGCCGAGCGTCCGCACACACCACCAGCGCAGCGTCTGCGTTCCGGCGACGACCACGACCATCGACCACCCCAGCCAGGGCAGGAACGGGCGGTCGAACGCGTGCACCTCCACCACGCATGACACGAGCAGCAGCGTGTGGACGGCGGCCATGAACGGGTAGTGCCCGGCGCCCGTCTCCACCCCGCCGCGGGCCCGCGCCCAGGTCAGGTGGCGGGCGGATACGACCAGCTCGACGACGCGCTCGAGAGCCACGGCGGCGACGAGCACCGTGAACCAGCCGGTGCTGGTCATGGACCGCTGCTCATGGACTCTCGGCGGGCCAGCGGAGCAAGACGAGCTCGGCGCAGAACCCAGGACCCATGGCCATCAGAATGCCGTGCGGCGTAACGGGTTTCGGTCCTGCCTGCTCCAGTGACGCGTCCGACATCGTCTCGGCCAGGACGTGCAGGACCGACGCCGAGGAGAGGTTGCCCACCTCGGCCAGCGACTGCCATGACGCGTCCAATGCACCGCTCGGGAGCTCGAGGGACTCGTGCAGGGCCTCCAGGACTCGGGGCCCGCCCGGGTGCGCCACCCAGCGCCCGACATCGTCGCGGTCGAGGCCGTGCGCTGCCAGGAACGAGTCCAGCTCGGCGGGCAGGTGATCGCGCACGACGTCCGCGACGCCGGGTGACAGGACGATCCGGAACCCCGAGCCGCCGATGTCCCAGCCCATGACGCGCTCGGTGTCGGGGAAGAAGCGGCTGCGCGTCGCGACGACCTCGGGAGCCCGGCCGGACCAGCCGTGGCGCGCGGCGGCGCCGGTGCCGGCCATCACGACGGCGGCGGCGCCGTCGCCGAAGAGGCCGCTGCCCACGAGGTTGGCCATCGAGTCGTCGTCCGGCTGCACCGTCAGGGAGCAGAGCTCGACCGAGATCAGGACGGCGACGTCGTCGGGATGTCCGACCAGGTAGTCGTGCAGCCGGGCGATGCCGGCCGCGCCGGCTACGCAGCCGAGGCCGAAGACCGGGATGCGCTTGACGTCGTCGCGCAGTCCCACGCGCTGGACCAGACGTGCATCCAACGACGGCACGGCAACACCCGTGACCGAGGTCGACAGCACCACGTCGACCTCGCGCGCCGTCACCCCGGCCCGGTCCAAGGCCGTGCGCAGCGCGCGCTCGGCGAGCTCGAGGCCGACCTCGATGAAGGCGTCGTTGGCTGCCGTGAACCCGTCGAGTCCCTTGTAGTCCTCGATGGGCAGGGCCAGGTGGCGATGCCGGACCCCGCACGAGGTGTGCAAGCGGTCCAGGAGCTCGCGACGCTCCTGACCCAGACCGACCAGGTCGGCGAACATCGCAGTGAGGTCGGACTGCTGGTACCGGTGGGGTGCCGTGGCCGGAGCCACGGCGATGATCCGGCTCACTTGGCGATCGTGCCATGGCATCGGGCACCTGGCTCCGCGGAGGTTCGTCAGCCCAGGGCCGGGCTGCCGGTGGGTCAGGGCCGGGCCCCGAGCCGCGTGACCACCGAGGCAGCGGCCCTGGTTGCCGTTCGCAGCGCCTGCTCCGGCCGTTCATCGTTGCCCCGCGCCGCCAGCCACGCCGCGGCGAACGCGTCTCCCGCGCCAGTGGTGTCGACGACCGGCCCGTCCGGGTCCGCAGCCGGCCCCGTCACTCCGCTGGGCACGGCCCGGCTGCACCACAGTGCCCCGTCCGGCCCGAGCTTGAGCACCACCTCGTCGTAGGTCGCCGTCAGCCGGGCCCCGACGACGCCCGGCACGCGGGAGCCGCACAGCACCTCGGCCTCGTCGAGGGTGACCAGCACCAGGTCGACGCCCTCGGTCATCGCGAGGAACTCCGGTCCACCGACGGCTTCGAGCGGAGCGGCGCTCGCGGGGTCCACCGAGGTGGGGACGCCCGCCTCCCGGGCCAGCCGCAGGGCCTGCTCGGCCGCATCTCGCGAGCCTGGGTTGAGCAGCGAGTAACCGGAGACGTGGACGTGAAAGGCGCTGCGCACGATGTCGGCCGGCAGGTCCTCGGGCCGCAGCATCGAGTTCGCCCCGGCGTCGGGCAGCATCGTCCGGTCGCCGTCATGGCCGACCAGCACGACGCACGTCCCGGTCGCCGCATCGTCGGTCAGCCGCACGCGTGCGTCCACCCCGGCCGCGAGGAGGGCGGCCTCAGCCTCCCGCCCGAACGGGTCGTCTCCCGCGACCCCCACGAACGTGACGGCTTCGCCCATGGCCGCCAGCCAGGCTGCGACGTTCGCACCGGCCCCGCCCTGACGGGTCGCGACGCGCGCGGACGTGTCCGAACCCAGGGCGAGCGGGTCGGTGACCGACGCGATCACGTCGGTCATCAGGTCACCGACGACGAGGAACCGCCCGCTCATCGCCCTAGCGCCGCACGGGCGACCGCGATCCGGGCCGCCAGGTCCGCATTGCGCAGGACGATCGTCGTGTTGACCTGCAGCGAGGCGCCTTCGGTCTCGCGATGGAAGCGCGCCAGGAGGTACGGCGTGACCTCCTTGCCGTGGATGCCGTCGCGTTCCGCGGCAGCCAAGGACTCCAGCAGCACCCGGTCGTGCAGGCCCGGGTCGAGCTGCTGGTCCGGGGGCACCGGGTTGGCGACCACGAGCGCCGTACCGGTCGTTGCGAGGTCCTCGCGCGCGACCATCACGGCGGCAACGTCCTCGGGTGTGTCGACGCGGTGCTCGAGGGCGTACCCCGAGTCCGTGAGGTAGAAGCCCGGGAAGCGGTCGGTCCGATAACCCATGAGCGCAACGCCGTACGACTCCAGCCGCTCCAGGGTCGCGGGGACGTCCAGGATCGACTTCACTCCGGCGCAGACGACGGTCGTCGCCACCCGGGCCAGCGTGGACAGGTCTGCGGACTCGTCGTACGTGGTCCCTGCGCCGCGATGGACGCCGCCCAAGCCACCGGTGGCAAACACGGAGATCCCGACGAGTGCGGCGAGGTGGGCCGTCGAAGCCACGGTCGTCGCGCCGTACCCGTCCTTCGCCGCGACCATCGCAAGATCGCGCGGGCTGACCTTCACCACGTCGTCGCGGCTGGCCACGGCCGTGAGCGCGTCGTCGTCGAGCCCGATCTGCACGCGCCCTGCGACGACTGCGACCGTCGCCGGTACCGCGCCCGCGTCGCGAACGGTCTGCTCGATATCGCGGGCGACCCGCAGGTTGTCCGGCCGGGGCAGGCCGTGGCTGATGATGGTCGACTCCAGTGCCACGACCGGCTGTCTTGTGGCGAGGGCCTCGGCGACCTCGGGCAGCACCTGCACCCGGTCCGCTCGCGTCACGCCGCCGACCCTACGGCTACCAACCGGCCGGCCCGGCGCCGATAGGGTCGAGCCGTGGGTTCGAGCGGTCCCGGGCTGCCGTACCCGGCGCGCTGGGAGGCCGACGTCGTGCTCCGCGACGGAGGTGTCGCGCACGTGCGGCCGATCAGACCGGAGGACGCCGACGCGATCCGCCGCTTCCACGCCGGGCAGTCGCCGGAGTCGGTCTACCTGCGCTTCTTCGCGCCGGTCCAGGAGCTGCCCGAGCGGGACATCAAGCGTTTCACCGAGGTGGACCACATCGACCGGGTCGCCCTCGTGGCGACGATCGGTGAGCGCATCGTCGGCGTCGCCCGGTACGACCGGACCGCGCCCTCCGTCGCGGACGTCGCGTTCAACATCGCGGACTCCGAGCAGGGCCGCGGCCTCGGCTCGGTGCTGCTCGAGCACCTGGCGGCGGCGGCGCTCGAGCGCGGTGTCCGGCGCTTCGTCGCCGACGTCCTGCCGCAGAACCGGCGCATGCTCTCGGTGTTCGCCGAGGCGGGGTACGAGACCACCCAGCGGTACGACGACGGTGTCGTCTCGCTCGGGTTCGACATCGAGCCCACCGCCCACTCGGAGGAGGTGCGGGAGGCGCGCGAGCACTCCGCCGAGGCGCTGAGCCTGCGCGCTGTCCTGCATCCGCGCTCCGTCGCGGTCATCGGCGCCAGCCGCAGCGGTGAGGGAGCCGGCAGCCTGGTCCTGCGCCACCTGCTGGAAGGCCGCTTCCGCGGTGCGCTCTACGTCGTCAACCCGAACGCCGAGCAGATCCAGGGCCTGACCAGCTACGCGCGCGCCACCGAGCTGCCGGGCGTCCTCGACATGGCCGTCGTCGCCGTCCCCGCCGCGGCGGTGGAGGACGTCGTCAAGGACTGTGCCGCCGCGGGGGCCCGCGTGCTGCTCGTCCTGTCCGACGGCTTCGCCGAGACCGGCGCGCGCGGGGTCCTGCTGCAGCGCTCGCTGGTCCGGCGGGCTCGGGCCGAGGGCATGCGGGTCATCGGGCCCAACTCGTTCGGGGTGATCAACACCGACGAGGACATCCGGCTCAACGCCTCCCTGGCGCCCGCGCTGCCGGCGCCCGGCGCGCTGGGCCTGTTCAGCCAGTCCGGGGCGCTGGGCGTCCAGGTGCTGGCCTCGGCGACCAGCCGCGGGATCGGCGTCTCGACGTTCATGTCCGCCGGCAACCGTGCGGACGTGTCCGCGAACGACCTGCTGCAGTACTGGCTGGACGACCAGGCCACCCGCGCGGTCGGTCTCTACATCGAGAGCACGGGCAACCCCCGCAAGTTCTTCCGCATCGCCCGGCGGGTGGCTCGCCGCAAGCCGGTCGTCGTGGTGAAGTCCGGGGTGAGCTCGTACGGCGTGCCGCCCGGTCATGAGGTGCGCCAGACCCACGTGCCGCGCGGCGCGTTCGACGCGATGCTGCGTCAGGCGGGCGTCATCCGGGTCCCCAACGTGCACCAGATGTTCGACGTGGCCCAGCTCGTCCTGACCCAGCCGCTGCCCGAGGGCTCGCGCGTGGGCATCGTCGGCAACTCCGACTCGCTCAACACCCTGGCCGCCGAGGCGGCCGTGAGCTGGGGTCTCGACATCACCGCGGGTCCGGTCACACTGTCGCCGCAGGCGCCGGTCGACAGTTTCATCGCCACCCTCGGCCAGGCCTTCGCCGACCCGTCGGTCGACTCCGTCATCGCGTCGTTCATGTCGCCGTTGGTCACGCCGGACGAGGCGGTGCTCGGCGCGGTCGCCGACGCCGCCGCTGTCGCTGGAAAGCCGTGTGTGGCAACGTTTCTCGGCATGCGCGGGGTCGCGCCGGGCACGTCGTCGACCGGGGGGGTGCCGGCGTACCCCACGCCCGAGGACGCCGTGCGCGCGCTCGCGTCGGTGTCGCGCTACGCGAGCTGGCAACGGCGCGGCCCCGGCAACCCGATCTCCCTCGACGGCACAGACCCGAAGGCTGCCCGCGCTCTCGTGCTGCGGGTGCTCGGCCGGGCGCCCGGGTCACGCCGCGTGCTGATGACCCGTGAGCAGGGGGCCGAGCTGCTCGCGGCGTACGGCGTGCGCGTCTGGCCGACCGCCGAGGTCGCGAAGGTGGATGACGCCGTGCTGGCCGCCGAGGAGTTCGGCTACCCGGTCGCGCTCAAGGCCGGGGACCCGGCGCTGCGCCAGCGGGCCGACCTGGTCGCCCGCCGGCTCACGATCGAGTCGGAGAGCGAGCTGCGCCAGGCCTTCGAGACCCTCAGCGACGAGCTCGCGACGTACGGCGTGCCGGACACCACGCTGCTCGTCCAGCCGATGGCGGCGCCCGGCATCGCGTGCATGCTGCGGACGATGGAGGACCCGCTCTTCGGCCCGGTCGTCTCGTTCGGCATCGCGGGCGCGGCGACCGAGCTGCTCGAGGACGTGGCTCATCGGATCCCACCGCTGACCGACCAGGACGTGGCCGACCTGGTGACCTCGATCCGGGCCGCTCCGCTGCTCTACGGTCACCGTGGGGCGGAGCCGCTCGACGTGGACGCCCTGCAGGACGTCGTCGCGCGGCTGGCCCAGCTGGCCGACGACCTACCCGAGGTCGCCGACCTGGACATCACACCGGTGCTCGTCGGTGAGCTCGGCCTGGCCGTGCTCGACGTCTCGGTCGAGCTCAGCCTGGCGGCCCGGTCCGACAGCGACCGCCGCCGCCTCCTGTGAGCGCGCCGTTGCTCTGGAGTTCGGATCGGCGCCGTCGGGCCCAGATGACAGGATGAGCGGATGCGGGACGCCTCCACCTTGCCCACCGACCTTCGTACGGCCATCGAACGCGCGGGGTACTACCCCGACCTGCTGGCCGACGTGGTGGACGTGGCGCTCGGCGGCGAGGCGGTGCTCTCCCACCTCGTGCACCAGGAGACGACGTTCGACGCCGACGCGGTCCGCCGGCACGCCACGGTCCTGGTCCTGACGCCGAGCCGGCTCATCGTCGCCCACGCGGACGACCACGTTCCCGACGCAGGGCCGGCCGAGGGCCTCGCGGCTGCGGCAGCGCCCGTGGACACCTACGCGACGGCCGCGACCGAGTCCGTCCCGCTCTCCGCCGTCCACTCCGTGGTCGTCAACCACGTCGTCGAGCGGCCTGACTCCTACCGCGCGGGCCAGCTCGGCCGCGAGCTGACCGTGACGTTGGGGTGGGGCGCGGTGAGCCGGATCGAGCTCGAACCGGCGGGGTGTGGCGACCCGGACTGCGAGGCGGACCACGGGTACACGGGATCCGCGACGGCCGACGACATCTCGCTGCGGGTCAGCGCCGATGCCGACGGCGAGTCGGCTCTGCGCGAGGCGATGGCGTTCACTCGCATGCTGTCGTCGGCGACCGCCACTGCCCGCGGTCACGGCTCGGCTGCGCTGCCGTGACCGGCGGCCTCACCCGCTGACGGTCCGCCTCGTGACATCGCCCGTCCGGCCGGCCCTGCCGGTCGCGCCGACTCCGCCGCCGTACGGCCGGCAGACGCTCGCCGAGGTGCTGCCGGCGGTCGCCGCATCGCTCGGTGCGCCGGTCGCCGCCCGAGGCAGCGGTGGGCTGCAGCTGCCCGAGGCCGCGCGCGCGGTCGTGCTGCTCGTCGACGGGCTCGGTGACGTCCTGCTGCGCTCCCGGAGCGGCCACGCGCCGTACCTGCGTTCGCTGCTGGGCGACGGGCTGAGGCTGAGCTCCGGCTTCCCCTCGACCACCGCGACGAGCATGGGTTCGTTCGGCACCGGCCTGCCGCCGGGTGCGCACGGCCTGGTCGGGTACGAGGTGCTCGACCCGGCCCGGGACGTCCTGCTCAACGAGCTCTCCTGGGAGCCGTACGTCGACCCGCACGCGTGGCAGCCCAACCCGACGGTGTTCGAACGGCTCGACGCGGCAGGCGTGCCCGTCACCCGCGTGGGACCCGCGTACTTCGACGGGTCAGGCCTGACCGAGTCGGCTCTGCGCGGCGGTGGGTTCGTCGCCGCCGAGTCCTTCGAGGACCGCGTCGAAGCCGGGCTGAAGGCGCTGGAGGCGGCACCCCGGGGTCTGGTCTACGTGTACTGGGGCGACATCGACAAGGTCGGCCACGTGTACGGCTGCCAGTCGTGGGAGTGGGGTGAGGAGCTGGCGCGGGTCGACGAGGCGGTACGCCGGCTCGCCGAGCGGTTGCCGGGCGACGCGGCGCTGCACGTCACTGCCGACCACGGGATGGTGGACGTCGCGATGGAGGACCGGCTCGACCTCGCGCACGAGCTGGACCTGGCGGCGGGCGTCCGGCACAGCGGCGGCGAGCCTCGAGCCCTACATCTGTACTGCGAGCCGGGCGCGACCGACGACGTCGTCGCCGCCTGGACCGAGCGGCTCGGCGGCCTGGCTTGGGTACGCCGGCGGGAGGATGCCGTTGCGGACGGCTGGTTCGGCCTGGTCTCAGCCCACGTCCTGCCGCGGCTGGGTGACGTCATCGTGGCCACTGCGGACGACATCGCCATCGTCGACTCCCGCCACCAGCGGCCGCAGCTGCTGTCCCTCATCGGCCTGCACGGTTCCCTGACCGAGCAGGAGACGGCCGTGCCCTTGCTGACCGTGCCGGGGAGCAAGGTCGGCTGACGTGGCGGAGCTCGTCTTCTTCTGCGGCACGATGGACTGCGGCAAGTCCACGCTCGCGCTCCAGACCGACCACAACCACGCGGCCGGTGGCCGCCGGGGCCTGATCTGCACCAAGCTCGACCGGGCGGGCGACTCGCTCCTGTCCTCGCGGCTCGGCCTGTCGGTGGCGGCGATCGAGGTCTCCGACGACCTCGACCTCTGGGACCTTGTGGTCCAGCGCCGGACGTCGGGCCAGCCGGTCGACTACGTCATCTGCGACGAGGCGCAGTTCCTGCTTCTTCGTCAGGTGGAGCAGTTGGCCCGGCTCGTCGACGACATGGGGATCGATGTCTACGCCTTCGGAATCACCACCGACTTCCGTACGCAGATGTTCCCGGGCTCTCGGCGTCTGGTTGAGCTGGCCGACCGGGTGGAGGTCCTGCAAGTGCAGGCGCTCTGCTGGTGTGGTCGTCGGGGTACGCACAACGCGCGGACCATAGACGGAGTGATGGTCCTCGAGGGCGACCAGGTGCTTGTGGGGGACACAGACGGGGGAGCGGGCCACGTTGGATATGAGGTCCTTTGTCGCCGACACCACATGCGCCGAATGACAGCAGCGGCTGCCCACGCCGCGGCTTTGTCGCCGGACGTGCTCCCACTCGACGTGGATATCCCTCCCGGACCGCCCGTCACCACCTGACCGTCTGCGGTCGCCGTCAGTCCCGCTTGCCGCCGAACATGATCTCGTCCCAGCTGGGCACGCTGGGTCGGCGGGCGCGCCGCTGCCCGCCGGTCAGCGACTCCTGCGCGGGCATGACCGGGCGGCCAGGCGGCCCGAAGTTTCGGGGAGGCGCCGGTGGCGGAGCATGTTCCGCCCCAACGTCGGCGGCGGACTGCGCGGCGGACGTCGTACGGTCCTGCGGCGGCGAGGGTTCGTCCGCGTCGTCGTCAGGCGCGTCGTCGCGGTCGCGCAGCCGCTCCGGGAAGGGGAACGGGTGCGGAGCCGGCGGGTCGCTGATGAGCGACGGGTCGAACGTCGCCGGCTCGATCTCGAGATGCTGCTGGGCCTCCGGAGCGCTCGATCCGGACCGCCGTCGACCATGGCGCCGGGCCCGCATCGCGCCGACGAGGTCGACCGCGGAGGACGCGTCGAGGTCCAAGCGCTGCGATGCGGTGAGACCTCCTTCAGCCTCGACGTCGTAGACCTCGCCGGCACCGGCCGGAGCAACGTCCGGCGGGAGCGGCGGTGGCGCCGTCAACGTCGGGACCGCGGCCAGGTGGGGCGCCGGGATCGGTGCGGCCGGTGGTTTCTCGTCCTCGGACAGCCACATCGCCTCGTCGTCCTGCGGTGTCACTGTGCGGGTCGAAGCGTCGTACGCCCAACGGGCCTCGCGCTCACGCCCACCGGCAGCGAAGCGGAGGGTCACCATCCACGGGCCGTCCTCGGTGCGCCAGCTGTCCCAAACGGTGCCGCGCACCTCCACGCCCCGCGCCGACAGGCGCTGCTCCACCCTCGCGCTGAGGGTCTGCGCTCCGGGGTCGGAGCTGCGCCGACGCATCGTGACCCCGCGGGCCAGCGCGATGACGTGCTCGCGTTCGGCCAACACGGCGCCCTCGTAACGGCGCACCCGGTCCAGCGGCCACCCGCAGCGCTCGGCGACCTCGTCGGCAGTGGCGCCGGCCCGGATCTGCGCCTGCACCTCGCGCGGGCGCAGATCGCCGGACATCTGGATCTGGAGCTGGCCCAGGTGGGCGCGGTCACGGCGCACGGCAGCCCGCAGCGGCTCGTCCACCGCCAGCAGGTACTGCTCGCCGTCCGGCCCGGACAGCAGCAGGTGCTCCCCGTCGTCGTGGACGCCGACCAGCCTCAGGTCATGCATGCGTTCCGCTCCTTCGCTCGTGCCCCGCGCAGCCGGGGAGGGCGGGCCGCGCGGTCTGCTCCGACTGTGCCACCGAACGCCTGGCGGTTCGGGTAGGCGCGCCCGGTGCCGCGTTGCTTGACGAGCGGGTCAGAGTCGGTGGCGCGGGCGCCCGCGGGTGATGCGACGATCGACCCGTGCCACGCCTCGACCCCTACGACGCGGTTCTGCTGCTGAGCTTCGGCGGTCCGGAGCGCCCCGAGGACGTCGTGCCGTTCCTGGAGAACGTCACCCGCGGGCGCGGTGTGCCGGCGGAGCGGTTGCGCGAGGTCGCCACCCACTACGACGCGGTGGGCGGCAGGAGCCCGATCAACGACCAGAACCGAGCTCTGGTCGCAGCGCTGCGGGGAGAGCTCGCGAACCGCGGGTACGACGTGCCCGTGGGGTGGGGCAACCGGAACTGGGCGCCGTACTGCGTCGACGCCCTACGCGACCTGGCCGACGCCGGGGCCCGGCGGGTCGTCGTCGTGACGACGAGTGCGTACTCGTCGTACTCGTCCTGCCGGCAGTACCGCGAGAACCTTGCTGACGCGGTCATCGCGCTCGCCGCCGAGGGGCGGGCCGTGGCCGTTGACCGGGTCCGCGCGTACTACGACCACCCTGGTTTTGCCGACGCGGTGACGCAGGCCACGTTGGCCGCGGTCGAGGCCCTCCCGGACGGCCTGCGCGACGACGCCCGTCTGGTCTTCGTCACCCACTCCATCCCGGTCGCCATGGATGAGTCCTCAGGTCCGGACGGCCAGGCGTACGCCGCCCAGCATGCCGAGCTGGCCGGGGTGGTCGGTGAGCGCGTCGCGGCGTCGACCGGCCAGGACCGCCGGCCCGAGCTCACCTACTGCTCGCGGTCCGGCCCGCCGGGCCAGCCCTGGCTCGAGCCGGACGTCAACGACCACCTTCGCCGGCTCGCCGCCGAGGGGGTCCGGGCCGTCGTGCTCGTCCCCATCGGGTTCGTCTCGGACCACATGGAGGTCGTGCACGACCTCGACGCCGAGGCGGCGGACACGGCCCGCCGGCTCGGCCTCGAGCTGCGCCGGGCGGCGACCGTCGGCACCCACCCCGACTTCGTTGCGGGCCTGGTCGATGTCATCGAGGAGCGCGCCGAGCGAGCCCGTGGGGGCCAGCCCCGGGAGCCGGTCGTCGGCACTCTCGGTCCGTGGCCGTCGGTGTGTGTTGCGGGCTGCTGCCCGAACGCCCGGGCCGTGCGACCGGCCGCCTGCGGTGCCGACTGGACGGCACCGCTGGTCGCCGAGGCAGTCCGGTGAGCGGGCCCGACCCGGCGACCTTGGTCGAGCTGGCCGAACGGGTGGCGCGGGAGGCGGGGGAGCTGGTGCGGACCCGGCCCGACACGGTGGACGTCGCCTCCACCAAGTCCTCGCCCACGGACATCGTGACTGCCATGGACACGGCGTCCGAAGCGTTGCTGCGCAAGGCGATTCACCATGAGCGACCAGAGGACGGCATCCTGGGCGAAGAGGGCGGCCAAGCGACGGGCGTCAGTGGTCTCACCTGGGTCGTCGACCCGATCGACGGAACGGTCAACTACCTGTACGGCATCCCGGCCTACGCGATCAGCGTCGCGGTCGTGACCGGCGACCCGCTGGACCCGTCGGGACACACAGTCCTGGCCGGGTGCGTGCACAACCCGCTGTCCGGTGAGACGTGGACGGCCACGACGGGCGGCGGAGCGTTCCTCGACGGGCGGCCGATCCAGGTCAACCGCAAGGTGCCCCTCGACCGCGCCCTCGTGGGCACCGGGTTCGGGTACGACGCGGGGCGCCGGCGGCATGCGGCCCGGATCGTCGCCGAGGTGCTCCCGCGGGTGCGCGACATCCGGCGGATCGGGAGCGCCGCGCTCGACCTGTCAGCGCTGGCCTGCGGCCGGCTCGACGCCTACTACGAGCGCGGGCTTGGAGCTTGGGACCTGGCCGCCGGTGGCCTGATCGCCCGGGAGGCCGGGGCGCTGGTCGGTGGCCTGGACGGCCGCCCGGCGGGCCCGGAGCTCGTCGTCGCCGCGGGGCCCGGCCTGTACGAGGACCTCCAGGAGCTGCTCGGCCCGCTGCGCCCGGACCGGGACGGCGAGGATGACGACCCTGGCCAGCGTGGCCAGCGTGGAGGACATGGCGGGGATGAGTGAGCTCGCCGGGGCGGCCGAGCCCGAGCACGTCCAGGAGCTCCGCCTGGTCGTCACGGCCGAGGACTACGACGTGGCGCTGGCCTTCTACCGGGACACGCTGGGCATGCCCGAGCTGGCGGCCTACCAGGCCGAGGGCGGGCACGTGACGATCCTGGACGCCGGCCGGGCCACGCTCGAGATCACCGACCCGGTGCACGCGGCGTACATCGACCGGGTCGAGGTCGGTCGCCGGGTCGCCGGACACATCCGGGTCGCGCTCGGTGTGCCGGACTCCCGCGAGGCGACCGGCCGGGCCCGGGCGGCGGGCGCGGAGGTGGTGGCCGAGCCCACGCACACGCCATGGGGGTCCGTGAACGCTCGGCTCGAGGCGCCCGGGCAGCTGCAGCTGACCCTGTTCTCGATGGATGAGGCCGCCGCCGACTGAGCCGTTCGGGTCGCGCGGCAGGACCCGGTTGGGGGTGTCGTGGCCCCCGCCGCTGACAACCGGCGCGCGATGGTGCACAATCCCTCCCCTGCGGGGGGCACAAACCGGGGCCCTGCTGCGTTACAACGCCGCAACAGTACGAACGATCGTCGGGAGGATCGACGGAACCATGGCGACCGACTACGACGCGCCACGCAAGACTGATGACGACCTGACCGAGGACAGCCTCGAAGAGCTGAAAGCGCGGCGGGTCGACAAGAGCGCCTCCAGCGTTGACGTCGACGAGACCGACCAGGCGGAGGGCTTCGAGCTGCCCGGTGCGGACCTGTCCAACGAGGAGCTCTCGGTGCGGGTGCTGCCCCGCCAGGCCGACGAGTTCACCTGTTCCCGATGCTTCCTGGTGCACCACCGCAGCCAGCTGGCGTCGGAGAAGAACGGCGTGATGGTCTGCCGGGAGTGCGCCGCCTGACCTGAACCACTCACACACCGAGGCCCAGCGCCGGGCGGGTTCACCCCGCGTCGCGCTGGGCCTCGATCGCGAGCGCGAGCAGGTCCGGCCGGCGGGAGGAGATCAGCCAGTACGGCGTCGGGTCGGCCGGGTCGGCCACGCGGACCTGTACGCCGGCCTTCACCCATGCGCGCTGGCACAGGTAGGCCCGGGGGTCGAAGCTACGCCCCCGCAGCACCGACATCTCAGCGGCGTCCAGGACGGTCGCCGGACCGAGCAGGCGCACGGGGATGGCCGCGCGGCCCGCCCGCAGCACGCCCTCCGTGACCTCGACCACGGCCGACGTGAGCACGAGGATGCCCGCGCCGATGGTGGCTCCGGCCAGGGCGCCGAGGGCGAGCCCCTCGGCTCCGGCGAACGGCAGGAGCACCAGCCCGAACGACCCGCCGATGACGATCGCGACGACGTACCAGAGCACGGGCGGCGTCAGCCGTTCGCGGTACGCCGCGCGCGGTGCTGCCGCCGGTGCTGACATGGCGCGAATCCTGGCATGCGCGGCGGCGGGTAGGGTCGCGAGCCGTGACGATCGACGGGCCCGTGCCCTTGCTGGTGCAGCGGCTCGATCCCGGTCTCCCGCTGCCGGAGTACGCCCATCCGGGCGACGCGGGCGCCGACCTGGTGGCCCGGGTCGACGTGCGGTTGGCACCAGGGGAGCGGGCGAGCGTGCCGACCGGCATCGCCATCGCACTGCCGCAGGGGTACGCCGCGTTCGTCCTCCCGAGATCCGGTCTGGCCGCGCGCCTCGGCGTGACAACGCTCAACGGGCCAGGCACCGTGGATGCTGGGTACCGCGGCGAGATCACCGTCATCCTGGTCAACACCGACCGCACCGAGCCGGTGGAGATCAGGCGCGGGGACCGGATCGCCCAGCTGGTCGTCCAGCGCGTCGAGCAGGCCCGGTTCGTGCCGGTGCAGACCCTGCCGGGGTCGGACCGCGGGACCGACGGCCACGGCTCGACCGGTGGCTTCGGCACGAGGACAGAGACGACAGCAGGAGGCGGGCAGTGAGCCTGTTCAAGCGGCGCGACCGCTCAGCGGACGACGACCAGGCGGAGGACCTCGAGTACAGCGAGGGCCGTGACGCCGAGGGTGCCGATGACGATGGCCACGCCGAGGACCCCGAGGACTCGGCCATGACTGGTGAGCGGACCGCGGCCCTGCAGGCCGAGGCCGACCTGCGCAAGAACGGCCCGTTCGACGTGAGCGAGGTCGAGGACACCTCCGCGCTGCTCGACCTCGGGTCGATCCTGGTCGCGCCGGCGGACGGCATGGAGCTGCGGCTCGAGCTGAGTGAGGACGAGGGTCACGTCGTGGGCGTGACGGCGATCGTCGGGGAGTCAGCCGTCCAGGTCCAGGCCTTCGCCGCGCCACGGTCGGAGGGGATCTGGGACGAGGTGCGCTCGGAGATCGCGGCCGGTCTGACCCAGCAGGGCGGGACGGCCGACGAGTCGGACGGCGCGTTCGGCCGCGAGCTCCTGGCCCGGGTGCCCGCTCAGGACGAGCAGGGTCGGTCGGCCTTCCAGCCGGCCCGCTTCGTAGGTGTGGACGGGCCGCGCTGGTTCCTCCGGGCCGTCTTCACGGGGGCGGCCGTGGAGCCGGCCCGCGCCGGGGCGGTCGAGGACCTGGTGCGGGCCCTCGTGGTGAACCGGGGGGCCGAGGCCATGGCGCCGCGGGAGCTGCTGCCGCTGAAGCTGCCGGAGATGCCCACCGAAGGGGGGCCCCCCGGTGCGGACGAGGCCGGAGCAGGGTCGGCGGGCGACCTCAACCCGTTCGAGCGGGGTCCTGAGATCACGGAGATCCGTTGAGGGCATAGCCGGCGGCCGTCCGGCATTTACCCTGGTGTCATGAGCGAAGAGCAGCCCGGCTTCCTGCGGCGGGCCCTCAAGGGCCTGGTGTCGTCCGAGGCGGAGCTTGAGGCCGAGGACCTGCAGGAGGTCAGCGGCAAGATGGGCGGCTGCCCGGTCAAGGAGCTGCCGGACCGCCGCGCGGCGGTCGTCTGCGGCACCTTGCGCACCGTCACCCTTCGCCCTCGCGCCAACGTCCCGGCCCTCGTGGGTGAGCTGTACGACGGGAGCGGCGTCCTGACCGTCATCTGGCTCGGCCGGCGCCAGATCCCGGGGATCGAGCCGGGCCGCAAGATCCGGATCACCGGACGCGTCGCTCAGCGCGAAGGCAAACCGGTCGTCTTCAACCCGGCGTACGAGCTGCTGCCCACCGTCGCCAGTGAGTGATGCGCCAGCTGCTCCGGTAACCGTCGAAGAGCTGGTCCGCGGACGGCTGTCCGAGCAGCTGGGCGGTCCGCGGGGGTCGCTCGAAGCGTCCGTCCCGACCGTCGCGTTCGTCATCGCGTGGACGGCCCACCACGACTTCGGGCTGGCGGTCACGGTCAGCGTCGCCCTCGTCGCCGTGATGCTCGGCGCACGGGTGTTGCAGCGGCAGACTCCACGGTTCGTCCTGAGCAGCCTGGTGGCGCTCGCCCTGGCGGCCTACTTCGTGCACCGTAGCGGCCGGGCCCAGGACGCTTACCTGCCCGGCATCCTCTACAGCGCCGGCGCCGGCGCAGTGACCGTGATCTCGGTGCTCGTGCGCTGGCCGGTCATCGGGTTCGTCGTCGGCGCAGCCGAGGACCCCGAGGACCCTCTGGCCTGGCACCGCCACCCGGGCATCGTCCGGCTGTGCCAGCGGCTCACGCTCGTGCTGGTCGGCCTGTACGCCGTGCGGCTCGCGGTCATGCTGCCGCTGTACTGGGCCGGCCAGGTCGCCGCCCTCAGCGTCGCGAAGATCGTGCTGTCCTGGCCGCTCTACCTGCTGGGGGTGGCGGTCATGGGCTACATCCTGGTCCGCGGCCACACGCCGCTCCAGCCCGAGGACCTGGACAACGTCGTCCCGGACGGAGCGGACGCTAGCTCTTGACGTCTTCTTGCTGCTGCTCATGCGGCGCGAGCAGGCCCTGAAGGCTGTCCTCCGACTCGGGCACGGTGAGGATCAACAGCTCGTCGTGCGCCTCGAGGGCGTCGTCCGGGGTGGGTGGGATGGGCCGCTCGCCGCGAATGATGCTGACCAGGACGGTGTCCTCCGGCCAGTGCACGTCACCGACTCGGGTTCCGACGTACGGCGAGGTGTCCGGCAGCGTCATCCCGACCATCGTCGCGTGGCCCTGCTGGAACTGGAAGATCCGCACCAGGTCACCGACGGAGACCGCTTCCTCGATCAGGGCCGTCATGAGCCGCGGAGTGGACACGGCGACGTCCACGCCCCAGGCCTCGTCGAACATCCACTCGTTCTTGGGGTTGTTCACCCGCGCGACCGTCCGGGGCACGCCGAACTCGGTCTTGGCCAGCAGCGAGACGACCAGGTTGGCCTTGTCGTCTCCCGTCGCGGCCACGACGACGTCCGCGTGCTCCAACCCGGCCTCGTGCAGGGCAGCGATCTCGCAGGCGTCGGCCAGCAGCCACTGGGCACCGTCGACGTTCGAGCGCTGGACGACCTCGGGGACCCGGTCGACGAGCAGCACGTTGTGGCCGTTCTCGATCAGCTCGCGGGCGATGGAGCGGCCCACACTGCCGGCCCCGCCGATCACGACCCGCATGGGGTCGCTGCGCCTGACTGCTGCAGTGGTCACTGTCATCGACCTCGTCGACTTCCGCTCAATGGACCGGAGGCGCGGCCTTGAGCACCTCGGTCACTCGGTCCAGGTCGTCCTCGTAGCTCAGCATGTGGAGCAGGTCGCCGTCCTGGAACACCGTGTCCGACTCCGGCAGCAGGCCCTCACCGAGCCGGGTCAGGTACGCCACTCGCGCCCCCGACTCGGACTCGATCCGGCTGATCCGCTCACCCACCCAACCGTCGCCTACGGGCACCTCGGCGACGACCACCTTGCCGCTGGGGTCCTGGTGGTCCGGCGTGGCGCCCTTGGGCAGCAGACGGCGCAGCATCTGGTTCGCCGTCCAGCGGACCGTCGCCACCGTAGGGATTCCCAGGCGCTGGTAGACCTCGGCTCGGCCGGGGTCGTAGATCCGGGCCACGACGTTCTCGATGCCGAACGTCTCGCGGGCCACTCGCGCCGCGAGGATGTTGGAGTTGTCGCCGCTGCTCACCGCGGCGAAGGCGTAGGCCTGCTCGATGCCGGCCTCCCGCAGGGTGTCGCGGTCGAAGCCGACCCCCTCGATCCGGCGCCCCTGGAACGACGTGCCCAGCCGCCGGAACGCCGCGCCGTCCTGGTCGATGACGGCGACGTCGTGGCCCTTCTCCTCGAGGCTGATGGCCAGGCTGGAACCCACCCGGCCGCAGCCCATGATCACGAAGTGCACGACGACAACATAGACGGCTCAGGCCGGACCCCTAGCATGGCTGTTCGTGTCGACGGCCGGACGTGTCCTCAAGCGGTTGCTGGTGGGCCAGCCCTTCACCAACGACAAGCTCGGCGACACGCTGCTCCCCAAACGGATCGCCCTGCCGGTCTTCGCCAGTGACGCCCTGTCATCGGTCGCGTATGCCCCCGACGAGATCTTCATTACCTTGTCGGTGGCCGGTCTGTCGGCGTACGCGTTCTCCTGGAAGGTCGGCATCGCGGTCGCCGTCGTGATGCTCACGATCGTGGCTTCCTACCGCCAGAACGTGCACGCCTACCCCTCCGGCGGCGGTGACTACGAGGTCGCCACGACGAACATCGGCTCGTTCGCCGGGCTGACGGTGGCCAGCGCCCTGCTGGTCGACTACGTCCTGACCGTGGCCGTCTCGGTGTCCTCGGGCGTGCAGAACGCCACGTCGGCGCTGCCGTTCGTCAACGGGCACGAGTCGGTCGTGGCGACCGCTCTGGTGATCGTTCTGATGGCGATGAACCTCCGGGGCATCCGCGAGTCGGGCTCGACCTTCGCCGTCCCGACGTACTGCTTCATGCTCTCGATCATCGGGATGGTCGTGTGGGGGCTCAGCCGAGAGGTCTTCGGCGACCTCCCGCACGTCGACAGCGCGAAGTTCACCATCGCCAGCGACCCCAACTTCGCCCACGGCCTGGGCAGCGCCCTCGGGGCGTTCCTCATCCTGCGGACGTTCTCCTCGGGCTGCGCCGCCCTGACGGGCGTCGAGGCGATCAGCAACGGCGTGCCGGCGTTCAAGAAGCCGAAGAGCAAGAACGCCGCGACGACGCTGCTGCTGATGGGCACCATCGCGGTCACCATGTTGCTGGGCATCATCATGCTCGCGAACATCGCGCACCTGCGGTACGTCGACCCGGACAACGACATGGACCGGCTGACGCTGAACGGTCGGCATCTGGTGCAGTCCGGCTCGGGTGCGGCCAAGCTGCCGGACGGCACGGAGTACGACCAGCAGACCGTGATCGGCCAGCTGGCCCATGCCGTGTTCTCGAACTTCTCGCCGGCCTTCTATTTCACCATCGCGGCGACCGGGATCATCCTCATCCTTGCCGCCAACACGGCGTTCAACGGCTTCCCGGTACTCGCGTCGATCCTGGCCCGTGACGGCTTCCTGCCGCGCCAGCTGCACACCCGCGGTGACCGGCTCGCGTTCAGCAACGGCATCGTGATCCTGGCCGGCGCGGCCATCGTGCTGATCCTCGCGTTCAACGCGCAGCCGACCCGGCTGATCCAGCTCTACATCGTCGGTGTGTTCGTCTCGTTCACGACCAGCCAGATCGGCATGATCCGGCACTGGAACCGCCTGCTGAAGACCGAGCGCGATCGGCGTACCCGCGCTCGCATGCAGCGCAGCCGCGCGATCAACGCCGTCGGCGCGAGCATGTCGGGCACCGTCCTCGTCGTCGTCCTGGTCACCAAGTTCACCAAGGGTGCCTGGATCGCGATCGCGGCCATGGCCGTGCTGTTCGTGATGATGCGCGGCATCCAGCGGCACTACGCAAGGGTGCAGCTCGAGCTGCAGCCGGACGAGACCATCGACGAGTCGGTGCTGCCCAGCCGGGTGCATGCCATCGTGCTGGTCTCCAAGATCCACAAGCCGACGCTGCGAGCGCTGGTCTACGCCCGGGCGACCCGGCCGTCGATCCTCGAGGCGGTCACCGTCAATGTCGAAACAGACGCGACGAAGGCCCTCCAGGCGGAGTGGACCCGCCGCGACCTCCCGGTCCCGCTGAAGATCCTCGACTCGCCGTACCGTGAGATCACCCGGCCGATCCTGGAGTACGTCAAGTCGATCCGGCGGACCAGTCCGCGCGACGTCGTCATGGTCTACATCCCCGAGTACGTCGTCGGGCACTGGTGGGAGCAGCTGCTGCACAACCAGAGCGCGCTGCGGCTCAAGGGCCGGCTCCTCTTCACGCCGGGTGTGATGGTCGCGAGCGTGCCGTGGCAGCTGAGCTCGACCGACCACATCCAGATGCCGTCGACGGTGAAGCCGGTGCCGGACCAGGCGTCGGGAGACGCCCAGGCGCCGCGCATCCCGCGCTGACGTGCCGCACGTATCCCCGAGGCCGGTCGGTCGGCCGGGTGGCCGGCCCGCCGATCAGCTGGTCGGTCAGCTGGTCGAGCTCGAGGTGGGTGCGGTCGCTCACGGCGGCCACTGTGTGGCCCGGCTCGACGGGCGGGTCGTGTTCGTTCGCCACGCGCTGCCCGGGGAGGTCGTCCGCGCGCGCGTCACCGAGGGCGGTGAGGGGTCGCGCTACCTGCGAGCGGATGCGGTCGAGATCCTCAGCCCTTCCCCGGACCGGGTCGGGCCGCCGTGCCCGTACTCGGGTCCCGGCGCGTGCGGTGGCTGCGACTGGCAGCACGCCGGTCCGGTGGCCCAACGCGCGCTCAAGGCAGCCGTCGTCCGCGAGCAGCTGCATCGGCTGGCCGGTCTCGACGTCGACGTGACGGTGGAGCCGCTGGACGGCCGGACGGACGGTCTCGGCTGGCGGACGCGGGTCCAGCACGGCGTCGACGACACCGGTCGGCTGGGCTTCCGGCGGCACCGGTCGCATGACGTGCTGGCCGTGGATGCCTGCCTGATCACGCACGAGTCGGCGGCGGCCGTGGGACATCTGCGGGCCGGCTGGAGCGGAGCAGCGGGTGTCGAGGTCGTGGCTCCGGCCGGCAGCGCGGAGCGTCTCGTGGTGGTGACCCCGGCGGAACGCGGAGGGCGCCGGCTGCGGCTGCCCGAGGTGGACGCTGCTGTCGCCGTGGCGGATACGAGTCCGGGCGAGCCCGGGCCGGCGCTGCGGCGCGTGAAGGGCCGCACCTGGGTGGCGGAGCGGGTCGCCGTGGGGGACTGGCAGCGAGAGTTCCGGATCACCGGTGGCGGCTTCTGGCAGGTGCATCCCGCGGCGGCGGAGACTTTCGTGGCGGTCGTGCTGGACCTGCTTGCTCCCCGCGCCGGTGAGCGGGCGCTGGACCTCTACAGCGGGGTCGGCCTGTTCGCGGCGGCGCTCGCCGACCGGGTCGGGCCGTCCGGCGCGGTGGTGGCCGTCGAGAGCGACGCTCGTGCGGTGGCCGACGCGCGCCGCAACCTGCATGACCTGGACCAGGTGCGGCTGGTCCGCGGCGCGGTGGCCACGGCGCTCCCCGGGGCACTGGCCGCGCTACCGGGGGAAACGGCAGACCTCGTGGTGCTGGACCCGCCCAGGGTCGGGGCCGGGCGCAGGGTCGTCGAGCAGCTGTGCCGGGCGGCGCCGCGCGCCATCTGCTACGTGGCCTGCGACCCCGCCGCGCTGGCTCGCGACCTGGCGACGGCTGGCGAGCAGGGGTACGGTCTGGCGGCGCTGCGGGCGTTCGACGCCTTCCCGATGACCCACCACGTGGAGTGCCTGGCCCTGCTCACCCGGACCGCTCAGCCGGACTAGCGAATGCCGGCCCGGGGCAATCCCCAGGGCCGCCGAGCGGTTTCGGTGGCGCCCGGCCGAGTGCGGCATGCTGGCCCGATGGCAGGTCGACACGGCGTCCCGTCCGAGGGACGCAGGTCGCACGCGCGTGCTGCGCGCCGAGACCGGCGCCGCCGCCTGCTCCGCCGCGACGCCGCCCAGCCCTGGCTGCTCTGGCTGTCCTTCCGGGTCGTCCTGGCCCTGGTCGTGCTCGGGGCGGCGGCCTGGTCCGTGCTGCTGATCGCCCGGGGCAAGGGCGGCTACTGGCCCGTCGTCGCGGTAGGTGCCGGGGCTCTGTCGCTGCTCATGATCGGCTTGGACGTGCGCGCCCGGCGGCGGCAGCGGGCCGCCCTGCGGGTCCCCAGCGTGGCCCGGCTGACCCAGCCCACGACGCCCCCGCGCCAGTACCGCGGCTCGCATCACGCCGACGGACAGGATCCGGTCGTGCTCGACCCGGCGCGCCCGGAGGTGCCCCGGCAGCCCGGCCGCCACAGCCACCGCCGCTGAACCTCTCCGGTGCTGACAGGGTCCACCGTCGTATGGTAGATATCTCGATATCAAGATAAATTCTCTGCAGACGCGATCGGCGACGGCGAGGAGCGAAGCGTGAGCAACGCCAGCACGGGTACGACGGGCAGTATCGACAGCTTCGGCGCCAAGGGCACGCTCGTCGTCGGCGGTTCGTCGTACGAGGTGTTCCGGCTCGGGGCCGTCGAGGGGGCCGACGCGCTGCCGTACAGCCTCAAGGTCCTGCTCGAGAACCTGCTCCGCACGGAGGACGGCGTCAACATCACGGCCGACCACATCCGCGCCCTCGCCGGCTGGGACCGTGAGGCCGAGCCGGACACCGAGATCCAGTTCACGCCCGGGCGCGTGATCATGCAGGACTTCACGGGCGTTCCCTGCATCGTCGACCTGGCCACGATGCGTGAGGCCATCGTCGAGCTGGGGGGCGACGCCGCGAAGGTCAACCCGCTCGCACCGGCCGAGCTGGTCATCGACCACTCGGTCATCGCCGACGTCTTCGGCCGGCCGGACGCGTTCGAGCGCAACGTCGAGTTCGAGTACCAGCGCAACCGCGAGCGGTACCAGTTCCTGCGCTGGGGCCAGGGTGCGTTCGACGACTTCAAGGTCGTGCCGCCGGGCACCGGCATCGTCCACCAGGTCAACATCGAGTACCTCGCGCGGGTCGTCATCACGCGCGACAGCGCGGGCCCGACGCAGGCCTACCCGGACACGCTGGTCGGCACGGACTCGCACACGACGATGGTCAACGGCCTGGGCGTCCTGGGCTGGGGCGTCGGCGGCATCGAGGCGGAGGCCGCGATGCTCGGCCAACCGGTGTCGATGCTGATCCCGCAGGTCGTCGGGTTCAAGCTGAGCGGCGAGATCCCTGCGGGCGCAACGGCGACCGACGTCGTCCTCACGATCACCCAGATGCTGCGCAAGCTCGGAGTCGTCGGCAAGTTCGTCGAGTTCTACGGCGAGGGCGTCGGCGCGGTGCCCCTGGCCAACCGGGCCACGATCGGCAACATGAGCCCGGAGTTCGGCTCGACGTGTGCCATCTTCCCCATCGACCAGGTGACGCTGGACTACCTGACCCTGACCGGTCGCTCCGCCGACCAGGTCGCGCTGGTCGAGGCGTACGCCAAGGACCAGGGTCTCTGGCACGACCCGAGCCGTGAGGCGCGCTACTCGCAGACGCTCGAGCTCGACCTGTCCACGGTCGTGCCGAGCATCGCCGGGCCCAAGCGGCCGCAGGACCGGATCGCCCTCAGCGACGCGAAGGCAGCCTTCCGCGGCGTCCTCCCCGACTACGTCAGGCACCGCGAGGGCGACGAGACGCTCGGCGACAGCTTTCCGGCCAGCGACCCCCCGACGCCCGACACGGCCCAGCCGGAGGACGACGCTCCGGCGTTGCAGCCGGCCAACGGCCGGCCCAGCCGCCCCACCCCGGTGACGCTGGACGACGGCACCCAGACGGAGCTCGACCACGGCGCCGTCGCGATCGCGTCCATCACCTCGTGCACCAACACGTCGAACCCCTCGGTCATGGTCGCGGCGGCCCTGCTCGCCAAGAACGCCGTCGAGAAGGGCCTGGCCAGCAAGCCGTGGGTCAAGACGTCGCTCGCGCCCGGCAGCAAGGTCGTCATGGACTACTACGAGCGCGCCGGTCTGGTGCCGTACCTCGACAAGCTCGGCTTCAACCTCGTCGGGTACGGCTGCACGACCTGCATCGGCAACTCCGGCCCGCTGCCGGATGAGGTGTCGGCCGTGGTCAACGAGCACGACCTCGCCGTCGTGTCGGTGCTGTCGGGCAACCGCAACTTCGAAGGCCGGATCAACCCCGACGTGAAGATGAACTACCTGGCCTCACCACCGCTGTGCGTGGCCTACGCCCTGGCCGGCACGATGGACCACGACTTCGACGCCGACCCGCTCGGCCAGGACGGCGATGGCAACGACGTCTTCCTCAAGGACATCTGGCCCTCGCCGAGGGACGTCGATCGTGTTGTGGCAGAAGCCGTTTCGCAGGAGATGTTCACGACGGACTACGCCGACGTGTTCGCCGGGGACGACCGCTGGCGGGAGCTGCCGACACCATCCGGTGACACGTTCGAGTGGGACCAGGACTCGACGTACGTGCGCAAGCCGCCGTACTTCGAGGGCATGCAGGCCCAGCCGGCCGCGGTCACCGATATCAGCGGGGCCCGCGTCCTCGCCGTACTGGGTGACTCGGTGACGACCGACCACATCAGCCCCGCCGGCTCGATCAAGGCCGACAGCCCGGCCGGCCGCTACCTCAGCGAGCATGGTGTGGACAAGAAGGACTTCAACTCGTACGGCTCGCGCCGCGGCAACCACGAGGTCATGATCCGCGGGACGTTCGCCAACATCCGGCTGCGCAACCTGCTGCTGGACGACGTCCAGGGCGGCTTCACCCAGAACTTCGTCACGGGTGAGCAGGACACGATCTACGACGCCGCCCAGTCGTACGCCGAGCAGGGCACCCCGCTCGTCGTCCTGGCCGGCAAGGAGTACGGGTCCGGCTCGTCGCGGGACTGGGCGGCGAAGGGAACTGCACTGCTGGGAGTCCGGGCCGTCATCGCCGAGAGCTACGAGCGGATCCACCGGTCCAACCTGATCGGGATGGGTGTCCTGCCGCTGCAGTTCCCCGACGGCCAGACCGCGGGCTCGCTGGGCCTGGACGGCACCGAGACGTTCGAGATCACGGGCATCGCCGCGATCTCCGACGGCGAGACGCCGCGCACCGTTCATGTCACGGCGACGGGTGCGGGCGGCCCGGTCGAGTTCGACGCCCGGGTGCGGATCGACACTCCCGGCGAGGCGGACTACTACCGCAACGGCGGGATCCTGCACTACGTGCTGCGGTCGCTCGCCGGCGTCTGAACATCCGGCGCCCGGCAGCCGTCATGAGTGAACGCCCGGTCGCCCCGGCGGGCTGGCCGCGCGAGGTCCGCCCGCCCGGAGCCCCGGGGTGGGAGCGGACCGCCGTTGCCTGGCTGCTCGACCTCGCTCCGCCGGAGTACCGCGGGTACGCCGTGCTGACCGGGCACCCGGTCGCGCTGAGTGTCGTCGTGGGACACCACGTCGAGGCTCAGCGGGCCGGTGCCCGCGCGGCCCTCGCGGGGGCCCGGCGCGAGGTGGCCGCCGCGCTCCCGCCGGAGGTGCTCGAGCGTCTGCTGGAGGTCCTCGCTCAGGAGGAGGCCCGGCTGGCCGCCGCGCACAGAGGTGTGGGTCTTGTGGAGCAAGCGTTGCGGGGCCGCCGCTTCGCTCCGCGGCTGTGACCCGCCCCGCTTAGACTCGCTATCCGGTGCCCAGCCGGAGCACCGGGACCCGTGAGCAGAGGAGACAGTGCCGCGATGGGGCTGCTGGAGACCATCAAGGCTCCGAGCGACCTTCGCTCGCTGACGACGGCCCAGCTGGACGAGCTGGCGGCTGAGATCCGCGGTTTCCTCATTGCCGAGGTCGCCCGCACCGGCGGCCACATCGGCCCGAACCTCGGCGTGGTCGAGCTCACCCTGGCCATCCACCGCGTGTTCGACTCCCCGCGCGACACGGTCGTGTTCGACACCGGCCACCAGTCCTACGTGCACAAGCTCGTGACCGGCCGCCATGACTTCTCCCGGCTGCGCTCCAGCGGGGGACTGTCCGGCTACCCGAGCCGCCACGAGAGCGACCACGACGTCGTGGAGAACTCGCACGCGTCGACGTCGCTCTCCTGGGCCGACGGCATCGCGAAGGCGCGCCGCCTGGCCGGCGAGCGTGACCGCCATACCGTCGCCGTGATCGGCGACGGGGCGCTGACCGGCGGCATGGCGTGGGAGGCGCTCAACACCATCGCGGCCGACAAGGACCTACCGCTCGTGATCGTGGTCAACGACAACGAGCGCTCGTACGCCGAGACGGCCGGTGGCCTCGCGGAGCACCTGGCGACGCTGCGGACCACCCGTGGGTACGAGCGGTTTCTGTCCTGGGGCAAGCAGACGCTGAACCGGACCCCGGTCGTCGGCGGCGCGATGTACGACGCGCTGCACGGGGTGAAGAAGGGGCTCAAGGACATCGTCGCGCCGCAGGGGATGTTCGAGGACCTGGGCCTGAAGTACGTCGGCCCGATCGACGGCCACGACATCGAGGCGCTCGAGCACGCGCTGCGCCGCGCTCGCGCGTACGGCAGCCCGGTGCTGGTGCACGTGCTGACCGAGAAGGGGCGCGGCTACGAGCCGGCGCTGCAGGACGACGCCGACCGGTTCCACGCCGTCGGTGTGATCGATGCCGAGACCGGGCGACCGCTCCGCGCGGCCGGTGCGGACTGGACGTCGGTCTTCGCCGACGAGGTGCTGCGGATCGCGGGGGAGCGGCCGGACCTGGTCGGGATCACGGCGGCGATGCTGATCCCCACCGGCTTGGACCGGTTCGCCGCGCGCTATCCGGACCGCGTGTTCGACGTCGGCATCGCGGAGCAGCACGCCGCCACGAGCGCTGCGGGCATGGCCTTCGCCGGCCTGCATCCCGTGGTAGCGGTCTATGCGACGTTCCTCAACCGGGCGTTCGACCAGGTGCTCATGGACGTGGCCCTCCACAAGGCCGGGGTGACGTTCGTCCTCGACCGGGCCGGAGTCACCGGCAACGACGGCGCCAGCCACAACGGCATGTGGGACATGTCCGTCCTGCAGGTCGTGCCCGGCCTGCGCCTGGCCGCACCACGCGACGGGCAGCGGCTGCGCGAGCAGCTGCGGACCGCGGTCCGGGTGGACGACGGCCCCACCGTGGTGCGCTACCCCAAGGGCGCAGTGCCGGACGACCTTGCGGCGGTGGCCACGCGCGGCGACTGCGACCTGCTCACCCGGGACGGGGGCGAGGTGCTGCTCGTCTCGGTGGGCGCGATGGCCCACGGCTGCGTCGAGGCGGCCGCCCGCCTCGCCGACCACGGCATCTCGGCGACCGTGGCCGACCCGGGGTGGGTCATCCCGGTCCCGCCCGGCCTGGTCGAGCTCGCACGCGGCCGGCGCCTGGTCGCCGTCGTCGAGGACAACGTGCGGGTGGCCGGGGTGGGCGCGGCGGTCGGCCAGCTCCTGCACGACGCAGGCCTCGATGTGCCGGTGCTGGCGCTGGGGATCCCGCGCGAGTTCCTGGGCCACGCCGCGCGGGCCCAGGTCTTGGCCGCGGTCGGGCTGACCGGCCAGGCCATCGCCCGTCAGGTCGCCGAGGCCTACGCGGGACGCGAGCTCCTGCTCGAGGACGCACCCCGCGCCGAGGACCGCACCTAGCCCACGGGCCTCAGAGGCTGAGCTCCCAGCGGACCTCGCCGTCCTCGACCACATCGGTACGACGCAGTCCCGCGGCAGCGGCGACAGAGGCCGACGCGGCGTGGTGCGGGTGGACGTGCGCGACGACCGTGCCGACGCGCGCACCCTCGCCGGCCCGCAGGTCGCGCAACCAGCCGACCAGACCGAGGGCCGCCTCACGCGCGAAACCCCTTGCTTGCCAAGGCGATCCGATGATCCAGGCAACCTCGGCGATGAGGCCGCCGGCCGACGTACCCGCCATGTTCGTGAGGGTGGCCTGGACCGTACCCACCAGCTCGTCTTCCGCGCGGGACCGGACGACCCAGTTCAACCAGGCAACGTCCACGTCAGCGGAACCGCCGACCAGGCGTTCGTAACGGGCGTGCAGGGCGTCCGCGGCCAACGGCTGGCCACCGACGAACGCGTGCAGAGCTGGGTCCGCCAGCACCGCTGCCATCTCGGCCGCGTGGGTCACGGCCAGCGGCTCGAGATCCAGCCGAGAGGTCCGGATCGGCTCCGCCTGGACGGAGGTCACGAGGTCGCGGTCAGGCGCCCGGCCAGGCGGGCTCGGCCGGAGCCGGGTCGCGCAGCACGATGGTGGTGAGGTCGCCACCGGGCGTGGCCAGGCCGACCTCCTCCTCGGTGACGAGCAGCGGGCGCCAGAAGGCGCGGTCCACCTCGTCGGTCGCGGCCGCGGCGGCGGACACGAACGCGGGATCGATCCGGGCCAGGTCGAACCAGCCACGGCTGCGCATCGGCACGGCCACGGCGCGCAGGCCCGTGCCGTCGCTGCGCGCGAGGTGGGTGCGCAGGGCCTGCGAGCCCATCAACGTCACCACGTCGCAGCCGCCCATCGGTGCGATCAGACCGTTGCCGTCGCGCTCCAGGCGAGCCACGGTGAGCCGGCCCATCTCCTCGAGCCGGGAGCGCAGGGCCGGCCACCAGCCGTCGGTGCGCAGGCCGACGGCCTGCGCCAGAGCGGGCGGCAGGACCGACACGTAGTCGGGGTCGTCGCCCACCAGACCACGGATGCCGATGCCCAGGTCGATGACTCCGCCCAGCACCGGCTGCCGGACCCAGGCCGGACCGGGGTGCAGCGGATGCCCGCAGGGCAGGCCCAGCGGAACCGCCGTCTGCTCGGCCCGCCACTGGGCCATGGCACCGAGCTCGGCGAACAGCGCCCGGGTGCGCAGCCAGTCACGCAGGCGGGTCCGGGCCGGCTCGGACTCGGGGTCCACCGGGCCCACGGCCGTCGCGATCTCCTGCCAGCTCAAGGCGACCGTCTCGCCCTCGCCGGCCTCGAGCTGGATGCCGTGGGTGTCGGGCACCAGCGAGACGTCGTCGAGGACGCACACGGCCAGGACACCGCGGCGCAGTGCGAGGTTCGCGGCATCCGCCATAGGGCGACCGTAGCGGTCAGCCCGCGCTCGCGTGGGCTCCGGACCGGTCCCACTCCGTTGGATGTCACGCAACCGGGGGAACGTCCGTCAGCGCGTAACGCCTTGATGCTGATTGTGACCAAACCCGGCCGCCGTGAGGGTTCCCGGGTACCGTCCGCGTGTGTCGTTCGTCCCGGGGGACCCCTACTCCGCCGACCCTGCGCTCCTGGTCGGAACCGACGCCGAGCGGCGTCGGCCGCGCTGGCTGGTCCCCGTGGTCGCGAGCCTCGCGGTGGCCGGCCTCGCCCTCAGCGCGCTGAGCAGCTGGGCGATCTGGCAGCTGCCCACCGGTCCGGCCGCCGCGGTCTCAGGGGTGCCCTCGTCCCGCCAGCCCACGAGCGAGACCGCCGTCGAGGCGGCGGTGCGGCAGATCCTCGTGCGGCGCGGGGCGGCCGTCCTCAGACACGACAAGGCCGGCTTCCTCGCCGACCTCGACCCGAGCCGGTCGAACCTGCGGGCCCAGCAAACCGCCATCTACGACGGGTTGGCCAAGCTGGACTTCGCGCGGTTCAGCTACCGGCCCAACGGGTCGGCGTTCAACCCGGGCGGTCACGGGACAGGCAAGGCGGCGACGACGCATATCGCGGGAGTCCTGGCGACGTACCAGCTCCAGGGGTACGACACGCGCCCGGTCGTGGAGGCCATGGCCGTGACGTTCGTCCAGCGTGACCACCGCTGGTGGATCGCGTCGGACCGCGACGTCGACGACGAGCTGCCCGCGGCCGGGCATGCCGAGCCGTGGGACGACGGCCAGGTCGGAGTCGCGAAAGGCCGGCACAGCCTGGTCATCGGACAGGCGCGGGACGACGCGACGTTGCAGCGGGTCGCCGACGCCGTGGACCGGGCCGTGACGGCCGACCTCGTGTTCTGGCCGGCCGGCAACGGCCGCACCCGGTGGGCCGGCCGCGTCGTCGTGTACGTCCCCACCGAGCAGCGCGAGTTTACGTCGTTGTTCCGCGGCAGCAAGCAGACAGCCGACGGCGTCGTGGCCGTCGCCATCCCGGTCTACGACCACATGTACTTCGACGCGTACGGCAACGGGCACCCCTACGGCGAGGTGTCGGGGTCCCGAATCATCATCAACCCCAAGTACTTCCGGCCGTCCTCGTCGTTCTTCGCCGTGACACTGCGGCACGAGGTCTCGCACGTCGCGGCCCAGCCGATCACCAGCCCGGGCACGCCGAGCTGGCTGGTGGAGGGCCTGGCGGAGTACGTCGGCTGGCGCCAGTCGGACCCGTCGCGCACGTTCTTCGCGCGCGGGGTGGACCGGCGTACCGCCGAGCAGATCAACGCGCGCACCTTCCACCTGACGCTGCCGTCGTCGAGCACGTTCTACGTCGGCAGCTCGGCCACCATCGCGTCCCGCTACACCGCGGGCTTCCTGGTCTGCGCGTACATCCAGCACCGGTACGGCGAGAGCCGGCTCAAGACGTTCGCGACGAGGATGGATGCGGCCAAGACACCCAGCAAGGAGAGGGCCGTGCTCAAGTCCGCGCTGCAGAAGACGTTCGGCCTGTCGACGACCGGACTGCAGAACGGCGTCACCGCATGGATGCACGGGTTCACCGTCCGGCACCGGTGAGGCCTCAGCCCCCCAGCAGCGAGGCCACGCCGCGGGGGAGGAACCGCCCACCCGTGACCCGCTCGGACGTGCCGGTGCGGTCCAGGTACGGCGTGATGCCGCCGAGGTGGAACGGCCAGCCGGCACCCAGGATCAGGCACAGATCGATGTCCTGCGGCTCAGCCACGACGCCTTCGTCGAGCATCGTCCGGATCTCCTGAGCCAGGGCGTCCAGAGCGCGACGGCGCAGCTCTTCAGCCGTCTGCGGCGCCTCGCCCTGCCTGATTAGTGCGCGGGTCTCGTCGTCGATGAACGGGCGGCCCTGGTCGTCCCAGGAGTAGATGCCGGGCTGGCCGGCCTCGACGATCCGGGCCAGGTTGTCCGAGACGCCGAACCGGTCGGGGTAGGCCGCGTGCATGGTCTCGGCGACGTGCTGGGCCACTGCGGGGCCGACCAGCTGGAGCAGGACGAACGGGCTGAGCGGCAGGCCCAGCGGGGCGATCGCCGCCTCGGCCACGTCGTGGGGCGTGCCCTCGTCGACCGACGCCATGACCTCGCCCAGGAACCGCGTGAGCAGGCGGTTGACCACGAACGCCGGTGCGTCCTTGACCAGCACGCACGATTTGCGCAGAGCCTTGCCCACGGCGAAAGCCGTTGCGACAGTAGCATCATCGGTCTCCTGGCCCCGAACCACCTCGACCAGCGGGAGGACGGCGACCGGGTTGAAGAAGTGGAAGCCCACCACCCGCTCGGGGTGCTCGAGGACCGAAGCCATCGCCGAGACGGAGAGGGACGACGTGTTCGTCGCCAAGACGCACTCGGCCGAGACGACCTTCTCCACCTCCGCGAACACCTGCTGCTTGACCGAGAGCTCCTCGAAGACGGCCTCGATGACGAAGTCCGCGTCCGCGAACGCCTCGCTCGAGGTCGCGCCGGTCACGAGGGTCTTGAGCCGGTTGGCCCGGTCCTGGCTGATCCGGCCCTTGCCGAGCAGCCCGTCGATCTCGCCGTGCACCCGGCTCACGCCGGCGTCGACCCGGTCCTGGTCGAGGTCCGTCATCACGACCGGCACCTCCAGGCGCTGCGCGAACAGCAGGGCCAGCTGGGACGCCATCAAGCCGGCGCCGACGACACCGGCCATCGTCACCGGACGGGCCAGCCCGGCCTCGGGGACTCCGACCGGGCGCTTGGCCCGGCGCTGGACCAGGTCGAAGGCGTAGACGCCGCTGCGGAACTCCTCGCTGCAGATCAGGTCGGCGAGGGCTTCGTCCTCGGCCGCGAACGCCTCGTCGCGGGTGGCCGTTCGGGCGGCGGCGATCAGGTCGAGGGCCCGGTACGGCGCGGGTGCAGCGGCGTGCAGCCGGGCATCGAGCTGCGCGCGGGCCGCCACGACGGCGCCGTCCCAGGTCTCGGCGCTGCTGTCGACCTCGGCTCGGGTCACGTCCTGCTCACCGCGGACCACCCGGCCCGCCCACACCAGCGACTCCTCGAGGAAGTCGGCCGGCTCGAACATGACGTCGGCCAGTCCGAGGGCAAGGGCCTGGGGCCCCTTGAGCATCCGGTTCTGGTTGAGCGGGTTCTCGACGATGACCTGCAGCGCCGTCGGGACGCCCACCAGCCGTGGCAGCAGGTACGCCCCGCCCCAGCCCGGCACGAGGCCGAGGAAGCACTCGGGCAGGGCCACTGCGGCCGCTCCGGAGGAGATGGTCCGATAGGTGCAGTGCAGGGCCAGCTCGACGCCACCGCCCATGGCCGCGCCGTTGACGAAGGCGAACGATGGCACGCCGAGCTCACCCAGCCGGCGCAGCTGGTCATGTCCGGCGCGGGCGATCGCGAGCGCCTGGTCACGGGTGTGCAGCGAGCCCACGTCCTTGAGGTCCGCGCCGACCGCGAAGACGAACGGCTTGCCCGTCACCCCCACGGCCACGACCTGTCCGGAGCGGGCGCGCGCCTCGACGTCATCCAGAGCCGTCCGCAGGTTGACCAGGCCGCGCGCGCCGAAGGTCGTCGGTTTCGTGTGGTCGAACCCGTTGTCCAGGGTGATCAGCGCGAGCGTTCCCCCACCGCCGGGCAGCTGGACATCGCGCACGTGGAACGTCGTTATCCGCTCCTCCTGCGCGTGCGCCGCCAGCTCGTCCAGGCTCAACGACCGACCGGCCGGCGCGGTGCCGCTCATGCCGCCACCTCGGTCGCGCCGTACTCGGCGTGGTGCGGGTTCTCCCAGATCACCGCGCCGCCCATGCCGATGCCGACGCACATTGCGGTGAGCCCGTAGCGCACGTCGGGGCGCTCCTCGAACTGCCGGGCCAGCTGGGTCATCAGCCGCACACCCGAGCTGGCCAGCGGGTGGCCGACCGCGATGGCACCGCCGTACGGGTTCACCCGCGGGTCGTCGTCGGCCAGCCCGAAGTGGTCGAGGAACGCGAGCACCTGGACCGCGAACGCCTCGTTGATCTCGAACAGGCCGATGTCACCGATGGTCAGCCCGGCCCGGGCCAGCGCGCGCTCCGTGGCCGGGACCGGGCCGACGCCCATGACCTCCGGCTCGACGCCGGCGAAGGCGTAGCCGACGAGCCGCATCCGGACCGGAAGCCCGAGCTCGGCTGCGGTGTCGGCCGATGCGAGCAGGCACGCGGTGGCGCCGTCGTTGAGCCCGGCGCTGTTGCCCGCGGTGACCCGGCCGTGCGGGCGGAACGGCGTCTTCAGCGTCGCGAGGTCCCCGACCGTCGTACCGGGGCGCGGTGGCTCGTCCGCGCCCGCGAGCCCCCAGCCGGCGGCCTGGCTACGCGTCGCGACCGGCACGAGGTCCGGCTGGATCTTGCCGTCGACGTACGCCTGGGCCAGCTTGGCCTGGCTCGCGGCCGCGAACGCATCGGCCCGGTCCTTGGTCAGGTCCGGGTAGCGGTCGTGCAGGTTCTCGGCGGTCGAGCCCATGACAAGGGCGGAAGGGTCGACCAGCTTCTCCGCGACGATGCGCGGGTTCGGGTCGACACCCTCGCCCATGGGGTGGTGTCCCATGTGCTCGACGCCGCCGGCGATGACGACGTCGTAAGCGCCGAACGCGATGCCCGACGCCGTCGTCGTGACGGCCGTCATCGCCCCGGCGCACATGCGGTCGATGGCGAAGCCGGGCACGGACTTCGGCAGGCCGGACAGCAGCGCCGCGACCCGGCCGATGGTCAGGCCCTGGTCGCCGATCTGGGTCGTGGCCGCGATGGCCACGTCGTCCACCCGCTCCGGCGGCAGCTCAGGATGTCGCCGCAGCAGCTCGCGGATGCACTTGATGACCAGGTCGTCGGCCCGCGTCTCGGCGTACATCCCCTTCTCGCCGGCCTTGCCGAACGGCGTCCGGACGCCGTCGACGAACACGACATCGCGCAGGGCACGAGGCACGGAGAACCCCCAAAGGTGCGGGCGAGCTTGTGGTGAAACCCTATGCTACTCGCCAGTAACAACCGCGACGCCTTGAGTGGCAGGCGCCACATCGGCGGCCAGGCTCCGGGTCAGGATGGGCGCCGCGAGCTCGACCTGCCACTCGCGGGCACCGAGCTCGCGCAGGGTCTGGGCCAGGGTCTGGAGGTCGTCGCCGGGTGGCGACCAGAGGATCCGGCGGACGCTGTCCGGGGAGACGATGTTCTCGACCGGCATGGCCAGGCTCTGGGCCAGCTGGGCCAGGTCGGCTCGCGCCGCGGTCAACCGGGCCGCAGCAGCCGGGTCCTTGTCCGGCCAGGACCGCGCCGGCGGCGGCGAGTCCGACGGCAGCGACTGGAGGGGCAGAGCGGCGTCGGGCAGCTTGCCGGCGGTCTGCAGCGCCTGCCACCAGGTGCGGGCGGCCCGGCGGGCCGGACCACCCCGGAAGCCGGGCAGGGCCAGCATCTGCTCCACCGAGGCGACCGGCGCGGTGGCCGCCGCCACGATCGCGGCGTCGGGCAGGATCCGCCCGGGGGAGGTGTCCCGGCGCTGCGCGAGCTGTTCGCGGGCCTGCCACAGCTCTCGGACGGCCGCGAGCTGGCGACGGTTGCGGACCCGGTGCATGCCCGACGTACGGCGCCACGGGTCCACCCGAGGAGGAGCCGGCTGGAAGTTCGCCAGCGCCGCGAACTCCTGCTCGGCCCAGGCCAGCTTGCCCTGCCGGACGAGCAGGCCGTGTACGGCGTCCCGCAGCGGCACCAGGACCTCGACGTCCAGGGCGGCGTACCGCAGCCACGGCTCGGGCAGCGGCCGGGTCGACCAGTCGACCGCGGAGTGCTCCTTGGCCAGGCCGAGGCCGAGCAGATCCTCGACGACCGACGCAAGGCCCACCTTGGCCAGACCGGCCAGCCGGGCCCCGAGCTCGGTGTCGAACAGGCGGGTCGGGCGCATCCCGATCTCGGCCAGGCAGGGCAGGTCCTGGCTCGCCGCGTGCAGCACCCACTCCGTCCCGGACAGGACGTCGGACAGCTCGTGCAGGTCCGGGCAGGCGATCGGGTCGATCAGCCACGTGCCGGCTCCGGACCGGCGCAGCTGCACCAGGTAGGCGCGCTGGCCGTAGCGGTAGCCCGACGCGCGCTCCGCGTCGACGGCGACCGGTCCGGTGCCGTTGCGCATCGCCTCGAGCGCCTGCAGGTAGGCAGCCTCGGTCTCGACGACGTCCGGCACGCCGTCGGCCGGATGCTCCAGCGGCGTCGGCGGCTCAGGTCGGGGGGTGTCGGTGACGGTGCCCGGTGTGGTCTCGGGGCCGTCAGTCACGGGGCTCACGGTACGGCGTCGGGCGCCGTCCCGCTGCGGCGGCTGCTCCGTCAGAGTGTCGGGCTAGCTGATCAGGCCGCTGCGCAGCGCGATCATGACCAGCTCGGCGCGGTCGCCCGTGCCGAGCTTGCGGGCGATCCGGGCCAGGTGGCTCTTGACGGTCAGGGCCGACAGGCCGAGAGCGGAGCCGATCTCCTTGTTCGACTGGCCGTCGGCGACCAGCTGGAGGACCTCGATCTCGCGCGCGGACAGGCCCTCGGAGCCGCTGGGCCGGGCGGCCGGAGCGGACGGGGTGCGGCCGGCGACGACGAGCGCCCGGACTCCGGCGGCCAGGGCGGCGCGCACGGTGTAGGGGTCGGCGGTGGCCGAGATGATGACGGTGCGGGCCCAGCCCTGGGTCTTCAGGTCGTGGAGCAGCCCGATGCCGGAGCCGTCCGGCAGGCCGACCTCGGCGACGCAGAGCTCGCGCGGGCCCATGGCCCGCGCCCGCAGGCGTCCCTCGAGTGCGCCCGCGGCCACGACGACCTCGCGGGCACCTAGACCCCGCAGCGTCCGCGACACGGACTCGCGGGCCATCGAGTGGCCGGCGACGACCAGCGCGGAGAAGCGGCCGGGCCTGGGCAGGCTGGAAGCCCCTGCGCGCTCGACAACAACCGCCACAAGTGCCTCCTGTGCCTGTCGGCGCCCCGGCCGACCTGGCCCATCCCAGTGATGGCCCACCTGCGCTGTTCATCGGCAGGTCAGGAGGTTGCCTTTACTTCTCGCCGGGCTGTGGGCGCTGTGGGCGGCCCCCGGCGATGGACGCCTACCGGCGCCGGTGCGGCAGGGCGGTCACGCCCTCCGGCAGCGGGGGCAGCCCCGCCACGGTGCACAGCAGGTCGGCCCACGCCTCGAGGTGGCTCTGCATGTCCGGACCGAGCGGGGTCCACGACGCGCGGACCTCCATCTCCACGCTGGCCGGCCGGTCCGCCAGGGCGCCGAAGCTCTCCGACACGACCCGGGTCACCGTCCCCCCGCCGGCGGTGTGCTCCGCGCCGTGCGCCGCCAGGGCGTCGGTGAGCCAGGTCCAGCCGACCGCGCCGAGCATCGGGTCGCCGCCCATCTCCGGCTCGAGCTCGGCCCGGGCGAACGTCACGGCGCGGAAGGTGCCCTGCCAGGGCTCGGGGACCGTCGGGTCGTGCAGCAGGACGAAGCGGCCGCTGGCCAGCTCCTCCTCTTCGTCGCCCACTGCGGACATCACGTCCGCGGTGAGGGCCACGGCGTACGGCGCGATCCGGGCGGGCGGTGCGACCTCGGTCAGCACGATCTCCGGCCGGACCCGGGCGGCATGCACTTGCTCGATCGCGCGCAGGAACTCCTCGGGCGCGTCCCCCGGTGCCTGTCGCTGAGCCACCAGGGCAGGGTAGGCCGCGTGGCTGACCCGGCGCGTCCGGCGCGCCGAAGCTGGGCCATAGGGTTCCCGGGTGGCTGCCCTGCTCGCGATCGGATCGAGCATCCTGTGGGGCAGCGCCGACTTCGTCGGTGGTCTGGTGTCACGGACCCGCAACGCCTACGCCGTCGTGGCCGGCTCACAGGCGTTCGGCCTGCTGGTCATCGGGATCGTCGCTGTGGTGACCGGCGACTGGCGGGCCTCGCTCGGGTACCTTCCCTGGGCTGTGGCTGCGGGGCTGTCCGGCGCCCTGGGCCTGGTGGCGTACTACGCCGGCCTGTCCTCCGGCACCATGGGCGTCGTCGCGCCGATCGCCTCGATGGGCGCCGTCGTCCCGGTCGCCCTGGCCATCGCGGGCGGGGAGAAGCCGTCCTGGCTGCAGCTCGTGGGCATCGCGGTGGCCCTGCTCGGCGTGGCCGCGGCCAGCGGGCCGGAGCTGTCCGGCGGCACCGGCCGGCGACCCGTGATGCTCGCGTGCATCGCCGGTCTGGCTTTCGGCTTCGCGCTGTTCTTCATCGGCCATGGGTCCGCCCACGACGAGGTCATGACGCTGGTCGGCATGCGCGCCGCCACTGTCGGGCTGTTCCTGGTCACAGCGCTGGCCCTGCGGACGCTCGGCGGGCTGCAGCGCCGCGACGCCGGCCCGCTGGCGGTCGTCGGCGTCGGTGACGTGGTCGCCAACCTGATGTTCGCGGTGGCCTCGACCCGCGGCCTGCTCAGCGTCGCCTCCGCGCTCACCTCGTTCTACCCCGTGGTCACGACCCTCCTGGCCCGCTGGGTGCTGCACGAGCGGCTGCGCGCCGTCCAGGGGCTCGGGGTCGTCCTCGCCGTGGGTGGCGTTGCACTGATCACGGTCGGCTGAGACGCGTGAAAGCATCCGCGGGTGACTGAGATCGGCTCGACCGGCAATGCCGGCGACGGCGCCTTCCTCCGGGCCTGCCGCCGTCAGCCGGTGCCCCACACGCCGGTCTGGTTCATGCGCCAGGCCGGGCGGTCGCTGCCCGAGTACCGCAAGGCCCGCGAGGGCATCGCCATGTTGGACGCCTGCATGCGACCGGATCTGGTCACCGAGATCACCTTGCAACCAGTTCGCCGGTACGGCGTGGATGCGGCGATCCTCTTCAGCGACATCGTGGTGCCGCTCAAGGCCATAGGCCTCGATCTCGACATCGTCCCAGGCGTGGGACCCGTTGTGGCGCAACCGATCCGGTCGGCAGAGGATCTGCAGCGACTGCGTGAGCTGACGCCGGACGACGTGCCGTACGTCGCCGAGGCGGTACGCACCCTGGTCGCGGAGCTCGGACCGACGCCGCTTATCGGCTTCGCCGGCGCGCCGTTCACCCTCGCGTCGTACCTCATCGAGGGCGGACCCTCACGCGGGCACGAACGCACCAAGGCGCTGATGTACGGCGACCCCGAGCTGTGGCACGAGATCCTCCGCCGCCTGGCGCAGATCGCCGGGACGTTCCTGCAGGTACAGGTCGATGCTGGGGCGTCGGCGGTGCAGCTGTTCGACTCCTGGGTGGGTGCCCTGCCGTTGCGGGACTACGTCCGCCAGGTCCAGCCGCACTCGGCCGCCGCCCTTGATGCGGTCGCCGGCCGGGGCGTCCCGCGGATCCACTTCGGGGTCGGCACCGGCGAGCTGCTCGGCGCGATGGGGGAGGCGGGCGCGGAGGTGGTCGGCATCGACTTCCGGCTGACCCTGGCCGAGGGCGCCCGCCGGGTCGGCCCGGACCGAGCGGTGCAGGGCAACCTCGACCCGGCCGCAGTGTTCGCCCCGTGGCCGGCCGTCCGGCAACGGGTGCTGGACGTCCTGGCCGACGCCGAGGGCCTGCCCGGCCACGTCTTCAACCTGGGGCACGGCGTGCCGGCCGAAGCCGACCCGGACGTGCTCAGCCGCATCGTCGACCTGGTGCACGAGCAGACGGCGCACTGAACCTCGGGTCGGCCGGTCGGGCGCCGGGTCGGCTCAGGACTCAGAGGCCGGTACGGCGGGCGGGCCGGGGAGCACGCGCCGTCGCCGCCACAGGACGAGGAGCGGGACCGCGACCAGCGCCAGCACGATGCCGAACGGCAGGAGCGCGCCGAGCACGGTGAGCACCGCGACCAGCGAGGTCACGAACGCGTCCCACCCGTTGCTCAGCCCGGCGAGGAAGCCGGTGTTGTCCTTGTGCTTCGGGGCCGGGGCGCCCTGCGCGTTGAGCGACACCGTCAGGGTGGCCAGGTCGACCGCGTCGTCGAGGCTCTTGAGCTGGGCCTCGAGCGACTCGAGGTCGCTCTCGCGCTGCGACAGCTCACCCTCGATGGCGACGATGTCGGAGATCTTGGTGGCCTGCGCCAGCAACGCCCGGATGCGGGCCACGCTCGCCTTCTGAGTGGCTATCCGGCTCGCGACGTCGATGCTCTGCTGGGTGACGTCGGAGCTGGTCTGGCCGCGCGAGGTGACCTTGCCCAGCCGCGCGACCTGGTCGGTCAGCGGGCCCAGCTGGTCCTGCGGCACCCGCAGCTGGAGGGTCGACGCGGCCGCTCGTCCGGAGCCGGACGTCTGTTCGTCGCCGACGTAACCGCCGGCCCCTGAGGCCAGGGCGCGCACCCGGCCCGCGGTCTGGAACACGTCCCGCACCGTGAGCGCGACAGATGACTTGAGGATGAGCCGTCGGTTCTGGAGCACGGCCGCGCTGACCGCCTGCTCGCTCAGGTCGCCCGACCCGCCGGCTGTGTCGGCGCCGCGAGGCGCCTGCGCGAAGCCTCCGGCCGCCGGCTTGCCCGCGCTGTCGCTGGCCGCCTTGCCGACCGAAGCACCTCCCGAGCCGCCCGCCGCGCCGGAGGTGTTCGAGGAGCCGCCCGGTCCGCTGCAGGCAGCAACGGTGCCCAGCGCGACCGTCGCCCCGACGGCGGTCGCGAGCAGTGCCGTCATCATCCGCCGGCGGGTGCCGGGCCCTGCCTGGGTCTGCCCGATGTGCCACATGTGGTGCCTCCGCGGTCCGCCGGGCGAGCCCGGCCCGTTGTGTTGACGCTGTGACGGCGCGCGCCCCGGGCCCGGTTCCCGGCCCGAGGTCTCGGACCGGTCACGGTCTGCGAACCTGGGCGCGTGACCGGTCCGACCCCGCCTTCTGCCCTGTCGGGGCCGACGGTCGTCGTCGTGGGGGCCGGCATCTCGGGGCTCACGGCGGCGTACGAGCTGTTGTCGCGTCGGCCGGGCCTCCGGGTCCTGGTGCTGGACGGTGCCGAGCAGGTGGGAGGCAAGCTGACGCTCGTCGAGGTCGCTGGCGTCACCCTCGATGCCGGTGCAGAGGCCTTCCTGGCCCGCCGGCCCGAGGCGCTCGACCTGGCGCGGGCCGTCGGTCTCGGTGATGACCTGGAGACGCCGCACACGGCGACGGCCGGCGTGTGGTCCCGCGGGCGGCTGCAGCCGTTGCCGTCGGGCACGCTCATGGGCGTCCCCGCGTGGAGCCGGGAGGCGATCGGCGTCCTGACCGCGCAGGAGGCGGCTCGGATCGACCGGGAGGTGGCGGAACCCGCGCCGCCGATGACGGACGACGTCGATGTCGCGTCGTACGTCTCCTCGCGTGTGGGTCCTGCGGTGGTGGACCGGCTGGTCGAGCCGCTGCTGGGCGGGGTGTACGCCGGCCACGCCGACCGGCTCTCGCTGCAGGCCACGCTCCCTGTGGCGTGGGAGGCGGCCCGGACCGGTGCCAGCCTCGTGGCGGCCGCGCGGGCTCAGCGCTCTGCGGCACCCCGCCGGGGCCGGGAGGGGGCCGCCGCTCCGGTGTTCGCGGGCATCCGGGGTGGGGTGGGGCGGCTGACCGCCGCGGTCGCGGACGCTGTCGTGCGGGCGGGCGGCGACATACGCACGCGCGTCACCGTGCGCGGGGTCGAGCGCGCCGCGGGGCGATGGCTCCTCACCACCGGGTCACGCGCCGACGAGGCGCACCTGACAGCGGATGCGCTCGTGCTGGCCGTGCCGGCCCGCCCGGCCAGCCGGTTGCTCGCCGGCGCAGTCCCGGCGGCGGCCGCCGAGCTGGCTGCGGTCGAGGCCGCCAGCATCGCGCTCGTCGTCGCTGTGCTGCCCGGGGCGGCCGAGACCGTTGCGGGCGGAGGGTCGGGCTTCCTGGTGCCGCCCGTGGACGGCCGGCTGGTCAAGGCCGTGACCTACAGCAGCGCCAAGTGGGACTGGCTCTCCCGCGCGGCCGGACCGGACCTCGTCGTACGGCTCTCGGTCGGGCGGCAGGGCGAGGAGGCGACGTTGCAGCGGACGGACGCGGAGCTGACGTCCGCGGCCCTCGACGAGCTCGCCGAAGCGATGCGGGCTGACCTGCCGCAGCCGGCCGGGACGCGTGTCGTCCGGTGGGGAGGTGGCCTGCCGCAGTACGCCGTGGGTCACGTCGACCGGATGGCCCGGGTGCGCGCCGCCGTCGCGGGGCAGCCGGGGCTCGCGGTGTGTGGCGCGTATCTCGACGGCCTGGGCGTCCCGGCGTGCATCGCCACCGCACGGACCGCCGCAGAGCGGGTGCTGGCCGACCTGCCGGAAGGGGCGGGGACCCCCGGCGTCCGAGGGGGACGGACAATGGACCCGTGAACGAGACTCCGAACGAGCCGACCCGCGGTCAGCAGGCGCGCGAGATCAACGCGACGATCCGGTACGCGATGTGGTCGGTGTTCGCCGTGGACGGCGAGCTCGGCGAGGGCCGGGCCGGTCTGGCCGACGAGGCCGAGACCGAGCTGGAGCGCCTGGCGGACAAGGGGCTGACCATCCGGGGCTGGTACGACGTGGGCGGCCTGCGCGCGGACGCCGACCTCATGGTGTGGTGGCACGCACCTGACCTGGAGACGGTGCAGCAGGCGTACCGGACCCTGCGTCGTACGGCGCTGGGGCGCCACCTGCGTCCGGTCTGGTCCGTCGTCGCGCTGCACCGGCCGGCCGAGTTCAACAAGAGCCACGTGCCGGCGTTCCTGGCCGGCGAGGAGCCGGGCGGGTTCATCTGCGTCTACCCGTTCGTCCGCTCCTACGAGTGGTACCTGCTGCCCGAGGAGGAGCGCCGTCGCCTGCTCGCCGAGCACGGGATGCAGGCCCGGCCGTACCCGGACGTGCGGGCCAACACGGTGTCGGCGTTCGCGCTGGGCGACTACGAGTGGGTCCTCGCGTTCGAGGCCGAGGAGATGCACCGCATCGTGGACCTGATGCGCGACCTGCGGGCCTCGGGCGCCCGCCGGCACGTGCGCGAGGAGGTGCCGTTCTACAGCGGCCGGCGGCTCCCGTTGGCCGAGTTGGTGGCCGACCTGCCGTGAGGTCGGTCAGGCCTGGTCGGGCTCCAGCCGCAGGCTGATCGAGTTGATGCAGTAGCGCTGGTCGGTGGGTGTGTCGTAGCCCTCGCCCTCGAACACGTGGCCCAGGTGCGAGCCGCAGTTCGCGCAGCGGACCTCGACCCGCTTCATGCCGAGCGCCGTGTCCTCGATGTACTCGACCCTGTCCCCGGCCAGCGGGGAGTAGAACGACGGCCAGCCGCAGTGCGACTCGAACTTGGTGTCGCTGCGGAACAGCTCGGTGCCGCAGGCGCGGCAGGAATAGACGCCCTGGGTCTTGGTATCGGTGTACTCGCCGGTGAACGCGCGCTCGGTGCCGGCCTCGCGCAGGACCCGGTACTCGGCCGGCGACAGCGTCTCGCGCCACTCCTCGTCAGTCCGCTGTACGGCGTACGTGCGGTCGGTGTGCTGCATGCGTCTCCTTCTCAAGAACTTCATCATCCTGCCAGGCACAACACCGGTGGGACGCCGGTCCGTTCCCGCTGGACGGGCGCCCCACCTTGCGGTGTGCTGACGTCTGGTGTGCAGCCGGACGACCTGCGGGTCGTGGTTGCTCAGCCGAGGAAGGTCGTACCCGCGTAGACGTGCAACACCGGGACGCCGAGACGCTCCCGCGCCCGGCTGGCCCAGTCGCGGTGGAAGGTGTCCTCCACGGCGTGCGGGCGGGTCACGACGACGACCTCGCGAGCACCATAGGCGGTGACGGCGTTCGAAAGGGCGGGGAGCGGGTCGTCTTGCGTGACCTCGCCCTCGACCTCCGCGCCGAGGCCACGCAACGAGGTGAGAGACGCCGCCAGCGCCTCCTGCGCGCCGGCCCTGGCCTGGTCCGCCTTCGGCTCGCGGCCGCGCAGGGCGTTGAGCGCCGCCCGCAGCTCACCCAGACTCAGATGGTCGACGACGTCGGCCAGCAGGTTGCGCTCGGTGTCGGCCGGCACGAGGACTCGGTAGGACAGCTCCTCGCCCTCGTGCAGCTCCGCGATACGCGCGGCGTCCCGGGCGTCGAGGGCCTGCTCGGTCAGCACGAGGATGACGTCGGTCACCGGGCCAGTATGTCGGGCCTGCGCCTGACCCGGTGACCGGCGCTGCCTAGAAGCCGGCCGTCCCGTTCGGTGTGCCGAGGCCGGTGGGCCCGTCCCAGCCGGACCGCGCGTGGCACAGCTGCGAAGGGGAGCAGGACCCGTTGGAACCGCTCGTCACGTCGAAGAGGGAGGACGCGTGCTGGTACGGCAGGGCGCTCGGGTAGCCGGAGGTGTTGCCGGACAGTGCGTAGACCGACGCGATGATCGGCGACGACGCACTGGTACCGCCGAACACGAGCCATCCGGACCGGCCCTGGTAACGCGTCGAGTCGTACACCGCCACGCCGGTCTGCGGGTCGGCCACCGCGGAGACGTCCGCCATCGCGCGCTTGCTGCAGCCGGTGTTGAACGACGCCGCAGCGGCGAGCGCCGCGTTGTACGCCGAGCAGCCGGAGCCCGCGCCGCTCCAGGCCGTCTCGCTCCAGCCTCGTGAGCTGGAGGCGGTCCGCAGGGACGTGCCGCCGACCGCGACCGCGTACGCCGAGTCGGCCGGGAACGACCCACCCTGGTAGCCACCGTCGCCCGTGGAGGCCGTCACGGCGATCCCCGGGTGGTTGTAGTAGTGGCCGTACGTCGAGTCAGGGGCGTCGCTGCCGCCGTAGCTGTTGGAGATCGCGACGACGCCCGCCGCCCCTGCGGCCCGGTTCACCGCGGTACCGAGGTTGGCGAAGGACGCCGTGTTGGCCTCGACCAAGAGGATGTGGCAGGTCGGGCAGGCGGCGGACACCATGTCGAGGTCGAGGCTGATCTCCTGGGCCCAGCCGCCGTTCTTGGCGGGATAGGTGGTCGTACCGGTCTGGCTGATCTTCCTGAAGCAGCCGTTCGCCGTGGTGCACGCCGGGAGACCGAACTGGGACCGGTACACGCCGAGGTCGGCCTCGGCGGTCGGGTCGTCGTAGGCGTCGACGATGGCAACGGTCCGTCCGCTCGCGTTCAGCCCGCTGAGCTTGTAGGCCGACTGGATCTGGCTGGGCCCGTAGCCGGAGGGCGCGGCCAGCGCTGCGGCGGCTTGCGCGCGAGTCATCTGTCGGTCGGTGCGGACGATGGCCAGACATGCGGCCTGGCCGGCCTGAGCCGTCGCGCACGAGTGCTGCGTGTTCGCGGCAGCCTGCCCGGGCTGCGCCGTAGCGAGCACGGCCGCAGTCGTGAGGCTGGTGACCAGTGCAGTGGTCAGCGCGACCGCCCGTTTGGTGGACCGTTTCGTAGAGACAGGAGATACGAGAGACACGGACTTCTCCTTCGTGGTGACGACGTCGTCGTCGGTGAGGAGGCGGCGGCGCGGGGTTTTGATCCCGCCACTCGGGAACCTGTCAGCCGGATGTCCAAGCACAGCCCAAGATCGGGTCAAGGTTCGGTCAAACTTGCGGCGGGCATGATGGGCACATGGAGCTTCCGGTCCAGCCGCCCGTCCAGCCCATGCTCGCGAAGGCGGTCCCGGAGATACCCGAGGGCGCATCGTACGAGCCGAAGTGGGACGGCTTCCGTTCCGTGGTGTTCCGCGACGGCGACGAGGTGGAGATCGGCTCGCGCAACGAGCGGCCGATGACCCGCTACTTCCCCGAGCTGGTCGAGGCGTTCAAGCGCGAGCTGCCGGACCGGTGCGTCGTCGACGGAGAGATCGTGGTGCCGCTCAACGGCCGGCTCGAGTTCGAGGCCCTGCAGCAGCGCATCCATCCCGCCGAGTCGCGGGTGCGGCGGCTCGCCGCCGAGACGCCCGCGTCCTATGTCGCGTTCGACCTGCTGGCGGTCGGTGACGAAAACCTCATGGGGCGCCCGTTCGCCGAGCGTCGCGCGCGGCTGGAGCAGGAGCTCAGCGCCGTCAAGGCGCCCGTGCACGTGACCCCGGCGACCACCTCCCGGGAGACGGCGGAGCAGTGGTTCCGGATCTTCGAGGGCGCCGGGCTGGACGGGGTGGTCGCCAAGCCACTGGGTGGCACCTACCAACCGGACAAGCGCGTGATGTTCAAGATCAAGCACGCGCGGACCGCCGACTGTGTCGTGGCTGGCTACCGCGTGCACAAGAGCGGCCCGGACGTGATCGGGTCGCTGATGCTCGGCCTGTACACCGACGACGGGTCGCTTGCCTCGGTCGGCGTGATCGGCGCCTTTCCGATGGCCAAGCGGCGCGAGCTGTTCGAGGAGATGCAGAAGTACGTCACGACCTTCGCGGGCCACCCCTGGAACTGGGAGGGCATGGTGGAGCCCGACCCGACGACGGCACGCAACCCGCGGGCGTCGGAGACGTCGCGCTGGAACGCCGGCAAGGACCTGTCGTTCGTCCCCCTGCGGCCCGAGCTCGTGGTGGAGGTGCGGTACGACCAGATGGAGGGCGCGCGCTTCCGGCACACCGCCCAGTTCAACCGGTGGCGTCCGGACCGCACGCCGGAGTCCTGCACCTTCGACCAGCTGGAGCGGCCGGTGACCTTCGCGTTGGAGGACATCGTCCCGGGGCTGGGCTCGTGACCGTGAGCCAGGAACGCTCGCGACGGCGACGGGCTGCGTCGTACGCCGCCGTGGTCGGAGGTGGGCTGGTCGGTCTGGCCGCGGTGTCGGCGACAGGGCTCGCGACGTACTTCACAAGACGGGTCGTGACACCGCTGGTGGTCAAGCCGGACGACCTGGAGATCTACGACGTGGGTCCGGACCGGGTGGTCCTCAGCTCGACGCCGGACACGCGCGTGCCCGGGCGCTACGGGCTGTGGCTGGACGGTGGCCGCGGGCATGCCCGGATCGGGGCGATCATCGGCGACGACGGGGCGACCGTCACGCGCGAGCTCGAGCGGGTGGACTACGGCGAGCTGACACCGGGTCCGGCGCGGTTCAACCAGTACTACGTGGCCGGTGACCCCACCGTCGCGTGGGACATCGCCCACGAGGACGTGCTGGTGCCGTCCGAGGTCGGCGACCTCCCGACCTGGCTGGTGCGGCCCGGGAGCGGCACGCCGTACTCGGACGTCTGGGCGGTGCTCGTCCACGGGCGAGGGGCGACGCGCGAGGAATGCCTGCGGGCCGTCCCGGTGCTGCACCGGCTGGGGATGGGGATGCTGGTTCCGGCGTACCGCAACGACCGCGACGCTCCGGACGGGCAGGTCGGGCGGTACCACTTCGGCGGGATCGAGTGGCGGGACATCGAGTCGGCCGTCGTGTGGGCGATCAACAACGGCGCCCGGCGCATCGTGCTGTTCGGCTGGTCGATGGGTGGCGCGATCACCCTCCAGCTGGTCTCTCGGTCGTGGGTCGCCGACCGCGTCGATGCCGTTGTCCTGGACGCACCGGTCGTCGACTGGGGGGACGTGCTCGCACACACCGCGCGCGTCAACCGGGTTCCTTCGCCGGTCGGGCGGATCAGCCACGGGATGGTCCGTAACCCGTTGTTGCGCAAGGTTGTCGGCCTGGGGGAGCCGGTCGACCTACGCACGTTGAACTGGGTACGTCGGGCGCGTGAGCTCTCCGTCCCAATCCTGCTCGTGCACAGCGAGGCCGACGAGGTCGTGCCCGTGGGGCCTTCGCGCGCCTTGGCCGCAGCACGTCCCGACGTGGTGACGTTCGCGCCGTGGTCGACGGCCCGGCATACCAAGGAGTGGAACGTCGACCCCGAGGTCTGGGACGGCGTCGTCGAGTCGTTCCTCGTCCGGCACCTTCAGACGGTTGACGGGGTGAAGGGGCGGCCGTGAGGCTCGAGCTGGAGTTCACCGGTGAGGTCATCCACTGGAGAGGACCGAGCCCCTGGTACTTCGTCGTCGTACCGGAGGAGGAGTGTGCCGAGCTCGCCGCAGCCGCTCCGCTGGTGACCTACGGGTGGGAGTGATCCCGGCCGCCGTGCGGTTGGGTGCGACCGAGTGGACGACCTCCCTGTTCCCGAAGGACGGCGGCTACCTGGTGCCGTTGAAGGCGTGGGTACGCCGGGCCGAGCGGCTCGACGAGGGCGAGACGGTGCGGATGCACCTCGCCGTACCGGCGTGAGCTGCGGCATGCTTCGGCGGTGACCGATCGAAACGTTGTCGGCGGCGAGCTGGAGCCCTGCGGCACCGATCCGGTGACCGGTTTCTATCGTGACGGTTGTTGTACGACGGGACCCGAAGACCTGGGCAGTCACACGATCTGCGCGGTCCTCACGGCCGAGTTCCTGGCCCATCAGAGGGGCATCGGCAACGACCTGGTGACCCCGATGCCGCAGTACGGTTTCCCCGGGCTGTCTCCCGGCGACCGCTGGTGTGTGACGGCCCTCAACTGGGCCCGCGCCTACAACGACGGTGTTGCGGCGCCGGTCGTGCTCGCCTCGACGAATGCCGCGGTGCTGGCCATCGTCCCGCTCCACGCGCTGCAGGCCCACGCCGTCGACATCCCCGACGACCCGAGCTCGCTGGAGTCCTAGAGTGCGCCTCGAGCCGATGTACCGCCTCACCTTCCGCTACCCGGAGGAGTGGGGAGTCGATCTGGACGGCGATGCGTCTGCCGCAGGCGCGTTCTTCTTCATCGCCGAGGGGCGCTGCGAGGGCACGGTCGCCGGTCGGTTCCGGGCCGCAAACCATCCGCTACGCCGGCCCGACGGCACGTTCTGTCCCGACCTGCATGGCGTCATCGAGACCGAAGACGGCGCCACGATCGTCTTGGACATGCACGGCTACGGCCGCGCCTACCCCGTCGGCGCGCGGCAGGTCGTCGTGGCCCTGACCCATGTCGCCGACGATCCGCGATACCGCCACCTGAACGACAGCCTGGCTGTGGGCTGCGGCGAAGTCCGCCACCTGTCCGAGGACCAGACCGACCTGGTCATCGAGGTGCAAGAACTCATCTGGGAGCCGATCGACTGACCGAGCCGACCCGTTGTGGGGCTAGCCGGTATCTCGGAGGTGGGGGTTGCGGGTGAGCCAGCGGGTGGCGAGCTGGCGCAGGGCGGTTTCGATCTGTCGGAGGTGGTCGTTGGGTTCGGCCGGTGGCGCGCCGGGTCGGGGCGGATGCCAGGCGACGTGTCCGTCGACCAGCGCGCCGGTCCAGCCGGTGGCGTGCACGTGGCGGTGGTGCCGTCCGCACAGCAACGTGCCGTTGGCCTCCGAGGTCGCCCCGCCGGGTCGGCCGTCTCGCCCGAAGGCGACCAAATGATGCGCGTGACACCAGGCCGGTGGCGCTTGGCAGTTGGGGAAGGTGCGGTGCCGGTCGCGGATCTCGATGGCCCGCCGGATCTTAGGCGGGAACCGGTACACCGAATCGCCGACATCCAGCGGGCGCCCGTCGCCGTCCAACACCGCCGGGACCAGCTCGGCGTCACAGAACAGGGTCTGGGCTTCGAGTGGTGAGATCTCCCAGCCGCCGGGCTCACCGGTCTCGACTACGGCCATCGGTGCCCCGGCCTGGCCATGCTTGCGGGTCGGATCGACCAGCAGTGTCTGCACATCGGCGGTCACGATCATCCGCACCGGCGACCCGTGCCGGGACGGCAACCCACCCGGCAGGCCGGCCCGTTGGGCCAGCGACAGCTCGGCTAACCCGGTCAACGCGTCGGCCATCCGTTGGCCGCGGCTGCGCGGATCCACCTCCCCGTCGGCGGCCGGGCAGGGCTGGGCCAGGCCGTCCAGCGCGGTCGCAAGGACGGCGCCGTCCTTGGCCGGCAGCGTGGCGGTCAGCCACCACATCCCACTGGACTCCTGGGAAAGGGTGGCTTGGCGTAGGTGCTGTTGGGCGTCCTCATCCCTCGCCAGGCGGTCGGCCGCGTCCGGGTCGAGCCGGTGCCGCAACGCCACCCCAACCTTGGCCAATTGCCGGGCATCCAGGCGGGCCGCCTCACCCAGCATCAACTGCTGGGCCTCATCCCAGGTGGTCGGGTCCACATCGGGGATCTGGTCCAGGGCGCACATGGTGCGGGTGATCGCCGCCGTCTGGCCGACCCCGATGTCCCCGCCGGTGAACGCGTCCTTGGTGGGGGCCAGGTCCGGGCGGGCCAGCTCCTCCGCGAGCTGGGCCCGCTGGGCCGCCGCCTGGGGTGTCAACGGCACCAACCCGCGCAGCCAGGCCCCGCCCGACTTGTAGCCCGAGCCGACCAGGACGCCCCGCTTGACCGCCTCACCGACAGCCGCGACCTGGGCGGCGACCACCTGGTTCTCCACCCGGAACAGCAGCTGGACCCGCTCGATCAGGTCCGGCTCGGCGTACTGCCACAACGGCGCATCCCCGAGCGCTTCCAACACCACCGGCAACGCCGCCATCGCCTGCTGCGGGCTCAACGAACCCCGCCCGATGGGCGACTCCGGCAATCCCAGCGACTCCGCCTCACCCTCATCACCGTCACCGTCACGGAAGAACGACGCACCCCTACGATCCATGACTCGAACGTAACCGGCACCACCGACAATTCAGACACCTGTCCACAGGGTCAACGGTCACAACCCCGTAACGGTCGACGGCGGAAAGTGCTGCGGGGCAATCGATTTCCTGAGACGCGAGTGATGCGCTCCGCTCAGCCGACCCGCACGATGGCCACCGACTGGGGCTCGACCGCCACGGACTGACCGTGCGCCGTACAGAGGTCCCACGACGCCAACACCTCGGTGACCGGGCCACCCAGCGGAACCTCACGTCGTACCGACGCGACGTTGACCACTACCCGATGACTGCCGCGCACGAGCACGAACCAGCCGGCGTCCGCGTCGTACGCCGCCTCAATTCGGCAAAGGTTGTCATCCAACAACTCAGGACTATTGCGCCGCAACGCAACAAGTGCGCGGTACCACTCAAGCATCCGCGCATGCTCCGGTGCGGCCACCTCGGACCAGTCGAGAACCGATGCCGCCCGGGTTGAGGCCGACTGCGGGTCCGGAACCTCCCCCGGGTCCCACCCGTGCTCGGCAAACTCCTCGCGCCGGCCCGCGCGCACCGCGCGAGCCAGCTCTGGCTCCTCGAAGTCCGTGAAGTACTGCCACGGCGTCGACGCCCCCCACTCCTCGCCCATGAACACCATCGGCGTGAAGGCGCTGCACATGACCAGCGCAGCGCCCGCTGCCTGAAGGCCAGGTGCGAGCGCCGGGGACAGCCGGTCACCCTGTGCCCGGTTGCCCACCTGGTCATGGTTCTGCAGATAGGCCACGAACTGGTGCCCGCGGTGCCGCACCGGGTCAACCGGACGCCCCCACTCGGCATTGCGGAAGGTGGACCAGCCGCCGTCGTGCAGGAAGACCCGCGTCAGCACCTTCGCCAGGGCCTCGAACGAGCCGAAGTCGACGTAGTACCCCTGCCGCTCTCCGGTGAGCAGGGCGTGCAGTGCGTGATGCACGTCGTCGTCCCACTGCGCCGTGAGGCCCAGCCCTCCCTCTCGCGTCGGCTCGACCATCCGCGCGTCGTTGAGATCCGACTCGGCCACCAGCGCGAGCGGCCGGCCGAGCGAGGCCGACAAGGCGGCGGTGGCATCGGACAGCTCGGCCAGGAAAGGCCGCGACGAGCGGTCGTGCATCTCATGCACCGCATCGAGCCGCAGTGCGTCGACGTGGAAGTCGCGGAACCACCTGATCGCCCGGTCCAGGATCCAGCGCCGCACCGGCTCGCTGCCAGGCCCGTCGAGGTTGAGCGCCGCACCCCAGGGAGTCTCGGTGCGGTCGGTGAAGTACGGACCGAACGACGACAGGTAGTTGCCGCTCGGACCGAGGTGGTTCTCGACGACGTCGAGGCAGACCCCGAGACCCAGCCGGTGAGCGGCGGCGACGAACCGCTGCAACGCCTCGGGGCCGCCGTACGGCGCATGGACCGCACCGGGATGCGCACCGTCGTACCCCCAGCCCCACCGCCCGGGGAACGCACCGAGGGGCATGACCTCGACGACATCGACCCCTAGGGCGACGAGATGCGGCAGCCGCTCGACGGCGGCGTCCAGCGTGCCGTCGCTCGTGAACGTACCGACATGGAGCTCGTAGAAGATAGCGCCCGGCGCCCCTTCGCCCTGGCGTGGGCCCGGCCACTGCCCGTCGTCCCAGTCGAACGCCGACGGCTCGAAGACTCGGCTCGGTCCGTGGACACCGTGCGGCTGCCACAGGCTGCGCGGGTCCGGGAGCGGGTCCCCTCCGTCGAGCGAGTACGCGTAGTCGGTGCCCGGTCCGGCGGCGTCCGCCACGCGGGACCACCAACCGTCGCCATCTGCATGCATCGGCACCGAGACCTCTCCGTCCCCGCCGAGCACCAGATCCACTCGCTGAGCCAACGGCGCCCAGAGCTCGAAGCGATGCATCCGACGAGCCAACCAAGTCGGCGACGGCATCGCCACCCGCGAAGCGTCCGTTGCCTACCTGCGATGATCCGCGCCATGGCTGAAGGAAGGGCAAAGGGCTCGAAGAGGCCGGCCCCCACGCTGTCCGAGCTGTTACGCGCCGGCCCGGACTTCGACCTCATGGAGGCCGGCACCGGCGCAACGCCAGGCTTCTCCGGCGGCAAGAAGGCCGCTGAGCGGGCCCTGGCCGACGGCGTACCGCGGCTGTCCGATCTGCAGGAGCGGTTGGCCGCCGCGGCCAAGGGTGGCGGCAACCGGTCGGTCCTGCTCGTCGTCCAGGGCATGGACACGGCGGGGAAGGGCGGCATCATGCGGCACGTGGTCGGAGCTTGCGACCCCGAGGGTCTGCGGATCACTGCCTTCAAGGCTCCGACGCCCGAAGAGCGCGCGCACGACTTCCTGTGGCGGATCCGTGCGGCTCTGCCTCCGGCCGGCAAGATCGGGGTGTTCGACCGGTCTCACTACGAGGACGTCCTCGTTGTCCGCGTGCACAACCTCGCGCCACGGGCGACGTGGAGCCGCCGTTACGCGACGATCAACCGGTTCGAGCAGCGCCTGGTCGACTCCGGTACGGCGATCGTCAAGGTGATGCTGCACATCTCGGCGCAGGAGCAGAAGCAGAGGCTGATGGCGCGGCTCGACCGTCCGGACAAGTGGTGGAAGTACAACCCCCGCGACGTCGACGAACGTGGCTTCTGGCCCGACTACCAGGAGGCCTACCAGGCGGCCATCACCAGGTGCTCAACGGAGGCCGCCCCGTGGCACGTGGTGCCGGCCGACCACAAGTGGTACGCCCGCTGGGCGGTGCAGCAGCTGGTGCTCGACACGCTCGACCAGATCGACCCGCAATGGCCGCCCGCGTCCTTCGACGTCAAGGTCGAGAGGAAGCGGCTGGCCAAGACCTGACCCCCAGGTCTGCGGATCTCCTTGCCCGAGAACGCTACTCGCGGACGAGCAACGCCACCGGCAGGTCAACGAGCAGCTCGGCCAGGGCCACGGTGCCTCCGGCGACCGAGCGGCCGGTGAGCACGTCAAGCCAGTCGGACTGCGCGTCGGGCAGGGAGACCGTGTGCTCGCCCCAGCCCCCGAAGCGTTCGAGCGACACCGACAGCCGCGTCGTCACGGCCACGACGCCCACACCGGACGCATCCCCACGAGCGATCCCCAGCGCGGAGCCGCTGGTCGTCGAGACCGGTCCGTACGTGGCCGCATCACCGAGGAACCACTCGGGGTGCTCGCGGCGGAGCCGCAGCGCACGAGAGGTGACCAGCAGCTTGGCCTCCGCCAGGCTCAGTCCCGCGACCGGACCGGCATTGGCGTCGAGCCGGCTCAGCGAGGCGGCGAGCGCCGTGTGGTCGACCGGCTGTCGGTTGTCCGGGTCCACGAGGGTCAGGGCGATGGCCTCACAGCCCTGGAAGACGTCCGGCACACCGGGCAAGACCAGCTGCAGGAGCTTCTGGCCCAACGTCGTCGCCCGCACCGCGGACGCGGTCCGGTCGGTCCAGCCGTCCAGTACGCCCCGCACCTCGGGGTCGGCGACCAGGCCGGTCACGAAGTCCCGGAGGGCCAGCTCGTACATCAGGTCCGGTGAGGTCCATGACGTGTACAGCTTGGCCTCGCGCGCGACCTTCTCGGCGTACGCCGCCAACCGCTCCGCGCTGATCGGCCACGTCCCCGCGGCGGTCTGCCAGACGAGCAGCTCCAGCCGGCCGTCGACGCCAGAGCTGCGGTACGGCGCGCTGACCTCGTGCAGGGCGCGCACCACGTCGGCCCACTCGTCGGGCAGCTCCGAGATGACGGCGATCCGGGCCCGGACGTCCTCGGAGCGTTTGGTGTCGTGGGTCGACAGGGTCGTCATCGCCGCCGGATGCCGCTGCAGCGACTCCGCGGCGAAGGCGTGCAGCTCCTCCGGTGGCAGGCCGATCCGGCTCGGGTCGCCACCGACCTCGTTCAGGGAGACCAGACGGACCCATCGGTACGACGCGGTGTCCTCCACGCCTTTGGCCATCACCGGACCACAGGTCTGCTGGAACCGCGTGACCAGCTCGGCCCGACGCCGTACCGCGTCGTCGTCCAGGAGTGCGGGGTCCCCGATGGGACGGCCCAGCAGCAGGTCGTGCACGACCGCCAGCGCGTCCACCTGGTCCTCGGGCAGGGCGGCCCGGGCCTGGTCGGTCGCCGCGTCGACGGCGTCCGTCGCCACGTCGTCGGCCGGCTCGCCGGGCACCACGTAGGCGCGGTAGCGGTCGAAGGCCACGAGGATCTCGACCAGGCAGTCGTGCAGGTCCCGCCTCGTGTGGTCGCGCAGCCGGGGGTCGCGACCGCAGATGTCGACCAGGAGGTCGACCAGGCGGTGTACCTCGGCGTACTGGCCGCCCTCGATGACCTCGCGCTTCGCCTGCCGGGCACACGTCGTCCAGTCCTCGCGCTCGCCGGCCAGCTCCTCGGCGAGCGCCGTGAGAGCCTGTGTCCCTGCGCCGTCGTGGAAGACGCCGTTGACCAGCCGCAGACTGTCGTAACCCGTTGTCCCAGAACACATCCAGTCATCAGGCAGCTGCTCGCCAGCTTCCAGGATCTTCTCCACCACGACCCAGGCGCCGCCGGTCCGGTCGGAGAGCCGCCGCAGGTACTCGCGCGGGTCAGCCAGCCCGTCCGGATGGTCGATGCGCAGCCCGTCGACGTCACCGGAGCGGACCAGGTTGATCACCAGCCGGTGGCTGGCCTCGAACACGTCGGCGTCCTCCTGGCGGAGGGCGGCGAGCGTGTCGATGTCGAAGAAGCGGCGGTAGTTGACCTCCTGGTCGCCCACCCGCCAGTGAGCCAGCCGGTACCACTGACGGTCGACCAGCTGGGTCATCGGCAGCCGCTCCGTCTCGGGCCGCAGCGGGAACTCGTGGTCGAAGTAGCGCAACACGGTCTCGTCGCCGTTCCGGCCGCCCGACGGGTCGACACTGAGCTCGCCCGCCTCCAGCACCTGTCCGATGCGCCGCCCGAGGACGGGCATCAGCAGGGCGGCCTGCTCGACCGACCAGTCGACGTCGAACCAGGGGGCGCACGGCGAGAGCGGTCCGTCCCGCAGGACCGACCAGAGCGCGGCGTTGCGCCACTCCGGCGTCGGCACCGCCATGTGGTTCGGTACGACGTCCACGACGGCGCCGAGGCCGTGCGCCCGCAAGGCGGACACCATCCGCGCGAGGGCGTCCGGACCGCCGAGGTCGTCGGAGATCCGCGCGTGGTCCACCACGTCGTACCCGTGGGTCGATCCCGGGTTGGCGGCCAGGATCGGCGAGAGATACGCGTGCGTGATCCCGAGCGAGGCCAGGTACGGCGCCAAGGCGGCCACGGCGTCGAAGCCGAAGCCGCTGTGCAGCTGGAGCCGGTAGGTCGAGGCCGGCACGGGCCGCCCAGCGGCCGGCCGGTGCCCATCGGTCATCCCGTCAACCTCTATCCAGCGCGCGGGGCGCGCAACACCAGGACGGCGCGGGAGGCCACCTCGACGGTGATCCCGGACGCGAGCTGAGGGGAGTCGTCGTCCGCGGTGGGGTCGTTGGAGTCGACCGCGATCAGCCAGTGCTCGCCGTACTCGGCTCCGGGCAGACGGAACTCGCAGCCTTCGTCGCTCGCGTTCAGCAGCAACAGGAACGAGTCGTCGACGAGGCTCTCACCGCGGGGGTCGGGCTCGGGGATGGCGCCGCCGTTGAGGAAGACCATGAGCTGTTGGGTCGCGCCGTCGCGCCAGGTCGCCTCGTCCATGTGCGAGCCGTCCGGCTGGAACCACGCGATGTCGCCGAGCTCGCTCTCGCCGCCGTGGCTCGCGTCGCCGGCGAAGAAGCGCCGCCGGCGGAACACCGGGTGGCCGGCGCGCAGCTGCATGAGCCGCCGGGTGAACTCGAGCAGCATGCGCTTCTCGTCGGTGAGGTCCCAGTCGACCCACGAGATCTCGTTGTCCTGGCAGTAGACGTTGTTGTTGCCCTTCTGGGTGCGGGCCAGCTCGTCGCCGTGCGCGATCATCGGCACGCCCTGCGACAGGAGCAGTGTGGTGAGGAAGTTGCGGTGCTGCCGCTCCCTCAGCGTCAGGACCGCCTCGTCGGTCGTGTCGCCCTCGACGCCGCAGTTCCAGGACCGGTTGAAGCTCTCGCCGTCGTTGTTGCCCTCGCCGTTCGCCTCGTTGTGCTTCTCGTTGTAGGACACCAGGTCCCGCATCGTGAAGCCGTCGTGGGCGGTGACGAAGTTGATGCTCGCGAACGGACGTCGCCCGGAGTTCTCGTACAGGTCGGACGAGCCAGTGATCCGGGACGCGAACTCGCCGAGGGTCGAGGGCTCTCCGCGCCAGAAGTCCCGTACGGCGTCCCGGTACTTTCCGTTCCACTCGGTCCACAACGGGGGGAAGTTGCCGACCTGGTAGCCGCCGTCGCCGACGTCC
>JBJMHS010000041.1:0-47013 GCA_045807245.1 Actinomycetales bacterium
GACGTACAGCAGGCCGCCACCGACGGGCAACGTCAGCAGGTTGCCGGACTCGACCTTCGAGCCGCCCTGGTTCAACAGCCGCAACGTGTTCTGCGCCGCGTTCGTGTTGAAGTTGTTCTGCACCTGCCCGGGTCCGGACACCACGGTGTCCGAGGGCAGCTCGAGCATTCGTATCTGTCCGTACCCGGGTGCCACCTTCCCCGCGGTCGTACCGGCACTGGCATCAGCGGCCAGGTAGGCCGTCAGCACCGACCGGGTACCGGAGCCGGCCGGGATGTAGGTCGAGGTCAGCGAGAACGCCGGCTGGTCCTGCCCCGGCATCTTCAGCGTCAGGTAGTACGGCGGCTGAGTGCTCCCGTCCGTCTCGGTCGGGTCCGGCGGCACGGTCCAGAAACCCTGACCGCCGTAGAACGACGCCGGGTCCGTGACGTGGTACTTCGCCAGCATGTTGCGCTGCACCTTGAACAGGTCCTCGGGGTAGCGCAGGTGCGCCATCAGGTCGCCCGAGATGGCCGACAGCGGCTTGACCGCGCCCGGGAACGCACCCATCCAGGCCTTCAGCAGTGGCTCGTTCGGGTCCCACGCGTACAGCGTGACCTTGCCGGTGTACGCGTCCACCGTCGCCTTGACCGAGTTCTTGATGTAGTTCACGTTCTGCTGGCCGAGCGCCACGACGGAGGTGGTCGTCGCGGTCAGCGAGTCGGACGTCGCGCCGTTCAGCGTGGTCAGCTTGGAGTACGGGTAGTTCGCCGTCGCCGTGTACCCGTCGACGATCCACTCGATGTGCCCGTCGATCACGGCCGGGTAGGGGTCGCCGTCGAGCGTCAGCCACGGCGCGACCTTCTGCACCCGCGCCCGCGGCTCACGGTCGTACAGGATCTGGCTCTTGCTGTTGATCGCGTTGGAGAGCAGGAAGTTCTCGTCCCGGTACTTGATGGCGTACGTCAGCTTGCGGAAGAACGAGCCGATCTTGACGCCACCGTCTCCCGTGTACGTCGTGTTCACCTGGCCGGACGCGCTCGAGCTGGGGTAGTCCAGCTCTCGCGGCGCCGCCCCGGACGGTGCTCCCACGATCGAGAAGTCCGGCGACTGCTCGCCGAAGTAGATCCGGGGCTGCGAGATCGTGAGCGACCCGGACGGCGGGATGTCGCCCTCGAAGAACACCGGCTTCCCGTCGCTGGTGCGCTGGTTCCCGTATGCCGCCACCGCACCGAAGCCGTGCGTATAGATCGTGTGGTCGTTCAGCCAGGTGCGCTGACCGGCGGCGATGCCACCCAGGTTCAGCTCACGCACGGCGATCACCGTGTCGTTGGACTTGCTGTTGAACGAGTAGTGGTCGACATCGAGAGAGTCCGGGAACGCGTAGTACTGCCGGATCTGCTCGAGCTGGCGGAAGGTGTCCGACACGCGCGACGGGTCCAGCAGGCGGATGCCCGGGATGGTCTCGGCGTCGTTGCGGAGCTGACCGGAGGTCGCGGTGGTCTGCGCGTTGTACGCCTGGGTCTGCACGTTGTTCAGCCCGTACGCCGTGCGCGTCGCCGCGATGTTCCGCGAGATGTACGGCCGCTCCAGCGTCTGCGCGCTCGGCCGCACCTTGAGGCTCTGCACCAGAGCCGGGTAGATGAGGCCGATCACGATCGCGCACACCAGCAGCAGGGCGACACCGACGCCGGGCAACCGCCAGGAACCGGTCCAGATCGTCGCGAAGAACAGGCCGGCACAGATGATCGACGCCGCCGCCAGGATCGCCTTCGCCGGCATGACGGCATGCGCGTCGGCATAGGTCAGGCCGGTGATCAAGGACGAGTTCTTCGTGGCCAGCTCGTAACGCTCGAGCCAGTAGTTGCCGGCGCGCAGCAGCACGAGGATGCCGAGTAGCACGGACAGGTGCACGCGCGCGGACGTCGTCGTCCGACTGCCACCGCCCTGGATGCGCAGCCCGCCGTACAGGTAATGCGTTGCGGCGGCAGCGATTCCGGCCACGATGACGATCGTCATGAGGAAGCCGCTGATGAACTTCAGCCACGGCAGGGTGAAGACGAAGAAGCCGACGTCGAGATGGAACTGCGGGTCCTTGACATGGAACGGCACCCCGTGGCGCCACAGCAGGTAGGTCCGCCACTGACCGGACGCCGCTCCCCCGGCCAGCAGGCTCACGGCGACCGGGATCAGGATCGTCCCGATCTTGCGGAGCGGCTCGATCTGTTCGCGGTACCGGTCGAGGCTGGCCTGCTCCGGCGACACCGGGGCGTACACGGGACGGCTGCGGAACGCGATCATCAGACTCGAGAAGACAGCACCACCGGCAATGAGCCCACCGATGAAGAAGAGCAGGACCTTGGCCAGCAGCTCGGTCGTGAAGACGCTGCGGAAGCCGACGGACTCGTACCAGAGCAGGTCGGTCCAGAAGTTGGCGCCGATGATGACCAGGATCAGGATCGCGACCAGGATCAGGATCGTGGGCAGCAGGGCCCCGCGCCGGCGGCGCACCATCACGGGACGGCCGGGCGGGCCGGGTCGTCCGGGTCGACCAGCACCCTCGAACGACGGATCGACGCCCACACGCTCTCCTGACCGAATGCGGGCGACATGTGGCGCCGCCCGTCAGAGAGGCAACTTACCTACTTCACCTGAGGTTCCCGCCGTCCGGCAGCATGTGCGCCGTGACGTCGTCGCCGAATCGTGACGCCCACGCTGGTGGGCGCAGCGCCGCTGACGGCCTGCGCGAGGCCGTCGTGGAGACCGAGCGGCACGTCGCCGGCTTAGGCTGGGACCAGCCACCCCGCCTGTTCGCGCTGGTCCGCACCCAGGATCTGGTGGCTCGCGAGCCGGGCCTCGCCGCGCAGCTGGGTACGTCGGGCAGCATCGACCCGGCGCACCTCACCGCGGTAGAGCAGGACCAGCTGGCGCCGACATCCTCGGTCGAGTCGATGCTCGGCACGATGGCTTGGCCCGAGGAGGTCGACGGCGCCGCGCTCGCATTGGAACGGGTCGTCGTGCCGCCGGAGGCCGAACGCGACCTGCCGGCCGACCCCGACCAGGCCCTGGACCACCTGGCCGCCCATCCGGAGCGGCGCGACGTCCGGCTCGTCGTCGGCGTGCTCCGGGACGGTACGGCGATGTGCGCGCTGCGTCAGCGCCACCACGACGACGACTCGTCCGTGGCCATCGGCCCGCAACTGGTCCCGGGACTGGTCCACGCGCTGCACGCGACCCTGCTCGACTAGGGCCGGACGAGGGCGGGAGCTAGCAGGACGGCAGCGCGCCGCCCCGGCCGGCCGCGATCTGTTCCACGTCGAGCCGGGCCTCGTGCAGGGTGCCGATCTTCACCACGTGCAGGCCGTCCGGCACGTGCCCGACGACGTCCGAGCAGTTGCTCGTCGGAGCCAGGAACCATTGCGCCCCAGCCTGTTTCGCGCCGATCATCTTCTGCGCGATGCCGCCGATCGCGCCGACCGCGCCGTCCTCCGGGTCGATCGTCCCGGTGCCCGCGATCCGCTTGCCCCCGGTCAGGCTGCCCGGCGTCAACGTGTCGTAGACCGCGAGCGCGAACATCGTCCCCGCCGACGGTCCGCCCACGTCGTGGGTGTCGATCTTCACCTGGAACGGCATCGTGAACGTGATGCCCGGGGTGATGCCGAGGAGCGTCCGGTTCCCGTCCTTGGTCAGCTTGGCCTTCACCGTGACCGGCTTCTTGTTGCGGACCAGCCCCAGGGTCAGCACGTCGCCCGGCTTGTGGGCCTGGATCGTCGAGAGCAGCTGCGCGTTGCTCGTGAGCGCCTTGCCGTTGATGCTCGAGATGACGTCGCCGTCGCGCAGCACCTTCGCGGCCGGCGCACTCGCCGTACGGGCCGTGATGGTGATGACCTCGGGGACGGTCAGGCCCATCTCGCGCAGGGCCGCGGCTGCTGCGTCCTCCTGCGACGTCGTCATGTCCTGGGCGTTCTGCTCGTCGATCTGCTTGCTGGTCTGGCCCTTCGGGAACTCGAGCTCCTCCGGGATCACGGTGTCATTGCCGGACAGCCAGCCCTTCACCGCGAGGAACAGGTTCACGTGCGCGCCCGGCCCGCCGTACACGCTCACGGTGGTGAAGTCGAGCGCTCCGGTCGTGGGGTACGTCGGGTGCCCGGTCACCTGGATCAGCCGCTGTCCGCCGGACGCGCCGAGGGCGTTCGTCGCGGGCCCGGGGCTGAGGATCGCGTAGTGGGCCGGCGCGATCGCGATCAGGGCGCCGAGCAGCACCGCCGCGAACGCGCAGATGCCGGCCAACATGCCGCGGCCCGGCGGCACGGGCGACCAGCGGGAGGGGACGTCGTACGACAGCGCGGGTGCCGTCACGGCAGTCCCACCCACTCCGCCTCGCCGTCGGTGAACCGCTGGTGCTTCCAGATCGGCACGGTGCTCTTCAGGGTGTCGATCAGGTCCTGCGCTGCGGCGAACGCCTCACCGCGATGGGCGGCGCTCGCCCCGACGACCGTGGCCAGCTCGCCGACGGTCAGCTCTCCGGTCCGGTGGGTCGCGGCCACCGCGATGACGTCGTGCCGCGTGACGACGTCGGCGCAGACCTGGCCCAGCGCGGCCTCGGCACTCGGGTGGGCGGAGTAGCCCAGGCCCTCGACCCCCTTGCCCTGGTCCTCAGAACGGATGGTGCCGACGAAGACCACCGCACCGCCCGCCGCGGGGTCCGCGACCGCGGTGAGGACCTCGTCGACGGACAGCGCCTGGTCGCGGATCGCGGCCAGCCGCACCTCTCCGCTCATGACCCACTCCCCCGCTTGCGCCGCCGTCGCATCAGCGCGGCTGTGCCGACCAGGGCGACCGCGGCGCCTGCGGCCCCGAGCGCCGCGTCCTTGCGGTCCATCCGGCGCGCCGCGACGGCGTGCCGCCCGCGGATGCCCTCGAGCAGCACGCCGAGGCAGGTCTCGTTGTCGTACGACGCGGTCCAGCCGGCCGCGCGCAGCCGGGCCGACGACACCGCCCAGGGGTAGACGACGAAGGCCAGGTCGCTCGCCGGCGCTGGGAGCACACCGACGCGGTGGAGCCGCTGCGCCGTGCCCAGGGCGAGCGCGGCCGGCAGCTCGATCCGACGCATGCCGCTCAGCCGCTCCAGGCGCTCCTGGTCGAGCACCCCCTCCGACCCGACGGTCAGCGGACCGTCCAGCTCGTGGAGGAGCGCAGTGACGACGGCCGAGGCCACGTCGTCCACGTGCACGAACTGCCAGGCGTTCGCGCTCTCCTTGACCGTGAGCAACCGGGGCGCCTCGAAATGCCGGGTCACCACGGTGTCGACCTCGGGCCCCACGAGAGCGGACGGCCGCAGCACCGTGACGGCGAGCCCTGGGTGGACCCGCGGCGTCCGCTCGAGCACCCGCTCGACCTCGAGCAGGTCCCCGACGAGACCGGAGTCCGGAGTCGCCGCGACCGGCGCATCGTCGGGCAGCGGTACGGGGTTGTCGGCGGCGGCGCCGAACACCATGGCGCTGGTCACCGCGAGCAGCCGGCGGGCGCCGACCGCCGCACTGGCCGTCGCCACCGCCTGCACCGTGCGGACGGCGCGCTCGCGACGCTGCGGGTTGCTCGCCGCCGCCGCGAGGTCGGTCGGCGCCGCGACCAGCACGACCGCGTTCACCCCGCGCAGCTGGTCGGCGACCGCCGGCGAGCTCACGTCGCCCAGGCGCCAGGTCACGCCCTCGGTGGTCCCTCTCCGGTCGTCCACCGCGACGACGCGGCCGATGCCATCGGCGGCGACGAGGGCCCGCGCGATGGCTGCACCCAGCGGGCTGGCGGCCCCGGTCACGGCCACGCTCAGCACGGTCCGCCGAGAGCGAACCGGCGCACGAACCGATGTCCGCGCGGAACTCACCTCGGGCCTCCGTGGTTACCTGGGTACGACGCCGCAGCAGGCGTTCACCGCCAGTGTCTCAGCAGCGCCTGAGAGTCGAGAGCCAACAGGAGCCGTGGCCATGAGCGACCGACCGATCGGGTTCGGACCGGGGGGGCCGAACGGCGAGGACGATGACGACCGCGCGATGCAGCCCGATGATGCTGCGCAAGAGCTCAACGAGGCGTTCGCGCAGCTGCTCGGCGGCGGCCCGGCCGGCGAGGAGCTGGCCAAGGCGCTGAGCGCGGCCACCGGTGGAGAGCCGATCGACCCCGCGATGCTGCAGACGATGATGTCGCAGCTCCAGACGATGATGTCGACCGGTGGCGACGGTCCCGTCAACTGGGAGCTCGCGACCAACGTCGCGCGCCAAACCGTCTCTGCTGCAGGTGATTCCAGCGTCAGTGGCTCCGACCGGCGCGCGGTCGACGAGGCCCTGCGGCTGGCCGACCTCTGGCTCGACCCCGTGACGTCGCTGTCGTCGGCGGGAGCCCGGGCGCTGGCGTGGAGCCGCGCGGAGTGGGTCGAAGGCACCTTGCCCGTGTGGCATCGGCTCGTCGAGCCGGTCGCCGAGAGTGTCGCCCGGGCCATGGCCGATGTGATGACCCAGCAGGGGCTCGGCGGCGAGGCCCCGGAGCAGGCCGAGCTGGCGGGCATGCAGCGCCAGATGGCCGAGATGGCCGGGCCGATGATCCGGCAGCTGGGCGGCAGCGTGTTCGGCCTGCAGGTCGGGCAGGCGGTCGGCGCGCTGGCCGGCGAAGTCGTCAGCGGCACCGAGGTCGGCCTACCGCTCGTCGAGAGCGGTGCCGTGGCCCTGCTGCCGGACAACATCCGCGCGTTCGGCGAGGGTCTGGACGTGCCCGCGGACGAGGTGCGCCTGTACCTCGGCCTGCGCGAGGCGGCCCGGGCCCGGCTGTTCGCGCACGTGCCCTGGCTCGGTCCGCAGCTGCTGGGCGCCGTCGAGGCCTACGCCCGCGGCATCAGGATCGACTCGGACGCCATCGAGTCGGCCATGCGGGAGGTCGACGGGTCCGATCCCGCGTCGATCCAGCAGGCTCTCGCGGAGGGCCTGTTCGAGCCGCACAACACCCCTGCCCAGGAGGCCGCGCTGGCCCGCCTGGAGACGCTGCTCGCGCTGGTGGAGGGCTGGGTGGAGCAGGTGACCGACGAGGCGGCGTCGGGTCACCTGCCGCACGCCGACGCGATGCGCGAGACGGTACGGCGCCGCCGGGCCTCGGGGGGCCCGGCGGAGCACACGTTCGCGTCCCTCGTCGGCCTCGAGCTGCGTCCCCGCCGGCTGCGCGACGCGGCGGCACTCTGGGCCGCGTTGGCGCAGGAGCGGGGCCAGGAGGGGCGCGATGCCATCTGGGCCCACCCCGACCTGCTGCCGACGGCGGAGGACCTCGACGACCCGGCCGGGTTCGCGAGCCGGGCCGGGGATGCGGCCCAGGACGGCGCCGCCGTCGATGCCGCGATCGAGGAGCTGCTGAGCGGTGGCGGCCGGCCGGCCAACGAGCCCCCGCCGGAGCCACCCAGCGACCCGAGACCGTCGGCGTGAGCAGCGCGACCGTGGGCCACGACCTGCTGGAGTGGGCCCGCGCGGCGCTGTCGTCCTGGCCGGTCCGGGACACCGAGCAGGCCCGGCTGCGCAGGTCCTACCTGCAGCACCTGGACCGGCACCCGGACGCGCTGTGGCGCGAGGGGCCGCCGGCGCACCTGACGGCCAGTGCCTTCGTGCTCGACCCGGACCGCCGGCACATCCTGCTCACGCTGCACCGCAAGGGCGGCTTCTGGGTGCAGTGCGGCGGCCACCTGGAGCCGGACGACGCGACCCTGTCGGCCGCCGCCCTGCGGGAGGCCACCGAGGAGTCGGGTATCGCCGGCCTGGAGGTCGTCGGCCCGGCCGACCTCGACCGGCACCGGCTGTCGGCCGCCTTCGGCCGCTGCCAGGAGCATCTCGACGCCGCGTACCTCCTGCAGGCGCCGTACGCGGCCCGCCCCCAGGTCGGGCCGGAGAGCGTCGACGTCGCCTGGTGGCCGGTCGACGCGTTGCCCGAGGCCGTCGTACCGGACCTGCCAGATCGGCTCCGGCGCCTGCTCAAGGCGGCCTAGCCACCGTCCGGACGAAGAACTGTCGCCGCCTTGTCGATCGGGCCCCGGCGACTTCGTAGTACGGGCAGAAGGCGCTCTCACCCACTCAGGCAGGAGGACGGCATGCGCAAGCTCATCGCCACGCAGTTCGCGTCGTTGGACGGCTACATGGACGAGCCGGGGACCTGGACGTTCCCGTACTGGAGCGACGAGATCGGGGCGTTCAAGCAGGAGGAGCTGTTCGCCGCCGAGGCCATGGTCCTCGGCCGCAAGACGTACGACGGGTTCTCGGCCGCCTGGTCCGACATGCACGACGAGGCCGGTTTCGCCGACAAGATGAACTCGATGCCGAAGTACGTCGCGTCCCGCACCCGTCGCGAGTTCGACTGGAACGCAACGGCTTTGGACGGCGACCCCGTGTCGGCGGTCGCCGCGCTCAAGGAGTCCGACGGCGGCGACCTCTTGGTCGCGGGCAGCTCGTCCGTCTTCAACCAGCTGCTCGGCGCCGGCCTGGTCGATGAGCTCCGGCTGCTCGTCTACCCGGTCGTCCTGCGAGGGGCGCTGCCGCTGTTCACGACGCCGGACCGGGTGGAGCTCACCCTCACCGGCTCCCGCACGTTCGACAAGGGCGTGCTCGGGCTGACCTACGCTCCCACCCGCTGAGCCACCGACTGAAAGGATCACTCCCATGGCCGTCTACATGCTGTCGGTGCACGGAGTCGAGGGGCAGGCCGACCCGAGCGCCGAAGAGATGCAACAGATGTTCGCCGATGTCGAGGCCTACAACCGTGAGGTGATGGCTGCCGGCAACTGGGTCTTCGCCGCCGGGCTGAAGCCGCGTGAGACCGCCACCGTGGTGTCCGTCACCGATGGCGAGACCACCACGACCGACGGCCCGTTCGCCGAGTCCAAGGAGTTCCTCGGCGGGTTCTGGGTCCTGCGGGCCGAGGACCTGGACGAGGCGCTCGCCCTGGCCACCCGGGCCAGCGCCGCGTGCCGGGCACCGGTCGAGGTCAGGCCGTTCGAGGACGGGCTGGAGGAGTCGTTCAGCGAGTCCCTCCAGACCCAGCTCCCGCGTCCCCCGGCGGACGCGTCCTGACCGACAGCCAAGCCGTCGCCGACCGGATCGGTCGGATCTTCCGTGAGGAGTCCGGCCGGTCGGTCGCGACGTTGGTGCGCATCTTCGGCAGCATCGACATCGCCGAGGAGGCGGTGCAGGAGGCGTTCGTGAGCGCCACCGTCACCTGGCCCTCCACCGGACTGCCACCGAACCCCGGCGCCTGGATCACCACCACCGCACGCAACCGGGCGATCGACCGGCTGCGCCGCGAGGCCAAGCGACACGACCGCCAGGTCGAGGCGACCCGGCTGCACCGCTGGGCCGAGGACGAGGACCCGGCCGACCAGTTCGAGGAGGGGCGCGTGCGAGACGACCAGCTGCGCCTGCTCTTCACCTGCTGCCACCCGGCCCTGGCTCAGCCGTCGCAGGTCGCGCTGACCCTGCGCCTCGTCGGTGGCCTGCAGACGCCCGAGATCGCCCGGGCGTTCCTCGTGCCCGAGCCGACGATGGCCCAGCGCCTGGTGCGGGCCAAGGGCAAGATCCAGGACGCCAGGATCCCGATCCGCGTCCCCGAGGACGCGGAGCTCCCCGGCCGCCTGCGCGCCGTGCTGGCCGTGGTGTACCTCGTCTTCAACGAGGGGTACGCCGCGTCGAGCGGCCCGCACCTGGTCCGCGAAGACCTCTCGGCCGAGGCGATCCGGCTGGGCCGGCTGCTGCTCGCCCTCATGCCGGACGAAGGCGAGGTTGCGGGGCTCCTGGCGCTGATGCTGCTCACGGACGCGCGTCGAGCAGCGAGGACCGCGCCCGACGGGTCGATGGTGCTGCTGCCCGACCAGGACCGGACCCGTTGGGACCGGGCCGCCATCGACCAGGGGCTGGAGCTGGTCCGCGAGTGCCTGCGCCGGGTCGCGGCCGGTGCGCCGCTCGGTCCGTACCAGGTCCAGGCCGCCATCGCGGCGGTCCACAGCGACGCCGCCACCGCCGAGCAGACCGACTGGCGCCAGATCCTCGCGCTCTACGACCAGCTGCAGGCGCTGACGCCTACGCCGGTCGTCGCCCTCAACCGGGCCGTGGCCCTGGCCGAGGTGGCAGGACCTCAGGCCGCACTGGCCGAGGTGGACCGGCTCGACCTGGCGCGGTACCACCTGTTCCACAGCACTCGGGCCGCGATGCTGCGTCGCCTTGGCCGCTCCCAGGAGGCGGCGGAGGCGTACGCCGCGGCGGCCGCTCTCAGCGCCAACGAGGCCGAGCGCTCGTTCCTGGAAGGCCGCCTGGCGGAGCTGGATGCCTGACCAGTCGCTCTGCTCTGAGTCCGCGGGGACTCACAGCAGACGCGGCTGCTCGGGTGGCTGCGGCTGTTCGGGTGGCCGGGGCCGCCGGGCCGGGCGACGCTCGCCGGTGAACGTGGCCGCCACGGCCGCCACGTCCTCCTCGGGGTCCGCCTCGTCGACCGGGTCCGCGTCGGACGCCTCGCGGGCGCCCAGCGGCTCCATGTCGAGCTCGGCCGCCGCGGCCACGCCCTCGAGGTAGCCGCGAGCGCGCTCCAACCGGGGAAACGGCTCGAGGAGGGTCCAGAACCGCGCGTTGTGCGACGGCTCCAGCAGGTGGGCCAGCTCGTGCAGCAGGACGTAGTCGACGACCCATCCCGGCATGCCGCGCAGCCGGGACGACATCCGGATCGTGCCGTCGAGCGGCGTACAGGACCCCCAGCGGCCGTGCTGGTTGTCGACCCAGCGGATCGAGACCGGGCGGGCCTTGCCGCCGAGGTACTCGCGGGACAGCTCGTCGGCGCGGCGGACCAGGTCGCGAGAGGGCGCCTTGCGGCGACTCTCCTGGGCCCGGAGGCGCTCGACCATGGCGGCCACCCAGCGTCGCTCCTCGGCCGTCGAGAAGGACGCCGGGATCAGGACGACGATGCGTTCACCGTCCCGGTACGCACTGACGGTGCGCCGTCGGCGACCGCTGCGGCGCACCTCGATCTCCGGCTCAGGAGGCCCAGGAGGCACGGACACGGGCCCATTGTGGCGAGGAATTTCCCTGCACAGGCGGTGGATGACATTTCTGCAGGTCAGCGGCCTGTCGTGAACGACGTCGGCCCTCCCGTACCCGGCTGTCCACAGCACCCTCCACCAGCTGTCCACTCAGTCCGGCCAGTCTTCCCCAGGCCACCCACAGGGCTGTCCACCGACCGGCCGGGCGATCTGCCCGGTTCTCGTTGACGCCCGCTCCGGGCGGCACCTAGCGTCCAAGGCACGAGGCCTCCGGGGCGTTCGGTCCTCCCACGCTGGGGAAGGTGTGTCGGGACCGGGTCGCCCCGGCGGCCTCGATCTCTCGGCCAGCCTGACGTTAGGTGAGGGTACGGCGCGGGCTGAGCACGGGCCCCGCCTGCGCGGAGCACGAGCCGTGCTGGGTTAGGGTGAGTTCCGGTTCAGCGCCGTGGGTCTAGCAAGCCCACTCAAGCCGTCGGGCCGCGTGCTCCGGGGTGCACGGCACCACCGCGGCAGCTAGAGGGCAACAGGCCCCACCCACCGACAACGAGGAGATGCGACATGGCGGACACCGCCGAGACCTACAAGGGCGAGTTCTACTGCGTGAAGTGCAAGGCGAAGCGTGAGGCCGAGGGCCGCGTCGTCGAGACGAACGGCCGCCGCATGGCGAAGGGCACCTGCCCGGTCTGCGGCACGAACCTCAACCGCATCCTCGGCAAGGCCTGATCGCAGGCCACAGGTCGACACAGCACGACGCAGCACCACCCTGCACGTCACGGCGGGCGGTCACCCGGGAAGATCCGGATGGCCGCCCGCTGTCGTTCGCCCCCACCGATCCCACGGCCCAACTCCGGTCAATGCGGAGCCGGCCTGTGGACGAACGCCTCGGACCCGGCGGCTGCTGACAGGCTGCGGCGATGGCCGAACACCTGCCGCACCGCCCCGAGATCAAGCCGGGACTGCGGCAGGTGTGGCGCGACGACACCACGCTGCAGATCGGCCTGACCCCGGACGCCGGCGTCGTCATCGCCGGGCTCGGGCCGCTGGACGCACAGCTGATCGAGCACCTGGACGGCACCCGCCGGCTCAGCGACCTCGAGCGCTGGGCCCGCGCTCGCGGCGCCGACCCGGGCCGCGTCCGCGCCCTGCTCGACCTGCTGGCCGGTGCCGGCGTGCTGACCGGCCAGCCCGCCGACCGCGCGCACCTGCACCGGCTCGGCCCGGACCGACACCAAGAGCTGCGTCCGGACGCGCTGGCCTGGTCGGTCACCTACCCGGACGCCGGGGACGGGTTCGAGCTGCTCGCCCGACGCACCCGGCGACCGGTGCTCCTCATCGGCCGCGGCCGGCTGGCAACGGCCTGCCTCGCGGCCCTGTCCCCCACGGCCGTCCCGATCGAGCATGCGCAGACGACGCGGGACGGGCTGGCCACGGTGGCCCGTCTGGCCGGAGATGACCGGCACTCGGCGTACCGGCTGGTCGTCCTGGTCGAAGAGGACGCGGTCAGTACGGCGGTCGGCTCGGCTCTGCTGGCCGAGGGCCTGCCGCACCTCGTCGTGCTCGCCGGCGCGGACCGCGCGAGCGTGGGCCCGCTCGTCGTACCGGGCCGGTCGGCCTGCCTGCGCTGTCTGGAGCTGGCTCGCACCGACCGCGACCCCGGCTGGCCCGCCGTTGCCGCGCAGCTCGACAGTCCGGCGGCGGCGGTCCGCGGCGAGTCGGCGCTCACCCAGCTGGTGGCCGCTCTGGTCGCGCTCCAGGTCACCTGCTGGGTGGACGAGCGCCGTACCCCGGCCAGTGTCGGAGCCACCCTCACGGTGGCCCTGCCGGACGGCCTGACCTGCCGTCGTACCTGGCAGCGCCACCCACGATGCGGCTGTTCCTGGCTGCCGGGAGCGCTTCGTTCGGACGCGGCGGGCTGAGGCTTGAGAGGATGTCGTCATGTCCGACCTGCCGCGCCGTGCGGTTACCCGCAGCGCGCGGCTGGCCTCACTGCCGCTGGGCTTCGCCGGCCGTACGGCGCTCGGGCTCGGCAAGCGGGTCGGCGGGCAACCGGCGGAGGCCGTCGCCGCCGAGGTCCAGCGGCGCACCGCCGAGCAGCTGTTCAAGGTCCTGGGGGAGCTCAAGGGCGGCGCGATGAAGTTCGGCCAGGCCTTGTCGGTGTTCGAGGCGGCGCTGCCGGAGGAGCTGGCCGGTCCCTACCGCGCCACCCTGGTCAAGCTCCAGGACGCCGCACCGCCGATGCCTGCGGCCACAGTGCACGGGGTGCTGGCTCAGGACCTCGGACCGAGGTGGCGGCAGAGGTTCCAGTCGTTCGAGGACTTCCCCGCCGCCGCGGCCTCGATCGGCCAGGTGCACAAGGCCGTCTGGAAGGACGGGCGGACCGTCGCGGTCAAGGTGCAGTACCCCGGTGCCGGGCCGGCCCTGATCAGCGACCTCAACCAGGTCAGCCGGGTCGCGCGGGTGGCCGCCGGGTGGATCCCAGGCCTGGACATCAAGCCGATCATGGCCGAGCTCAAGGCGCGGGTCAGCGAGGAGCTCGACTACGGGCTCGAGGCCCGCTCGCAGGCGGCGTTCGCGAAGGCGTTCGCCGGGCATCCCCGGTTCGCCGTGCCGGCCGTCGTGGCGTCCGGCGAGCGCGTCATCGTGTCCGAGTGGCTGGACGGCCGGCCGCTGTCCCGGCTGATCTCCTCCGGTAGCCAGCAGGAGCGCGACGAGGCGGCCGCGCTGTACCTGGAGTTTCTGCTGGCCGGGCCCGAGCAGGCCCGGCTGCTGCACGCCGACCCGCATCCGGGCAACTACCGGATGACGCCGGACGGGCGGCTCGGGATCCTTGACTTCGGCGCGGTGAACCGGCTGCCGCACGGCCTGCCCCCGGAGACCGGGCGGCTGCTGTCCATCGCGCTGAGCGGCGACGGTGAGACGGTCGTCGAGGGCCTGCGCGAGGAGGGCTTCATCAAGTCCTCGATCGAGATCGACGGGGACGCCCTGCTCGCCTATCTGCGGCCCTTCATGGAGCCGTTGTCGGTCGAGCGGTTCCAGTTCAACCGGGCCTGGCTGCGTGGGCTGTTCCAGCACGTGCACGACCCCCGCCGCCCGCAGTGGGCCGTCGGGCTCAAGCTCAACCTGCCGCCGTCGTACCTGCTCATCCACCGGGTCTGGCTCGGCGGCATCGGCGTCCTGTGCCAGCTCGAGGGTGAGGTGGCGGCCCGGGACATCCTGGCCGCCAACCTGCCCGGGCTGGAGCTCCCCCCGCTGTAGGCCGCCTCCGCAGCACCCGGGGCTCCCGGCGTACTCGGGGCCACTCGCCTCAGCACCCGCGGTGCTCCCTGGGGCCCGGTGATCAGCCGCGCCAGCGGCCGCGATCACCGGGCCCCAGGGAGCACCGCGCGGGGTGGGGAGCACGACGGAGGCCGGCCCCTGGAGCGGGAGATCGGATGTTCTCGATCGGCTCCTGGGACCGGCCTCGTCCTGGCTGTCGCTCGAACGTCAGGCGTTCAGGGCGACCAGCCTCCGGTGGGCGCGCTCGCTCGCGGCCTTGGCCCGCCGAGCCCTCCGCTCGGCGCGGGCCAGCCGCATCAGGCGGCGAGCTGCCCTCGACTGCTCGGCCTCGCGCAGCATCTGCTGTTGATGGGCGCGGGCCATGTCCTCGTACATCGACTGGTACATCGTGGTTCTCCTCAGGTGTCATCTGTGGACTTCTTCGTTGGTGTCATCTGACGTCGCTGACCCGGTGGGTCAGCGGGCGCGCGCTCGGGTCGTCAGGGTCATGCGGCGACCTCGTTCTTCCGAGGCCGTCCCCGTGGCCGCTTGCGGGCCACGACGACGCCCTGGACGAACAGCTCGCCGCCCCAGACGCCCCAGGGCTCGCTGCGCTGGAGCGCGCCGTCCAGGCAGGCCGCGCGGGCCGGGCACTCCCGACACAGGGCCTTGGCCTGCTCGACGTGCGCGGGCAGCTCGGCGAACCAGAGCTCGGCGTCGTACACCCGGCAGGGGATCTCGCTGCTGACCGCGTCCTCGTCGACCTCGGGGCCGACCAGTGCGTCAAGCAGAGCCGAGAGCTGCATCGGGGTCACCTCCATCTTCGTGTCGTTCGAACCGTGTGTGCTGGTGGCTTCGTGGTTCTTCATCTGTCGTGACTGATCTGTCTGTGACTTTGTGACCGACAAACAAAAAGGCCGCGGATCCCGGGTCTCGGGTTCCGCGGCCTGAAGGTGACCGGTTCGATGAAACATCTATACCGGTGGGCTCCAGGTCAGGTAACCCGAGGAGAGGGCCTTGGTGCTGTCATCCGTCTGCGGCAGGACATAGCCGAGGGTGGTGCCGGTCGCGAGCACAGTGGTCCCCTGGAAGGCGGCCATGGTGGCCCCGGAGATCACCGGACGGATACGGGAGAAGGCGCGCAGGGAGGGCTCGCTGCAGCTCGTGTGCATGTCCTGCACCGCCAGCTCGATGACGTTCTCCACGACGCACCTCCTCTCGACTCGCGCGGACGTTCTGCGGCCGCCCTTCGGGCGGCACCTCGGACAGAGTAGGGGCGCACCTGTGACGGGCACAACGCATTTTCTCGACGGACTGTCATCCGTCGCCCGATCGTGACCCTAGGAGGCCCCTTCGGCGGGATCCTTCCCGTCCAGGAGGGCTAGAACCGCTGGCCCGTACCGCTCGAGCTTGGCCGCCCCGACGCCTGCGATGCCCGCCAGGTCCAGGGTGGAGGACGGCCGGGTCTCGGCGATGGCGGTCAGCGTCGCGTCGGTGAACACGACGTACGCCGGGACCTTGGCCTCCGTCGCGGTCTCGAGCCGCCAGGCGCGCAGGGCCTCGAAGGTCGCCTCGTCGTACGTCGGCGGGCAGCTCGAGCAGCGCCCGACCTTGCGCTCCGCCCCTGTCATGAGCGTCTTGCCGCAGGTGCGGCACGTCGTCGGCATCGGGCGCCCCCGACGCGCCTTCCGGCCGGACTCCCTTGGGCCAGAAGGGTTCTCGTGATCGGTCGGGTCGACAGGGCGCAGGCCGTCGAGGAACCGCGACGGCTTGCGGCTGGCCCGCCCTCCGGGCGTACGGGACTTGGCCCATGACAGCGCGAGGTGCTCGCGGGCCCGGGTCACCCCGACGTACAGCAGCCGGCGCTCCTCCTCCACCGCGGTGAGCCCCTCGGCGAAGCTGATGGGCAGCAGACCCTCGGTCAGCCCGGTGAGGAAGACGGCGTCCCACTCCAGGCCCTTGGCGGCGTGCAGCGAGGCCAGGGTGACGCCGTCGACGGTGGGGGCGTGCTGGGCCGCGGCCCGCTCGTCCAGCTCGGTCACCAGCTCGGCCAGCGTCGCCCCCGGCCTGGCCTGCTCGATCTCGTCGGCGAGGGCGGCCAGGGCCTGCAGGGACTCCCAGCGCTCCCGCACCGCGCCGGTGCCGGCCGGCGCCTCCGCCGACCACCCGGCGGAGGACAGGGCGTCCCGCGTCGCCTGCCCGAGGGGCTGGGCGGCGTCCGCCGAGCGGGCGGCGCCGCGCAGCAGCACCACGGCCTCACGGACCTCGCGCCGGGCGAAGAACCGCTCCCCGCCGCGCAGCAGGTACGGCACGCCGGCCTCGGCCAGGGCCTGCTCGAACGGCTCGGACTGGGCGTTCGTGCGGTAGAGAACGGCGATCTCGCTGGCCCGCATGCCGTTCGCGATCAGCTTGGCCGCCGACGTCGCGACGCCACCGGCCTCGGCGACGTCGTCCGCGTACGACGTGAAGCTGGGCTCCGGGCCCGGCGGCCGCTGCGCCCGGAGCTCCAGCCGGGCTTTCCGGGCCGGGCCCCCCGCGCGGGCCAGCACCTGGTTGGCCAGGTGCACGACCTGCGGGGTCGACCGGTAGTCCCGGACCAGCTTCACCACCCGGGCCTCGGGGAACCGGCGCGGGAACTCCAGCAGGTACTGAGGGCTGGCGCCGGTGAACGAGTAGATCGTCTGGGCCGCGTCACCGACCACACACAGGTCCTGCCGGCCGCCCAGCCAGAGGTCGAGCAGGTGCTGATGCAGGGGGTTGACGTCCTGGTACTCGTCGACGACGAAGTGACGGTACTGCTCGCGCACGGTCGCGGCGATGTGGGCGTTGTCCTGCAGCACTCCGGCCGTCACGAGCAACACGTCCTCGAAGTCGATGACCCCGCGCTCCTCCTTGACCTGCTCATAGGTCTCGAGCAGGCGGGCCACGGTCGTCAGGTCGAGGCCGGCCGGGTCGCGCCCCGCCGCCCGGGCCGCCACCGGGTAGGACTCCGGGGTCAGCAGGCTGACCTTGGCCCACTCGACCTCGGCGGCGAGGTCACGGACGGCGGCCCGGTCGACCGACAACCGCAGCCGAGAGGCGGCCTCGGCGACGACACCCGCCTTCTGCGGCAGGACCTCCGGCGCCGGCCCGCCGATGGCCTGCGGCCAGAAGTAGTGCAGCTGGCGCAGGGCGGCCGCGTGGAAGGTCCTGGCCTGCACGCCGGGGACGCCCAGGTCGCGCAGCCGCGAGCGCATCTGCCCGGCCGCGCGAGCAGTGAAGGTCACGGCCAGCACGCGCTGCGGCGCGAGCACCCCCGACAGCACGCCGTACGCGATCCGGTGGGTGATGGCCCGGGTCTTGCCGGTCCCCGCGCCGGCGAGGACGCACAGCGGTCCGGTCAGGCTTGAGGCGACCTCGCGCTGCTCCGGGTCGAGCGCCGCCAGCACGGAGTCGGCGGTTCGGGACGGCTGCTCGCTGGACATCGCACCCATCCTGTCAGCCGGCACCGACGTTCTGGTGCGGGCGAGGAACCGAGCACGTGGTGGGGATCACACGTCCTTTCGACCGATTCAGGAAGGTCCCGACTTTCGCCGATGTTCCCGTGGGTGCAGACTGTCGTTTATCGCTCAACTACCAGGGAGCTCCACCACGATGTCGCTCACACCTCAGGCCGGGACCGTTCGGATGTACTCGACGACCTGGTGCGGTTACTGCCGGCGGCTGAAGACGCTGCTGGACCGTGAGGGGATCGCCTACACCGAGGTCGACATCGAGCAGGACGAGCAGTCCGCCGAGTACGTCATGAGCGTCAACGGCGGCAACCAGACAGTGCCCACCGTCGTCTTCCCGGACGGTTCCGCCGCGACCAACCCGACCTTGCAGGACGTCAAGGAGCGCCTCGCTGCCTGACCGCACCGGCGGCGCGACGTGAACGTCGTCCCGCTCTCTGCCGCCGCCCTGGCCGAACGTCTGGCCGAGGCGGCGGTTTCGTTGTCCCTGGCTGCCGCGGCTGCCGACCCGCCGTACGGCGTGCGCGTCGGCGTGGATGGAGCGGTCCAGGGCGACTCAGAGCCGCTCGCGGACGATGTGGCCGGCGCGGTGGCTGCAGCGGGCCGACCGGTAGCACGGGTCCGGCGGGCCGACTTCCTCCGGCCCCGGTCGGTGCGGCTCGAGCTGGGTGCCGACGACCCGGATGCGGGCTGGGAGCGCTGGTACGACGACGCGGCGCTGCGGCGCGAGGTGCTGGACTCTCTCGCCCCCGCGGCGGCCCGACCCGCATCGCCTCCCGTCCGGCCGCCCGCCTGGCTGCCCGCACTGTGGGACGAGGAGCGCGACCGGTCCGTGCGCGCGGACCGCGTGCTGGCCGCACCGGGGCAGGTCGTCGTCGTGGACGGTCCGTACCTGTTGCGCCGGGAGCTGGCCGACGGGTTCGACGTCGTCGTGCACCTGGAGACCTCGGACGCCGCGCTGGCCCGCCGGGTGGCGACCGCCGAGCTCGACCGCGTCACGGCCTCGTGGCGCCGGTACGTCGGGGAGACGGCACCGGCCGAGCGGGCGTCGTGCGTCGTCCGCCTCGAGGACCCGCGGCATCCGGCCCTGGTCGAGAACTAGCGCTCGAGGACGCACCTCTCATCACACCTGCTCTGCCGTGAGTCGCCGCAGGAGTCACAGCAGTCTGCTCTGAGTCGCCGGAGGGTCACAGCAGAGTGTTGTTGAAGGGAGAGAGGGTCCTGCTCTGAGTCGCGACGTCAGCGGGGCGCCACCACGAGGAGCAGGTCGCCGCCCTCGACCTGGCCCACGGACGCCAAGGCGGCGCGCCCTCCTCGAGCACTGAGCGCGGGTTCGCTCTGCTCTGATACCACGTGGAATCAGAGCACGCCAGATGTCAGGCAGCGTTATCGCGTAGGACATAGACAACCGGGCCCGCAATGCCAAGGATCACCGCAGCACAGGTGGCGGTCCCGCAGTAAGTCGGCTGTAGCAGCAACGCCCAGCCGTATGGCTCACCAGTCCAGGAGACCGTCCCGCCCACAGTGGTGAGCGCGACGACGAGTGCGGAGGGCAGCCACGCGGTCAGGGATGACATCACCTGAGCGCACACCAGGCCGAGGCCTGCAGTCATGGCCAGGTTGCGCAGGCTCACCGCACCGGCGCCGGCCTGGCCGTGGAACGCCACGCGGCCCGCTAGCCAGGCACCCGTCCCGACTGCAATCAACCAGACGCCCCGCGTGATCCTGAGCCGCGCCGACGTCAACGGCTCGAGTGTTCCGGCTGGCCGACTGCACACGACTGGAACGAAGACCCCAGCAGCCGCTGCCAGCAACGGTGCCAAGCCGAGCCGGGCCGCCCGGAAGCGCAGGTCAACCAGCTCGATCGGGACCTGGGTCGCCGCGGCGGCAACCGCACTGACGAGACAGACTGCGCGCAGACCGCCCCGGCTGCGCGCGAACAGTCTCAGCACGCGGCTCGGATCGAATCCAAAGCGCTGCGCGCTTCCTCGGCCGTGGTCACGCGCGCTGTCTCGACATAGAGATCGTCGGGGAATCCGCTTGACGTGGCAACCCAGTCGGCCAAGCGGATCTGCAACGTCAATAGCGCACTGTCATCGGTCGTCGGAGCAGCGCTGCAGTTGCTGGCCGTTCTGACCAGATCAAGGGCGAGGTTGGAGGCGTCAACAGGTCCAGATGGCGTGAGGCTGACGGCGCCGACGCCGGACACAGGCCGCGAGCCAGCGACCCGCGGCCCCGCCTGGTCGAAACGCGACGGAAGTGAACTGGGGTCGATCGACCCCAGCGACCTCGCCAGCGCAGCCAACGCCCGCGCGTGAGCAGCCAGCCGCGGTGCATAGTCCCGGTTGACGCAAAGCATCGGCTGAGTTGTCGAGCAGACCGGCCGGTGGTCCTCGCCGGCCAGGACGTAGGGCTCGGCGCTCTGGCGATGGAGGTTAGTCGCCGCCACGACCACGACGGCGAGGACTGCCAAGTCCAGCAACTGGGCAGCCGGTCCGTGAACCATGACCCACAGGCCCGCGAGCGCAAGGGCCACCCACCAGAAGGTCGCCGCGACCGTGAACGGCACGTGCGGGCGCAGACCGGTGGTGTCGCCAGTCGCGGCATCCACCCGTAGGTAGACGTCCAACCGACCGACTACGACAACAGTCATCAGGGCAAGCCAGGTCAGACCGACTACCGGTGGTGCGGCCACACTCGGCCACCACCAGCCGATCGCTGAGCCCACGATGACGGCCGCGACCACCGCAGCCAGCGCGGGGACGACCGGCAACCAGGGCAAATGCCAGGAGTGATGCACCCAGGCCGCACTAGCACCGCACACCAAGACACCGAAAAGATGTGCCGTCAGCGCCCATGCCGTCAGGGCCAGGACCCGAGCGCCTTGTCCGCGTAGCCGACTTCTCTGGGACAACAAGAACTGCGCCGCTCCCCGGCGGCGATAGAGCACGGACTCGCCGGCCGCGACTGCGCCTGCCAGCGGGATGAGGACGTATGTCGCCGCGTTACTCCAAGACGCCGTCCACTGCCACTCGATCGCCCATACACGGTCCCGGGCGAAAGCGTTCATGAACTCCGCCGTGGTGAACAACGGGAACGCCCACATGCCGACCGACCGACGCACGACTGCTACCGCGAGGAACGGCATTGCTCGCGTCGTCACGAGGTGAGCCGAACGAAGGCGGCCTCGAGCGGGGACAGCGAGTCCTCAGAAGCTGCGTGTCCGACCAGGTCAGCAACGGGGCCGTTGTACGCCACCCGACCCTCCCGCAGCACGCACAGCCAGGAGGCAATATGTTCGACGTCCTCCACCAGATGAGTCGCGACCACGACGGTCCGCCTCTCGGCCAGCCGCGCGATGAGGGACCGGAAGCCGACCCGCTGCGTCGGATCGAAGCCAGTCGTGGGCTCGTCGAGTACCAACACGGCCGGTTCGGTCAGCAATGTTTGCGCCAACATCGCCCGGCGCCGCTGGCCGCCAGAGAGCCGAGAGAGCCGGACCTGCGCTTGGCCCGCGAGATCCACGTCGCGGATCGCGTCGCGCACACGCTGCTCACGTTGCCGGCGCCGCACGCCGCGGGACCAGGCGAGATAGGCGAGGAACTCCGTCACGGTGAACTGACCCGGCCACTCGGCCTGCTGCGGAAGGTAGCCGACATCGCGGGCGCGCGTCGGCTCGGCACCCAACACCCGAACCGTTCCCCGTTGCACGGTCAGAGTTCCGGCCAGAAGTCCGAGCAGCGTGCTCTTGCCCGAGCCGTTCGGCCCGAGGAGCCCGATGACACCACTCGGCCAACGGACTGAGACACCGCTCAGGACTGCTTGGCTACCCCGGTAGCTGTACCCCACCGACTCCAGGGAGACCGCGGCCGTCACGGATAGAGGGTCGGGCTGGACACACAAGGGTCTGGTCTCAGGCTGACGTCGATGCACACGTCGGCCCAGTCTCTGTTGGTCGGCCAGGCCCGGGTGGTCGTCAGGGTGATTGTCCTGACGTTGTTGGACGTACCTATCTCTGGCGTTTTCTTGACCGTCGGGTCTCCCCACTCCCAGTGGCACACCGCAGGATCGGGGTAGCACGTGTGCCAAAACGGTTGGAAGTTTGCCCGGACATAGGCGCCGTGGCCGTCGGCTCGGCGGTCCTGGTAAGTGGACGACTGCAGTTCGGCGCTCGAGGACTCCCAGTAGGTCCCGTAGCCACTGGCGACGAGGTTGCCGCCGTAGTAGTCATACAGCGCGCCCCAGAATGTCGACGCCTGGGCGGCGGACCCGCCGAGCCCGACAAAGGCGACGCCGAGAACGACCAGTCCGGTGCGATGACGCAGCTCCACGATGAAAGCCCCCTGCTCTCGATGGACGCTTTCCGGCACCATAGAACTGCTACTTATAAGTGGTCAAGAGTCGCAAGCCGGACAGCGAGCGTGGACTTGTGGGCCAACGCTGTGGGCGCGGTCCTGGGAGCCGGAAGCTACGCCGTCGCCATTCGCTTCGCTCAACACTGCCCACGGCGGCCAGCTCGAAGTGAGCGTCCGAGTCGATGATCGCTTCGACGTTCTGCTGTGAGTCGTCGGGTGACTCACGGGCACTGGTCTGAGTCGCGCGTGGACTCAGAGCGCTCTGCTCCGAGTCGCGGGGTGACTCACAGCAGAGTGTTGTTGAAGGTAGAGAGGGTCCTGCTCTGAGTCGCGACGTCAGCTGGGCGCCACCACGAGGAGCAGGTCGCCGCCCTCGACCTGGCCCACGGACGCCAAGGCGGCCCGCTGCACGACTCCCGCGACCGGTGTCGTGATGGAGGCCTCCATCTTCATCGCCTCGATGGTCGCGACGGTCTGCCCCGCAGCCACCTCGTCGCCGACGTTCACCGCCAGCGTCACGACGCCTCCGAACGGCGCCGCTACCTGCCCGGGCACGCCGGGATCGGCCTTCTCCGTCGTCGGCACGCTGCTCGCCACCGAGCGGTCGCGGACCTGAACCGGGCGGAGCTGCCCGTTGAGCCGGCACATGACGGTCCGCAGGCCGCGCTCGTCCGGGTCGCTGATGGCCTCGAGCCCGGCGAACAGGCGCACGCCCTCCTCCAGCACGACCTCGTGCTCCTCGCCGGGGCGCAGGCCGTAGAGGAACTCCAGGGTCGGCACCACGGTCAGATCGCCGTACTGCGCCTGAGAGTCGGCCAGGTCGCGGGCGGGCCCCGGGAAGAGCAGCCGGTTGAGCGTGGGCCGCGGCCGATCGACGAGGGCGGCGCGGTCGTCGTCGCCGAGCTTCTCCTCCCGCGGCCGGGCGGTGCGACCGGCGAGTGCCTTGGTGCGGAACGGCTCCGGCCAGCCGGCCGGCGGGTCCCCCAGCTCGCCGGACAGGAAGCCGACGACGGAGTCCGGGATGTCGAACCGGGCCGGGTCGGCGGCGAACTCGGCCGGGTCGGCGCCGACGGCGACGAGGTGCAGGGCCAGGTCGCCGACGACCTTGCTGCTCGGTGTGACCTTGACGATGTGGCCCAGGATCCGGTCGGCCGCGGCGTACATGTCCTCGATCTGTTCGAACTTCTCAGCCAGGCCGAGCGCGATGGCCTGCTGGCGCAGGTTCGACAGCTGGCCGCCCGGGATCTCGTGCACGTAGACCCGGCCGGTCGGCGCGGGGACACCCGACTCGAACGGTGCGTAAAGGCGGCGGACGGACTCCCAGTACGGCTCGAGCGCCATCACGTCTGCGATGTCGAGCCCCGTCTCACGCGGGCCGTGGTCCGTCGCCGCCACGAGGGCCGTCATCGACGGCTGGCTGGTCGTCCCCGACATCGGAGCGCTCGCCGCGTCGACCGCGTCGACGCCCGCGTCGATGGCGGCCAGGAGCGTGGCGAGCTGCCCGCCCGCCGTGTCGTGCGTGTGCAGGTGCACCGGCAGGTCGAACCGCGACCGCAGCGCCGTGACCAGGCGGTGCGCCGCCGGCGCGCGCAGCAGCCCCGCCATGTCCTTGATCGCCAGCACGTGCGCACCGGTGTCGGCGATCCGCTCGGCCAGCCGCAGGTAGTAGTCCAGCGTGTAGAGCCGCTCGCCCGGGTCGGACAGGTCGCCGGTGTAGCAGAGCGCCACCTCGGCCACGGCGGTGCCGGTGGAACGCACGGCCTCGACGGCGGGTCGCATCTGCTCGACGTCGTTGAGGGCGTCGAAGATGCGGAAGACGTCGATGCCGGTGCGTGCCGCCTCGGCGACGAAGGCGTCGCTGACCTCGGTCGGGTACGGCGTGTAGCCCACCGTGTTGCGGCCGCGCAGGAGCATCTGCAGGCACAGGTTCGGCATCGCCTCGCGCAGGGCGGCCAGGCGCTCCCACGGGTCCTCGGCCAGGAAGCGAAGAGCAACGTCGTACGTCGCGCCGCCCCACGCCTCGACGCTCCACAGCTGTGGGGTCAGCCGGGCGACGGGCCCGGCGACCGCCACGAGGTCACGGGTGCGGACGCGGGTCGCGAGCAACGACTGGTGCGCGTCCCTGAACGTCGTGTCCGTCACCCGCACATCAGAGTCCCCGCGCAGGCGAGCCGCGAAGGCCTCAGGACCTAGCTCCCGCAGCACGTTTCGGCTCCCGGGGGGTGGCGCCGCGGCTGCGGCGTCCCCCAGGTCGGGCAGCTTGGTGGCCGGCTCGAGACTGGCCCGCGGTACGCCGTACGGCTGGTTGACGGTGACGTCGGCGAGGTAGGTGAGCAGCTTGGTCCCGCGGTCGGCGCTGGCGCGCGCGGTGAGCAGGCCGGGATGCGTCTCGATGAAGGACGTCGTCACGCCGCCGGCGACGAAGTCGGAGTCGTCCAGCACGGCCTGGAGGAACGGGATGTTGGTCGCCACGCCGCGGATCCGGAACTCGGCGACGGCACGCCGGGCCCGGGCCACCGCGGCAGGGAAGTCACGCCCGCGACAGGTGAGCTTGGTCAGCAGCGAGTCGAAGTGGGCACTCACCTCGGCGCCCTGGAACGTCGTACCGCCGTCCAGCCGGATGCCCGCGCCACCCGGTGAGCGGTACGCCGTGATCCGCCCGGTGTCCGGCCGGAAGCCGTTGGCCGGGTCCTCGGTGGTGATGCGGCACTGCAAGGCCGCCCCGCGAACGCGAATCCCGCTCTGCTGCAACCCGATCTGCGCCAGCGTCTCGCCGGAGGCCAGACGCATCTGGGACTGCACCAGGTCGACATCGGTGACCTCCTCGGTCACCGTGTGCTCGACCTGGATGCGCGGGTTCATCTCGATGAAGACGTGCCGGCCGGCCGGGTCGACCAGGAACTCCACCGTGCCTGCGTTGACGTAGCCGATCCGGCGCGCGAAGGCGACCGCGTCGGCGCAGATGCGTTCGCGCAGAGCGGGGTCGAGGTCGGGCGCCGGCGCGATCTCGATGACCTTCTGATGTCGCCGCTGGACCGAGCAGTCGCGCTCGAACAGGTGGATCACGTCGCCGGTGGCATCGGCCAGGATCTGCACCTCGATGTGCCGCGGCTCGACGACGGCCTGCTCGAGGAACACGGTCGGGTCGCCGAACGCCGACTCCGCCTCCCGCATGGCCACCTCCACGGCCGCCTGCAGCTCCTCGACCCGCTCGACCCGGCGCATGCCGCGTCCGCCGCCGCCCGCGACGGCCTTGACGAAGACGGGGAACTCGAGATCTCGGGCCCGGCCGACGATCTCGGCAGCGGAGGCGGAAGGGGCGACGCTCGCCAGGACGGGCACACCCGCCTCGCGGGCCGCGGCGACGGCCGAGGCCTTGTTCCCGGTCAGGTGCAGCACGCTCGGCGGTGGTCCGACGAACGTGATGCCCTCGCGCTCGCACGCCTCGGCGAGCAACGGGTTCTCGGACAGGAAGCCGTAGCCCGGATACACCGCGTCGGCGCCCGCCTGGAGCGCGGCCCCGACGATGGCTTCGGGGTCGAGGTAGGCCCGCACCGGGTGGCCGCGCTCGCCGATCTCGTACGCCGCGTCAGCCTTCAGCCGGTGCTCGGAGTTGCGGTCCTCCCAGGGGAAGACCGCGACGGTACGGGCGCCCAGCTCGTACGCCGCGCGGAACGCGCGGACGGCGATCTCACCGCGGTTGGCGACCAGGACCGTGCGGAACACGGGACCAGGATCGCGCCAGACGGCGGAGGCCGGTCCACCTGTCCATCAGGCGGACCGGCCGCGCCGGCCAGAACGCGGCCAGCCTCAGCCTGACCTCCGTCAGCCTCGGCCCGACGTCAGCCGGGCTCAGTCGGAGGTGACGAACATGCCGTGGCCGGCCCAGTCGCTGGTCGAGTCGACCGTCGTCGCCGATCCGGTGGCGTGGTCGCCCGACCAGGCGATCGCGTGCAGGTCGCCGTCCGCCTTGGTCGCGTAGTACAGCGTGCTGCCGGAGAGGAACGCGCCTGCGGTGTCCGACCAGCCCAGCCCGTCGTTCACGGTGAACTCCTCCGAGCCGACGATGCCCGAGTCCGGCGAGAAGTACCGGTAGCGCATCTGGCTCGAGCCGAACAGCGTGTAGTACAGGCGGCCCGACGTGTAGAACGCGGAGGTCACGTTCGGGATCTCGTCGTAGTACGGGCTGAGCACACCGCGGTAGGTCTGGCCGGAGCCGGTGTCGACGTTGGCCCAGACCGGGTCGTTGTAGGGGTCGACCGCGACCTGCGGTCCGAGAACCCCGCCGGTGAACGAGCGCTTGTTGAAGGTGCCGTTCGACAGGCCGTAGAACAGCGTGCTGCCGACCATGAACGAACCGCGGTAGGAGCTCCAGGCCGACGAGGAGTCGACCACCGAGGTCGAGCCGACGTTGCCACCGGCGTCGAGGTGCCGCGAGAGCAGCTGGTCGCCGGTCGTGGGCGCGGGCGGCGCGGGCGACGTCTGGATGATCTCGATGCCGTTGATGAGCGGGTTCTCGACCTCGTGCGTGAACTCGATGTCGACGGCCCCGTTGCTGGTGGCCGGGAAGCTGCGCATCATGCCGGTCTGGTCACCGACCGTGGCCACGATGTCGAAGTTTGAGAGCACCTGCTGGCCCTCGACCGCGACGTCGAAGACGCGCTGCCCCACGCCGCTCGTGCCGCCGTAGCGGTTGGCGAAGTACAGCCGCACCTGCACCTGCGTGCCGGACGGCACGGGGAAGGACCAGTGCATCTCGTCGCCGTCGAGGTGGCTGCCCGGGTCCCACCGCTCGCTGTCGAAGATCGTGGACGGCGTGCCGGCCGGGACGCTCGCGTCGACGTTGCTGATGTGGCTCCAGCCGGCCGCGTTGTTGGACAGGTTGCGGTACGGCGAGGAGCCGTCGTCCGCGATCCAGTCCGGGCCGCCGTCGGCCGCCTGGATGGCCGGTCCGCCCGCGTCGACGCGATACAGGACCTCGGGGTGAGCGTTCGCGAACTGCCCTGTCTCGTAGACGGTTCCGGGCACCGAGCCGGTGCTCGTGGACGCCGGCGCGGCCCCGCCCGCGAGCGGGAAGAAGGCGATCTTCTGGTGCTTGTACTTGCGGTTGCCGATGAAGTTGGTGTCCGACCCGACGTACAGGCCGTCGCTGGTCGCCAGGAGGGACCAGGCGCCGCCGCCGCGGGGGTTGCGGCCCGGGTTCCAGGCGAGCGGGACTCCGTTGGTGGGGTCGAGCGCCGCCAGGCCGGCGCGCGGCACGGCGCCGGGACCCGCATAGTCGAAGCCGTTCGAGTTGTTCATCCACCGCTGGTGGCCGCCGACGTACACCGCAGTCCCGGTGACCGCGACGGACCAGAGCGAGTCCTGACCGGTGTAGTCGACCCACGTCGGCTGGACGCTGCTGCCCGCGGACGTGGTCTCCCAGCGCGCGGCCGTGTCGCACAGCGAACGGCTGCCGTCGACGTTGGTGCCGCTGCCACCGGTGGCCACGATGACGAAGTAGCTGCCGGTGGGGTCGAACTGCACGTCGCGGATGTAGGAGTCGAAGGCCCAGTTGAAGCACTGAGCGGTGTAGTCCAGGGTGTTCCAGCCGGCGTCCACGCTGGCACTGGTCGAGCCGAGGTTCATCCGGAACACCTGGTCACGCGCGTAGGTGCCCGTGCTGTCGGTGACCGAGGTGAAGTTGCCGATCGCGACCAGGTGCGTGCCGGCCGGGTCGATGTCGAACGTCTTGACGCCGACCGCGCCGGCCGCGCTGCCCTGGCCGTGGTGACCGGCGACGTTGAGGCTCACGTACGGCAGCGCCGCGCCGGTGGCCGGGTCGAGCGCGACGATGCCGCCTTGGACGGCCTTGCCGACGGTCGTGAAGTTGCCGCCGACGAACAACCGGCCGCCGCGCACGACGAGCGACGTGGTGAGCGAGTTGAGCTTGGTCGGCTTCCAGCCGCTGACGACGGCGCCGGTGGACAGGTCCAGCAGGGCGACGCGCATCGCGACGCCGTTGGCGTTGGAGATGCCTGCGACGTACACGGTGTTGCCCGGGCCGGCCGCCAGTGCCGTGACGTTCCCGGTCAGCGCCGGGCTGAAGCTGGTCAGCGCCCCGGTGCTGGCGTCGAAGGCCACGATCTTGGTGCGCGCGACCGCGGTGCCGCCGTGCGGTGCGACCGACGTGAACGTGCCACCGAGGACAGTGGTGCCACCGACGCGGGCGATGGCGTCGACCTCGCCGTTCTGGACGTCGGGCGTGTTCGTCGCGGGGACGGCGCTCGGCACCGTCGACTGCGCGGCCATGACGGCCTGGGCGGGGCCGGCCAGCGCGGCGCCCAGCGCACCGGCGGCGAGCGTCGCGACCGCGGCGACGGCGGCGACGACACGGGGTCGTGCGAACACGGGGACTCCTCAGGGGTGGAGGTGCATGGACGCGGGACGGACCGCGCCGTTGGTGAAGGTAACCGTTGGCGCCGCCGCATTTCAGGCGAATCCGAGGTTCGAACGCACCCCTGCCGCCCGGCGTAACCGACGGTGATGACGACCCGACCCAACGTGAGAGTCAGCCGGGGCGCAGCGAGCCGGCGGCGTCGATCGGACCGCCGAACCAGTCCTCGATCAGCCGGCGCGCGATCGAGATCGACGGCGACATCAGCAGCTCACCCCGCTCGATCGCGGCGAGCATCGACTCGCGGGTGAACCAGAGGGCTTGGTCGACCTCCGAGCCGTCCACCGAGATCTCGGTCGTCTCGGCATAGGCCCGGAAACCCAGCATCACCGACGCGGGGAACGGCCACGGCTGGCTGCCGCGATAGACCACATCACCGATGACGACCCCGACCTCCTCGCCGACCTCACGCCGTACGGCGGCTTCGAGTGACTCCCCGGGCTCGACGAAACCGGCCAGCGTCGACATCCGCCCGGGCGGCCAGCCGGTCCCGTGGCCCAGCAACAACCGGTCCGCGTCATCGACGACGGCCATGATCACCGCGGGGTCGGTGCGCGGGTAGTGCTCGGACCCGTCCTCCGTGCAGACGGTCGTCCAGCCCGCCTGCGCGAGGACAGTCGGTGCCCCGCAGCGCGGGCAGTGGGTGTGGCTCGCGTGCCAGTTCGACAGCGCGACGCCCTCAGCGAGCAGGCCGGCCTCACGGTCGTCGAGGGCGGCCCCGACCTCGCGCAGCGTCTGCCAGCCCTCGCCGGAGAGGTCACGCCGCATCACGACGTACGACGTGCCGGCCTGGTCGTCGCCGAGGTAGGCCGCTCGTCCCGGATCGTCCGCGTCGGTCGCGGCCCGCAGCACCAGGTGCAGGTCCCCGTCGACGGGAGCCCGTCCGTCCGCGACGTCGAGCACCCGGGTGGCCGGGTCGGCGAGCAGGCGGGACAACAGGTCGGGCTCGGTCCGCCGTTCGCTGCGGCGGGAGAGGTCGGATCGCGAGAGGGCCAGGCCGGCCAGGGGCGGACCGAGCCGGTCGCGGGAGCGCACGCCTCCACGATAGGAGCCCGGCTCCGTCCTACGGTGGTCCGGTGAGACGGACGCCGACCGCACTGGCCGCGCTGGCCAGCGCTGCCATGTCCGGGATCCGGCCGATCCGGGTCGAGACTCCGCCGGACCTCCCGCACTGCGACTACGACGTCGCGTTCGTCGAGGACGACCGGGGCCAGCGCTGGGTGGTGCGAGCACCTCGGCGCATCTCGGCCGCTCTCTCGCTCGAGGTCGAGGCGCAGGTGCTGGCCGAGCTCCGCCGCCGGCTGCCGGTCGCCGTGCCGCAGCCGATCGGCTTCGTGTCCCTGCCCGAGGGCGGGCGGGCCGTCATCTACCCGTTCCTGCTCGGCCGCCCGATGCTCATCGAGGACCTGGAACCGCGCACCGGCCTCGCGGTCGAGCTGGGCAAGGTCGTGGCGGCCCTGCACGAGGTGCCGCCCGAGGTGTTCGACGCGGCCGGGGTCCCGTCGTACACGGCCGACCAGTACCGCAACCGCCGGATGGCCGAGGTCGACACCGCCGCCCGGACCGGATACCTGCCGGCGCGGCTCCTGGACCGGTGGGAGCGCTCCCTCGAGGACGTGCGCCTCTGGCGGTTCGTGCCGGCCCCGACGCACGGCGACCTGGCCGCCGAGCACGTGCTGATCGAACCGGTCGGCGGCCGCGGGCCGACACACACCCGGGTGAGCGGGCTGATCGACTGGGGCCAGGCGTGCGTGGCCGACCCGGCCGACGACCTGGCCTGGGTCACCCTCAGCCCGGACGAGCGTGCGGTCGACACCGTGTTGGAGTCGTACGCGATGGGTCGGCGTGAGCAGCCGGACCGTTACCTTCCGGCCCGGGCGCACCTCGCCGGCGAGCTGGCACTGGCGCGCTGGCTGAACGCCGGCGTGGCCGTGGACGAGAGCGACGTCATCGACGAGGCCGTGCTTGCGATGCGCAACCTGGCCGAGAGGGTGCTTCACGCCGCGCCGCTCGGCGACTGATCCGCCCGCCATGCTGCGGCTAGCGTCGTTCAACGTCCAGTCCGCGCGCACCGCGACCGGCGGGTACGACGCGTCCGCTCTGGCTCGCAGTGTGCGCGCCTTGGACGCGGATCTCGTTGCGCTGCAAGAGGTCGACCATGGTTTGGCCCGCTCCGGCGAGCACGACCAAGTGGCCGACATCGTGGCGGCGTTGAATGCCGACGGCGACCAGTGGACCGGCCACTTCCTGCCGACGCTGCTCGGCAGCCCGAACCTCTTTCGCACCTGGCGACCCGCCGTGGCGACTGACCTGCCGCCCGGCGACCCGGCGTACGGCATCGCTCTGGTGACCAGGTTGCCGGTCCACGAGTGGCACGCCCTGCGCCTCGGGACGTTCTGGGGACGCCTGCCGATGCTCGTGCCGACGCCTCGTGGACGGATGGTGCTGCTGCTCGTCCCCGACGAGCCGCGCGCCGCGATCGCCGCGGTCGTCGAGACCGAGGTGGGCGTCATGACGGTGATCGGGACGCACCTGTCGTTCCTGCCGCTGCGCGCACCGCAGCAGCTGCGCCGCATCGTCGACTGGTCCCGCACGTTGCCCGGTCCGCGCATCCTGCTGGGCGACCTCAACCTGCCCGGCGCGGTGCCGCAGCGAATCTCGGGCTGGCGTCGGCTGGCCGACGTCGCGACGTACCCCGCCCACAGGCCGCGCAGCCAGCTCGACCACGCGCTCGCGGACGGGCTCGAGCGGTGGCACCCCGTCGACGTCGGCGCGACACGTGGCGAGGTGTCCGACCACCTGGCCCTCGTCGTGGACCTCAGCCGCCAGTGACCAACCGCTCCAGGGCCGTCTCGTCGAGCAGGTCGACCGGGCGGACGGTCCGGCCGGTGGCCGCGTAGAAGAAGGCCGCACCGACGTTCTCGACCGGCACGTCCTGCAGCCGGGCCCAGGCCAGCCGGTACGCCGCGAGCTGCACCGCCCGGGCCGATGCGGCGGGCCCGTGCGGCTCCGCGCCGGTCTTCCAGTCCACGACGTCCCAGCGCCGCGGCGGCGACCCCTCGCCGACCGGGAAGACCGCGTCGATCCGGCCCCGCACGACCGTGCCGGCGACGGGTGTCTCGATAGCCACCTCGATCGCCGAAGGCACACGCTCGGCCCACTCGCTGGCCAGGAAGTTCGCCTGCAGCTCGGGCAGCAGGTCGTCGTCGGCGGGGCCCTCGTCGGCCGCACCGGGCAGCTCGAGGAGGTCGACGATGGCGGCCGCGCCGAACCGGCGTTCGACCCAGGCGTGGAACGCCGTGCCGCGTCGCGCCTCAGGGGCCGGCGGCTGAGGCATCGGTCGCCGCAGGTCGATGGCGAGCGCCTGGGGGTCCTCGGCCAGCCGGACCAGCCGCGACGCCGACAGGTGGGTGGGCAGCAGAACGTCGACCGCCGCGCTTCGCGCCCGGTCGCGTTCGGCCAGCAGCACCTGGATCTCGGCCATCCAGACCGCCGGCTCGCCGGTCAACGCCTCGGCCCACTGGTCGCTATGGACGGTGGCGGGCCCGTCGGCCGGCCCGGCTCGAGCGGCGCGCACCTTGGCGGCCGCTGCCTCGAGGGCCGGCCGACGGACACCGAGCGGGTCGAACGGCCAGGCCTGATGGGCCGGCTCCGCCGCGAGCGGGTTCTGGAGGTCGGGCGCGGGCGGCGGCACCATCGCCCACTGCGGCCGCACCTCGACGCCGTACGCGCCGCCGTCCTGCGGCGGCCCCTCTGTCAGGTCCGGGTCGCCGAGCGCCTCGAGCAGGAACCGCGACGGCAGCCGAGGAGTCTTGACCGGCGTGCCCCAGACGTGGGCGGCCAGCAGCAGCTCGTGCCGGGCCCGCGTGATCGCGACATAGGCCAGCCGCCGTTCCTCGGCGATGGCGTGCGCACCCATCCGCCGCTCGAAGTCCGCCCACTCGGCCTCCACGTCCTTGCCGTCCGCACACGCGTGCAGCCGCAGCTCGGGCAGGGCCGCCGCATCCCCGCGCAGCGGGTAAGGGACGCCACCGGAGGAGATCGGCCGCCAGCCGGTCGACCGGTCGTCGCCCTGCACCCACTCGCCCGTGTCCTTGTCCGCACGAGGCTGGGGTCCGTCGTACGGCAGTACGCCCTCGACCAGGCCGGGGATGGCGACGACGTCCCACTCCAAGCCCTTGGCGGCATGCACGGTGAGCACCTGTACGGCGTCCCGGCTCACCTCGACGTCCTCGGGCCGGCCCTCGATGGGGGCGGCCTCGGTGTCGGGCGCCGTCTGGTCGACCTGGCCCGGGGTGAGCCCGCGCTCGCGCACCTCGGCCGCGGCCAGCCAGGCGAGGAAGGCCGACAGCGTCGGCGACTCGGACGTCGCCGCGAAGCCGGACGCCACGTCGGCCAGCGCGTCGACGTGCGCGCGCGCCGCGGCGTAGGACACGCCCGGGCGCGACCCGAGCTCGACGTCCAGCCCCAGCTCCCGTTCGGTCTCGACGACGAGCTCGGCCAGCGGCAGGGCGGACAGCGAGCGCAGCCGGCGCAGGCTGTCGGCCAGCCGGGTGAGACGGTGTCGGGCACTCTCGGACAGCGCGAGGCCGTGCCGGTCGGTCCAGCCGGGACGCGGCAGGTCGTCCAGCGCCTCGACGATGCTGCTCTCGTCGATCGGGTCGGGCGTCGGCGCAAGCTCCTCCTCTGCCGCGCCCGGCGGCGCGGTCTGGTCCGCCGCGCCACCGGCGCGCACCCGCCGGGCCAGGTAGTCGGCCCACCCGGCCAGGGCCCGGAGGTCGCGCGGGCCGAGCCGGCAGATCGGACCGGTCAGGAGGCGCATCAGCGCGTCTCCGCGACCGGGGTCGGCCACGACCTGCAGGGCGGACACGATGTCGACCACCTCGGGAGTGCTCAGCAGACCGCCCAGGCCGACGACCTCGACCGGCAGGCCGGCGGCTCGCAGCGCCGCCTCGACCGGTACGAACTGGGAACGCGTCCGGCACAGCACCGCCGCCGAGCCGGCCCGCGCGTGACCGCCCCGCCCGAACCACCGCTCGGCCACCCATGCGGCGACACCCTCGGCCTCGTCGTACATGGTCAGCCACGAGCCGGCCAGCACCGCGCCCTCACCGGCGTCGGGGCGGGAGGTGAGGACGGGGAAGGCCAGCCCGGCCGCCTGCAGCGGCTCGGCAGCCCGGTTCGCAATGCCGAGGATGCGGCGGTCGTTGCGCCAGCTCGTGGACAGCGTGAGCTGCTGCGGCGGCTCACCGCCGGTCGACGCGAACTCGTCCAGGAAGGTCCGCATCGAGCCGGCGCTTGCGCCTCGCCAACCGTAGATCGCCTGGTTAGGGTCGCCCACTGCCGTGACCGAGTGACCTCCGGAGAACAGCGCCCGCAGCATGACCAGCTGCGCGTGGCTGGTGTCCTGGAACTCGTCGAGCAGCACGGTGCGTGATCGGGCCCGCTCGGACGCCGCGATGTCAGGGAAGCGCTCGGTCAGCCGCGCGGCCAGGGCCAGCTGGTCGCCGAAGTCGATCGCCTCGTGCGCCAGCTTGCGCTCGGCGTACGCGCGCACGAGCGGCACGAGCTGGCGCCGGGCCTTCACCGCGGCCAGCAGCTTGCGCACCGGCTCGGGGTGCTTGCCACCTGCTCGCGCCGAGCCCGTGGGCATGATCTCGATGCACTCGGCCAGCTCGTCCAGATGCTCCGCCAGGTCGTCGAGCTCGATCAGGTGCTCCGCGCACTCGGCCGAGATCCGCAGGAGCGCATCGACGACCGTCGACTGGTTGTACGGGACGTCGGACATGTCGCCGGTCCAGCGCTCGACGACATCGTTGGCGTACTGCCACGACGCCGCCTCGGTGAGCAGCCGGCTCTCCGGCTCGACGCCCAGCCGGATCGCGTGCTCGCGGACCAGGCGCCCGGCGTACGCGTGGTACGTCGAGATCTCCGGGTCACCCGCCGACTCGTCGAGGCCCGGCGCCAGGCCGGCCGCCATCAGACGGCGCAGCCGGCGGCGCACGCGGTCGGCCAGCTCGCCGGCTGCCTTGCGGGTGAAGGTCAGGCCCAGCACCTGGTCCGGGCGCGTGTGGCCGTTGGCGACCAGCCAGATCACCCGCGCCGCCATCGTCTCGGTCTTGCCCGACCCCGCGCCCGCGACGACCAGGACCGGTCCGGGCGGAGCCTCGATCACCTCGACCTGCTCCGGTGTCGGGGGCGGCTGGCCCACGGCGCGGGCGATGTCCACGGCGCCCACCAGCCCGACCAACATCTGGTCGTACGACGCGGGCAGCGCCCGACTCGAGTGGCGGCTCACGACGTCACCCGCCGGCCCTCGGGCTGGACCGGGCAGCTCGCCCGGGCCGGGCACCTGCGGCAGTGCGGGCCCTCACGCGCCTCGAACACCGCGCCGGCCATGCCGTCGGCGACCTCGACCAGCAGCTCGCGGGCCCAGCTCGGGCCGGCCGGCAGGGCCGGCTGAACCCGCACGGCGGCCTTCTGCGTCGGCGTACCGAGGTAGACCAGCTCGGCCCCGCCGCTCACCGCGGTCTCGCCGCCGAACGCACCCTCCTGTACGGCCAGCTGGTAGATGCCGAGCTGCGGGTTCTGCTCGCCGTCCGCGACGGAGACGGCGTACTTGCCGGTCTTCAGGTCGGCGACGAGCAGCGACCCGTCGGGGAGGCGTTCGAGCCGGTCCAGCCGGCCGGTGACCACAGCCCGGCCGATCTCGACCTGCACCTCCTGCTCGGCGCCGACCAGGGCGCGGCCCGCCTGCCGGGCGGCCGCGTAGTAGCCCGCCAGCTTGGCCACCATGCGGTCCGCTCGCTCGCGTTGGACATCGGTGAGCCAGCTCGGCGGCAGGCCCAGCTCGGGCCAGCGGCGGCGCAGTTCGGCGGTCAGGGTCGTCTCGTCGGCGTCCGGGTAGGTCGAGGCGATGTCGTGCACGAGCACCCCGACGTTCTGGGCGAAGTTCGCGGGCACGGTGCCGCCGGACGTCTCGAGCAGCCAGCGCAGGGAGCACTGGTCGAAGCCGTCCACCCGCGACGGCGAGACCCGCACCGAGGCGTCGGGGGCGATCAACGGGGCGTCGTCGGTGAGCTCGGCCAGGCCGTGCCACTCGTCCGGGTCGGCGCCCGCCACCCCGGCCGCCGCCAAGCGCGCCAGCGCGGTGGCTGCCGCGTCCGCGATCGCCGGCGGCTGCTCCTCGTCGCCGACGACCTGCCGCAGGCGCGCGACGACCGCCGGTAGCGTGAGGGCGCGCGTCAGTGGGCTGGGCAGGCGCTCGTCGTCCGAGATCCCTTGGGCCGCAGTGCTTTCCGGCGGTACGACGAGATCGACCAGGCCGCTGGGCTGCTCGTCGTCGCCGGAGACCGCCGTCACGACCAGTGTCTCGGTGGACCGGCTGACCGCGACATGGAAGAGCCTGAGCTCCTCCTGCCGGACGGCGTCCTGGGCCGCCCGGAGCGCCTCGGCGGTGCCGTCGCCGTGACCGGCCAGGACGTCGACCAGCGCCTGCGAGCCGAGCAGGGACCCGCGCAGCCGGGTGTCCGGCCAGACGCCGATCTGCACGCCCGCGACGACGACGAGCCGCCACTCACGACCGCCCGCTCCCTGCGGGGTCAGCAAGGCCACGGCCTCGTCGGCCGGTGCGCGCTCCACGAGCGTGTCAGCGGGCACCTCCTGCCCGCGCAGATGGTCGAGGAACGCGGCCGGTCCGACCTGGGGGAGGCGGTCGACGTACCGCGCGGCCGCATCGAAGAGCGCGACCACCGCGTCCAGGTCGCGGTCGGCTCGCACGCCCGCGGGACCTCCGGCGAGCGCGGTACGGCGCCACGGCTCGGCCAGACCCGCCGCGGACCAGAGGGCCCACAGCACCGTCTCCGCCGTGGCCTCCGCCGCCGTCGCCGCGGCCCGGCCCGCAGCCAGGATGCGCGCTACGCGGCGGGCGGGCATCCCGACCCGGCCCGGCAGCGTGGCCACCCGGTCGACGTCCGCGACGGCTTCGACGAGCAGGTCGTCCGAGGACCGGCCGCCACCGCCGTCCCGCTCCTCGGTGCGCAGGGCACGGCGCAGCCGCCGCAGGGCCACGCTGTCGGCCCCGCCGAGCGGCGAGCCCAGCAGGCGCAGGGTCAGCTCCAGGTCCAGCCGGCCCGGTTCGAGGCTGACCTCGAACGCGTCCAGCAGCGGGGTCACGGCGGCCTCGTCGCGCACGGGAACCTCGGTGGCGGGGACGAGCACCGGCACGCCCGACGTACCGAGCACGCGGCGCAGGATCGCCGCCCGCGCAGTGCCGCGGACGACGACCGCCATCTCGCTCCACGGCACGCCGTGCTGGAGGTGGGCGCGCCGGAGCAGGCCGGCGATGAACGCCGCCTCCTGGCCGGCCGAGCCGAGGAAGTGGACCTCGACGTCCCCTCGGGGGGCGTCCGGGCGAACGGCCGGCCGCCGGTGTGCCCCCGTCCCGGCCGTGCCGATGTGGCCGGCGACCCGCTGGGCGACGGACCGCAACGCGGAGCCGTGCCGCCAGCAGGTGCGCAGGACGACGGTCGGGACAGCGTCACCGGGACGGGCGAACTCCTCGACGCCATCGGCGAGCAGGGTGGGGTCAGCACCCCGGAAGCCGAGGGTCGCAGCGTCCGGGTCGCCGGCCAGGAGCAGCTCGCCGCCGAGGCCGACGAGCGTGGCCAGCAACGCGGCGACGGCCGGGGTCATCTCCTGGGCGTCGTCGACGGCCACGAACCGCGCGACCGAGCGCACCGACTCCAGGAGCGCCTCGTCCTCGGCCAGCACGCGCTCGGCGGCCGACACGATCATCGCCGGGTCGAACGCGTTCGGCGCATCGAGGGCCGTAACCTCCTCGTACTCCTCGAGCATCTGGCCGGCGGCGACCCACTCGGGGCGGCCGTGGCGCCGGCCCAGCTCGGCCAGGTCGTCCGGTCCGAGCCCGCGCTCGACGGCGCGCATGAGCAGGTCGCGCAGCTCGGTGCGGAACCCGCGAGTTCGCAAGGCGGCCCGGACCTCGTCCGGCCAGTCCGGGGGGCGACCGGCACCCGCCACGTGCCCGGCCAGCAGGTCGCGCAGCTTGACGTCCTGCTCCGGGCCGGACAGCAGCCGCGGGGCCTCGAGCCCGTCCAGCGCCGCGGCGCGGCGCAGGATGCCGAAGGCCAGTGAGGCCGGCGTCCGGGCCAGCGGCTCGCGCACGGTGCGGCCGAGCCGGGCGGTGATGCGTTCGCGCAGGGCCGCAGCCGCGAGCCGGGTCGGGGCGAGCACGAGGATCTCGTCCGGGGTCAACCCGTCGCGCCGGACCCGGTCCACGACCGCCTCGACGACCGTCGTCGTGACCCCGGTGCCGGGCGCGCCCAGCAGGCGCAGCGGGCCGCCCCGATGCGCGACGGCCGCCTGCTGCTCGGGGTCCAGCTGCGGGACCGGCGGAGCCGGGCGCACCCCGCGCAGGAGCCTGATGCTGGGGCCTGTCGACGACACGCTGCTGATCACATCACGCCGTACCGACGGGGCACCGTCGCAGCGCCGTCGCTAGCTGCCGTCCCAGCGGGCCCTGGCCATGTCGACCCGGGTGCCGCCCCGACGCAGCGGCGTCCGTTCCCGCCGGTACGCCGCGACGGCCCGGGCCTCGTGCCCCGGGAGGAAGGTGCCGTCGGCCCGCAGCACCCGCCACCAGGGCACGCCGCTGCCGAAGTGCGACATGACCCAGCCGACCTGGCGCGGACCGCCGGCGCCGAGGAACTCGGCCACGTCGCCGTAGCTCATGACCCGCCCGGCCGGGATCCGCTCCACGACCTCCAGGACGTCGAGCGCGTACGGCGGGGGCTCCAGCCCCCCGGTCGCCGGCACGGTTAGGGCTCAGTACGTCGGCAGGCTGGGGTCGACGTCCTGCACCCAGGCGAGCACCCCGCCGTCGACGTGCGCCGCGTCCGGATGTCCGGCAGCGCGGAGCAGGCGCAGGCACTCGGACGAGCGGAGGCCGGACCGGCAGTGCAAGATGATTCGTTTGTCGAATGGCAACTGTTGCCATGCATGGCCGCTGTAGAAGTCAGCCTTCGGTACGGCGACGGCACCGGGAATCGTCACGATCTCGCGCTCCCCGGGCTCACGGACGTCGACCAGGACGAAGTCGTCGCGGCCGGCCGCGCGAGCCGCCAGCAGATCGGCCAGCTCCCGGGCGGTCACCGAGTCGTCCGAGTGGCCGTTCTGCGAGCCGCCAACGGTCACCTCCTCGAAATCCCCTGCGCCGGAAGGGATCCCGCAGAACCCGTCGTAGTCGATCAGCTCCGTCACGGTCGGCTCGGCCCCGCAGACCGCACAACGAGGGTCGGCCTCGACCTGGATCTCGCGCCAGGTCGCGCGGAGGGCGTCGTGCACCATCAGCCGGCCGACCAGGGGCGTCCCGGCACCGGTGAGGAGCTTGACCACCTCGCTGGCCTGCAGCGAACCGATCGCCGCACACAGGACGCCGAGCACGCCGCCCTCCGCGCACGACGGCACCAGCCCCGGCGGCGGCGGCTCCGGGAAGATGCAGCGGTAGCACGGGCCGTGTCCGGCGAACCACACGCTGGCCTGGCCGTCGAAGCGGTACACCGAGCCCCACACGCACGGGATGCCGAGCAGCACGCAGGCGTCGTTGACCAGGTACCGGGTGGGGAAGTTGTCGCTGCCGTCGACGACGAGGTCGTACCCGGACAGCACCTCGAGCGCGTTGGCCGAGTCCAGCCGGACGGCATGGGTGCGGATCTCCACCAGCGGGTTCACCTCGGCGACCCGCTCGCGGGCCGACTCGACCTTGAGCCGGCCGACGTCCCTCGCGGCGTGGACGACCTGGCGCTGCAGGTTCGACTCCTCGACGACGTCCGGGTCCACGATGCCGATCGTGCCGACGCCGGCGGCGGCCAGGTAGAGCAGCGCCGGCGAGCCCAGCCCCCCTGCTCCGACCACGAGCACTCGGGCGTTCTTGAGCCGGCGTTGGCCGATCCCACCGACGTCGGGCACGAGCAGGTGGCGGGCGTACCGCCGTACCTCCTCGGTCGTGAGGTCGGCCGCGGGCTCGACGAGGGGCGCGAGGCTCATGTCACCAGGGTGCGGCATGGGTCACGGGTAGGGCCAGGCGTTGGGCCGGCAGGGCGCGACGCCCTTGGTCTGCTGCTGCATGACGGGGGCCAGGGCACCGGCGCGCGGGCAGGTGAGGTGCCCGTGGCCGAGGACGTGCCCCACCTCGTGGTTGACGACGTACTGCCGGTACTGGGTCAGGCTGTCGAACTCGCTCTGTCCGTTGAACCAGCGGTACGACGTCAGGATCGCGTACTGCCCTTCGCTGCAGGACAGGCGGCCGTACGTCACGAGCGGCCGGCACAGTGCGGCGGACGTCGTCGGGCTGGCCAGCCGCAGGACGACCTGCGCCGGGCCGTCGGTGCGGGCGAAGGTGACCGTGCCGTCGTGCCCCCAGCTGCGCGAGTCGTTGAGCGTCGTCATGACGAACGCGGCGAAGGCTCCGGCGTCGACCGGGACTCCGCCCTCGACCTCGACCCGGACAGTGCGGACGGTGCCGCGGCCCGGGGCCTTGACGCGGCCCGGGACGACGGCGAACCGCCCGCTGCCCGTGGTCGGGTCGCCGGCCGCGGGGGCCGGCAGGGCCTGGGGAGCTGCGGGCACCACGGCGCGGGCCGTCGAGGGTGGCGGTGAAGGTGTCGGTCTCTTGGCGGACGCCGCCGTCGCCGACGGCTCCGGACGTGCTCCATCGCCGCGGCACGCGGCGCTCAGGGCGAGGACGAGGACCGCGCTCAGGAGGGCTGCCACAGGGGTTGAGGCGGAGCGACCGCGGCCCGGCACGCGACTACGATGCCACGATGACCGAGACGGCCGGCCGCGGCACGCGCCTGCCGCGGACCGCCCGGCGGGCCCAGCTGCTGGGGGCGGCCCAGGAGGTCTTCGTCCAGCAGGGCTACCACGCCGCCGCCATGGACGACATCGCCGACCGGGCCGGCGTCTCGAAACCCGTGCTCTACCAGCACTTCCCGAGCAAGCTCGAGCTCTACCTGGCCCTCCTTGACCAGCGTTCGGGCGACCTCATCGAGGCCGTCCGCGGTGCCCTCGCGTCGACGCACGACAACAAGCAGCGCGTCGAGGCGACCATCGCGGCGTACTTCGAGTTCGTGGACCGCGACGGGGCGCCGTTCCGGCTGGTCTTCGAGTCGGACCTGACCAACGAGCCCGCCGTCCGCGAACGGGTCGACCGGGTCAACAAGCAGTGCGCCGAGGCCATCGCGGGCGTGATCGCGGAGGACACCGGCCTGCAGCCGGAGCAGGCCACGCTGCTCGGCACGGCGCTGACCGGCATGGCCCAGGTGACCGCGCGGTACTGGCTCACCGGCAACGGCACCATCCCGCGCGAGGAGGCGGCGCGGCTCGTGGCCCAGCTGTCCTGGCGAGGTCTGGGAGCCTTCCCGCTGACCGGGACGCTCGCCCCGGCCGGAACGCCGAGCGCGAACACGGAACACCACCCGCACGGGAACGGTTAGCCTTCCCGCCGGAGCACCCGCGAACGAACCAGCACCAACGAGAGGACGACCGTGGAGGTCAAGATCGGCGTACGCAACGTCGCGCGCGAGATCACCCTGGAGTCGGCCCAGTCGGCCGATGAGGTCGCCGCAGCCGTCGACGCGGCCCTGAAGAGCGGTACGACGCTGAGCCTGACCGACGACAAGGGCCGCGTGGTGGTCGTACCGGCGAACGTCCTCGGCTACGTCGAGATCGGCGCGCCCGAGGGTCGCAAGGTCGGGTTCGGCGCGATCTGACGGAGGCCGGTCCCCGATCCCGCCTCGGATGGCGGGGTGTGTCGGCGCATGACACGCTCGACCCAATCGCCTGGCGGCCGGCTGGGTCAGTTCGAGAGGTCACTCGCGTGCACACCCTTGGCATCATCATCGGGACGATCATCTTCGGTGCGATCATCGGCGTACTGGCCCGACTCGTGCTGCCCGGGCGGCAGAGGGTCAGCGTCGTCATGACGATCGTCATAGGGATCATCGGCGCGCTGCTCGGCTACTGGCTGGCCGGCATCCTCGGCGTCAACGACACCAAGGGGATCGACTGGATCCGCTGGGTCATCAGCATCGCCGTCGCAGCCGTCCTGGTCGTGGGCTTCGAGCGGATCAGCGCGTCGCGCGGCGCGAAGGTCTGACGAGCCGGCCAGCCCCCTCAGGGCATCAGCTGGTCAGGGCGTCAGCCCGAGCCGTTGCATGCGGCTCGAGTGCTCGTCCGTGATCCGGGCGAACATGCGGGCCAGCTCGGCCAGGTCGGCTCCGGGGAACGCTCCCCCGCCGACGAGCAGCGTCACGAGCGCGTCCCGCTCGGCGGCGACCTGCTGGGCCTGGGACAGCGCCTCGCCGACCAGCCGGCGCCCCCACAGAGCCAGCCGTCCGGAGACCGAGGGGTCGGCCTTCGTCGCGGCCAGCACCGCCTCGACCACGAAGTCGTCGTGGCCCATGTCGTCCAGCACGGAGAGCATCAGCTCGCGCGTCCCCGGGTCCACGAACGCGCTGATCTCCCGGTAGAAGTCGCTGGCGATGCCATCGCCGACGAACGCCTTGACCAGCCCCTCGAGCCAGGTCTTCGGTGCCGTCCGGTTGTGGAACGCGTCGAACGGCGCGACAAACGGCTCCATCGCGCTGCGCGGGTCGACGCCGAGCTCGCGCAGGCGGGCCTCGATCCGCTCGTAGTGGCCGAACTCGGTGACCGCGACCCGCGCGAGCGACGCCTTGCCCTCGAGCGTCGGGGCGAGCTCGGCGTCACCCGCCAGGCGCGAGAAGGCGGTCAGCTCGCCGTACGCCAGCCCGCCGAGCAGGTCGATGATCGCTTCGCGGTACGCCGGCTCGTCGAAGGGGTCCGCCGACGAGTCAGGCTCCGTCATGGCGAACAACCTAGTCGGGACGGCCAGGGCGTCCGGACCGGCACACCCGGTCCTGACCGGTAGACTGGCCGGGTTAAAGGATGACCGGTCGTTGCTGCGAACCCGATCGGCTTCCATCGCAGCAGGTGCGGCCCGCCGAGGAGTGACTCCTCAACCGGCGTGTGGCCCCAGCACAAACGGAAAGTCCACTGTGACCGAGACCAGAACCTTTGCCGACTTCGACGTGCATCCAGACATCGTCGCCGCACTGTCCGACGCCGGCATCGTCAACCCCTTCCCCATCCAGGCCATGACCTTGCCCGTCGCCCTCTCCGGGCACGACATCATCGGCCAGGCCAAGACCGGCACCGGCAAGACGCTCGGCTTCGGGATCCCGCTGCTGCAGCAGACGGCCACCCCGGGCGACGCCGAGTACGACGCACTGCCGGCACCCGGCAAGCCGCAGGCCCTCGTGGTCGCCCCGACCCGCGAGCTCGCCGTCCAGGTGGCGCGTGACCTCGAGGTCGCGGGCGCCAAGCGCGGTGCCCGCGTGCTGACCGTCTACGGCGGGCGCGCGTACGAGCCACAGGTCGAGGCGCTCAAGCGGGGCGTCGACGTCGTCGTGGGGACACCGGGCCGGCTGATCGACCTGGCCAACCAGGGCTACCTGCAGCTGGGCTACGTACGCGGCGTCGTTCTCGACGAGGCCGACGAGATGCTCGACCTCGGCTTCCTGCCCGACGTCGAGAAGCTGCTCAGCCAGACGCCGGCATCGCGGCAGACCATGTTGTTCTCCGCGACCATGCCCGGTGCGGTCGTCGCACTGGCCCGGCGTTACATGACGCAGCCGACGCACATCCGCGCCATCGACCCCTCCGACGACGGCCAGACCGTCAAGGCGATCGAGCAGTTCGTCTACCGCGCGCACGCGATGGACAAGGTCGAGCTGCTGGCCCGGCTGCTGCAGGCCAAAGGCCGGGGCCTGACCATGATCTTCTCCCGCACCAAGCGCACCGCCGCCAAGGTCTCCGACGAGCTGGCCTCGCGCGGCTTCGCGGCCGCGGCCATCCACGGCGACCTGGGCCAGGGGGCTCGCGAGCAGGCGATGCGCGCGTTCCGCAGCGGCAAGGTCGACATCCTGGTCGCGACGGACGTCGCCGCCAGAGGCATCGACGTCGAGGACGTCACGCACGTCATCAACTACCAGTGCCCCGAGGACGAGAAGACCTACCTCCACCGGATCGGCCGCACCGGACGAGCCGGCCGGGCCGGTATCGCCGTCACGCTGGTCGACTGGGACGACCTGCCGCGCTGGTCCCTCATCAACAAGGGGCTCGACCTGGGCATCCCCGAGCCGCAGGAGACCTACAGCAACTCCGAGCACCTGTTCATCGACATGGAGATCCCCGTCGGCACCGGGGCGACGCTGCCCGGCTCGCAGCAGGTCCGGGCCGGGCTGGACGCCGAAGAGGTCGAGGACCTGGGCGAGACCGGACGCAAGGGCGGCGCACCGCGTGGGCGAGCGAGCGGGCCGCCCGCGGGGCGGGGCCGCTCGGGCGAGCGCGACAGCCGAGGGTCCGACGGACACGGCGGCGAAAGCCGCGGTGCCGGACGCTCCCGGTCGCGCACCCGCCGCACGCACGGTGGCGCCGAAGCCGAGGCCGGCAGCGAGCGCGCCGACGCGCCCGCGGCGGACGGCACCACCGGCAGTGAGCGAGCCGGCTCGGCCGGACGGCCGCGCAACCGGCGCCGCCGTCGTACCCGCGGTGGTTCCGGCGGCGGGTCGGCACCCGAGAGCCCGGCCGCCTCCTAGCTCAGTCGGGTTCGAGGGCGGCCCAGCCGGACTTCTCCGGCGCCGCGGCCCGGCCCTGGGGGCAGTGGGCCCGGAAGTCGCACCAGCCGCAGATAGGACCCGTCCGCGGCGCGAACACCTCGTCGACAGCAGCCGGGCCCTCGGCCATGACACGGTCGTGAGCCGCATCGGCGAGCGCCAGGTCCGCCGCGATCGACTCAGCCTCGGACACCTTGCGGGACAACGACTCCGGCGTATGCCGGTGGACAGCGACCTCGCCGGACGGCACGTGGTGCAGCTCGACCCGCAGGCAGTCCCGGCGGAAGATCGCGGCTGCCGCGGCGGCGTAGATGCCGAGCGCCAGCGACGTGCGGGCCTCGTCCGCATCCGGCGTGCGCCGGCTGGTCTTGTAGTCCACGACGACGAGCTCGCCGTCGCGGTCGTCGAGCCGGTCGACCCGGCCCTGCAGCACGGTGGTCCGGGTCTTCAGGGCGACGCTGCGTTCGACGCCGAGCGGCTGGTCCGCGGGGTCGAGCCGCTCGACGTACGCCGCCGTCTGCACCGCCGCGGCCGCCCGCCAGCGTTCCGACTGCCCCGCGTCCCGGAACCCCGCGCTGATCCACGAGCTGCGGACCAGCGCGGCGGCCAGGCTGGGCGTACGGCGTTCCGGCCGTTCGTCCCACCAGCGCGCCAGCGCCGTGTGCACCGCCACGCCGAGGCTGGTGTGCGCTCGCTGCGGTGCCTTCTGCGGCCGCGGCGCGTCGAGGTACTCGAACCGGTAACGCCGCGGGCAGTCGAGCCAGGCCAGCAACCGCGACGGCGAGGCGAGGTACAGGCGGTTCGGGAGGCCAGGCAGCTCGCCCTGGCGCATGGGTTCCGCCATGAGGTCAGCCGGCCCCGACGATGAAGGCGCGTACGGCGTCGGCGACCAGCTGGACGGCGATGGCCGACAACAGCAGGCCGGCGATCCGGGTGACCAACGTCGTCCCGCCGTCACCGAGCACCCGGTGGATCCGCCCCGCGAACCGCATGGCCAGCCACAGGCAGACGTGCACCAACAGCACGCCGACGCCGACCGCGACGTACTCGGACAGGTGGTCGGCGCGCTGGACGAACACCATCGTGGCGACGATCGCACCCGGACCGGCCAGCAGAGGTGTGCCCAGCGGCACCAGCGCGACGTTGACACCCTCGGCCCCGCCCGGCGCCTCGCTGCGCCCGGTGAGCAGCTCGAGCGCGACCAGCAGGAGCAACAGTCCGCCGGCGCACTGCAGGGCGGGCAGGCTGATGTTGAGATAGTCGAGCAGCTGTTGGCCGAACACGGCGAACGCCACGATGACGCCGAAGGCCACCACGACGGCCTGTCGGGCCGCCCGCACGCGCTGGCGTCCGGTCATGGACGCAGTCAGCGCGATGAAGATCGGCACCGTCCCGGGCGGGTCCATGATGACGAACAGGGTGACGAAGGCCGAGCCCAACAGCTCCAGGTCGATGACCGAGCTCACGAGCGCACGACCGGTACTCCAGTGGCGAGAGCCTCGATCTGTTGCAGCACAAGGGGATCGGTGGTTCGCTCACCGAGCTTGCTGACCTTGCCGGTCCCGTGATAGTCGCTCGAACCGGTGACCAGGAGGCCGAGGTCGGCCGCCAGCTCCTGGGCCCGCCGCACGTTGCCGTCGTCGTGGTCGGGGTGGAACACCTCGATGCCGACCAGCCCGGCGTCCGCCAGCTGGCCGATGGCGGTCTCGCTCACGACCCGGCCGCGGCGATGAGCCAGCGGGTGGGCCATGACGGGCACGCCACCCGCGTCGCGGACCAGCTGCACGGCGCGCCGGGCGTCGATGGCGTAGTGGCCGACGTAGTACCGCCCGTGCGACGACAGGATGTCCGCGAACGCCTCGTCCCGGTTGCTCACGATTCCCTTGCGTACCAACGCATCCGCCATGTGCGGCCGGCCCAGGCTGGCTCCCGGCCGCGCGTGCGCCATCACGTCGGCCCAGCTGATGTCGTAGTCCTCGGACAGCAGCTCCACCATGTGCTGGGCCCGATGCTCGCGGCTGGCCCGTGCCTCCTCGACCTCGGCGGCCAGGAGCGGATGGGCCGGGTCGTGCAGGTAGCTCAGGAGATGGACGCTGATCCCGTTCACCGCGCAGGAGATCTCCATCCCCCGGACCAGACCGACGCCGTACGCCCGAGCCGCCTCGGCCGCCTCCTGCCAACCCGCCGTCGTGTCGTGGTCGGTGATGGCGACGACGTCGATGCCGGACACGGCCGCCGCCTCGACCAGCTGAGCCGGCGCGTCCGTCCCGTCGGACGCCGAGGAGTGGGCGTGCAGGTCGATACGCACGGCGGCCAGCCTAGGCCGCAGCGCGGTCAGGTCAGGTGCGGGCTCGGGGCGCCTGTGGGTACGTCGAGCGGATGACCCGGGTCACGCACGTCGATCAGCCGCAGCCCCTCCAGGACCATCGCCCCGGCGCTCGCCGGCCACATCACCATCCAGAGCCAGTCGCCGTGAGCCTCGCCGACGTACGCCGCGCGGTCGGACTCCGCCGGGACGCACCACAGCGGCGCCGGGTGTCCCGCGGCGTACACCTTCGCCTGCGGACCGCCGTCCAGCAGCGCGCCGGACAGGGAGTCGCCCGGGTCGATCTCGGTGAGCCCGGCCAGGCTCGCGCCCAGCCCGACCGCCGGCTGCTCGGCGATCAGCAGGAGGTCGGCCGTCGGCATGTGCGCCGGTGCGTGGCCGGGCAGAGGGTTCGGGCCGGACAGCGCGACGACC
>JBJMHS010000042.1:0-6416 GCA_045807245.1 Actinomycetales bacterium
CTGATGGCGCACCTGCGCTACCCCGAGGACCTGTTCAAGGTGCAGCGCAACATGCTGGCGAAGTACCACGTCACGGACCCGGCGTCGTTCTACGGCGGTCAGGGTTTCTGGACCGTTCCGCCGGACCCGACCGAGACGGACGGCAGCACTCAGCCGCCGTACTACCTGACGCTGAAGATGCCGGGGCAGGACCAGCCGGCGTTCTCGCTGACCTCGACGTACATCCCGGCCGGCTCGGGTACCCGGTCGGTGCTGACGGCCTACCTTGCCGCTGATGCCAGTGCCGGTACGACCGCGGGCAAGGTGGCACCCGGGTACGGACAGATACGAATGCTCGAGCTGCCCTCGGACACCGTCGTGTCCGGACCCGGGCAGGTGCAGAACAACTTCAACACGAACGCGGCGCAGAACACGTTGCGGCTGTTGAACCAGGGCGGCTCGAAGGTCGAGTCCGGCAACCTGCTGACGTTGCCCGTCGGTGGCGGCCTGCTGTACGTCCAGCCGGTGTATGTGCGCGCGACCGGCGAGACGTCGTACCCGTTGCTGCAGTACGTGTTCGCGGCCTTCGGCGACAACATCGGCTTCGCGCCGACGCTGGATGCGGCCCTCGACCAGGTGTTCGGCGGCAACTCCGGCGCCAATGCCGGCGATGCCGGGCAGAACAACGGCGGCACCGGCGGTACCGGAACGGGTGGTACGGGCGGCACCGGTGGCGGTCAGACGCCCACGACCACGGCCGCGCAGGACCTCAAGGACGCGCTGGCGGCGGCGCAGGCAGCCATCGCGGCGAGCCAGAAGGCTTTGGCGGCAGGTGACTTCACGGCCTACGGCACCGCGCAGAAGCAGCTGGCCGACGCGGTCAGGCAGGCCATCACGGCGGAGGCCAAGATCGAGGCGGAGGCCGCGAAGGGGGGCAAGACGGCGAGCCCGACGGCGTCAGCAACCGCCACCCCGTCGCCGTCCGGCTGACGTTGCACAGCGACTAGCGAGCGGGGGAGCGCCAGAAGGGGTCGCGACCGGTCCGCGCGATCAGCTGGTCATGGGCGTACTCGGAGTCGGTGGGCACCGGGGCCTTGAAGTACGACGAGCCCGAGTACTGCGCGAACCGGTCCGAATAGCGGTCCATCAGGTACTGGACGACAGCGCCGTCCAGTCCCTCGCCGATGTCGGCTCCGCGCTGCACGTCCCAGCGGTGGACCGCCAGGTCGAGCAGCATCTCCTCGCCGTACGACGCGACCGTGGCCGGCCCCGAGGACAGATGCACCTTGGCCGTGGGGTCCGCGTAGGCCCAGGCCTCGGCCGACAGCCGGGCGGCCGCCCGCCATGCGCCGGGCGGGTCCTCGCCGAGGACATCTCCCTCGTACGCGTCGCCGACGTCGTCGATGGACTCGCCCTTGAGCAGCCGGGGCGCCCAGAGGTGCTCGCTGGTCATGTGGTTCACGACGTCACGGACTGTCCAGGCATCGCAGGGCGTCGGGTTGGCCCAGGCGTCCTCCGGCACGTGAGAGACGGTGGCCGTGAACGCGGGGATCGCGGACAGGATCAGCGACCGAACGTCGGTCATACCTCAGGTCTATCTGGTCGAGCCGTCGGTTGCACGTCGAGATGGCACAAACTCGGCAAAACGCCGGCTCACACAGGAAGGGTGGCGCGGACGCGGCCGCCGGTGTCGGTCGGACCGGCGTCCAGGGAGCCGCCGAGCTGTTCGCAGCGTTCGCGCATCGATGACAGTCCGACCCCGGGCCGCCAACGATGGGTCGTCACCGAGCCGTTGATGCGACCGCCGTCGTCTTCGACCGTGACGACGAGACTGCCCTCACGCAGGTGGAAGTCGGCGTGCACCGCGTTGGCCTGCGAGTGACGCGAGGCGTTGGTGACGGCCTCGACCGCGATCCGGTACGCCGCGACCTCGACTGCGGCCGGCAGGGTGGGCAGCGGCTCGGCCTCGGTGACGCGTACGGCGAGCGCTCGGCCACCCTCGCCGTACAGCCGGGCCGTCTGCTGACGGACGGCGCCCAAGAGGCCGAGCTCGTCGAGAGCCGGTGGCCGCAGGCCGACGACGATCCGTCGGATATCCGCGATGGCCGACGCCGCGTCGGCCCGAAGCGCGACCAAGAGTGCTTGTGCCGCAACGGGGTCCGTCGGCACGAGGTTGTAGGCGGCATCGGCGCTGTAACCCACGCCGGCCAGCACCGGGCCCAGCCCGTCGTGCAGGTCGCGCCGGATCCGCCGCCGCTCCTCCTCGAGCGCGGCGACGACCTGGCCGCGAGACTCCTGCAGCTGGTCGGCCAGCTGAACCGCCTGCATGGCCCGGGCGAGCGGCGCGGCGACCAGGTTGATCACACCGCGGGTCGCGGCCGGCAAGGTGATGGCGTCGCCGGGCAGCCCGACCACGAGGGCACCGACCTCCTCGTCGCCGACGAGGAGCGGGGTGCGGGCAGACAGCTCGACCGGTTCGCCGATGATCGCCAGCGCCACCCCGCCCTGCCAGATCTCCACGCGGGGCAGGCTGAGCGCCGAGCGCAGCGACTCGGCCCAGGCCTGCGGGTCGGTGTCGGCCTGCAAGCGGGCGCCGAACGCGGACATGGTCGCGACGGGATCGGCGCTGCCGCCGAACAGCAGCTCGTCAAGCAGCTGGCGCACGATCTTGGAGACGGGGTGGAAGCCGAGCGCGATCGCGATGACGAGCAGCCCGGAGGCCTGCGGGGTCATCTCCCTGCCGTAGTAGCGCGCCGCAGACAGCCCGCCGATGTAGACCGCGAGGGCCAGCTCGGCCATCACGATGTAGAGCACGGTCTGGCTGATCAGGGCGCGGATGTCGCGCAGCCGCGGGTTGACCGCGCCGACCGTGATCGTGACCGGTACGACGAGCGAGATCACCAGGGCAGCCACGAGGGCGAGAGTGTCGATGGTCCGGCCCTCGCCGCCGTCGACCAGAAAGATCACGTGACCGCCGACGACCGCGGTGACTCCGCCGCCGTATGCGAGCCAGAGGAGGCTCCGCCGCAGGTCGCCGGTGCTGCGCTCGGTGCGCCACCAGACGTCGCAGGCGACGACGACGCCGAGCACGGCGGCGAACGAGGCGACGGCATTGGGCTGGTGGAAGGTGGCGAGCAGGGCGATGCCCGAGGCCAGACAGACGGCGGCGGCCGCGCGGAACGTCGCTGTGCGGATGTCACGGGCTGGAAACGCAAGCACCGCAACGGGTAGCGGGATCACAAAGCCGGCGACGCCGATCTGGTCGGCCCCGCCGACACCGAAGGTGTCGAGTGCGGCACCGGCCAGGAGCAGGAAGCCCGCCGCGAGCAGGGCATATCCGCTCGAATGAGCCGGCGACCGCTGCGCGAGGACGGCGCCGGCGACGGCCAACGCGAGGCCGTCGACGACGAAGATGAGCAGTGCGCGGGTCTCGACGTCGCTGTCGGAGAGCCACATCCCGACGGTGCCGACGACGGCGAGCGCGCCCAGCAGCCCGTACGTCGCAAGCGTGGCGCGGCGGGTCATGACGTCAGCGCCGGCCCAGCCCGGCTTCGCGCGCCGCCACGATGGCCTCGGACCGGCTGGCCACGCGGAGCTTGGCGAAGATCGCGGAGATGTGGTTGCTCACCGTCTTCGCGGCCAGGCCGAGCGAGGCGGCGATGTCGGAGTTGCTGAGACCGGCGGCGATCCGGTCGAGGATCTCGGTCTCGCGTCGGGTGAGGTCAGGGAACGGCGCGGGGTGGGTGGTCGCCGTACCGTCACCGTGCAGGCGGTCGACCAGCTGCGCCGCAACGGGTCTGCCCAACACAGTGTCGCCTGCCGCGACGGCGCGGATGGCGCGGACGATCTCGTCCTGGTCGGCGCCCTTGAGCAGGTAGCCCTTGGCGCCCGCGCGCAGAGCCATGACGACCGACTGCGCGTCCTCGAACATGGTGAGGACGAGGACGGCGGCGGAGGGCACGGCGGTGCGGAGGGCCTTGGTCGCCTCGACACCGTCGAGCTCGGGCATCTGGACGTCCATGACGACGACGTCCGGGTGGGTGAGCTGGGCCTCCTTGACGGCTTCGCTGCCGTTGCCGGCCTCACCGACGACGTCGATGCCGGGAAGGGTCGAGAGCAGCGCGGCGAGCCCCCGCCGTACGACCGGGTGGTCGTCGACCAGGAGCACCTTGATGGGTGCTGTGTCGTCGGCGTCTCCGGCGGGCGCGCTGCTCACGTGGTCGATGATCCCCTGCGGGGCGTGGGCGCGGGTAGGGGCAGAACCCCAGGACGCCCGGGTGCCTTCCCGGGCAGAATCCCGGAGCAAGGGGAGTGTGGCCCGATGCCGGGCGGTGCCGGGACGCGAAGAGTCGGCGACATCCGAACCACCCGCCCTGCAAGGGAGTCATGATGAAGAGCTCGGTTTCGCTCACCAACAAGATCGGTCTCGTCCTCGCCGCCATCCTCGGCGCGGCAGATATCGCAAGCCTCGGCACACTCGGGCAGCAGCTCGAGCCTGGTCAGGACGGACCGCCGGCCGGAGTCACCATCTTCAGCGCGCTGCTCGGGTTGGTCACGCTGGTCGGCGTCGTCATCGCCTGGCGGTCGGGCTCCCGGGTCGCGGTACGCGCGGTCGCCGGCACCCGGATCGTGTCACTGCTGCTCAGCCTGCCGGCGTTCTTCGTGTCCGGTGTGCCGGCCGGGTGGGTCGCGCTCACCGGCATCGGGGTCGTCCTGACCGTCGTCGCGCTGGCGTTGGTCCTGCGCAAGCCGGCTGTCGGTGCGGCCGGCGCGTCCGGCTCCGGTGCGGACGTCACGCGGGCGGGTGCGGCGCGATGATCGCCGTCGTGACGATCCTGACCGCGTTTCCGCTCGGGTTCCTGCTCCGGAGCCGGACGTCAGCGGTCGTCGCGTACGTCGCGGTGTACTCGTGGGCGTTCACCTTCCAGGGCATCTACCTGATGCTCTCGTCGCTGAACCATGAGGCGAACCCCGCCTTCGAGGTCGGTCACTTCCCGCTCTCGTACGGCGTGGTGACGGCCACGATCTTCGCGGTCGGGAACGGGCTGGTGTTCCTGGGCCATCGCGTGGGTGGCCGACGTCGGCTGGCTCGGGCTGCGGCTGCTAGCTCTCCCGCTGCCACGCCGGTGGCCGCTTGAGTCGGCCGGTCGAGGTGATTTGCCCGGACCGGACTCAGCCACGTAACCTGGCTGAGTCCGGTCGGCGCGCCCGCTGACAGGACCACCCGACGCGGGGTGGAGCAGCTCGGTAGCTCGCTGGGCTCATAACCCAGAGGTCGCAGGTTCAAATCCTGCCCCCGCTACAACGCATTTCAGCAGGTCAGAGGTCCTCTCGCCGGTTCCGGCAATAGGGCCTCAATCTTTCCAGGGTGGCAACACGGGACGAGTACCTCGACCGGCTCTCCGCGATCCACTGACTCACCTGCGGTGCGGTCAGTGCAGCCAAGGGGCAAAGGAGATGCCGACGACCAGGCCTTCCAGCGACTGAAGCCGTGCGACGGTCTGACCCCACGGCTCGGTGCGTGCCTGGTGGAGCAGGTCGAATCCCGCGTCGGTGAGCTCGCTTGCCGCAGTGGACACCGCCGCCTCGTCGTTCACCTCGAATTCGATGCTCGCCTGGGGGACGCGGCGGCCGGCGGGCCACTCCGCGGCGCCGAAGCACGCCTCGGCTGCCTGGTGGAGAGGCCACACCCCGAAGTGGCGGCTCCCTCGGACGCTTTCGGAGTGCCGGTAGTCGTCACCCTCGCTGGCCTCGAGCGGCAGGCCGAGGACATCGACGTACAACCGGGCGCTGGCCTCCGGATCGGGCGAGATAACGGCGATGCTGGCGATGAACTCGATCTTCATCCCAGCAACCTGTCACCGGGGACGAGCCGGCGTCTTGGAAGGAACGGTCATCCGAGCAGCTGGCGCGGCGTGGCGCCGGCGAGATCCGAGACATCGTTCGCGAGATGGGCCTCGTCGAAATAGCCATGCTCGACCGCCGCCCGAGCCCAACTCTCACCACGCCAGGCGCTGAGCACCCGCTGCATCCGCCCGATGCGCATCAGCCGCTTGGGGGAGTGGCCGGTGGCCGTGACCACCCGGCGGCGCAGCTGACGGTCGCTGTAGCCCACCTCGCGCGCCAGTGTCCGGACGTTCCAGGCCCGGTACGCCGCGCCGGCGAGCGGGTCGGGGAAGTTTGCTTCTCGGCTGAGTTCGAGCAGGGAGCGGTAGTCGCGGCGTACGTCGCTGATGGGTACCCGCTGGTTGACGAGTTCGGACGCCGGGACTCCGAACAGAGCAGGGAAGCCGCCCGGGTGGAAGCGCACGCCGCGGGTCACCTCACCTGGCTGCAGGTGTCCCACCAAGACTGTGGTGAGCGAGCCCACGACGTCGTCGCCGATCAGGTCCATGCACCCGTCAGGCAGAACCCGGAGGTCGTACGCGACGCTAGAC
>JBJMHS010000043.1:0-14233 GCA_045807245.1 Actinomycetales bacterium
CACCAGCGGTGGCAGGAAGCGCAGCACGTTGCCGTAGGTGCCGCACGTCAACGTCAGCACCCCGCGCTGGTGGCAGGCCGAGGAGATCCGGCCGGCCTCACCAGCATCCGGCGTCCGCGTGCCGGGCTGCACGATCTCGATCGCGAGCATCGCGCCCCGGCCGCGCACGTCACCGATCTGGGCGAACTGTTCGGCCAGCTCGGTGAGCCGCGGGATCATGATCGACTCGATGTTCTTCGCACGACCCGGCAGGTCGTCGGTCGTCATGACGTCGATCGAGGCAAGGGCAGCGGCACACGCGACCGGGTTGCCGCCGTACGTGCCACCGAGGCCGCCGGCGTGGACCGCGTCCATCATCTCGGCCCGTCCGGTCAGCGCCGCGAGCGGCAGCCCGCCCGCGATGCCCTTCGCCGTCGTGATCAGGTCCGGCACGACACCCTCGTGCTCGCACGCGAACATCGCGCCGGTCCGGCCGAACCCGGTCTGGATCTCGTCGGCCACGAACACCACACCGTTGGCCCGACACCACTCGGACAGCGCGGTGAGGAACCCGGGAGCCGGAACGACGAACCCGCCCTCGCCCTGGATGGGCTCGATCACCACGCAGGCGACGGCGTCCGCGCCCACCTGCTTCTCGATGACGTCGATCGCCCGGGCGGCGGCCGCCGACCCGGAGATGACGGCCGGCTCACGGAACGGGTACGAGAGCGGTGCCCGGTAGACCTCGCCCGCGAACGGCCCGAACCCGTGCTTGTACGGCATCGACTTCGCCGTCATGGCCATCGTCAGGTTGGTGCGTCCGTGGTACGCGTGGTCGAACACGACGACGGCGTCGCGACCGGTCGCGAGCCGGGCCACCTTCACGGCGTTCTCCACGGCCTCCGCACCGGAGTTGAACAGCGCGGACCGCTTCTCGTGGCCGCCCGGGGTCATCCGGTTGAGCGCCTCGCACACCGCGACGTACCCGTCGTAGGGCGTGACCATGAAACAGGTGTGCGTGAACGCGGCGACCTGCTCCTGGACGGCGGCGGCGACCCTCGGGTTCGCGTTGCCGGCGTTGACGACGGCGATGCCGGCGCCGAGGTCGATCAACGAGTTCCCGTCGACATCGACCAGCACCCCGCCGCCCGCCTTCTCGATGTAGACCGGCAGTGTGCTGCCGACGCCCTTGGCCACCGCCGCGACCCGACGCTCGTGGATCGCCAACGAGCGCGGCCCCGGGATCTCGGTGACCAGCCGCCGCTCCTGAGGCAGGTCCGGACCGCCGATTCGGTCGGACAGCTGAGCGGGCTGGACAGGGGAGGCTGGCGTGGTCTCGGTCATGTGTTCACGGTACTGTCTAACCGTCGGCCCGACGAGCCCCGTCCTGGCGATCTCACCACTCAACAAGGCGCGTTCGTACGGATGTCGTCGTCGAAGGCTGCTGCAACAAGCGATATCGGCATCTTCGTTCCAGGAGGAATCCTTGTGACTGCCGCCTCTGTGCTGACCGATCACGAAGCTGATCTCGTCGCGCGCGTTCCGACCGGCCTGCTCGTCGGCGGCCAATGGCGCCCGGGATCGGCCGGGTCCACGCTCCCCGTCGACGACCCGTCCACCGGCGAGGTCATCGCCGAGGTCGCCGACGCCACGGTGGCCGACGGCAAGGCGGCCCTCGACTCAGCGGTCGCTCACCAGGAAGCCTGGGCCGCCGTCCCTCCCCGCGAGCGCGGGGAGATCCTCCGGCGCGCCTTCGAGCTGATCACCGCGCGCTCGGAGGACCTGGCCACGGTGATGACCCTGGAGATGGGCAAGCCGTTGGCCGAGTCCCGCGCCGAGATCGCGTACGGCGCCGAGTTCTTCCGCTGGTTCTCCGAGGAGTCCGTCCGGATCGGCGGTCGCTTCCAGACCTCGCCGGACGGCAAGACGCGCCTGGTGACCATGAAGTCGCCGGTCGGGCCGTGCCTGATGATCACGCCCTGGAACTTCCCCCTCGCCATGGGGACCCGCAAGATCGGTCCCGCGGTCGCCGCCGGATGCACGATGGTGGTCAAGCCGGCCAGCCAGACGCCGCTCACGATGCTCTCGCTAGCGGCGATCCTGGGTGAGGCCGGTCTGCCGGACGGCGTGCTGAACGTCATCACGACCAAGCACACCGGCGACGTCATGGAGCCACTCATCCGCGACTCACGGCTGCGCAAGCTGACCTTCACCGGGTCGACGGAGGTCGGCCGGCGCCTGGTCGAGCAGTCCGCCGAGCAGCTGTTGCGCGTGTCCATGGAGCTCGGTGGCAATGCGCCCTTCCTGGTGTTCTCCGACGCCGACCTGGACGCCGCCGTTGACGGCGCGATGCTGGCGAAGATGCGCAACGTCGGCGAGGCCTGCACGGCGGCCAACCGCTTCCTGGTCCACGAGTCGGTCGCCGGCGAGTTCGCCGAGCGTCTGGCCGGGCGCATGTCGCAGATGAAGGTCGGCCGCGGCACCGAGGACGGCGTCCAGGTCGGGCCGCTCGTCGACGAGAAGAGCCGGGACAAGGTCTCCGAGCTGGTCCAGGACGCCATCGACTCGGGCGGGCGGGTGGCCACGGGCGGCAAGGCGATCGGTGACCGCGGCTGGTTCTACGCACCCACGGTGCTGACCGACGTACCGCCGACGGCCCGAGTCTTCGGTGAGGAGATCTTCGGACCGGTCGCTCCGGTGACCACATTCTCCTCCGACGACGAGGCGCTGCTGCTGGCCAACGACACCGAGTACGGCCTGGTCGCGTACGCCTTCACCACTGACCTGTCCCGCGCCCTGAAGGTCGCCGAGGGGCTGGACACCGGCATGGTCGGCATCAACCAAGGCATCGTGTCCAACCCGGCCGCACCCTTCGGTGGCGTCAAGGCGTCCGGCTTCGGTCGTGAGGGCGGCGCCGAGGGCATCGAGGAGTACCTCGAGACCAAGTACGTCGGCATCAAGCCGTGACCGGCCGGTGACGGCCTGCGGGCCGTTACCCGGACGGTGTAGTCATCCGCCTGGTCCCTGCCCGCTCTCGTCCCGATTTGCCGGTCTCGCGTCGGCGGCCTTTGGTGTAGAGGTGACGCAAGAAGCGAACAAGTGACGCTGTGTCTGCCGTTAATTGCTCCTAGCGACCGGTCGCGTGATCGGTGCTAGGGAGGGATTGCGATGAAGAAGTCGTCCACTGTCGCCACTGTGGTGCGATGGTCGGCCAGCGTTGCCCCTGTCGTCGCCCTCGTATCGGTGCTCGGCGCCGGTTCGAAGTGGTGGTGAGCGGCATGCAGGCTGACACCAAGAGCCAGGCAACGCCCGGCTACAAGTGGGTCTGAACCGAACCTCGGATCTACCCAGCTCATCGGCTCTTCCCCGTCCGGATGCCGCCCGGGCAGGGGAGAGCCGATTCGTGCACGCGGCCCGTGCGGCGGTCGGGTTGCGGTCAGGGTCTAGCCCACCCGGGTGTGTTTGCGACCGCAAATGACTACGCCGGACTAGACCGCGGGAGTGATGTTCGGACGGATGTCCAGCATCCCGATGCGCCGTCACCCTGAGTTGCGCTGTCATTGCTCTCAGCACACCAGACTCCTACTGGTGGGTCCGGGAGGGGAACGTCCGTGAACACTGCCAAGTCGGTGGCCCTGGCCACCCAATGGTCCGCCCGCGTTGCGCCTCTCATCGCGCTGGCCGCCGTGCTCGGCGCCGGATCGAAGTGGTGGTGAGCCGCATGCTCAGCCTGCTCACCGACAACGGCCAGCGTGACGCGCAGCTGCGCACGCCCGGCTACAAGTGGGTCTGAACCCCGGGCATCCCGGGCCCAGCGCCCGCAGGGTGCTGGCCGTTCCCTCCAAGCTCAGCCTGTACGTCGCGGCGGTCGGGGGCGCCGGCCTGGTCATCGCCATCCTCGCGCTGCACGGCCTGGATGTCCGCGCGTTCCTGTCGGGCGTCCCCATGCAGGGATGGTTCCTCGTCATCGGGCTGATCCTCGGCGAGCTGGCACCGATCCCGGTCGCGCGCGGCGACGACGAGGCCTCGAACGTCACGATGTCCACGACCTTCGCCGTGGCCCTGGTGGCCACCGGCCCGTTCGACCTCCTGCTCGGTGCGCACACTGCCGCGGTCCTGATGGACGACCTGCGCACCAAGCGCAGCCCGATCAAGATGATCTTCAACTTCGGCCAGTACGCCCTGTCGCTCGCCGCCGCGCGGCTCGTGTTCGCCGCCTTGATCGGCCAGCCGTTCCTCGCGCCGTACACGCCGTTCCAGGCCGGCGCGCTGGTGCCGACGCTGCTGGCCGGCCTGATCTTCCTGGTCGTGAACAACGGCCTGGTGGCCATCGTCGTGGCCCTGGCCAGTGGACAGCCCGTCATGGAGATGCTCCGCGACGACCTGGCGTTCAAGATGGAGACCTCCGCGGTCCTCGTCGGGCTCTCCGGCGTCGCGGCCGTCCTGGCCCAGACGAGCGGCTGGATGTTGCCGCTGCTCGCGATGCCCGTGCTGGCGGTACGGCGCTCGGCAGTGCTCGCCGCCGCGCGCCAGACGCAGGCCATGCGCGACGCGCTGACCGGCCTCGGCAACCGCAACCTGTTCTTCGGCCGGACCGAACGGATGCTGGCCCGGTTCGAGCGCAAGGACAGTGAGTCCGTGGCCGTCCTGATGATCGACCTGGACCACTTCAAGGACATCAACGACACCCTGGGCCACCAGGTCGGTGACCGGGTCATCCAAGCCGTCGCCGGTCGGATCGGTCACCTCGGTGGTGAGCTCGGCTGCGTGGCTCGCCTCGGTGGCGACGAGTTCGCCGTCGCCCTGTCCGGCGTCGACGCCTCCCGTGCCGGTGAGATCGCCGAGACGCTGCTGTCGGACGTCGTCCGGCCGCTGCAGATCGGCGGCACCCGGATGGCGATCCAGGCGAGCGTCGGCATCGCGATGGCCGAGAAGGGTCTCGACGTCAACACCCTCATGCAGCGCGCCGACATCGCGCTCTACGAGGCGAAACAGGACCGGGCCCGCTGGTGCCTGTACGACCACAGCACCACGCCGGTCACACCCGAGCTCGGGCTGCTCGCGGACCTGCGTGAGGCGCTCGAGCGCGGGCAGCTCTCCGTCGCGTTCCAGCCACAGGTCGGCCTCATGGACGGCCGGGTCACCGGTGCCGAGGCGCTGGCCCGGTGGAAGCACCCCGAGCGCGGCTACATCCCGCCGTCCGACTTCATCGGCCTGGCCGAGAACACCGGCCTGATCGGCCAGGTCACCGACGCGGTGCTCGAGCAGACCCTCAGCGCGCTCTCCGAGTGGAACCGGCTCGGTCTGAGCTGCCCCGTCTCGGTCAACCTCTCGGCCCGCCAGCTGGCCGACCTGAGCCTGCCCGAGCGGGTCAGCGCCGCCCTGCGGCGGCACGGCATCCCGGCCGGCCTGCTCACCGTCGAGGTGACCGAGAGCATGATCCTCGGCGATCCGCGGCGCGCCGGCCAGATCCTGCACGAGCTGCGCCAGGAGGGGGTCCGGATCGCCGTCGACGACTTCGGCACCGGCTACTCCTCCCTGGCCTACCTGCAGCGCCTCGACCTCGACGAGCTGAAGGTCGACCGCAGCTTCGTCCAGTCCATGTGCTTGGTCGCCCGGGACGACGTGCTGGTCCGGTCCATCATCGAGCTGGCCCACAACCTCGGCCTGTCGGTGGTCGCCGAGGGGGTCGAGGCCTCGATCCAGGTCGACCGCCTGCGCGAGCTGTCCTGTGACGCCGCCCAGGGCTACTACCTGGGCCGGCCGATGGACCGCGACCTGATGACCGGGTGGTTGCAGCGCGACGCGCTCCTCGGCTCGACGCCACAGAGTGCGGCCGAGGTGCCGGGGTTCTCCACGTCGCGCTTCGGGGGCCCGTCCGCCGAGGGCCGTCCGTACCTGCGGGCCGTCGGCATGTCCGGGACGGACCGCTGACGTGCTCATCGCCGCCCTGGTCCTCGTCGCGATCCTGACCGCGCCGCTCACCGGCGGCCGGTGGTCCGACCTGGCGGCCTTCCGGCCGAAGGCGGCCTGGCTGCTCTGGGTCGCGCTCGGCGTCCAGGTGGTGCAGTTCAGCTTCCTGGACCTGGGGCCCGCGAGCGATGCGGTCCACCTCGGCACCTACGCGCTGGCCGCGCTGTTCCTCGTCGCGAACTGGCGCGTGCCGGGTGCCTGGCTGGTCGCCTTCGGCGGCGCGTGCAACGGCGTGACCATCGCGCTCAACGGCGGCACGCTGCCCGCTCGCCTGGCCGCCCTGCGGGCAGCCGGCCTGCCGGTCGACCGTGACCGCTTCGTCAACTCCGGGGTCATGGACCACGCCAAGCTGTGGTGGCTGGGCGACGTGTTCTACGTCCCCAAGGGCTTCCCGCTGGCCAACGTGTTCAGCGTGGGTGACGTCCTGCTCGTGCTCGGGGCGTTCGTCGTCGTCCACACACTGGCCCGGCGGCAGCCGGAAGCAAGGCCCGAGACGGCGCGCGGTGCCGATGCGTCAGAATCGGCGGGTGCCGAGCCCGCAGCCGCCTGAGCGCCGTCGAGTCGTCCTGCTCGGCTCCACCGGCTCGGTCGGCCGGCAGGCGGTCGACGTCGTGCTGGCAGCCCCAGAACGGTTCGAGGTCGTCGCGCTTGCCGCCGGTGGCTCGGATCCGAAAGCCCTTGCCGCACAAGCGGTTCGGCTCGGCGTACCGGTGGTCGGCATCGCGCGTGAGGACGCCGACGCTCCGTTGCGGGAGGCGCTCCGGGAGGCCGGCGCGACGACGATGCCCCAGATCGTGGCCGGCCCGGACGCGGCGTCGGACCTGGCCCGGACGGACTGCGACGTCGTCCTCAATGGCATCACCGGCTCGATCGGCCTGGCCGCAACGCTCGCCGCGCTCGAGTCCGGCCGCCTGCTCGCGCTGGCCAACAAGGAGTCGCTCATCGTCGGCGGCCCGCTCGTCACAGCGGCCGCCGCCCCGGGCCAGATCGTGCCGGTCGACTCCGAGCACTCCGCCCTGGCGCAGTGCCTGCGCGGTGGGGGAGCGGACGAGGTACGGCGGCTGGTCCTGACCGCGAGCGGCGGCCCGTTCCGCGGCCGGTCCCGCGCGTCACTGGCCGACGTGACGCCCCAGGAGGCGCTGGCCCACCCGACCTGGGACATGGGGCGGGTCATCACGACGAACTCGGCGACCCTGGTCAACAAGGGCCTGGAGCTGATCGAAGCGCACCTGCTGTTCGGCATCCCGTTCGACCGGATCAGCGTCGTCGTCCACCCCCAGTCGGTCGTCCACTCGATGGTGGAGTTCGTCGACGGGTCCACCCTCGCGCAGTGCTCGCCGCCCGACATGAGGCTGCCGATCTCGCTGGCCCTCGGCTGGCCGGAGCGGGTGGCCGGCGCGGCTGCGGCCTGTGACTGGTCGAGCGCCGCCACGTGGCAGTTCGAGCCCCTTGACGACGCGACCTTCCCCGCCGTACGGCTTGCCCGCGACGTGGGGACGGCCGGGCGGACCTATCCCGCGGTGTACAACGCGGCCAACGAGGAGTGCGTGGAGGCCTTCCACGACGGCCGGCTGCCCTTCCTGGGCATCGTGGACACCGTGGCCGAGGTGGTGGCCGCGCACCAGGCCCCGAGCGGGGAGCTCACGCTCGACGATGTGCTAGCGGCGGAGCTGTGGGCCCGGCACCAGGTCGCCACCCGGATGGGTGGCCGCACGACCTCATGACTCGTGTGACCATGGACCGGTGACCGTTCTGCTCTACATCCTCGGTGTCCTGGCGTTCGCCGTCGGCATCGGCGTCTCGATCGGGCTGCACGAGGTCGGTCACCTCGCCCCCGCCAAGCGGTTCGGCGTCCGGGTGACCCAGTACATGATCGGCTTCGGGCCGACCCTGTGGTCGCGGCAGCGCGGTGAGACCGAGTACGGCGTGAAGGCCATCCCGCTCGGGGGCTACATCCGGATGATCGGCATGTTCCCGCCCAAGCGTGGCGAGGACCCGCGGTTCGTCCGCCGCTCGTCGACCGGCCGCCTGTCGGTGCTGGCCGACCAGGCGCGGGCCCAGTCGATGGAGGAGCTGCGCCCGGGTGACGAGACGCGCGTCTTCTACCGCCTCTCGGTGCCCAAGAAGGTCGTCATCATGATGGGCGGCCCGACCATGAACCTGGTCATCGCCGCCGTGCTGCTCACCATCACGACGTCGGTGCTCGGGATGCCTGCGGCGACGACGAAGCTCGGCGTGGTCAGCGACTGCGTCGTGCCGGCATCGGCGAGCGACCAGACCACGTGTGCCCCGAGCGACCCGAAGGCGCCCGCCTCCGCGGCCGGGCTGAAGGCCGGTGACCGGATCGTGTCGTACGCCGGCCGGCCCATCTCGTCCTGGGACACCTTGCACGACCAGATCCGGCTCAGTGACGGCACCGCCGTACCCGTGGTCGTCGAGCGCGGCGGCCAGCGGCTGAACGTGTCGATCACCCCGATCGTCACCGACCGCCCGGTGTACGACGAGCAGGGCCGGGAGGAGCGAACCGCGAGCGGAGCGGTCCGCACCGAGCGGATCGGCTTCCTCGGGGTGTCCCCGACGCAGGAGCTGCAGCGCGAGTCGGTGACCGCGGTCCCCGGTGTGATCTGGCAGGGCCTCAGCGGCACCGCCGGCGTCGTGCTGCGCATCCCGGAGAAGATGGTGGGTGTCGCGCAGGCGGCATTCGGCTCCGGCGAGCGGGACCCCAACGGGCCGGTCAGCATCGTCGGCGTCGGCCGGATCACCGGAGCGGCCACCAGCGACGCGCCCGACAGCGGCTACGGCCTGCGCGGCTGGCTGGTCTTCTTCCTCGGCGTCATCGCCGCGCTGAACATCGCCCTGTTCATCTTCAACATGATCCCGTTGCTGCCGCTGGACGGGGGACACGTCGCGGGCGCGCTCTGGGAGGGCGCGCGCCGTACCGTCGCCCGGCTGCGGCATCGCGCGGACCCGGGCCCGACGGACGTCGCTCGGCTGCTGCCCATCGCGTACGCCGCAAGCGCACTGCTGATCGCGATGTCGGTCCTGCTCATCTACGCGGACATCGTCAACCCGATCAACCTCGGCTGAGCACGTCTGTCCCGAGGCGGATACTGAACCCATGAGCACTGCGTCGACCGGTGTCCCGGTCACCCTCGGTATGCCCGAGGCGCCCCCTCCCGTGCTGGCCCCGCGCCGTGCGTCGCGCAAGATCCGGGTCGGCAAGGTCGAGGTCGGCGGCGACGCCCCCGTCAGCGTCCAGTCGATGTGCACGACCCCGACCACGGACGTCAACGCGACCCTGCAGCAGATCGCCGAGCTCACCGCCACCGGGTGCGACATCGTCCGGGTCGCGTGCCCGACGCAGGACGACGCGGATGCCTTGCCGCAGATCGCCTCGCACAGCCAGATACCGGTGATCGCCGACATCCACTTCCAGCCCAAGTACGTGTACGCGGCCATCGACGCCGGCTGCGCCGCCGTGCGAGTCAACCCCGGCAACATCCGACAGTTCGACGACCAGGTGAAGCAGATCGCGCGGGCGGCTTCCGACGCTGGCGTGTCCATCCGGATCGGCGTCAACGCCGGCTCTCTCGACAAGCGGGTGCTCGAGAAGTACGGCAAGCCGACCGCCGAAGCGCTCGTGGAGTCCGCCTTGTGGGAGGCGTCCCTGTTCGAGGAGCACGACTTCCACGACTTCAAGATCTCGGTCAAGCACAACGACCCGGTCGTCATGGTCCGCGCGTACGAGCTGCTGGCCGAACGCGGCGACTGGCCGTTGCACCTCGGCGTCACCGAGGCCGGTCCCGCCTTCCAGGGCACGATCAAGTCCGCGACCGCCTTCGGCGCGCTGCTCTCGAAGGGCATCGGCGACACGATCCGCGTCTCGCTCTCCGCGCCTCCCGTCGAGGAAGTCAAGGTCGGCATCCAGATCCTGCAGTCGCTCAACCTGCGCCCGCGCAAGCTCGAGATCGTGTCCTGCCCGTCCTGCGGCCGTGCCCAGGTCGACGTCTACACCCTCGCCGACCAGGTGACCGCCGGTCTGGAGGGTCTGGAGGTGCCGCTGCGCGTGGCCGTCATGGGCTGTGTGGTCAACGGCCCGGGGGAGGCTCGTGAGGCCGACCTCGGCGTCGCGTCGGGCAACGGCAAGGGTCAGATCTTCGTCAAGGGTGAAGTCATCAAGACCGTGCCGGAGTCGCAGATCGTGGAGACCCTGATCGAGGAGGCGATGCGGATCGCCGAGTCGATGGGGGCCGCCGAGGGCCAAGGGGCCCCGACGGTCACGGTCCGCTGAGGCAGCGCGCCGGGCTCGACGTCTCTGCGCCGAGGCGCCAGGCTTATCCCGTGCTCCGGACGACCGCGACGGCCCGGCTGCTCGGCCCCGATGACCGCGCCGCAGCCCTGGCGCTGTGCGCGCAGGACCCCGTGGCCAACGCCTTCGTCGCCTCCCGGCTGGTCGAGCCGCGTGCCTTCACCGCCGCCGTCGGTGAGGTCTGGGGCTATGCGGAGCAGGGCGAGCTCGTGTCGCTGTGCTGGGCGGGGGCGAACCTGGTGCCGGTGCAGGCGACCCCGGCCGCCCTCGACGCCTTCGCGGTGCGGGCCCGCCGGGCCGGGCGGCGCTGCTCGTCCATCCTGGGTCCGGCCGAGGCCGTCCTCGGTCTGTGGGAGCGGCTCGAGCGACCCTGGTGGCCGGCGCGCGACATCCGCCCGGACCAGCCGCTGCTCGTGCTGGAGAGCGATCCGCAGGTCCGGCCCGACCCCTCGGTACGACGCGCGGTGCCGGCCGAGGTCGAGCTGGTCGTGCCGGCGTCGGCCGCGATGTTCCAGGAGGAGATCGGGTTCTCGCCGATCGGCCGGGACGGCGGGGCGTCCTACCGGGCGTCGGTGTCCCAGCTGGTCCTGTCGGGGCGGACGTTCGTGCGGATCGAGCCGCAGCCGGACGGCCAGGGCTCCGAGGTGGTCTTCAAGGCCGACCTCGCCTCGGTGACGAACCGGGTCGCCCAGATACAGGGCGTCTGGCTCGCGCCGCGGCTGCGCGGCCTGGGCCTCGCGGCGCCGGCGATGGCCGCGGTGTGCGCCGCCACCCGGGCGGATGTCGCTCCCGTCGTCTCGCTCTACGTCAACGCCTACAACGCGCCGGCGCTCGCGGCGTACCGGCGGGTCGGGTTCCACCAGGTCGGCACCTTCGCGACCGTCCTGTTCTGACTCGCGCGTACTCCTGTCGTCGGCGCGACATCGTCCGAACGGACGATGCAGGCGTCAGCCGAGCGAGGTCCGGCTGTGACCGATCACCCGCTGCCCCTGAGGAGCTGGCGCGCGGACAGTGGAGGCACCTCGAACGACTGGCCACCCGGCTGGCGTCTGACATCAAGGAGCTCCACATGACCCGTGCACTCATTGCACTCCGCAACCGCGTGGCTGGCGAGGACGGCGCAACCGCCGTCGAGTACGGCCTCATGGTGTCGCTGATCGCGGTCGCGATCATCCTTTCGGTCACCGCGCTGGGCGGTGCCCTCAACGGCGTCTTCGGCGCCGCGGCCGCCGCGATCTGACGGACGTCGCGGTGGCCGTCCCTCGTGGATGGCCACCGCGTCACGCCGAACCTCCGTCACTGACTAGGGGACACCATGACTTCCCACAACCGTCGCTGGCAGCAGACAGTTAAGCGCGATGAGTGCGGCGCGACCGCAGCCGAGTACGCGATTCTCGTCTCACTGATCTCGGTGTTCATTGCGGGCACCGTTTTCACTTTCGGCCAAGTGGTTGTCGGCCTCTTCGCCGGTCTGGCGCCGACGCTCTGATGACCAGGTCGAAGCCTCGGGGTGGCCGGCGCGACTCGGGCGCCGTCGCCGTCGAGTTCGCCCTGATCCTGCCGATCCTGCTGCTCATCGTGTTCGGCATCATCGACTTCGGGCGGATGTTGAACGCGCAGATCACCCTGACCCAGGCCGCGCGCGAGGGCGCCCGTTGGGCCGCACTGGGGCAGAGCGGTGTCGCTGCCCGGGTGACCGCCGCCGCTCCCGGCATGACGCCCGGCCCGACGACCACCGTGCTCAGCAGCTGCCCGGCCAACGCCGCCGTCGGCGCCTACGCGGAGGTCCGGGCCTCGTACACGTTCAACTTCGTCACGCCCTTCGGCGCCATCAGCACAATGATCGGCGGCCCGTCCTACGGCACGATGAACCTGCAGAGCACCGCGAGGTTCCGATGCGGCGGCTAGCACAGGCCGGGCCGCGCCGACTGGCCCGGGTCAGAGGAGAGGTCCCTTCGGACGAGGGCGCGGTGGCGCTGATCGTCGCGATGTTGTTCGGCCTGGGCGTCATCCTGGGCATGGCGGCATTGACGGTCGACGTCGGCAGCCTCTACTCCGAGCGTCGCCAGCTCCAGAACGGTGCCGACGCGGCCGCTTTGGCGGTCGCTCAGGATGCGGCTCTCAACTGCTCGACCGGCGCCTGCGTCCCGATTACGCGCGCCACGTCGTACGCGAACGCGAACTCCGCCGACGGGGCAAGTGCCGTCGTCGAGGTGTGTGGCACCGGCTGGGCGGCGATCGGTGGGTGCTCCGGCCAGTCGACGCCCGCGATCACGCAGTGCCCGGCGGTCCCCGGTGGGACGACCAAGTGGGTCCGCGTGCGCACGGCCACATTGACCACCGGTGGCGGAACCCTGTTGCCCCCGCGGTTCGCTCGGGCCCTCGCTGGAAACGGCGGGTACGCCGGGACGCGCGTGTACGCCTGCGCGCAGGCAGGCCTTGACTCGCCGGGATCACTGACCGCTTCGCTGCCGCTCACCTTGTCGTTGTGTGAATGGAACAACTACACCGCGAACGGCACGAACTTCGCCCCTCCTCCGCCGTATCCGCCGTACCCGCTGACCTACGAGCACGCGATCTACTTCCACGACACCACCGGTGCCGCGCACTGCCACGCCGGCCCGTCCGGCGCGGACCTGCCCGGCGGGTTCGGTTGGCTGGCAACGGGATCGGGCACCTGCAATGCCCTGATCAACGACCAGAACTGGATCAACGACAGCACCGGGAACTCGATCCCCAACAACTGCAAGACGGTGCTACCAACCCTGGTCGGCACGACCGTGTTCGTGCCGGTCTTCGACAATGCCAACGGCCTGACCGGGTCCAACGGGAGCTACCACATCAGCGGCTTTGCCGCGTTCTATCTCACCGGATACAGCTTCCCCAGCGACCGAGTCACGTCTGTCGCGAGCGGCATCAGGTACTGCACGTCGTCACAGTCCTGCATCTACGGCTGGTTCACCAAAGCCTTGGCTCCGGCGGGCGGTGCCGGTGGCGGGACGCCGCGTGGAGCCACCGTCGTCCGGCTGATCGGGTGACGCGCGTGACCGCCGCTCAACCGCAGTACACCTCAGACCACACCGAGCACCCGCTGCAAGACCCGAAGGGGAAACGATGAGCAAGCGAATCCTGGCCGGAGTGGCCGCCCTCCTCCTGGCGGCGATCGGCGCCGTTGCAGTGCTGGCCTACACCCGCGGTGCGGACCGCCGGGCACTGGAGGGACAGCAGGCGATCGGCGCCTACGTCGTGCGCAAGGAGGTGCCGGCCGGCACTACGGCCCGCAAGGCCATCGACGACGGCCTGATCGTCAAGGAGCTCATCGCCAGCAAGGGCGTCCCAGAAGGAGCTCTGACCTCGGTCGACGGCAGCTACGAGAACCTGATCGCCACCTCCGACATGGAACCCGGCGAGCTCGTCCTGCAGTCGCGGTTCGGGACCATCGCTGCCGCGGAGGGTCGGCTGATCATTCCCGAGGGCAAGATGGCCGTGTCGGTGGCACTGGACGACCCGTCCCACGTCGGCCCGTTCCTCGGCGTCGGGTCGCACATCGCCGTCTTCGACACGTTCAACGTGCTGACCTTCCGCGGCTCTGGTGCGGTTCCGTCCGGTGACCACCTGCAGGACCAGCACCCGTACATCCGATCCACCCGAGTGCTCGTTCCTGACGTCACGGTCCTCGCCGTCGGCGCGACCACGACGAAACCGTCCTCGGACAACAACAAGAACGCCGGCAGCGACATGCAGGTGGCGTCCGACAACACGTCGGTCACCACGCTGGTCACGCTGGCCGTGACCCAGGACCAGGCCAGCCGGATCATCCACGCCGCCCGCACTGGCACGATGACCTTCGCACTCCTCGGCGCCGACGCGGTCCCCACTGTCGGTGTCGGGATAGACGACACGCGTCTGTTCAACGGGGTGACCAAGTGACGGTCCTCCTCGAGGCCGATCCCGCGACCGCCGAGACGCTGG